>CAYUQP010000001.1:0-302428 GCA_964447005.1 uncultured Bacteroidales bacterium
GGTGCTTGGAATTTGGAATTTGTTTGGAATTTGGTGCTTGGAATTTGGAATTTAATTTAGGGTGTTGGATTATATTTTTAATTTTACCACTCATTAACCGGCCGTGATCAAAGTTAATTCCATCCTGAATGCATTTTACTTTTTCCTTTTCTTGATGATTTCATCTTCAGTTTTTGCCCAATCGCGGAATGTACCGGGTTATCTTATTACTAATGAACATGATACGATTCGTGGCTTTATCAATGATGTCGGTGAGATTAAACGGTTCAAACAAATGGTACATGGGTGGTATGGTCAGGGCAGGGGCCGGTTATCATTTCCCGGATAATGATGTGCTTTTTTTGCACCTGGGATTCGAGTTTACTGCCGGAATGACCAGTGAGTATGGCACCGATGTAAATTCGTTTTTTATAATGGCAGGATATTATTTTTAATAAGGCCTTTTCTTCACCGCTTATTCCCTTTATATCTCAGGAGCAGCCGGCAATTTGTTAACAATTTCACAATATAATTATTTGTAAACAAGTAAGATAAAAATTGATAATGCATCTTGTTTGCAATTTATAAGTTTTTCGATCTATAATATATAGGTAATTCTTGTAATTTTGCCCGATAAATTTTTAATGATGGAGAAGGAGAACAAGAATCATAAGATCATTGAGCTCGAACACGTGGTGGTTAAACTGGCCGGGGATTCCGGTGACGGGATGCAGCTCAGCGGTTCACAATTTTCGGACACGACAGCCATAGAAGGCCATGACCTGGCCACATTTCCCGATTATCCCGCCGAGATCAGGGCCCCGCAGGGGACCGTCGCAGGGGTTTCCGGCTTCCAGCTTCATTTCGGGCACATCACCATCGAAACTCCAGGCGACCTGGCGGATGTGCTGATCGCACTTAACCCTGCCGCACTGAAGGTCAATATGAAATGGGTCAAGCCCGGGGCGATCATTATTGTTGACGTCGACAGCTTTGAACCGAAAGACATCGAAAAGGCCGGCTACCAGAACAATCCCCTCGAAGATAAAACCCTCGACGGGTATAAAGTCATCAAAGCCCCGATCACGGGCCTGACCAGGACCACCTGCATGCAGATCGGTCTTGACGCCAAATCGGCTGACAGGGCTAAGAACCAGTTTGCCCTGGGGATGCTTTATTTCATGTTCCATAAGAAGCTTGAAATGGGCATAAAATTCCTGGAAGAAAAGTTTGCCAGGAAAGAAATCGTTGCAAAGGCAAATAAGGCGGTTTTAAAGGCAGGTTACCATTTTGCCGAAAACCTGCAGGAATTTGACATCACTTATCGAATAAAACCGAGCGCCGATATCAAGGGCAGGTATCGCAGCATCAACGGAAATATAGCGGCTGCATGGGGGCTGATGGCCGCAGCAGAGAAATCGGGACTGGAACTTTTCCTCGGTTCTTATCCCATAACCCCCGCTACTGAAATTTTACAGGAACTGGCCCATCATAAACACCTTGGTGTGAAGACACTGCAGGCTGAAGACGAGATCGCCGGGATTAACAGCGCCATCGGTGCCGCGTTTGCAGGGAAGCTTGCCGCTACCTCAACCTCAGGCCCCGGGCTTGCGCTGAAAAGCGAAGCCACCGGCCTGGCTGTGATCACCGAATTGCCCCTGGTGATCATCGATGTGCAGCGCGGAGGGCCTTCCACCGGACTTCCCACTAAGCCGGAGCAGTCTGACCTCATGCAGGCCCTTTTCGGCAGAAACGGTGAAAGCCCGGTGGTTGTCATGGCTGCCAGCACTCCCGCCAACTGCTTCGACTATGCTTTCATGGCTGCCAGGATCGCGGTTGAACATATGGTGCCCGTAATCCTCCTGACCGACGGTTACCTTGCCAATGGCTCGGAACTGTGGAAAATACCCAAAATGGACGATTTGCCTAAGATCACCCCGAGGCTGGTCGCAGACAACGATCCGGATTACATGCCTTATAAAAGGGATCCGGAAACCCTTGCCAGGCCCTGGGCGGTTCCGGGACAGGAAGGACTGCGACACCGGATCGGGGGCCTTGAAAAAGAGGATGTTATCGGAACCGTTTCACATGATCCGCTCAACCACCAGAAAATGGTCGCTCTCCGGCAGGAAAAAGTATACCGTGTCGCTAATGTCATCCCTGAACTGGAAGTCGTTGGTGAAAAAACCGGAGATCTCCTGGTGGTGGGATGGGGTGGTACATACGGACACCTGGTCAGCGCGGTGAAAGACCTGCAGTCCCAGGGACATAAATTAAGCCTGGCCCACTTTAATTATATTTATCCCATGCCGAAGAATACCGAGGAGGTACTTGAGGGATTCAGGCGAATTGTGGTTTGCGAACTGAACAACGGGCAGTTTATCTATTGGCTTAGGGCCACATTCCCCCAATACCAGTACCTTACCTATCATAAGGTGCAGGGACTGCCTTTCCTGATCAATGAACTGAAGTTGAAATTTGAAGAAATACTGAACGAAGACTGATATGGCACAGAATGAACCTATACAGGCTGTTAAAGTCCTGACCAAAGACGACTTAAAATCCCCCGGACCGGTCAAATGGTGCGCGGGTTGCGGCGATTATGCCATCATGGCTTCCATCCAGTCGGTTCTTGTTGAACTCGGCGGCAGAAAGGAAGACATTGTCTTCGTTTCCGGGATTGGCTGTTCCTCCCGCTTTCCTTATTATATCAACACTTATGGATTTCATGGACTGCACGGAAGAGGTGCTGCAATAGCTTCAGGAATTAAAATTGCCAACCCGAAACTCCAGGTGTGGCATATTACCGGCGACGGCGACAGCATGGCTATCGGCGGAAACCACTTTATCCATACGATCCGACGGAACATCGATATGAATATCGTGATTTTCAATAACCGGATCTATGGGCTTACCAAAGGGCAATATTCACCAACCTCCCCAAGGGGACTTGTTACTAAAAGCTCTCCCGAAGGTGTGATCGAAAGCCCCTTCAACCCGGGAGAACTGGTGATGGGTTCCCAGGGCACTTTCTTCGCCCGCGCGGTGGACACCGATCCGAAAATGATGCGCGAAGTGTTTAAAGCGGCAGCTTTGCATAAAGGTACCTCTGTTGTGGAAATCCTTCAGAATTGCGTGATCTTTAATAACCAGATCCATTCAGATATCACCAACAAAGAGGTCAAGGATGACCACCAGATCTATCTTGAAGCCGATAAACCCATGATTTTCGGTAAAAACCGTGATAAAGGCCTGATATACAAACACAACAGGCTCAAAGTCGCCACCATCGGCGAGAATGGCATCACAGAAGATGATATCCTGCGACACGACCCGACCAATCCGGAAGATTTAACGCATTACAGGCTGGTCAACATGGGATTGCCGGAATTTCCGATAGCCATGGGTGTGATCCGCTCCTGTGACTGCAACGATCCCTATGACCAGTTGTATGAACACCAGATCAGCGAAGCCAAGCGAACCAGCAAAATCAAATGCATGGATGACCTGCTGAACTCAGGGAACGTGCTGGACTTATAAAAGCATTTGGTAACTTTGCCTTATGCTTGATGAATTCACCGGATTTATAACCGATAACCTTCTTTTTTCCAAAGATTCTCGCATACTTTTGGCGCTGAGCGGAGGTGTCGATTCGGTGGTTATGACCGATTTGTTCCACCGTGCCGGGTACACCTTCTCGCTTGCCCATGTCAATTTTCAACTGAGAGGCGATGAATCTGACCGTGATGAGCAGTTCGTTCGGAAACTTGCAGCGCATTACCAGGTTGAAATTCATGTCAGTCATGTCGATACGGCAGGTTATGCCCGAAAACACAGGATTTCCATCCAGGTTGCCGCCCGGGATATTCGTTATCAATGGTTTAATGAGTTAATGGTCAGGCATGGATATGATTACGTAGCAACTGCCCACCACCTGGATGACCGGATCGAAACTTTCCTGATCAACCTGGCCCGCGGCACCGGGATTGAAGGCCTGCACGGGATCCCGGCCAGGCAGGGAAAAATTGTCAGGCCCCTTCTCTTTGCAACACGGAAACAAATTGAAGATCATGCAAAAGAGAACCGGCTGGATTTTGTCGAGGACTCGTCGAACCGGTCTTTGAAATATACCCGCAACAGGATCAGGCACAAGATCATTCCGGAACTGGAAAAAATAAACCCTTCTTTCAGGAAAACATTGGCCGAAACCATGCATAATATCAGCGATGCGGAAATGATATACCTGCAGGCGATTGAGGATATCCGAAACTCGATACTCGATCAACGAGGGAATTTAATAACGATTTCGCTTAACAAGTTTTTCAGCATGGTTCCTCTTAAAACACTGGCTTTTGAATTATTATCACCCTACGGATTTAACAAGTCGAATATTGATGATATTGTTGGTTTACAGGAGGCCATCACCGGTAAGGAAGTCATTTCTCCTACCCATCGGCTTGTAAAAGACAGGGAGTTGTTCATCATTGTTCCACGGCATGATCTGAAACTTAAAAAGGAATATGAATTGAACTGGAACGATCTGCAGATTGGTATTGAAGTGCCGGTAAGACTTTCGTTCGTGGTCATGGATAAAATTCCGGCCAGCCTTAAATCTCCTGCCGATGTTGCCTTACTGGACCTTGACAAATTGCAGTTTCCGCTCAGGCTGAGAAAGTGGAAGAGAGGTGACCGGTTTATACCGTTTGGCATGGTGAAGCCAAAGAAGCTTAGCGACTTTTTTACCGATTTGAAATTCTCAAAAATTGAGAAGGAGAACCAGTGGCTGTTATGCTCCGGAGATGATATTGTGTGGGTGATCGGTAAGCGGATGGACGACCGGTACAAGGTGGAACCAGGATTTACAAGGATTCTCAAGATTGAATATCTTCCAATCTCTTAACATTTTTTAATATAGATAACCTTCTAAATAAGCCAAAAACAGCATTTCAATAGATCATAATTCATATTTTTGCAAACTCTTTAAAAACCGAATAATTAGCAGAAATGAAGAAAAGCCTGTTTTCAACATTATTTCTATTCCTTGCATTCGCATTGACAACGAATGCCCAGATACTACAGCCTGTCAAATGGTCTTTCGATTCAAAACAAATCAATGGCGAAGAATATGAACTCATTCTGAAAGCCACTATGGACAAGGGATGGCACATTTATGGGATCGATATCGCAGAAGGCGGACCGATACCGACTTCTTTCAAGTTCAATCCTTCAGCGGATTATGAACTGGTCGGCAAGCTCCAGACACCGGTCCCGATTGAAAAGTACGACAATGCTTTTGAAATGGACCTTAAGTACTTCGACGACAATGCCATGTTCAGGCAGAAGGTGAAAATGAAGTCGTCCAAACCTTTCAAAGTGACCGGCGAGCTTGAGTACATGGCCTGCGACGACAGCCGCTGCCTGCCCCCGGAATATGTCGAATTCTCGTTTGACCTGCCGGGTGCAACTGCTGCTGCAGTTCAATCAGAAACCAAACCTGCCACGGAGCCTGCGGTTGAGGAACAGAAGACAGAACAACCCGTTGCCATTGCAAATAAACAGACAGAACAGCCGGGATCTTCGGAAAAAACCGTTGCTGAGAAGATTGTTCCAGACGCCGAACCTGCGGCAGACGAAACGAAGAAGGATTCTTCCCTGTGGTCATTTTTCTTCCTGGCCCTTGGCATCGGTTTTGTCGGTCTGCTGACTCCGTGTGTTTACCCGATGATCCCCATGACCGTGACCTTCTTTATGAATGCCAGCCAGAACAAGCTGAAAGCCAAATCGCAGGCGATCTTCTTCGGGCTTTCCATCATTTTTATATATACGGTGATCGGAATTCTTGTTTCCGTGATCTTCGGGGCCGATACCATCAAACAGGTCAGCGAGCACTGGGTCACCAACATCATCTTCTTCCTGTTGTTCGCCGTGTTTGCCGCTTCATTCTTCGGAATGTTCGAAATGGTGCTGCCTTCCTGGCTCACCAGCAAATCGGACGCCCAGGCAGATAAAGGCGGGTATATCGGCGCATTCTTCATGGCGCTGACACTGGTGCTGGTTTCATTCTCCTGCACAGCGCCTTTTGTCGGCGGTATCCTGGTTGAAGCTGCCAGCGGCGAAGTGCTGAAACCGACAGTGGGAATGTTCGGTTTTTCGCTGGCATTCGGCATCGTCTTCACCCTGCTTGCGCTATTCCCGGCGTGGCTCAACAAAATGCCTAAATCGGGCGGCTGGCTCAACTCGGTGAAAGTGGTGCTGGCTTTTTTGATCCTTTTCATCGGGATGAAATATCTCAACGTTCCCAACCAGGCGCTGGGCTGGGGCATCACCCGCGAAGTGTTTATTGCCGTCTGGATCGTGCTGTTTACTTTACTGGGGCTATACCTGCTGGGTAAGATCAGGTTCTCGCATGATAGCCCGGTTGACCATGTTTCCGTTCCAAGGCTTGCATTTGTCATCGCTGCGTTTGCCTTTGCCATCTACCTGGTGCCCGGCCTGTTTGGCGCCCCGCTCAAGGCCGTATCCGGTTACCTGCCTTCCGAATCGGCATGGGACCTTGATGATATTATCCGTGAAAATACAAGGAACATCAGTGTGGTTAGCTCCGGCAACCTTCCTGCCACTGCAAACCTGTGCGATAATCCGAAATACAATGACCTGTTTGAACTGCCCCACGGGCTGAAGGGATATTTCGATTACGAACAGGGGCTGGCCTGTGCCAAACAACTAAACAAACCGGTATTCCTTGACATCAAGGGCCATGCCTGCACCAATTGTAAGGTGATGGAGAAAAATGTGTGGTCAGACCCGGATGTGCTGAAAAGGCTTCAGAATGATTTCGTGATCGTAGCCCTGTATGTCGATGATAATTACGAACTGCCTGAGAACGAGTGGGTAACCTCAACATTTGATGGTAAAGTCAAGAAGACCATCGGCAGAAAAAACACCGACTTCCAGATTACCCGCTTCGGTGTCAACGCGCAGCCTTATTACATCATACTTGATCCGAACGGGAATGCTTTAACCGAAGGTGTGGGTTTTACGCCTGGTGTTGAGGATTATGTTGATTTCCTTGATAATGGCATAAATGCCTTTGGAAAAATCAGATAACCTCAACTTTCGTGAGGGTGTCCAACAAGTCTCTTTTTTAACCACCAAGGCGCACGAAGTACATCACAAAGGCACACAAAGTGTCTGACTGCCAGATGATAACCTTTGTGCGCCTTTGTGAAATACCTTTGTGATCCTTTGTGGTTAAATAAAATAAGCCATTTCATAAACACCACCATATTAGTTAGGGGTGAGGTCTAAGCGTGGTGGGCTTCAGCAAAGAACTGATAAAAATAAACTATCGTCTCAATCCCTTTAAAGAACTGTCCCAGCGGAAAATTTTCGTTCGGTGAATGGATCGCATCCGACTCCAAACCAAATCCCATCAGGATGGATTTTATCCCCAGTTTTTCCTCAAAGGTGGAAATGATGGGTATGCTTCCACCGCTGCGGACCGGAACAGGTATTTTGCCGAATGCTTTTTCATAGGCTTTTTCAGCAGCTTTGTAGGCCGGCATATCCGTTGGCGACACGTAACCCTGGCCTCCGTGGAGCGCGGTGACTTTTACCTTAACATACGGAGGGGCAATCGCCTTGAAATGGTCCTCGAACAGCTTGCTTATCTTTTTGTGATCCTGGTTCGGTACCAGTCGCATCGAGATCTTCGCCCAGGCTTTGGAAGGAATGACTGTTTTGGCGCCTTCACCCGTGTAACCGCCCCAGATGCCGTTGATATCAAGTGTGGGCCTGATCCCGGTGCGCTCCGGCGTAGTATAGCCTTCTTCCCCGCAAACTTCATCAATATCCAGCGCTTTCTTGTAAGCTTCCAGGTTAAATGGAGCTTTGGCCATTTTCTGACGTTCTTCCATGCTCAGTTCCAGCACGTCATCATAAAATCCCGGGATGGTGATCCGCTGCTTTCCATCCTTCAGGGATGCGATCAGATCGACCAGGATATTGGCCGGGTTGGCCACTGCACCGCCAAAGAGACCCGAATGGAGGTCCTTGTTCGGACCGGTAACTTCAACTTCCATGTAGCTCAATCCACGTAATCCGCTGGTTATGGAAGGAATGTCGGGTGCGATCATGCTGGTGTCCGAGACCAGGATGATATCAGCCTTCAGCATGTCTTTGTAATCGTCACAGAATTTTCCCAGGTGAGCGGACCCGATCTCTTCTTCGCCTTCAATCATGAATTTAACATTGCAGGGCAGCTTGCCAGATTTAACCAGGTATTCAAACGCTTTGGCCTGCATGAACGATTGCCCTTTGTCGTCATCGGCACCGCGTGCGAAAATCTTCCCGTCCCTGATCTCGGGTTCGAAAGGAGGGGAGTTCCAGAGTTCCACGGGATCGACAGGCATGACATCGTAATGGGCATAGACCAGCACTGTGGATTTGGCCGGATCGATGATCAGTTCTCCGTAAACAACCGGGTTGCCTTCAGTCGCAAAGATCTCAGCCTTTGCAGCGCCTGCTTTCATTAATGAATCTTTCCAGTACTGCGCAGCTTTCAACATATCTTCTTTCCTTGATGTATCGCTGCTGATGGATGGGATCCTGATCAATCCGAAAAGTTCTTCCAGGAACCGGTCCTTATTGGCTTCAATGTAATTTTTAATCTCTTCCATTTTTTTTTCGAATAAATTATTAATTGATTGAATGGTGATAAAAATAATTATTTAAACTGAAAGTTACGGAAAATATTGCAATCATTTAAAAAGAAGCCTGTCGCAAAGATTTATGTAAGTTGAATGTGTTTTCGAGGATATTGATGTAGAGATCAAATTTTTATATATTTGCAATGTAAGGGTGGTGTACCTGTTTTTTAAAACTCTATTACAAACACTTAATTATTTCTATGATGGAAAAGATCTACTTCCGTAAGCTATTGCCATCGATTACCATAACATTGTTTTTGACATTTTGTCTGTATTCCGTGACCCGGGCACAGGTATTGCAGGTTTCCAGCAATATTACGCCGGAACAAATGGTACAGGAGATTTTAATCGGAGGTGGTGTTGTTACAAGCAATATCACTTATACGGGGAATAACATTTCCCGCGGCAAGTTCTGGGGAGGTCCCGGAAATATTGGCATTGAGGATGGAATTATCCTTACCTCAGGGGCTGTTACGGTGGCGCCCGGGCCAAATAATTCCGGCAGTGCCGGTCAGAATTCAAACCAGGGCGGTGATCCTGACCTGAATGCAATTTCAGGGGTTTCCACTTTCGACGCCTGTGTTCTTGAGTTTGATTTCATCCCGCAGTCAACCGTGGTATCTTTCAAGTATGTGTTTGGTTCGGAAGAATACCACGAATATGTCTACCAGTTCAACGATGCGTTCGGGTTCTTCATCAGCGGTCCTGGAATTAATGGGCCCTATTCCAATAACAGCGCCAATATCGCGATAATCCCGCTTACCAATATCCCGGTAAGCATTAACACGGTTAATTGTGGAAACCCATACAACTGTGCCACGAGTTGTACCAATTGCCAGTATTTTGTCAACAACACACAGCAATTTGTCCAGTACGATGCGTTTACCAAGGTGCTGACCGCCTTTGCCAATGTGATCCCTTGCGAAACTTACCATATAAAGCTGGCTATCGGCGATGGGGTAGATCATGCTTATGATTCAGGAGTGTTCCTTGAGGCTAACAGTTTTTCCAGCGTCGGTATTGCCAATACGGTGACTTATTCAACTCCTGAATTCAATTTTGCCATAGAAGGGTGCAATAATGCCACGATATTGCTGCAACGATCGGTCCTGGCAGAAGCCGATTATTATATGCCACTCATCATCAGCGGCAGTGCCACCAATGGGGTCGATTATGAGGAGATCCCCGACTCTATCCTGTTCCCGACAGGTTACAGCCAGGCATGGATCAATATTAACACCATTCCTGATGCAATCAATGAATGGAATGAGAACATAAAGATCATCTATAATTCCTCTCTGTGTGGAATCGATATGGATACCATCACTATATCATTGAAAGAGTACCAATTATCACTCAATATGTCGCCGGATACCACGATCAATTGTGCCACGGAGGCTAACCTAGCGGTCCGGGATATAAATGGATACGGCCCGTTTAAATTGCTCTGGAGTACCGGGGACACCCTGCCGGAGATCACCGTAAGTCCTCTGATCACCACAACATATTACGTCACCTGTCTCGCGCTTTGCGACTCCGTCACAACCGACAGCGTCACGGTTTATGTTGACGGCCCGGAGTCTAATGCGGGTCAGGACCAGAGCATACCCTACGGGACTTTCACAACCTTGCAGGGCTCTGTAAGCCAGGGTTCGGGCGATTATACCTTCAGCTGGGAACCCGCGGAGCTGCTCATTGATCCGTCCTCACCCACACCGACGACAGTGAACATGGAGCAAACCACACAGTTTACCCTTACGGTTACTGACCTGGCCGGAAATTGCCAGGATATGGACCAGATGATCCTTTTTGTTACGGGCGGGCCACTGAATGTCGGGCCCATTGCGAATCCGAATGAGATCTGCCCAGGTGAATCCTCCCAGATTAATTCCTATGCCTCGGGAGGATCAGAAAATTATACGTTCAGCTGGTCTTCCACTCCTCCCGGTTTTTCATCCGATATTCCTAACCCGATTGTTCAGCCAACCCAGACCACAACCTATCATGTCCTGGTAAATGACGGGTATAACATGACCAACGGATCGGTGACCATCGAAGTATTTACCCAGCCGGTGGCTGAGGCAGGCCCCAACGATACGATATGGCACGGGGCGTATGGATACCTTTACGGATCGGCCGTTCAGGGATCGGGTAGCTATACCTGGTCCTGGCAACCGGCTGAAAAACTTGTCAATCCTTACACGCAAAACCCGATTACGGTTAAACTCTATGAAACAACCCTCTTCAGGTTGACCGTGACGGACAACATCACGGGTTGCGTCTGTGCCGAAGAAGACCTGGTGACCGTGGTGGTCAACGGGGGCCCTCTTGCCGTCACAGCCGATGTTACCGACTCAAAGATCTGTCGCGGCTACGTTACACAGTTACATGCACTTCCCAGTGGCGGCAATCCTGAATACACCTTCTCCTGGACTTCCGACCCGGCCGGATTCACCTCCACTGAACAGGACCCCTATATTTACCCGATATCCAGTACTACTTACACGGTAGAGGTTTTCGACGGATTCAACTATTTCACATCCCCGCCTGTTTCCGTGACGGTTTCATCACCACCTATGGTCAACCTGGGCTCTGACCTGAACGTTTGCCCGTACGATACGATCAGGCTTTATGCCAATAACCCCGGTATGAGTTATTACTGGTCGAATGGATCAGTGGAACCTTCCATCGTGGTCGGAACTACGGGTATTGGATTTGATCTCAAAACCATCTGGGTCAGGGTTGAAAATGAAGACGGCTGCATGAGCACCGATACGGTCCGGATCGCATTTGACTTTGCCGAATGCACCGGTGTCGATGAATTGAATCATCAACCGGAAATTTTACTTTTCCCCAATCCGACCAAAGGTGTTGTCCTGATCGAATGGACCGGCATCAGCGGAAATGTTGACCTGGAGATAACTGACCTGCAGGGAAATAAAATACTGAACCAATCCGTAATAGCACCGCCTACGGGCAGCTATAAAGGAAAAATTGACCTCGGAGGCAAACCTAAAGGGATTTACCTGCTACGCCTTGTTGGGGAAGAAACAGTAATGGTGGAAAAGATCATCTTACATTAGGACCCTTCCCAAATGGTAAAAATCAGGGTTGCGATCAATGGTTTTGGGAGGATTGGCCGGATCACTTTCAGGAAATTAATGGAAAATGACCGGATAGAGGTCATCGCTGTGAATGATATTGCAGACAGTAAAATCCTTGCTCACCTTCTTAAGTACGATTCGGTCCACGGGCGTTTTCCAGGAAATATAGAGCATAACGGCGACCATCTGCTGGTAAATGGCGTGAAGATCCTTGTTTTCAGCGAGGAAGATCCGGGCCGGCTTCCCTGGAAGGAACTGGGCATTGATGTCGTCATCGAATCCAGTGGCCGGTTTGTGTCGCGTCACGATGCGATCCGGCATGTCGAAGAAGCCGGTGCGCGTAAGGTGATCATTTCGGCTCCCGCGAAAAATGAAAGCGATGATGTGAAATATGTGGTGCTGGGTGTCAATGATTCGATCATCGACCGCAACGATGTTATCATCTCCAATTCTTCCTGCACGACCAACAACGTGGCGCCATTGATCATGATCCTCGATAAATTCTGGGGTATTGAAAGGGCCTTTATCACAACGGTCCATTCTTATACAAAGGACCAGAACCTGCTTGATGCACCACATAAGGACCTGCGCAGGGGACGGGCTGCCGCTGCTTCGATCGTTCCTACTACTACCGGTGCTGCCAAAGCCGCGACGAAAATCTTTCCGCACCTGAAAGCCAATCTCGGCGGTGCCGGGATCAGGGTGCCCGTTGCAGATGGTTCTCTCACCGATCTCACCTGCATCGTGAAACATGCAGCTACCGCTGAAGACATCAACCGGAAATTCAAAGAAGCGGCGGAAGGCCCTCTAAAAGGAATTCTTGAGTATACGGAAGATCCCATTGTGTCGGTCGATATCATTGGAAATACCCACTCCGCTGTTTTCGACGCGGGGCTTACGGCTGTCCTCGGCGAAAAGAACAGGCTCGTAAAGGTTGTCGCCTGGTACGACAATGAAATGGGATATGCCTCCCGGCTCGTGGAACTGGTAGAGAAATTTGCATAAACAGCCCCGATGAACATTGTAAATCTGCTCCTCGGAAGTAATATGGATGATCGCCTGAGTCTGCTAAAACAGGCCCGCGAGGCTGTTTCCCTGCAACTTGGCCGGATCACGATGGAGTCATCCATCTATGAGTCGGAGCCCTGGGGATTCAATGCCGACCGACAGTTCCTGAACCAGGTGATCAGGATTGAAACAATTTATGCGCCTCACGACTTACTGGAACGTATTCTGAGGATCGAAACCGATCTCGGAAGGAGCAGAAATAATGCTGCAGGTTACAGCTCAAGGCTGATTGATATTGATATCCTTTTTTATAATGACGAGATCATCCGGGAGAAGAACCTGATCATACCACATCCCGGAATACCGGACCGGATGTTTACCCTGCTGCCTTTATCTGAACTGGATGGAACATATATCCATCCCGGCAACCGGAAATCCATTGACGAACTGATACATGAGTGCCGTGATCCGCTGAATGTTTATCCTTATCCAATCCATGAGAATGAAACCTGAGGCATTAAAATATAATTACATCGCCATTGAGGGGAATATCGGGGCAGGGAAAACAACCCTGGCAAAACGGCTCTCCGAAGACTTCAATTCAAAGCTCATCCTGGAACGGTTCGAAGACAATTCCTTCCTTCCTAAATTCTATGAAAATCCTGAAGCCTACGCATTTCCTCTTGAGATGTCTTTCCTTGCAGACCGTTATCAGCAACTGAAAGAAACCCTGCCAATGCAGGAACTGTTCTCCTCATCCACCATCTCAGATTATTTCATTGATAAGTCGCTGATCTTTGCGAGAAATAACCTTAAACCGGATGAATTCAACCTGTATTCGAGACTGTTCCACATTATCAGTGCTTTTCTGCCCCGGCCCGACCTGCTGGTCTACCTTTATCTTGACATGCCCGGATTGTTGCGCAATATCAGCTCAAGGGGAAGAGAGTATGAACAATCGATTCAGCCGGATTATCTTGAAAGGATACAGGCCGGCTACTTCAGTCATTTCAGGTCTGTCAGTAACATGAAAATCTTGATCATTGACACGAATAATGTGGATTTCATGGAGCGGGACGCGGACTATGCATCCTTCCTTGAAGTGATCAATGCTGACTTCGAGCCGGGTATCCAACGGATCCTTTTATAAAGGAAAAAAGAAGGACTGTCTTTTTTTTGCATCGCCGACGACTAAAGCCGTCGGTTGCTTAACCTCACCAATAGGGGGCAGGGGGTAGAGGGGGTGAGGCTGTTGGAACCAACGGCTTTAGTCATTGGAGTTCGAATCTGCAGAATAGCTTTCGTGATGGGATCCCGTCTTATGATACTACCTCTGTGCAAAACAAAAAAGGCTGCTCAATCGCTTGAACAGCCTCTTTTAGTTTTATAAAACCTTTGTGTTAATTCACCAGGCCGGTGAAGTTAGGATCATTGAAATACTTAATGAATTCCCTGTCAATCTTAGCTTCCGATTTGTAAGCGGAATTCATCTGGATGGCTTTGCCAAGGTTTTCAAATAACATGCTGGTGTTTCCGGTCCTTGAGCCCAGGATGGCTTTCAGGTACATTGTCTCAGCATTTTCCGGGGCACAGCTTAACTGCTTTTCCGCCGGCGGATAATCTTTCTTGGCAATGTAAGCCAGGGCTACGTTGTAATCACAGGTCTTGTTGCCGAACTGGCTTAATGCTTTGCTGTAATCACCCTTGTGGATGCTGATCACTCCCTGGTTGTAGCTGCTGTTGATTCCAAGCTGCTGTGCTTTCAGGAAGTGCTCTTCGGCTTTCAGGTAATCACCTTCGACGCCAAAAATAATCCCGAGGTTGTTGTGAACTTCCCCGCTGTTGGGGTTCAGTTGAGCAGCTTTTTCAAGATGAGCCTTAGCGGCTTTCAGATCGTTATTTTCGAGCTCGATGGCGCCTGCATTGGCATAACCCTTATAATCATCCGGGTACTGTGAGATAGCGGCCTTGTAGATCTGCAGCTTCACGTTCTTATCGGTCTGCATGGTAGCAGCGTAGTTCAGTTCCTTATCATCCAGTTTGCTGGGATCTGAGGTTGAAAGGGCAGCGATCTCTTCGTCTGTTTTCTTGGGCTCATAGCAGTTGACCACGATTTCTGACCTTCTGAGGGGTTGCAGCAGTTTCGCGTCAATATCCGGGTAAATAACGATCATTTCCCTGATCTTCTGCTCTTTCATAGCCGGTGTACCGGCGCTGTTGATCACGTTCAGCATGCTGTTCTTGTCTGGCATGTCTGAATTCTGCAGGCTGTTGATAAAGCCGTTCCAATCCGGGCCATGGTGCGCGATATTGTACTGGTAGTCTTTTTCGGCATCCTTGGTCATCAGCTTGGTATCCTTGGCTTTGATGAACCCTTTGATCTTATCGGCAACATACTTCTGTGCCGTTTTGCTCCTGTTTTCGGATAAGCCCTGGTTGAAGGTTTCTTCGCCTTCAGGTGATGCCCAACCGTCGATGTTAATATCTTTTACCTTATAACCCATGAGCAGGTATTCGAACACCTCGTTGAGTATAGCCTTGTTGGCATCGACTTTGTTCAGCGGCACGTTCCAGTTGAGGGCGAATTTATTGACTTCAAAGAACAACTTTGCATTCTTGCTGAGGATGTTTTCCTTCACATAACCATGCGGCGCGATAGAGCCGGTCTGGTCAAAGGCGAATTTGGTCGGGGTGATAATGATCCCGTCAGCTAATTTTTTCTCAGGCAGTTCGACATTCTTTTTGTAACCGAGTACGTCGTCCCTGGTAAGCCCTGCAGGGAGGTCACCCTTGGGGATAAAAATGATAGGCTTAAGGATTAGTTCGGCTGCACGGCAATTTTCATCGTAATCCACTACAGTTTCATAAGTGAACGAGCCACCGTCTTTTGAGATAACAATGCCTTCGCCGCCAACGCTGGTACCCTTCAGCAGGATGGGCTTAAGGGCAATGGGCTCTTGTCCTTCACAAACCAGGAACGGTTCAGCGTACATGGCCGCTTTGGGATGGAAATAATTGGCCGGGAAAGTACCTGTAACCTTTATGGGCACCTTGCCACCATGGGCTTCCAGCGGATCAGGCTCGGTCTTGAAAGTTACCGTTTCATAATTCTTTTTCATTTTCTTCAACGGGTCCGATCCGACAAATTTGTAAGTCAGGCCGAGCGAGAAGGTACTGTACATGTCGTTGTAGATCATGGCCTCGCCATTTTCTATATTGTCAAGGAAGTCTCCCTGTCTGAATTCCGGGTTGTGACCTTCATGTTCACCTTTGCCACCGGTAAGGATCTTGACCTGGAACTCCGCATTAGCCTCCAGTTGAGGGATAATGTGGAATGCTCCGCCTAAACCGAAGTTGATGTTGGATTTCCTGTTCCATCCATCCTTGAATCCGTCATGGTATCCTTTATAATTGGCAAAAGGAAGACCGCCCTCGCCCCTGATGTCCTTACCGTCTTCATAACGCAAGACGGCGGTGCCATCATCAGCGAAATAGAATCCTTCCGAGGTCCATTCCGTAAAACCGAATCCGACAATTCCGTAAACATCGGCAAAACGGTCCGGATTATAGCCGGAGATCATGTTGCTGAAGTTCATGGTTGCATCGAGTTTGTATTCAAATAATTTTGTCCTGAAGAACAGCCCGTTGGCATACACCGGGTCGATCGTTTGCAGCCAGAACACATCTTTCTTGCTTTGACCGTAAAGTTCTCCGAAATTAATATTGGCCCTGACGCCCCAAATTGGATGGAACTGCCAGCCAAAACCTCCTCCATACCCTAAACGCCAGTCAGAAAAAGGTGCCAGGTACTTGTTGATCACAATGTCTGTGTTCTGCTGGACACCGGCGACATAGGCATTAATGAACCAGTACTTGTCGAATAATTCCCGTTTCTCCTTGTGGGTCATCTTGGTTTCTGTTCCCTGATCCTGTGCAAAGGACAAAACGGGCAGAACACCAATCACCGCTGCTAAAAGGCAGCTAATAAGTAATTTGTTGATTTTTCTCATAATATTGTTATTATAGTTTATTCCAGATTATTTGGTTTGTATTTATGTGCAAAGATAGAAAGTAATACAAAAAATACAATAGGTCCAAAGTCTAAAAATAAACATTTTAAGCACATTTAACAACTAAAAATATTAAGATTTGTAGCATTAGGTGTTAATATCTTGGCTAAATATCAGTTAATCAATTGAATATGGTAAATAACTAATAACTAAACAACTATAATTCAAAATTTAAAATTCAACATTCAACATTCAACATTTCGTTTAGCTTCCCCAGTTCTCCCGGTCCAAACTCCGGTATTGGATGGCTTCGGCCAGGTGTTCGGTAAGTATGGCCTGGCTACCATCAAGATCGGCAATCGTCCGCGCCACTTTAAGGATGCGGTTATAGGCCCTGGCCGAGAGATTGATCCGGTCCATGGCATTTTTCAGAAGAATACTGCCTTCCTCGGAAATAGCGCATATTGAATGTAACTTCTTAGCCGGTATCTGTGCGTTGCAGTGAATTCCCGGACTCCCCCTGAAACGCTCTTCCTGGATCTGCCTGGCACGAATCACCCTTTTCCGGATCGTGCTGCTGTTTTCCGAGGCTGAAAGCGTGGTGAGTTCACGGAAAGGCACCGGGATGACTTCCACATGCAAATCGATCCGGTCCATCAGCGGCCCGGAGATCTTGTTCAGGTATTTCTGCACAATGCCGGAAGAGCAGGTACATTCCTGCTGCGGATGGTTATAGTATCCGCAGGGACAGGGGTTCATGGCTGCCACGAGCATGAAATTGGCAGGGAACTCAATGGCCGACCTGGCCCTGGAGATGGTGATCACCCGCTCTTCCATGGGCTGGCGCAGCACTTCCAGCACCGATCGCTTGAATTCGGGCAGTTCGTCCAGGAACAGGACCCCGTTCTGTGCCAGCGATATTTCCCCGGGCTGAGGGAAGGAGCCTCCACCTACCAGGCCTGCATCGCTGATCGTATGATGGGGCGCGCGGAACGGGCGGACCGTGACCAGCGCATCGTTCCGGCGCAGTTTGCCGGCCACGGAGTGGATCTTGGTTGTCTCCAGGGCTTCTTCGAGGCTCAGCGGGGGCAAAATGGAGGGCAGCCTTTTCGCCAGCATGGTTTTTCCCGATCCCGGCGGGCCGATCAGGATGACATTGTGGCCCCCTGCCGCGGCAATCTCCAGCGCCCGTTTGATGTTCTCCTGTCCTTTGACATCCGCGAAATCGAACTCGTAGTTATTCAGGTTCCTGAAAAACTCCTCTTCAATATTTACTTTCACCGGCTCAATTACCCTGCTGCCCTTGAAGAAATCGATGAGTTCGGGGATGTTTTCAATGCCCAGCACGTCAATTCCCTCAACGATCGCTGCTTCCCGCGCATTGGCCTTGGGAAGGATCAATCCTTTGAAACCTTTCCTTTTGGCTTCAATTGCTATGGGCAGCGCACCCTTCATCGGGACGACCCCGCCGTCGAGCGACAACTCTCCCATGATCACATAGTCGCCAATCTGCGCTGCCGGCAGTTGCTCGGATGCGCCGAGTATGCCGATGGCCAGGGCCAGGTCGTACGACGACCCTTCCTTTTTGATATCGGCCGGCGCCATGTTGATAACCACTTTTTTGCCGGGTATCCGGTAACCAATATACCTTAATGCGGCCTCGATCCGCTGGTGGCTCTCCTTAACCGCGCTGTCGGGCAGGCCGACCATGAAGAAATTGACGCCTTGTTCAATGTTCACTTCAATCGTGACTTTTACGGCATTAATACCGAAAATAGCACATCCATAAGTTTTTACTAACATAATTCCGGGTTTAAATTGGACAAACTGTTCTGACATCTGTTTATCCGGAAAATGGGGGAAAAATACCCGGTCGGAATGAAAAAAAATTATTTTTTCGGCTTATAGCCTGATTTTGAGAGGATCAGTTGCGAGTCTGTCAGGTTAAAAAGTTCATCCAGCGTCGTACTTTCGTTTCTCTTCATGTAATTACGAACGATCTGCCAGCCGATCCATCTTCCCAGCATGGCCGGCGCCCCTTCCGGGAGTCCGGATGTGAACGGCCCGTCCTGGATGAAGCGGTTGTAAGAGAACGCGTCAGTTTTGTACAATAGTTGCTGATCGATGAACAGGCGCCAAACCAATGCTTCGTTTTCACGGCACCATTTCATCTGGGGCGTGGTATAGCCGATCTTCAGGCTGTCGGCGGTGCCCGGAAGGAATTTATCCATGGCCAGTAGCACTTTTCCGTGAAGGACCATATGATCAAGCAGGGTGGAGGGCTGCAGGTCACCGGGGAGACGGGAGAAAGCAATCCGGCGGGCACACTCCGGGACAATATACTGCGGTTCCATGCGCCGCGTCATATAGACCGGAAGCCCCGCCGCCCTGTACTGTTCAACGTTCCATCCCAGGAACATGTCGATGCCGATGATCAGGACGGAATCGACAAGTTCGACCGGCGCTTCATAAATTAGTCCTGAAATGTAAGTAAAAACATGCGGAGTATTAAAGTCAGGGTAATACGATTTAACCGCTCCGAACATTGCGCCCAGGTCTTGTTCAAGAGGCTGCAGGCCAGGATATACCTGCCGGTATTTTTCATAGAGGCTCCGGTTGAAGGGATCCCTGATAAAATCCCTGATCTGCAGGGCATTCAGCGTATCCGGGTTTTCGCCGGTGAAAAAGCTGAACCGGCCGGAAAGCGAGTCGAGCCCCGGTTTAACATTGAAAGGGTCCAAGGCAAACAACGCACTGCCGTAATCAGCAATGCTCACTATTTCGCCGGCAGGCTTTGCCGGCTCCTGTGATTTGATCCCGTGGCCGCATCCGGCCCCCAGCAGGATCAGGATAAGAAGCAATAATGATGTTATCCGTTTATTCATTAAAGTAGTTTGATTCCAAGGCTGACAATGAACATGTTACTCTTCATGCTCATATCCATATCTCCGTTGTATATATTATTCAATCCAAGTTCATAACGGAGATCAAGACTGAATATGAGTACATCCACGCCGGCCCCCATGTCAAGGCCCAGGCTTGCTTTTTTCAGGTCATCGGGATCCATTTGGTTGATCACATATTCATTGCTTTCTATCTTGGTTCCGATATCATAATTAACTACCGGTCCGGCCATTACCCGCAGGTTGATCACTTTTGCGTTAATGAGCTTGAAACCCACCAGGAGCGGAATACAGATATTTTTTCTATCTATCTCTTCCCTTGCCCCGGTGCTTTCATTCTTTAAAGTTCCCCCGCTGGTGGCGTAAACAAATTCAGGCTGGAAATAGAATTTTTTCCCGAAGCGGGCAAATGCCCCGATCTGGAAGTTGTGTTTCACGCTTTCTTTTATGCTGTCAAAATCAGTTGAGAGTTTGGAAGTGGCGTAGCCAACTTTAGGTCCAAAGGTGAACTGGCCGAAACTTTCCTGTATAGCAAACAGGATTAAAAAAATAATGAGGAGTTTTTTCATGAGATGAATTATTTTTCGGCAAATATAAAATGAAATTTTTCTGATCTAAATGACTGTGAATACTATTTAAAAGTTACACGGAGATCCGCAGAGATGGCACGGAGGTCCAGAGAGAAAACGACAACAGGTAACAAATATTATAACTATTCTATTTCGCCATTGATTTTCAGACGAATAATTTCCTGGTGGCCGTAAATCCGGAAGGATTAAATTTAACTGGTTCCTAAATTAAGTTTAACTTTGCTTAACCTAAAAATTTACTACAATGAAAAGATTATTAATATTGACTATTGTCCTGTTGATCGGGACACAGATCCATGCACAGTATAAACCGATGGTCTTCGGCCTCAGGGTCGGCACGAACATGGGCTGGGCGAAGCCGGATGCGGATGATTACGTTTCGGAAGGGATCAGGATGGGATTCACCTGGGGCTTTATCGGGGAGTTCTACCTGATGGAAAATTACGCGATCCAGACCGGATTTAACATGAATTTCAACGGCGGGAAACTGGAATATCCTGCCATGATGAGCGTCCCTTCCGGCGATACGACCATGATGGCGACCGGCCAGCTTCTCCGGACCTATCATCTCAAATACATCCAAATTCCGCTGTGCCTGAAAATGAAATCGGAGATCAGCGAACAGTTCACAATATTCGGCAAGATCGGGCTGGGGACTGCATTTAGCCTGGGCGCAAAAGCCGACGATGAATTCAGCTATACCGGGGGCACAGAATCCGATTCGAAAAAGAACATCAACGATGATATTGCGCTGATGCGTGAATCACTGATCGTTGGCGGAGGTGTGGAATTTACCCTGAAAGAATCGACGGCGCTGATCGTTGAGCTGACCTATGACAATATGTTCAATAATATGCTCACCGGCGACAATCCCGCGACGCCCGGCACCGACCCCAAAGCGCGCCATAATTTCGTCGAGTTAGGCCTGGGAATAGTATTTTGATCGGATTGCGATGAGGATTGCCCTGGCCCAGTTGAATTATCATATCGGGAATTTTTCGGATAATGTCCGGAAAATGAAAGAATCCATCATTCGTGCAAGAAATGAAAGCGCCGACCTGGTGGTCTTTGCCGAGTTAGCGGTTTCAGGCTACCCGCCGCGTGATTTTCTTGAATTTGATGATTTTATTTCAAGATGCAGGCTAGCAGTGCAGGAAATTGCTGCCGAATGCCATGGCATTGCCGCGGTGGTCGGCTCTCCGGTCCCAAATCCCGACATTAAGGGCAAAAACCTGTTGAATGCCGCTTTATTCCTGGAGAATGGAGAGATAAGGCATGAGTATTACAAAGCCCTGCTTCCCAATTATGACGTCTTCGATGAATACCGATATTTTGAACCGGGCCGGAAATTCAGCCTGGTCGAATACAAGGGCAAAAAAATAGCGCTGACGGTCTGCGAGGATTTGTGGGATATCGGCGCCGATCCGCTATACGTCGTCAACCCGATGGATGAACTGATCAAAGAAAATCCTGACCTGGTAATCAATATTGCGGCCTCGCCGTTTCATTATGACCAGGCGGAAACAAGACGTTCGGTCCTGCTGGAGAATGCCGGCAGGTACAAGCTCCCGTTGTTTTATGTGAATCATGTCGGCGCTCACACGGAATTGCTGTTCGACGGAGGCTCGATGGTAATCAGCCCGGGAGCAAAGGTCTGGGATGAACTGAATTATTTCGAAGAAGATTTCAGGATCTATGACCTGGATGAAGTCTTAAACGGGAAACATCTTTATAAACCTGCTGAGGATCTGCCCGACCGGAAAATCTCAAGGATCCATGACGCCCTGGTAATGGGGATCAGGAATTATTTTCAGAAGCTGGGCTTTACGAAAGCGCTACTGGGGCTTTCCGGCGGGATCGATTCCGCGGTGACGCTGGCCCTGGCAGCAGAGGCTCTCGGAAAGGAAAATGTCTGGGCTGTCCTCATGCCATCCTCCTTCTCCTCCGACCATTCGGTTAATGACGCGCTGGAACTGGCCAAGAACCTCGGTTGCCGCCATGACACCATCCCGATAACGCCCTCCTTCGACTCACTGGAACAGACCCTCACACCCTGGTTCAGGGACCTTCCTTTCGATGTGACGGAAGAAAACCTGCAGGCCAGGATCCGCGGTGTCCTGTTGATGGCGCTGTCAAACAAGTTCGGGTACATCCTGCTGAACACCTCGAACAAAAGCGAGGCGGCGGTGGGTTACGGAACGCTATACGGCGATATGAATGGTGGACTTTCGGTGCTGGGAGATGTTTACAAAACACAGGTCTTCGAGCTGGCGCGATATATTAACCGCGACCGGGAGATCATCCCTGAAAACACGATCATCAAGCCGCCATCAGCAGAGCTGAGGCATAACCAGAAAGACAGCGACAGCTTGCCCGAATACGATATACTGGACCAGATACTTTACCGGTACATTGAACTGAGAAAGGGCCCCATTGACCTGGTGGCGATGGGTTTTGATGAAGCCATTGTGAAAAGGGTGCTCTGGCTGGTCAATACCAATGAATACAAGCGTTACCAGACGCCGCCGATCCTGCGGGTTTCACCCAAGGCTTTCGGCATGGGCCGCAGGATGCCTATCGTGGCCAGGTACCTGGCCATTTGATCACAGGTTGATTGCCTCTACGGATTTTACATCCGGAATTGCTTTCTTTATCGCCGTCTCAACGCCGTTTTTCAGCGTCATGATGCTGTATGGGCAGGAACCGCAGGCACCCATCAATTCGACATTGACGATATTATCTTCCGTCATATTGATGTATCTTATATCGCCGCCGTCGGCCTGAAGGTAAGGCCTGATCTGCTCCAGCACGTTTTTGACTTTTTTCTCGAGTTCGCTGTGAATAGCTTGTTCCATGATCGTTATTTTAACTAGTTATTGAATTTCTTTTCCACTATAGCCTGAACATTGATGGCCAGGTTGATGAATGCTTTGTAAACCGGTGAATTTTCGTCGAGTGCCACCGGTGAGCCCGCATCGCCCGACTCGCATATGCTCTGCACAAGTGGTATTTCAGCCAGCAGGTTGACCCTTGCATCGTCCGCGAGCCGCCTGCCGCCATGCTTGCCGAACAGAAAGTACTTGTTTTCCGGCAGCTCGGCCGGGGTGAAATACGACATGTTCTCGACCAGTCCAAGGATCGGCACCCTGATCTTGTCGGTGTTGAACATGCTGAACGCTTTTTTGGCATCGGCCAGGGCGACCTGCTGGGGCGTCGAAACGATGGCAATCCCGTCGATGGGATATTGCTGCACGAGGGTCAGGTGGATATCGCCGGTGCCCGGGGGAAGATCGACCACCAGGTAATCCAGTTCTCCCCAGTGCGTGTCATTGAAGAGCTGGTTCAACGCATTCGAAGCCATCGGCCCGCGCCAGATCAATGCCTGTTGCGGGTCGACAAAAAAACCGACGGATTGGATCTTGATCCCGTATTTTTCCACCGGGATGATCTGCCCGTTCTCCGCGTTCGGGTCCATCACCGGTTTTTCACCGGCCACATCGAACATGATCGGAATGGACGGTCCATAGATATCCGCGTCGAGTATCCCGACTTTATTTCCGTTTTTATGAAGGGCGATTGCCAGATTGGCAGCGATGGTCGATTTACCTACGCCGCCTTTTCCGGACCCGACCGCGATGATATGCTTCACTTCAGACAGTGAAGGAAAATCCGTAACGAATTCAATTTCAACTACCGCCTGGTCATCCACCTGGTTTCGTATCGCCGCCTCGGAAAGTTTCTGCAGGGCAGGTTTGCTCTTTTCATCCTGCTTTGGAAAAACGATGGTGAACCGGACGTGGTGGCCATCAACCGTGAGGTTTCTGACCATATTGAGAGAAATGATATCACTTCCTTTCGGGAAATATAAAACTTCTTTCAATGCATTGGTAATCAGCTCTGTTCTATCTTGCATGATCGATTTGTGAAATTAAGGCCGCAAAGATAACCATAAAAACCTTGCCAGAATTTTCAGGCGTCATGTGAAAGCTCCTTCACCGGGTCCCAGAAAAGTTCCCTGAAGCGGACTACCCGGTCGTTGCGAACTTCTATTCCTTCGCTTTCCAGCAATTGCTGCATGACTTCGGAACCGCCGAAATGGTGTTTGCCGGTCAGCAGCCCCTGGTGGTTGACCACACGGTGCGCCGGAACAGGGTGGGGATGGACATGGCATTTGTTCATGGCCCAGCCGACCATCCGGGCCGACAACCGGGTGCCAAGGTAAGCGGCAATGGCGCCATAACTGGTCACACGGCCGTACGGCACCAGCCGGGCAACCTCATAAACCCTCTCGAAAAACGATTCATCAGCTTTCATGGTTCAGTGCAAATTCAATGTATTTGATCGGTATACCCTTTTTCAGGTAAATCGCTTCGTAAAAGGTCTGGATAGCTGTAGCCTCATGGAATTCTTCCATATGGTAGATGTCTTCGCTGGCAAACAGAAGCTGGTGTTTTTCTTCTTTTATTATTTCAAGCGTAAACTGGTAAAGACCGGCATTGTCGGTCTTAAGATGGATGATGCCACCGGGTTTAAGCAGGTTTTTATACCGGTTCAGGAACAGGGGCGAGGTGAGCCGCTTCCTTTTGCGGTTGCTCTGCGGTTGCGGATCAGGGAAGGTCAGCCAGATTTCATCTACCTCGTCTCTGCCGAAGAAATACTCAATGTACTCGACCCGGCTCCTTATGAAAGCCACATTTTTCAGGTTCATTTCCTGCACCATTTTGCAGCCTTTCCAGAGGCGGGCGCCTTTGATATCGGTACCGATATAATTTTTGCCGGGATTCTGAATCGCAAGGTTCACCGAATATTCACCTTTACCGCACCCTAATTCAATAATAAGAGGGTTGTCATTCTGAAAAAAAACTCTTTTCCAGTTTCCTTTTAACTGAAAAGGTTGTAAAAAATCAGGGTAAGGATTCTGGAACAGGTGCGGAAATGTCAGGTTCTCAGCAAAATGGGCAAGCTTTTTCTTAACCACGGCAAATCGTTATGCATTCGGGATTTAAAACTTCAGGAGCCAGGCGGCAGGATTTTCCTTTTCCTTAATGCGCTGAAGGTATAACAGGGCAGGTTCCCTGTCACTGAAACTTTTGTAACTTATACGCACGTGGCCTTTTTTCGTGACCCCGGCCTGCTCCGCCTGGTAACCTTTTTCGAGCAGTTCCGATAAAAACTTATCGGCATTCTCTTTGTTTCCGAAACAGCCCCCGATGATGTAATATTTCAACGGGGACTGATCGGCGGAGGTTGTGGAGGTGGTTTCAGCCGGTTCAGTGACCGGATTATCTTCATTTACAGGTTCGCTGGTGATGACCGGCTCAACAGCCAACGCTTCGGATTCAATGGTTTCGGATGCCATCACAGGTTGTTCCGCAACAGGGTTGGCAGATTCTCTTCTCAGGAAATCCATTGCCATACCTGTGTAATTTGTCGCCATTTTCTGTATCGAGGAAGGGAAGATTATTCCATAAAGCAGGAATAAAACGACCGGCAGGGCCAATGCAAGGGTCCACCTGACCGAAGCGGGTTGTTTTTTATGCTTTTCCCTGTCAGTGCGGTCAACCGGCTTTGCAAGCGTTCTTTTACTTGTCGCTGTGGCAGTCAGCGGTTGAAGGTTGATCGCATCCATCCCGAAGGCATCCGCGTTAAAATTGACCTCCCGTGATGGGGTGAAAATGATCTGTTGTTCTGCTCCCGGCTTCAAGGTGCCGATCCCATCAAGTACAATGTTTTCTCCCCTGGATAATTTCCATTTCAACTTTTCACCGAATGCATGGACAATGGCTCCGGCTTCCTGGTAAGTATGGCCTTCTGTCCTTGCAATACAATTTGTCAAAAGACCGTCGTCGTGATCCAACAGCGTGTTAAAAGCGGGAAACCTGGCGGGTGGATGGATCCTGTGCTTTACCCGGTCGATCTTTGCGGGTTGATTTTGCATGATAAACCCGCCTATGCCCGGAATGGTCACACAGTCGTAATCAAATAGTAATTCTTTCAGAAAATGTTCGGGTGAACGCATGTTCTATCGCTGCAATTTTATGCGAAAATAATTATAGAAAGCCAGTCAATCAAGCGATGTTAGTAATTTTTAATAAGTCATCCGGCGTATCGATGGAGATGTTATCCTCACCGGTCAGGTCGATCCGGATGGGGATGCCATTCTCCAGCCACCGGAGCTGCTCCAGTGATTCCAGCTTTTCGAGTGTTCCGGGTGCAAGACCGCAGGCAGTCCGCAATATTTCGGTCCGGAACCCGTAGATCCCGATATGCTTGTGGTGGGCCCGTTTTTTTGTCCACTGGATTTCATTGACTTCCCTGAGGTAAGGAATTGGGCACCTGCTGAAATAAAGAGCCTCCTGCTGCCGGTTAAAAACTACTTTGACGACATTCGGGTTGAATATTTCTTCCCGCCTGCAGATCAGTTTTGCCAGTGTGGCGATTTGCGCGTTATGAGATGTAAGAAGTGCCGCAACTTTTTTAATGTGTTCAGGGTGAATGAACGGTTCGTCGCCCTGGATATTGATCATGAAATCGAACCTGATGTTCTTCAGTTGTTCCCATTTATCCAGCGCTTCGAGGCAACGTTCCGTGCCACTCTGGTGGCTTGCCGAGGTCAAAACGACGTTCAGCCCGGCATCGCTTACATGATTGAAAATCCTGTCATCGTCCGTGGCCACCAGGATATCGTCAAAAACACCTGAAATTGCCGCCTGGTCGCAGACCCTCAGGATCATGGTCCTTCCGTTGATATCAATCAGGGGTTTGCCTGGAAATCGCGTTGAAGCGTACCTGGCCGGTATAATCCCTATAATGCTCATAAATAGTTCCTTAGAAAAGACCATGAATTTCTGCCTGGATCTTTTCGATCACAAATCCAAGGTCCCGGGGATTGTCGGCGAAATTCACTTCATCAACGTTGATAATCAATAGTTTGCCATGCTTGTACTTCGAAATCCAGGTTTCGTACCTTTCGTTGAGGCTTTTAAGGTAGTCGAGGCGGATGGATTCTTCGTAGGTCCTGCCCCGTTTCTGGATCTGTTTTACAAGGTTCGGCACCGTGGAGCGGAGGTAGATCAGCAGGTCGGGTGGACGGATCAGGGCGCTGATCAGTTCAAACAGCGCGCTGTAGTTCTCGAAGTCCCTGGTTTCCATGAGGTTCATGGCATGAAGGTTCGGCGCGAAAATATAAGCGTCTTCGTAAATCGTGCGGTCCTGGATCACATTTTTGCCGCTGGCCCGGATGTTGACGATCTGCCGGAAACGGCTCGCCAGGAAGTAAACCTGGAGGTTGAATGACCAACGCTGCATATCTTCATAGAAGCTATTCAGGTAAGGATTGGCTTCAACGTCTTCATAATGAGGCTCCCATCCGAAATGTTTCGAGAGAAGTTCTGTCAGCGTGGTTTTCCCTGCGCCTATATTTCCTGCTATTGCAATGTGCATTTTATTTAAAATTTATTGGATTTAAAACAGGATCAGTTCGTTGCGAGCCCGCAGTTCAGTGATCGTGTAATGATCCGGTTCGATTTGCAAGTTTAAGAATTTCATCGATATAAACCCTGTTATTTGAAAGCCTGGGAACTTTATTTTGTCCACCGAGTTTCCCTTTAATTTTCAGCCAGTTATAAAAAGTGGCCGGAGGAACTTTGTGTACAATTGGTGGCAGGAGGATCATATCGTGGAAGCGCTTGGCTTCATAATCCGAATTGAGGGACTTAAGCGCATTATCGAGGGTTTCGGTAAAATATTCAAGATCAGCGGGCGGGGATTCAAATTCGATCAGCCACTCATGGGCTACCCGGTTTTCTTCCGTGAAAAACAAAGGTGCCGCGGTATATTCACTCACTACGGCATGGCATTTCTTGCAGGCTGTTGCAATGGCTTTTTCGGCATTATCCACGATCAACTCTTCACCGGCTGCGTTAATGAAGTTCTTTGTTCGCCCGGTTATCTGGATCCTGTAAGGATTCAGCGAGGTGAACCGGATTGTGTCGCCGATGAGATAGCGCCACAGCCCCCCGTTGGTGGAGATCACCAGGGCGTAATTCGTTTCAGTGTCCACTTCATCCAGTCCCATGGATTTAGGGTGCGCTGATCCCAGGTTTGAAACGGGAATAAACTCATAGAAGATGCCATAATCCAGCATGAGCAGCAGTTCATTGGAATCCGAACGGTCCTGGATACCGAAGAAGCCTTCCGAGGCATTGTAGGTTTCCATGTAATTCATTGAGGAAGAGCGGATCAGTTGCCTGAACTGTTCCCGGTAGGGATCGAAATTAACGCCGCCGTGGAAGTAGACTTCCAGGTTGGGCCATACCTCCGACAGGTCGCTTTTACCGGTTTTCTCCAGGACCCGTTTCATCAGCAGCAGCATCCAGGAAGGCACTCCCGAGAGGCTGGTGAGGTTATGGGGGATCGTTTCGTCGGCCATCATCTCGATCTTCTCCTCCCAGTTGTCCATCAGGGCAGTGCTCTTCCTGGGCACCCGGATGAATTCCGCCCAGAAGGGCAGGTTCTCGATGATAATGGCCGAAAGGTCGCCTTCTAAAAATGAAGCATTATTGATCTCATTGATCTTGTGGCTCCCTCCGATTGCAAGTCCTCTTCCGTTGAATAAAGCCGTATTTGGAAAATTGTTGCAATAGAGAGAAAGCATATCTTTCCCGGCTTTGTAATGGCATTCCTCCAGTGATTCCAGGCTGACGGGGATGAATTTACTTTTATTGTCCGTGGTTCCTGACGATTTGGCGAACCATTTGATCTCGGCAGGCCAGAGAATATTCTGGCTTCCGCCCCTGAGCTGTTCGATATAGGGCTGCAGGTCTTCATAGGTGCTCACCGGGACCCGTTCTTTAAATTGTTCGACCGTTTCGATTGACTTGTAATCGTATTTCTTACCCCATTCCGTATCCCTGGCCGTGTTGATCAGCCTGCGGAACAGTTCGGCCTGGACGTCATGCGGGTACTTGACGAACAGCTCGATCTGGTGTATCCGTTTTTTAATGTACCAGTAGAGAACTGAATTGATCAGGGGCATAATTCTGCATTATAAATTGCATTCCAAAATTACAAATTTCCATTATCATACTGACAGAAGACAGAAGACAGAAGACAGAAGACAGAAGGCAGAAGGCAGAAGACAGAAGACCAAAGACTCAAGACCAAAGACTCAAGACCTCTATTTCGGTGCCGACTTCAGCAGCGCCAGCCCGATCAGCCCGAAGATAAAATTGGGTATCCAGGCGGCAAGGTACGGGGGCAGGTCACCGACCGTGGCGAAAACAGTTGTCACCCGCATAAGCAGAATGTAGGCGAAGGTGAGCAAGATCCCCAGCCCGAGGTGCATCCCGATCCCGCCGCGCAATTTGCGGCTTGAGAGCGAAACACCGATCAGGGTCATGATCAGGGTGGCAAAAGGGGAGGCGATCCGGTTATGTTTCTCCATATCATAATAGACCACCTCTTCACTGCCTTTCAACCGCTCCCGCTGGATGAACCCCTGCAGTTCGCCGAAAGTCATCTCCTCGTAGTTCTCCTTTTTTATATAGAGCTCCTCCGGAAGCAGGTTGATCGCCGTGTCCATTGCCGCTCCCTGGGTGATCTTTTCCTTTAATCCATCAATGCTCCTGGATGTATAGTTTTGAATGGTCCATTTGTTACCCGTGCTGTCGTAAATAATGCGGTCGCTCATCAGCTTGTATTCGAGGCGGTTACCGCTATACTTCTCCAGCGTGAACCGGTAACCGGTTAAAGAGCTCATATTAAAGCTTTCCATGTAAACGAACGTACCCGGGTTGATCTGCAGATGAATATGCTCGTCCTTGCTCTTGGCTAAGTTCTTGAAATAAACGTCGGTAAAAGCCCTTCTTTTCTGATTGGTATGCGGGATAAGGAAATTGGCCAGGTAAAATGACAATACTGCAAGGAAAATAGCTGAAATGAAGTAAGGCCTCAGCATCCGGTAATAGCTGATCCCGCTGCTCAGGATGGCAATGATCTCCGACTTTCCCGCCATGTGGGAAGTGAAATAAATGACAGAAATGAAGGTGAAAAGGTAACTGAAGAGATTTATAAAATAAGGTATGAAATTAAGGTAATAATCGAAAATGATGGCATTGAGCGGGGCTTTCTTGGAAATGAACTCGTCAATATTCTCCGAAAGATCAAAAATAATGACGATCATGATCAGCAGCGAGATGGCATAGAAAAATGTACCCAGGAATTTTTTAATGATATAGAAATCGATCGTCCGCACGGGTATTTTTCTTGAATATACGCTGTAAAAGTAGAAAAATTGTCAGAGCCGTTGTGATAATTGCTTTACCATGCGGTCTTTCCAGTTGCTGAAATCGCCTGCGATAATCTTTTCACGGGCTTGTCGCATCAGCCACAGGTAAAAGGTGAGGTTGTGCAGGCTGGCCATCATCGCCCCGAGCATTTCGCCGGAGATGATGAGGTGCCTCAGGTAGGCTTTGCTGCAGGTCCTTTCGGCAAGCATGATGCCGTCTTCATCCACGGAGGAGAAATCATGTTTCCACTTCTCATTTTTCATGTTCATGATGCCCCGTGAGGTGAAGATCATCCCGTTGCGGCCGTTGCGGGTGGGCATCACGCAATCGAACATGTCAATCCCCAGCGCGATGCTGTTCAGCAGGTTGACAGGCGTTCCCACACCCATTAGATAACGTGGCCTGTCAACCGGAAGTATCCTGCACACAAGGTCGGTCATTTCGTACATCACCTCCTCCGGCTCACCGACGGAAAGCCCCCCGATGGCGTTTCCCTCCGCATTTTTCGAAGAAATGAAATCCGCGGATTTTGCCCTCAGGTCCTTGAAAACGCCTCCCTGGACTATCGGGAACAGGGCCTGGTTATGGCCGTAATGAGGTTCCGTTTCATTGAAACGGCCAAAACAACGGTCGAGCCAGCGGTGGGTTAGTTGCATCGACTGGTCGACATATTCCCGGGCTGCCTGTGCGGGAGGGCATTCGTCGAAAGCCATGATGATATCGGCGCCGATTATGCGCTGGATGTCGATCACTGATTCCGGTGTAAAGGTGTGCCGCGAACCGTCAATATGCGACTGGAACATCACGCCGTTTTCGGTAAGCTTGCGGCAGTCTGCCAGCGAGTATACCTGGTAACCCCCGCTGTCGGTGAGGATCGGCTTGCGCCAGCCATTGAAACAGTGCAGGCCGCCTGCCTGTTTTAGCACATCCATCCCGGGCCTGGTGTAAAGATGATAAGTATTCCCAAGTATGATGCTAGCCCTGACAATCTCGTGCAGATCGTTGAAATGCAGCGCTTTAACAGTTCCGGCAGTGCCTACCGGCATAAATACGGGGGTAGTAATATCCCCATGGTCAGTTACTATGATCCCGGCACGCGCATTTGACTGAGGATCAATTGATTCAATGGTAAATTGCATTGTTAATAAAAATTGGTCAAAGTTAAATTTAATTCATAGCGGAATGAATATTTTTGTTTGTGTCTATGTTTGAATTTCCTTTAGAAGCAACCATCCTGCAAATACTGCCTTTTGCAGTGTTTGTCATTTTCGGCCTGAGCTGGATCATCCAGATGATATATTACTGGGGGCTTTTCAGCAGGCTGGCCTTCTACAAACCAAAAAAGAAGGAGGCTGCACCACCACCAGTTTCTGTGATCATCTGCGCTAAGAATGAATACCAGAACCTCCTGAAAAACCTGACGTCAGTCCTGGAACAGGAATACCCTGATTTCGAGGTGATCGTCGTGAATGACGCTTCCGATGACGACAGCATCGAACTGCTGAACTCCTTCACCCGCAAATACAGGCACCTTCGGATCTTTGACCTGGAAAGGAACCTCAACTTCTTTTCCGGAAAGAAATTCCCGCTTTCACTTGGCATCAAATCAGCCAAACATGACATTGTGCTGCTTACCGATGCGGATTGTCGCCCCGCCAGCCCGCATTGGATACGAGAAATGGTCTCCAATTATGATGAGAAGGCCGAAATTGTGCTAGGATACGGTACCTACAGGAAAACGGTCGGTTTTCTCAACCAGCTTATCCGGTATGATTCATTCCTGGTGGCCATGCAATACATGTCGTTTGCCCTGGCCGGGAAAACATATATGGGCGTTGGCCGGAACCTTTCTTATAAAAAGAGTTTGTTCTACCAGGCAAAAGGCTTTACGTCACATTATAAACTGAAATCAGGGGATGACGATCTGTTCATTAACCGGGCTGCGACCAGGAAAAATACACGAATAGAAATATCACCCGATTCGCATACCGTTTCTACCGCCAAAGCCAGCCTGGTACAGTGGATCCTCCAGAAGCGCAGACATTACACAACGGCCCGCTATTACAGGCCGGTTTTTAAATTCTGGCTGTCATTGAATTATATCACCAAACTTATTTTGTACCTGTCTTTTATCGCGTTGTTGATAATCAATTATAATCTGCTCATCACTCTGATCGCTTTTGCGGTATTCTTCACCAGCCACTGGGTCATTTTAGCCCTCTGCACCAATAAAATGAGGGAAAATGACCTGGCTTTACTATCACCGGTGCTTGAAATCCTGGTTCTTGCACTCAGCCCGGTAATTTACTTTTCCAACGTGATCGTAAAACAGGAAAAATGGAAGTAAATACCAGGCTTACCGATAAAGGTCAACGTGATTACGAACTCGTGAGAGCTGCCCTTGAAAAAGGACAACAGGGTGCGTATGCCGAACTCATGAGGAATTACCGGGATACGCTGTATTTCATGATGCTCAAGATGACCAATAATCCACAGGATGCCGACGATCTCACGATCGAGGCTTTTGGGAAAGCGTTCAGGAACCTTGGCCAATATACACCGCAATATGCTTTCAGTACCTGGCTTTTTAAAATTGCCTCCAATAATTGCATCGATTTTATCCGGAAAAAGAAGCTGAACGAACAGATTTCCCTTAGCCTGACGGAGATTTCCGAAGAGGGGGATGATCTGTCAGAACTGTTGCCGGCAACTTCCAGGACTCCTGAAGAAGACATCATCCGGCAGCAAAAGATCCAGGCCCTCAGAGAAATTGTAGACAAACTTAAACCCACCTACAGGAAGCTGATCGAATTGAGGTATTATGATGAAAAATCGTATGAAGAAATATCTGTCGAACTGGACCTTCCAATTGGAACGGTTAAGGCTAAGCTTTTCAGGGCAAGGGAGTTCCTTTATCATATCCTGAAGGACCGACGGGATAAGATCCATGAAGAATAGCATACCGGCCTCTTTTTTTTCTTGAATTTTAGTAATAAATCCAAATTAATTTAGTTATTTTGAAGTACTTAAATCTTCAAATTAAGATATATGAAAACTACGAAACTTGCCGTGATCATCCTGCTGGGAATTATTGTAATTACAGGATGCGGGAAGAAAAAGGAACAGCAAATCATTGATTTGCAGGCCCAGAATGCACGCCTGGCCGTGGAAGCCAGTCAGAAGGATTCGTTGATGAACGAGTTGTTTAATTCAATCAATGATATTGAAAGAAACCTGTCGGATATAACAGCCAGGGAGAAACTGATCACCGATGCGCCGAACGACGAGAAGCGGATGAACATGGACGTCAGGGACAAGATCATGGATGAGATCATCCTGATCAATAATATAATGGAAGAGAACAAAAAGCGCCTGGCCCAGTTAAAAGAGCAGCTTAAAAAATCGGATGTCAAGATTGAATCGCTGCAGGAGACAATCCAAATGCTGACAAAAAAGATTGAGGAAAAGGAGCAGGAGATCGCCGGGCTGAAAGACCAGCTCGTCAGGTTGAACTTTACGGTTACCGCCCTGAACGCTACGGTTGATACCCTTCGTGAGCAGACTGCTTCCCAGTCGAAGGTGATCAGCCAGCAGGACGCCCTGATCGGGGAAATGAACACGATATGGTATGTTGTCGGTACCAAAAAGGAACTTACCGAAAAGATGATCATTGAAAAAGCCGGCGGCTTATTTGGCGGTGATATGAAAATGAGCGAGATGATCAATCCTGATTATTTTTATACTGCCGATATGCGACAGTTGTCAAAGATTGATTTTGAGTCCAAAAAAGCCGAGCTTGTGACAGTTCATCCCGAAGGCTCTTACCAATTCATCACTGAAGGGGAAAGGATTAAAGGCATGGATATCCTGAATCCGGGTGAATTCTGGAAATCCTCCCGCTTCCTGGTTATTATGACCCGTTAATATTTATGGACATCAGAGAATTTCAGACCGCAATTCTCCGGGGGATCGGCAATACCCTCCCGGAGCCTCAGGCATTTGACAGCACGGTCAGCCATGCACCTAAACGGAAAGATATCCTCACGCGGGACGAAAAAAGGCTGGCATTAAGAAATGCACTGCGATATTTCAGCCCTGAACAACATGCGATACTGGCGCCGGAGTTTGCCGATGAACTTGAAAGATACGGCCGCATTTACATGTACCGCTTTCGCCCTTCCTATCCGATGCATGCCAGGCCGATACAGGATTACCCGCATCGTTCACTGCAGGCGGCGGCCATCATGCTGATGATACAGAATAACCTGGACCCGGCGGTGGCCCAGCACCCGCATGAACTGATAACCTACGGAGGCAATGGCGCTGTTTTCCAGAACTGGGCACAGTACCTGCTTACCATGAAATACCTGGCCGAAATGACCGATGATCAGACACTGGTCATGTATTCCGGCCACCCGATGGGGCTTTTCCCATCTCATCCTGATGCGCCGCGGGTTGTAGTGACCAACGGAATGGTGATCCCAAATTATTCGGGCCAGGACCACTGGGAAAAATTCAACGCGCTGGGTGTTTCCCAGTACGGCCAGATGACTGCCGGTTCCTACATGTACATCGGGCCGCAGGGGATCGTGCACGGTACCACTATTACTGTGCTCAATGCCGGAAGGCGCCTGCCGGACAGCGACGGGAGCCTGGCGGGAAAAGTGTTCGTGACCTCCGGATTAGGCGGCATGTCGGGTGCACAGGCCAAAGCTGCCGTGATTGCCGGGGCAATCGGTGTGGTAGCGGAAATCAACCCGAGAGCTGTTGAGAAAAGGCACGCCCAGGGCTGGGTGGATGAGGTGTATACTGATTTACCCGAGCTACTGAGCAGGATAAATGACGCCCGTCGCAAAAAAGAAGCTGTTTCGATTGCTTACCAGGGAAATATTGTCGATTTATGGGAGAAAATTGCCGAGGAGGACATGCCGATCGAGCTGGGCTCCGATCAGACTTCGCTGCACAACCCCTGGGCCGGAGGTTATTATCCTGCAGGATTAACATTTGAACAATCGAACCACATGATGGTTGAAGATCCGGACCTATTCAGGGAAAAGGTACGCGAATCACTGATCCGGCAGGTTTCCGCGATTAATAAAGTTGTGTCTTCCGGCATGTACTTCTGGGATTACGGCAACGCGTTCCTGCTGGAATCAGGCAGGGCAGGGGCCGACGTTTTCAGGGAAGATGGCGGTTACAAGTACCAGTCATACGTGCAGGACATCATGGGCCCGATCTGCTTTGATTACGGCTTCGGGCCTTTCCGCTGGGTCTGCACCTCAGGTGACCCTGCCGACCTGCACCAGACCGACAAAATTGCCGGCGACGTCCTGGAAGATATGATGCGTGAAGCACCGGCAGAGATTCGCGGGCAGCTCAACGATAACCTGCTGTGGATCAGGGCGGCAGAAGAGAACAAAATGGTTGTAGGTTCGCAGGCACGAATCCTTTATGCCGATGCCGAGGGCCGGATTCGCATTGCCGAAGCGTTTAATGAGGCGATCCGTTCCGGAAAGATCTCTGCTCCGGTCGTGCTGGGCCGCGATCATCATGATGTCTCCGGGACCGACTCCCCGTTCCGCGAAACTTCGAATATCTATGACGGTTCGCAATTCACCGCAGATATGGCCGTGCAGAATGTCATAGGTGATTCCTTCCGGGGCGCTACCTGGGTTTCGCTGCACAACGGCGGGGGTGTTGGCTGGGGTGAAGTGATCAACGGTGGGTTCGGCATGCTGCTCGATGGCACTGAAGATGCTTCACGACGTCTGAAGAGCATGCTGTTCTGGGATGTGAACAACGGCATAGCCCGCCGGGGCTGGGCAAGAAATAAAGAAGCCCTTTTCGCAATAAAAAGGGCTATGGAGAATGAACCTAAATTAAAAGTTACACTGCCAAACCTGGCAGATGACGGGCTGATCGATATTTTTTTTACCTGATTGTCAATTTATCCGATATAGCATATCCATCAAACAAGACCCTGTAAAGGTAGAGTCCTGGCGTCAATGAGGAAGCATCAATCGTGATTTGGTGCTCACCGGCCGAAAGATATCCTTCCTTAGTATTCAGGACTAGTTGACCGGTCATGGAATAGATATTGATGAAAACTTCAGAACTTTTTTCAAGCATTATCCGGAAATTAGCCATATCGCTTGCAGGATTAGGAAAGACAGACACTTCAGTCGAAGCTGATGGTTCTTCGATGCCCACCGGATCGGCTGTGTTGAAATCGACGATTTCGCTGTAGGCAAAATCTCCACCCTGGTAAATGGTTGTATTGCTCCCATGATAAAGCATGAAAAAGCCGGGCTGGAGAAGGCCGTTGCCACCAGCATCATAAATGCTGAACGTGATGCAGTCTTCCGCTTCCAGGTTCCAGGTTTTCTGGATCATCTGGCCATTTTGGGAATAGGGTCCGCCGGAATCCAGCACTTCACCGGCTGAATTCTTCAGTTCCCAGGTGGTTTCACCGGGATTATTATCAGTCCGCATGATCAGCTTGACCGTGTTGGGGGTATGCATGGCTTCAGGAAAAGTCATGGTTTGCGAATCATTGGCCAGGCACTCGTCAGGGTTCCCGTTGGGATTGGAGGTGTAAACAACGACACTGTTGCTTTCTGTCCCTGAATAAGTTATGCCGGGCAGTGTAACGTTTTCCTGCGCGAGGTAATCCAGGGTGCCGGTCCATGCAATGCTCTGCAGGTCACCGCCGTTCACCTGGTAATAGATATCGACCGAATTCATCGGCATGCTGCCCAGGTTGCGGAGAGCTAACGAGGGGGCTAAATTGCCGCTGCAGGAAGTTGCGGGAATGTCCCATATCTGCTTTACTGCAGCATCGTATTCATACTCGGGCGTGAAGTCCATCAAAGGCATATTGATCGCCTGGAAGATCTCTTTTGTGCTGTTATCCTGCAGGAATACCACTACTTCACAATTTTCCAGGACCCAACCTGCTTCAACAGTGAACGTGATATCATATTCCTGGGTGTCCCCACTGGCAAAACTGACGGTCGTACCGCTCTGGCTGGGCGCCATAAGCCTGCATACATAGTCAAGCTCATCCATTCCCTGCCAGGCTTCCTGTATGTCGGACTCAGTCAGGACCACATGCAACCGGAGGTTGGTGCTGTTGTTGGTCGCGACCTTATTTAATACGATGTGTGCGGTGAAATCGGTCAGGCAGGCGTGCGTTCCGCTGGCTTCTATGGTGAATGAAGACTGGATTGCCATACGGGCGTTGACCTTCGGGTAATAATAAGGGAACATTGTTTCCGTGGAGCTTCCTCCCACCACCGAATTCCCCCCGTCAAAATAAGCGGTAGGGAAACCCGGTACCCCATAATAGCTGTTGCGGGCATTGGAATAAACATTGGTGTAATCATCCCCGTTGTGGTATTTGATGATAGCCACCTGGTAACCACCTTCGATGAGGTCTTCAGCGCCCATGGCAGCTCCCGGGCAGTAAGGGCACCAGGTGCCGGTACCGATCTCAACGACCACTTTATCGCGTGGAACCTGCTGGCCATAGGATGAGAATGACACCAGTGCAATGATAATAGGGAGTAGAATTGATTTTTTCATTGGTATGATTTTTGGAAATTAAAAGGGCATAAAAATAACAATTATTCCATCTAAATATCTAATTTTGCAAATCATTAACAATTTAACTCCTTTGATTAAATGAAGAAAATACTACTCTCATTAGTTTGTCTGACAGCCTTTTCCGGTGTGTTTGCCCAGAGCTTTTCACTCCAGGATACCAACGGTGTTGCCATTGACCCGGGCTCGAAGATTTATATTACCGGAGATCCATCCGATATGGTCATTACGGCTAAGGTCTGGTTTAAAAATAATGCTGCTGAAGCAAAAGAGGTGAAGGTGAAGAAGTTTATCGTGGAAGTTCAGCCCAACACGATGAATTATTTCTGCTGGGGCGTCTGCTATGGCCCGGATACATACGAGAGTCCTTTTGCACAGTCGATCCAGCCCGGTGCGGTCAGCGACCTGTTCTATGGTGATTATAATCCCCAGGGCATGCCCGGGAAATCGACCATCATGTATACTTTTTTTGATTCCAAAAACACGAATGATTCTGTGGCGGTTTACGTGGAATTCAATGCGGTCGCCCAGAGCTTTGCATTGCAGGATACCAGCGGGGTAGCCATTGATGCCGGCTCAACCATTACCATTACCGGTGACCCTGCCGATGACATTCTTCAGGCCAAGATCTATGTTAAGAACAAATCCGGGTATTCGAAAGATGTAAAAGTCAAGAAAACCGAAGTAACTGTCCTTGGCGGTACTTCCAATTATTTCTGCTGGGGCGCCTGCTATGACCCATCAACATTTGAGAGCCCGTTTGCCCAGACCATCGAGGCCGGAGCCGTGAATGAGCAGTTTTATGGTGATTACAGCCCGCTGAATGTCGCCGGGACGTCAACCATCCGGTACACTTTCTTCGATGCTTTTAACCCTGATGATTCCATCGCAGTAAATGTAGCGTTCAACGCCAGCCCTTCATCCATCGATGAACAACTCGCCGGCAAAGTGATCATTTCCAATGCATATCCCAATCCTGCCAAAGAGGTGGTTTTTGTGGATTATAAACTATCGGGCATGGTGAATGATTTATCTGTTCAGGTAACAAATATGCTCGGATCGAGAGTTAAGGAAATTCAGCTGGTTGAACTCCAGGGAACAGCAAGGATCGGGGTGGCCGAATTACCGGATGGAATTTACTTCTACTCGCTGGTTGCTGACGGGAAATCCGTTCTTACCCGGAAATTTGTCGTGAAACACTAGCCGAAACAGCCTCTCTCTATAGCGCCCGGATTAAAGTCCAATAACCTTGAAATTAAAGGCGCCGCTGTTCCGGGACATGTAAAGGCTGAGCCAGACCGGGAGCATCATTTTTGTCCCTTGATTATAAACGAATTTATCGACCAATAGTTCAGTTTTTACGTAAAAAAAAAGAGGCTGCTCAGATAATGAGGCAGCCTCTTCCTTCTGAATATTAAGGAAACAAGGATCAGATCATTTTTCTGAACCGGACGACAACAAATCCAACGGCCAGTAGCACCCCAAGAATCAGGGCCCAGTTGGATACTGGCACTGCCGTTCCACCGCCTGTCCAGTTGAATTGTGCGGTAGCGTTCAATTGACCGACATTGGCAATGATAATGTCATTTCCAGCATTGATACCTGTAAAGCAGTAAGTTGCATGGCCATTACCATCGGTGAAAGCGAACCCGGTATATCCGTTATGGGCGCCGGTTACATTGAAGTCAACCCTTACACCGGCGACCGGGGCGCTAAACTGATCCAGCAATTCAGCCTCCCAGCACTGATTGTTGCCAACTGCTGCCGAGCCGTTTACAGGGGAAATGGTCAGGGTGGTGGCGGTGGCGATTGCTCCAAAGGCCTGTCCTCCCGGATAACCGTAGGAGTCGTATTCATTGAACCCGTAAAGGTTCAATCCTGAGGGGAATCCGGAGGTGTTGTTAAGCAGGTAAGAAGTATTGATACTGACCGGGAAGGCTGCGGAAGAATATCCGGTGGCCCCGATGGCAGAATAGGATCCCGGGTTGAGCGGGCCTCCATTTAATTGCATTCCCGGAATTCCCGGTGTTTGAACGGATGAATTGAAGTAATTGGTCACAAAACCGCTTTGCGGAGTTGAGAAAACATAACTGCTGAAAAATTGCTGATAAGGGGGAACGATCATCATAAACGGATCTGAAAGCACCCCGTCCCAATCTGAGGATGCGGAAAACTGTACCGCCAGGATGGGATTATTCGCAGATACAAATGCACTTGCATTCAGGTTTGTTTCATAATAATCCCCGAAATTGAGGTTAGCCACATTCACCCCATTGATAAATAACTGGGTGCCGTTTTCCGAAGCAAGGAAACGCCAGAAATCACCGTTCGTTCTGCTGGCCAGTGGCTTTGTTACAAAGGTTTCACCCCAGGTCGATACCGGAGGCAGTTGTTCACAAATATGATCACAGCAACAGTATCCGGAGGGCACATTGGTGCAATATTCTCCTGAAAATACTGCAACCGGGCTGCTCGCAGAAACAATGGCACCCGTCTGGTCACCGACTGAAGTTACCATATATGTTTGCCCCTGGTTTAGAACGACATTGAACGGAACACCGGCAGGGTTTCCATTATTTGTTAAGGACTTGGGTGTGATGGTCACCGTGTTGTTGTCAGTTGGGCTCACGATGCCGAATTCCGATTGATTGTTATTGCTATAGGTCATAATCAGGTAGTCATTGCCAAGAATATCCACCGGCAATCCAAGGAACCCATCGGTTGTATAACCTGCCCGGTTCATTCCATAGACACTCACTTCAAAATCGGACTCAATATGGATACCTTTTGATTCCACTGTACCGCTGGTGGTGACCATTGCTGAAATCGGCAGATTGACACGGGTCACCGTGTTGGCAGTTACGTTGAATGGTGCGGAAAAGGCGATCCCGGGTATTGAGACCGTGCCGCTTGCATTCACACTACTGGTAATGTCAAGATAAAGATTTTCCTGATAAATGTTTTGGATGAACATAAGCCAGAAATCGGTACCCTGGCTGTCGAAAGCCGATCTGCTTCCGCTGCCTGAACCGAATCCGGCCGGCTTGGTCAGGTTGCTCTCAACCACAAAAGGTTCATAAACATTCGGATTTTCCTGAAGCTGGTCGATCTGCTCCTGCGTTAGAGGTGTCTGGGGGCTTGGCACACAGACTTCACAGGGTTCACCGACTTGTGCAAAACTTGTAATACCTAAAAATAAAAGGTAAATGATTGGTGCTGTAAATTTTAGTTTTCTCATACTTATTAAAGGTTAATTGTTTTGACCAAAAGTAAGTATTGCTGATATATTTGCAAGTATGATAAAAGGATAATATGTACGAATGAAGTTCAATCGTACATTAATTAATTGTTAAAAACATTTAAAAAATTGAATATCAACATTTTGATTAGAGGTGAAAAACAGATGCAATTTTTATTATCATTGCGAAAAAAATACATTTTGAAAAAATATGCACTTATAATAGCAACAGGTTTAGCAGTTTTTGGGTGTAATTCCTCCAGTGAATCTATAGAGGAAAAAGCTAAAAAGATCCATGAAAGAATTTTCACGGTCGATTCCCATACCGATTCGCCCTGGTATCTCCTTAGAGGAGGATTTGACATGAATGAACGGCATGATTTTTCAATGGATGGCAGCCGGCTTGATTTTCCGAGGATGAAAGAAGGAGGACTGGACGCGGTGTTTTTTGCTGCCTTTGTGGGTCAGCGGGAACGCACACCGGAAGGGAACCGGAAAGCAAAGGAAAGGGTAATGGCTACCATTGATTCGATTCACAGCCATATTTCCGCCAGACCTGAAACGGCCGGAATCGCACTCTCGCCGGATGAAGCCCATGCATTGGAAATAGAAGGGAAGAGGGCTGTCTTCATTGGCATTGAAAATGGATATGCCATCGGTGACCAGCTCAGCAATGTCGAAGAATTCTATTTACGGGGAGCCAGGTATATTACACTATGCCACACGAAAAACAATGACATCTGCGATTCTTCTACAGATTCGACGGAACACAACGGATTGAGTGAATTCGGAAAAGAAGTCGTGAAGGAAATGAACCGGGTTGGGATGATGATCGATGTTTCGCATATTTCGGATTCCAGTTTTTACCAGGTACTGGCCCTGACACAGGTCCCTGTAATTGCCTCACATTCCTCAGCCAGAACGATTTGCGACAGTCCCAGGAACCTGGATGACAACATGCTGGTGAAACTGGCTGAGAACGGAGGCGTAGTGCAGGTTTGCATTCTCAGCGACTATATAAAGATTCCGGAGCTATATCCGGAGCGTGACAGTGCTTTCCAGGCGGTAAGGATAAAATACGGTAATTTCGAAAACCTGACCCCTGAAGATGAGAAAAATGCCTGGCGGGAATGGGACCGGGTGGATTCGCTTTTCCCCGTTCAACTGGCCACTGTTTCAGAAGCAGTCGACCACATCGATCACATGGTGAAGATTGCAGGGATCGATCATGTCGGCATCGGCACTGATTTCGACGGGGGAGGAGGACTGGACGATTGCAGGGATGTCAGTCAGCTGGGTGCGATCACGCTTGAATTGGTCAGGCGTGGTTATTCCGAAAGCGATATCCGAAAGATATGGGGAGAAAACCTGATGAGGGTGATGCGGCAGGCACAGAAAGCGGCCGGGACAGAATCCTGATTTAAAGCAAAAAAAAAGCCTTACAAATTGTAAGGCTCATCAGTTCAAGTTCTTGTGATTTTATTAAGAGATCTTAACATTCACCGCATTTAGTCCTTTTTTACCTTCTATAAGATCAAAGGTCACTTTGTCGTTTTCCTTGATTTGATCCTTTAGACCTGATACATGCACAAAATACTCCTTGTCTGATGCATCGTCCTTAATAAAACCAAAACCTTTGGAGTTATTAAAGAATTTTACTGTTCCTGTGTTCATAATGATAAGTAATGTAATTATTAATTCGGGCAAAGATACAACTTTTTATCAATTCCAAATAACAATGCAATAAATTGATTTTAAAAGCCGCAAGCTGCAAGCTTCAAGCCTCAAGCCTCAAGCCGCAAGCTGCAAGCTTCAAGCCTCAAGCCGCAAGCTACAAGCCCTAAGCCCTATGCCCTATGCCCCCTTGCCCCCATGCCCATGGAACAATCCATCCGATCAGTGATCCAATAAGAAATCCGGCCAGAACGTCGCTGGGATAATGGACCCCAAGCGCCATCCTGGAGTAAGCAACCAGCGATGCCCAGAGTATTAACGGGAAGATGAACCTTTTTTTTGGGAAAAATATTGAAAGTGCGACGGCAATGGCAAATGCTTCCAGGGTATGTCCCGACGGGAACGAATAACTGCCTGCCTGGGATAATTTTTCAATATCGGGATATAATTTAAAAGGCCGTTCCCTTACAATTACGTTTTTGAGCGTGAAACTTGTCAGTGCCGCGATGATCAGCACTGCCAGCATTCTATAAAAGATACGGCGCAGTTTTTCCGACTTTTTTATCAATGAAGCTGCCAGCAAGAAGATCACCAGGCCTATAGTGATGAAAGAGGTGGAAAAAGAAACGATATAAAGAAACGAATCCAGCTCTTCCCAGCGCTGATGGTGGATCAGTCTCAGGAGTTCGATATCTGTATTTGCAATGGCAGGGAGCATAGGGCTTAGGGCTTGCGGCTTGCGGCTTGCGGCTTGCAGCTTGCAGCTTGTGGCTTGCAGCTTGTGGCTTGCAGCATCATCCCGATCGCTTTTGCTGCCCGCTCCGAAGCTCCGGGGCCTCCCAGTTTTTCCTTTAAAAGTTGATAATCGGCTTTGATTCTGCACCTGTTGTTCTCTTCCAGGATTCTAAGCAATTCATTCTCAAGGTTATCAGCATTGAATTCTGACTGTATCAGCTCGGTTACCACCTGCTTATCCATGATCAGGTTTACAAGTGAAATGTATTTCACATCGACAATCCGGCGGGCGATGGCATAGGAAATGGCACTGCCCTTGTAACAAACCACCTGCGGCACTTCAAGCAGTGCGGTCTCAAGGGTCGCAGTGCCCGATGTCACAAGAGCTGCCCGGGAAATCCTCAACAGTTCATAAGTCTGCCCAGAAATGATCTTCAGGCCCTTACCCGCGATACCGTGGTAAAATTCTTCAGATAACGAAGGAGCGCCGGCAATGATAAATTCAAATCCGGGATGTTTTTCCGCAACGGAGGCCATGACCGGCAGCATGCGGCTGATCTCCTGCTTCCTGGAACCCGGCAATAAGGAGATGACCGGCTTGCCGGTGAGTTCGTTTGCTTTATAAAATGAATCCCTGTCCGGATGAACGGAAGGTTTATTGATGGCATCCAGGAGTGGATGGCCAACAAATTCAACCTCGTACTGGTAATTTTTGTAAAATTCTTTTTCGAAAGGCAATATTACCAGCATTTTATCGACATGCTTGCGGATATTGTATACCCTTGACTTTTTCCATGCCCAGACCTGTGGTGAAATGTAATAAATGACCTTCATCCCTTTTTTATGGGCAAATTCCGCGATCCGAAGGTTAAAACCGGGATAATCGATCAGGATCACCGCGTCAGGCTGGAAGCTGACGAGGTCCTGTTTGCAGTATTTCATGTTTTTCAGGATGGTGCGTATATTGGCAGCCACCTCCGCAAATCCCATGTAGGCCAGATCGCGGTAATGCATGACCAGTTCTCCGCCGGCAGCCTGCATCAGGTCGCCTCCCCAGCAACGGAATATTGCATCCGGGTCGGATTTCCTGAGCTCCTGCATCAGGGCGGCCGCGTGCATGTCGCCTGAAGCTTCGCCGGCAATGAGATAGTAACGCATATCAGGAGAATCGGATATATAGAAACGCCGCTACCATCAACAGGAAGGTTGCCAGAAGGACCCCTCTGCCGGTTTTGTCGAACTTGTAGGTCACAAAATAAAGCCTGATGGGTATTACATTGATAACCAGGGCGAGGATCAGCATCCTGTCAGGTTCAAAGGGCCGGGTCCATTCGGTGCCGGTTTTGACAAAAGCTGCGATCACACTCAGGACCGCGTAAAGCAATACCGGGAGGACCAGGCCGATGGCCGCACCGAGCGCCATATTATCTTTCTTCAGCATCCAGCCTCCACTGTTTCAAGGTGTCGAGCGCGTAATGGGCCGTCATATCGAAATGGACCGGCACAACCGATACGTAATTGTTTTCGAGGGCCCACTGGTCGGTGTCTTCATTTTCCTCGAGTTTTTGAAAATAACCGGTCAGCCAGTGGTATTCCCGGTGATGCGGGTCAGTGCGGGTATCGTATTCTTCAATCCACCGGGACCGGCCCTGCCGGCAAACCCTGATCCCTTTGATCTCATAGCCGTTGACAGCGGGGATGTTGACATTCAGACAGGTGCCGTCGGGAAGGCCATTGGCCAGGACTTTCCCGGCGATTTGCCTGACCACCGGCTCGCAACCGCTGAAATCGGCCTTATGGCTGTAATCCAGCAGGGAGAACCCGATGGCGGGCACTCCGCCGATGGCGCTTTCCAGCACGGCGGCCATGGTGCCCGAATAAACGATATTCACCGATGCGTTCGATCCGTGGTTGATACCTGAAACCAGCAGATCAGGCTTGCCTTTCAGAACGACCTGCTCACCCAGCTTGACGCAGTCGACCGGCGTGCCGTTGCAACTGTATTCCTTATAGCCCTCTTCTTCCGCGATAAGATGCAGCCTCAGCGGATGTCGCACGGTGATGGCATGCCCTGTGCCCGACATGGCCTGGTCAGGGGCCACTACGACGACATTTCCCATGGTCCGCATGACCGAGATCAGGGTGCGTAAACCGGGGGCGTAAATGCCATCGTCGTTGGTGACTAGAATATTAGCTCTTCCCGAATTCAAAATTTGAAATTTAAACTTCAAAATTACTAAAAGTTGTTGAGCGCCTCGTAAAGCTTTTGCACCGGCAACCCCATTACATTGAAATAAGACCCTTCGATGCGGGTGATCCCGATGTACCCGATCCACTCCTGGATGCCGTAAGCTCCGGCCTTGTCGTAGGGTTTGAAGTGCTCCAGGTAGTAATCGATCTCGGCGTCGGAGAGGGTCTTGAAGTAAACATCCGTCCATGAGGTGAAAACATGCTGTTTTTCCCTGCTGCGGATACAAATCCCGGTCACCACCTGGTGCATTTTACCCGAAAGGGTTTTCAGCATTATTTCAGCATCGGCTCTTCCATCCGGTTTACCGAGTATCCGGCCGTCGATCAGAACGAGGGTGTCAGCCGTGATCAGGATATTTTTAGGGTCCGTGATCAATTCTTTGAAAAAATCAGCTTTTTTTTTAGCGAGAAATATCGCGGTCTGGTCGGGTGTCATGCCGTCGGGGAACGATTCATCCACGTCAGCACTGATCTCTTTGAAATCAATGCCGAGCTGCCGAAGAATGTTCCTTCTCCTGGGCGATCCCGAGGCCAGGATAAGATGTCGGTCTTTAAGGTTTTCCAGCATACAATTAAAAACTTCTGAGATAAACTGTTAATAAGGATAACATTCCGGCGATCATCACCAGCTTCATCAGGGTGCTGATCTTTCCCCAGGATGATTTTTCTTTTGCACCGATTGCTTTCAGGCCTGCATACACCAGCAATAACTGTGTGATAACGAGCGCATAAACCATTTCCTTGTATCCGGATATGTATAGATAATACTGGAACCAGCCAAGCGTGATGATAATCAGTATATTCAGAATAAAAATAAGATAGCCTGTTTTGTGAAAGCCCAGAACCACAGGAATTGTCCTGCATCCGAACCGCTGGTCGCCAGTCACATCCTGGGCGTCTTTGGCAATCTCGCGTGTAAAAGTGGTCATAAAGGCAAAGAATGCAAAGGCGAGGATGAACCTGAGAATCTGAGGAAACAACAGGCTGGCCTCGATAAACAGGTCAGGGTTGGTTTTCAGGTGGTAGAATTCAAAAATCCAGCAGACCAGTATCACCATGGCAGCCAGCAGCGCGACCACCAGGTTGCCAATCACCGGCATGTACTTGTACTTGTAGCTGTAATAAAACAACGCCGTGGGAATGATGATGAAAATGACGCCGGACACGAGGTTTCCTGACAGGTAGCTGAAAATCAGGCCGATGACAACTCCTGCGGCGGTCAGGTTGAAATGAAGCTTGTTCCCCGCGGCTTCGCTGATCTGCTTTCCGATCACCTGTTTGCCCGGTTTGTTGATCCGGTCCATCTCGATATCCAGCACGTCGTTGATCACATAGCCCCCGGCGCCGATAAACACGGTCGCCAGGATGAGAAGCAGGAACATCCATCCCGGCATGAGCCCTTCCAGCCCGTTCTGACTGAATACCGGTAAAAAGATGGTGTAGCGGACCAGCAGTAACATGCCGGCCATGATCAGCAGGTTCAACGGGCGTATGATCCTAAAGAAAGCTTTCCAGGGCATTGTCTTACCAACTGAAACCGTCATCATTCATCCACTGTCCCTTCACTTTGAGGACCTGCTCGATCACGTCACGGGCACATCCTTCGCCACCTTTATAATGAGAAATGTAATGCGATATGGCTTTGATTTCCTCTGCGGCGTCGGCCGGGCAGGCAGCAACCCCGCAATGTTTCATCACCTGGTAATCAGGAATGTCGTCACCAAGGTAAAGGACATTGTCAGGTTCCAGGTTATTTTCTTCCATGTACTTTAATAAGGTATCCATCTTATGTTCCACGCCCAGGAATACATGCCTGACCTTCAGCATGCTGAACCGGTTTGACATGGACCTGGACCTGCCGCCGGAAATGATCGCCACGTGGTAGCCTTTTTTTACGGCGAGCTGTATTGCGTATCCGTCGCGGACATTGGCCGTGCGCAACGGTTCTCCTTCATCGAGCAGGATAACGGTCCCGTCCGTCAGGGTGCCATCATAATCGAACACAAAAGCGGTAATATTTCTAAGGCGTTCTTTATAATTTCTCATTTTGTTTTGAATGAAGTTTAATAATGTTTTCCGTGATCAGCCTGTAGATTTCACGGTATTCATGTTTGTCCCGGAGCATTTCCATGTGCGCTTCCATGACTTTCAAATCGTTCCTGATCGCAGGACCTGTCTGGTTAAGCAAGGGATGCTGCATTGCAGCTTTATTAGCAGTTTCTTTGATTAATGGTACCAGCACATCGAAGGGAATTTTATACTTCTCCAGCAAGGAAGCAGCAAGGTTGTAAAGGTGATTGGTCAGGTTGGCAGCAATCACTGCTGCCAGGTGGACCTGCCGGCGGGCAGCGGAGTCGGTGGCCCTGACGTTTTCGCTGATCAAACCGGCGAGTGCTGCCAGTAACTGCTCATTTTCCTTTGAACTGCCTTCGACAAACACCGGCATTGACTGATAATCGGTCGGTTTTCCGGTTGTGAGGGTCTGCAGCGGCCAGAATACACCTGTGTTTTCCGATGCGCCCGAAAGAGTCTCCAACGGACTGAAACCGGAGGTGTGGACCAGGAGCTGGTCTTTAAGCTTTAACGAATGAGCGACCTCGCTGATCAGATCATCCTGGACGGCAAGGATATACAGATCAGCTTGTTTGTTTAAGCCAGATGAGTCAAGAATATAAGGTATGTTGAATTTTTCAGAAAGCGGCCCGGCGGAACGTTCATTCCTTGCCAGAATTTGAAGGATGCGGATTCCCTTGTTGTTGAATGCATTTACAATGTGGTAAGCCACATTCCCCGATCCAATAATGACGATATTTCTGATCGATAACACCTTAATACTTTAGCAATTTAACAATTTAACAGTTTAACAGTTTAACAGTTTAACAGTTTAACAGTTTAACACCCCATGTGTACATTCATATCCGGGAAATGACAAAATTAACCCATAAAACTCATATTCTGCTGAACATTCATAATTTCTGTGTAATTTGGGAAGGTTTTTATTGAACAAAAGAAGCACCGCTTTGTTTTTAGAGCTGTAAACAGACCATTGACATGGCATTATATTCTATAAAAGATTTAGAGCGAATTTCCGGGATTAAAGCCCATACCATCAGGATTTGGGAGAAGCGTTACGGGATTGTCAGGCCTCAGCGCACCGAATCCAATATCAGGTTTTATTGCGATACGGAAGTGAAAAAACTGATGAATATTGCCATTTTGCTAAGCCATGGATACAAGATCTCCAGGCTCGCCGGGCTCGATGCGGATGAATTGTCAAAGAAGGTGCTCGAGGTTTCCATGGTCTCCAACGGGCATGATTTCCAGGTCGAGAGCCTTGTAATGGCCATGATTGAGATGGATGAAAGCAAATTCGAGAAAATCCTCAATCAGTCCATTATAAAAGAGGGATTCGAAAATACGGTGTTTCACCTGCTTTACCCGTTTTTTGAACGGATCGGGGTGCTGTGGCAGGCCGGCAGCATTAATCCGGCCCATGAGCACTTCATCACTAACCTGGTTAAGCAGAAGATTTATGTTGCGATCGACAGCATACCCGTGCCTTCGGGCCATGAAGTGAAGAAATTCCTGCTCTTTCTTCCGGAATGGGACCTGCATGAGCTCGGTCTGCTTGTATACAACTATATTCTGAAAAGCAGGGGTTTTAAAGTCATCTACCTTGGGGCCAATGTACCGGAAGAGGACGTGTACACTGTTTCGGAATACCTTAAACCTGATTATTTCCTCACTGCATTTGCCAATGCGGTTGAAAAGGAAAAGATATCGTCATATATCAACCGGATCGCTTCCCGGTTCCCGGCCAGCACCCTGTTTGTGACGGGCCATCAGATCCAGCAGATCACCGGCACCCTGCTTTCTAATGTTAAGCCGGTCCAATCGGCGGTGCAATTTTCACATGAATTCCCCAAACTTTAAACTATAAACTGTTTTCCGGTTTACTAACCTTTCTTAACCTGCTTTTTCTTATTTTCTGTCCTTATTGTTAAACAAATTCCTTCTGGATTTTAACAGCATTTAACAATCCGTGATCATATAGTGTAATTCTATATTTATTTAAGACGATGAATATCAGTATTATAATATTTCTTATTTAGAATAATTCTTAAAAAAATGTTAAAATACTTGACAAGTGTTAGTAATGATGTTTAACTTTGCATCATAATAATTAGACAAAAATAATAATCTAAAATCTAAATAGCCATGACCGCAATAGAATTCAATTATAAGCTGTTAAGCATGCAGAGCTACCTGCAATACTTCGCGAAGAAGCTCACGATGAATGAGGAAGATGCCAACGACCTGGTACAGGAGACTAACTACAAAGCGTTACTATTCAAAGACAAGTATGTCCACCAGACCAACTTCAAGGCGTGGTTGTTCACCATTATGAAAAATATCTTCATCAATAACTACCGCAGGGCAAAAAAGGCCAAGACGTTCATCGACTCTACCGATAACCTGCATTACATTCACCAGCACATTGAATCGTTCCCGGTTTCCCCGGAATCACAGCTTTCAGAGAAAGAGATCCGCAAAACGGTCGATGCGCTTGAGGATGAGCAGCGGATACCTTTTGAGATGCACACCCAGGGATATAAATACAAGGAGATTGCCGAAGAGCTCGATATCTCGATCGGAACGGTTAAAAGCCGGATATTTTTCGGGAGAAAGAAGCTGATGGAAAGACTCGAGGGATATGGTAACTAAGTCTTGAGTCCTGAGTCTTGAGTCTTGAGTTAGAATTTAAAATTTAAAATTTAAAATTTAAAATTTAAAATTTATTTCCTGTTTCACCTGGTCGATGGCTGCCTGGATAGGATCCGGGGCAAGCGCCGACCAGTTTTCTATTAAAAGTGCTGCCATTTCTGCTGCCCCGGCACTCGCCCCGTTCTCTGCGGCCGCAATGTTCACCTGTCGGATCACTTCTTCCTTGGCTGCCCGGATCAATGACCAGCATGATGATGAGACGTACAACTGCTGGGCCACGTTGTGTTCATATTCTTCCCTGATATTTTTCAAGAGACCCATCTGAAATGTAAATGCGCTCATCCCCGGCTCAAGGGCACGGTTCACGGCACGTGAAGGGGTGATCCTTTCCAGGAGAAGGATCAGTCGCTCGCTGGCCTGCAATTTCAGGGGTAAAAGTGTTTCCCGGTAAGCAGCCTGTTTTTCAGCCTCCCGCTTCATTTTCTGGTTCTTCATAAAAGTGATCGTGACCAGCCATACCGCGAAAAAAAGCACGATGGCGGGTAAAAGGTAGGAGAGGATCCCGAGGATAATGCCAAAGCCCATGGTTATGTTTTTTGCAAAGATAAGGTTTTGTTGGTTCCGGGTTCCAGGTTCCGGGTTACGCGTTACGAGTTCCAGGTTCCAGGTTCCAAAGTTCCAAGTTTTCAAATTTTCAAATTTTCAAATTTTCAAATTTCCAAATTTCCAAATCTCCAAATTTCCAAATTTCCAAATCTCCAAATCTCTAATTTCTAATTTCTATTTTCTAATTTCTAATTGCAATTTTCTATTTTTGTGAATTATTTAACAATTTAGAAACTGTATGGAACTGGTTGCACAAAGGATATTAAATCTCTCTGAATCTGAAACGCTTGCAATGACGCGTCGATGCCGTGAACTGGCCGCGGAAGGAATTAACGTGATCAACCTCAGTATCGGCGAGCCGGATTTTAATACCCCGGAAAATATTAAAGAAGCTGCTATTCAGGCAATTCATGACAATAAAACGCATTACCCACCGGTACCGGGTTATCTTGAATTACGAAAAGCGATCTGTCATAAGCTGAAGCGTGACAACAACCTTGACTATAAGCCCGAACAGATCGTGGTTTCAACAGGGGCCAAGCACTCTATTGCCAATGTGATCATCAGCCTGGTGAACGCGGGGGAAGAGGTCATACTTCCGGCCCCGTACTGGGTTTCTTACAAAGAGATGGTCAAGCTGGCGCGCGGAGTTGCGGTCTTTGTGCCTGCAACCGTTGAAAATGATTTCAAGATCAGCCCGCAGCAACTCGAGGCAGCCATCACGCCAAAAACGAAAGTCATCCTTTACAGCAGCCCCTGCAATCCAACCGGCAGCGTTTATTCAAGAGATGAACTCCGCGCTTTGGCAGAGGTTGTGGCGCGTCACCCGGAGGTCATACTGATCTCCGATGAGATCTATGAGCTGATCAATTTTGACTGCCATCACGAAAGCATAGCCCAGTTCGACTTCATCCGCAACCAGGTTGTGGTGGTCAACGGGGTTTCCAAAGGATTTGCCATGACCGGCTGGAGGCTCGGCTATATGGCCGCCCCGCTCTGGATTGCCAAAGCTTGTGACAAACTTCAGGGGCAGATGACTTCCGCCACTTCGTCCATTTCACAGTACGCGGCGATTGAAGCCATGATGACCGATCCGGACCAGTCGGCTGAGATCCGGAACATGATCTTCACCTTCAGGCAGCGAAGGAATAAAATGCTGGAGATGCTCAAGACCGTGCCGGGGTTCAAGACCAATGTTCCCAAAGGGGCCTTTTATTATTTCCCCGATGTAACTTCGTACTATGGTAAACGGAATGGGCAAAAGGTGATTGAGAACGCCGGAAACCTGGCTGATTACCTGCTGGAAACAGCCCATGTTGCCGTGGTCCCGGGCGATGCATTCGGCAATCCGGATTGCATCAGGATATCGTATGCAACCTCCATGGAATTGCTGGTTGAAGCGGTGGACAGGATCAAGAAAGCATTGGTCGAACTGAAATAAAGACCTGGAAGTAAACCTAAATAAGTATCGGATGCCAGACAGGGATTACCGGCAGCTTTTCGAACAGTTCCGACATCTTAACATTATGGTGATCGGGGACGTCATGGTGGATGCTTACCTTTTTGGCAAAGTGGAGCGGATATCGCCAGAAGCACCTGTGCCGGTGGTGAGTGTTGAGAAAAGAGTGAACCGGCTCGGCGGTGCTGCCAACGTGGCGCTGAACCTGAAAGCCCTGGGCGCCACTCCGATCCTGTGCTCTGTTATTGGCAATGATCTGAAAGGCAACGAGTTCAGGCAACTCATGCAGGAGGCGCAACTCGACAGTGAGGCTGTGTTGACAAGCAAGGACCGGGTCACTACGACAAAGTTCAGGGTTATCGGGAATAAGATGCAGATGCTGAGGGTGGATGAAGAAATAACCACCGACCTGAACCCCGGCGATGAAGCCACCTTACTGGACAGGATCGTTTCACTGATTGATAATAAAAAGCCGGACGCGATCATATTCCAGGATTATAACAAAGGGGTCCTGACTGCAAGTCTGATCAGCAAGATCATCGCGAAGGCAAAATCGGCCGATATTCCCACAACGGTAGATCCAAAGAAGAAAAATTTTCTTCAATATAAAGGTGTAAGCTTGTTCAAGCCCAACCTGAGGGAACTCCGGGAAGGCCTTGGAATTGAATTCAGGGGCAGTGACCGGGAAAATCTCTCAAAAGCAGCCGGAATGCTTCACGGGGACTATGGTATTGAAACCGTGATGGTCACCTTATCCGATGAAGGGGTATTTATCAGCCTGGTAGAGCCTGGTGGACAAGCTGAACAACACCTGTTGCCGGCCTACCGGAGGAATATCAGTGATGTGTCCGGGGCCGGGGATACCGTGATCAGCGTGGCCACGCTGTGTCTGGCCTGCCGTCTTGATCCTGCGGGGATCGCTGCACTGTCGAACCTGGCGGGAGGGCTTGTTTGCGAAGAGGTGGGCGTGGTGCCGGTGAACAGGGAAAGATTGCTCAAGGAAGCATTAAGTCTTCTATAATATGCCTTAACCCGGCCAGACCAATGGATTATTAAATCTTTTATTAAGTTTGCAGCCGCAAAAATAAAACCGGGCGGAACCCCGTTACTAGTAACTAATACCATCAGCATTGAGAAAGGTTTTCGTTGTTTTGGCCATTGTTTTATCCTGTTTTACAGTGGTCGGATCGTATGGCCAGGGGCAGGTGACAAATCTTCCGAAGTATGACTATGCGCCCTATCATTTTGGATTTACACTGGGGCTCAACCATATGCTTTTCACGGTAAAACCGGCCCCCGACCTGCTGACCAGGGTGTACTCGGCTGAACAGACCCCGGAACTGAATGTGGATTCATCAATGTTGCTCGGGGTAAATTCTGAGCCTACTTTTGGGTTTATTATTGGCATTAACGGGGATTACAGGCTTGGAAGGTATTTTAACCTGCGCTTCAACCCTGATCTTTCATTCGGTGAGCGAAACATCAATTATAGCATTCTGGGTTATTCGGGCGACAGTACCGTACTGATCGATGTGAAGAAGAACATTGGTTCTGTTTTTGTCGATTTTCCGCTTTATGTCAAGTACCGGTCGAAAAGGCAGAATAACAAAGCCGCTTTTTTATTGGCCGGAGTCCAGTACAGCCTGGATATTGCCTCCAATGCAAGAAAAAAAGACCTTGGCGGGCAGGTGGTTGTCAAACTCCAGCGGAATGATGTTTATGCACTGGTCGGGGCCGGATTTGATTTCTACAACGCCTGGTTCAAATTTGGAGTGGAACTCAGGATGACTTACGGTTTGTTTGACATGCTTCAGAAGGATGACTATCTTTACACCCAGGGAATTTCCAAGCTGAATTCGAAAATATTCCAGCTTTGTTTTACCTTTGAATAATGGTTCCAAAGTTCCAGGGTTCCAGGTTCCAGGTTCCAGGTTAATTCAAAATTTAACATTCAACATTCAACATTTCCTACCTATGTCTGCAGAATTGTTTGAAGTTATTAATAAGAAGGGTGGCCTGATCCGCCTGGTTTACCAGAATACGTTTGATTCAATAAACCTGATCAAGAAAGTGATCGGGGATCTGACAACCGAATATGATAAAAAGTATCCGCCAGGTTCGCGGGCAGTCCGGTTTATCAGTGAAGACATGGGGGAGTTTGAGGAGCGGATGCAGTTTGCCGGCGACGTCCTGGTTTTCTCCATGCATACGAACATTTTCGAATTCTCGCGCTATCATGAAGTCATGTCAACTTCGTACATCAAAGAAGACAAGGAGAGGTCCTACTGCGGGATCATCAATATTTACAATTTTCTCACCGATTCCTTCAAATACAACAGGGTGAATGATGTGGGCTACCTGATCGGGCGGATATTCATCAACAAGGACAAGTGTTATTTCATCGAGGGCAAGCGGGAAGTGGGTTTGTTGTACAACAATTTCGGTCAGGAGGTCTTTGACGAGAACGCGGCCCGGAAGCTTGTCGAGTCGGCGGTGACCTACGCCATCAATTTTGATCTGCTGACCCCGCCGTTTGATGCAGTCAAGGAGATTTCCCTTGAAGAAGTGAAATCAACGGCTGAGAGCCATACGCTGAAGACGGGAAAGAGGCTTGGGTTTAAGTTCCTGGCGGACAAGGAGTAGTCTTCAGTCTTCAGTCTTCAGTCTTCAGTCTTTGGTCTTTGGTCGTAAGTTAATTTGAGAAAAATATTTGGAGGTTAAAAAAATTTTTCTACCTTTGCACCCTCAAAATTTTGGCCCGTTCGTCTAGGTGGTTAGGACGCCAGGTTTTCATCCTGGAAATCAGGGGTTCGAATCCCCTACGGGCTACAACATCAGGCGAAAGAACGATCAGGCGATATTCGATATTCGAAGTGATTTGAAATCGGATGTCGCCTGTTCGTTTTCACTGGAACCTCTTCCGGATCTCTCTCAGCATATTCAGCGGTGTATCTGTAATGGCCATGTTGGCTATCCATGCGGGGATGTCGCCGGCGGGATCGGCGAAACCTTCGACGGTGATGCGGATGATCCCGTTTTCTTTTTCTTCCAGGACCCATTGCTGCCAGTAATCGGTAATTCTTACAATGCCTTCCTGAGGAGGAACTGCTTCAGGTATTGATCCTGAGATCAGCAGTGTATTGCCATTATTCCTGTCGGTTGAGAAAGCAGCTTCGATGCAAAGGTCGCGGTCCTGCACGGGCCAGGGAAGATCGTAGACCACGTAATACTTCAGGAACTTGCCTTTCTCCTGTTCCAGCACCCTGATCTCTTTCACGTCTTCGTCCCATTCGTCGAATTGTTCGACATCTTCAATGATTGCAACGACTTCAGCTACATTGGCATTTACTTCCGTTTTACCTTTGAAAGCTTTGAAATTGCTACCGGGCTCGGGACGGGTGTAAACCTGGATACCGTCTTTGTCTTTTTCAAGGTGCCATTGCTGGGCATGGATCTCATTGGTGATAAAGAGGATGACCAGAGCCAGGATAAATATATATTGCGACCTCGCCATTTTCATGTCAATTTCAACGCAAGGTAAGATTTTTTTTATTTCTGTAAGAAAAAAAGGCGCCGTGGGGGGATCGGCGCCGGAGCTGCTTGTGGATTGGATAAGATTAATTGATTTCTTCCGGTCTCAACTCAAGTTACCTGGCAAAGCAACCTGTGATATTTTCGGGCAGAATTAATGAAACAATATTACGGCGCCATCGATAGGAAAGAATAGCAGAAAACCACTAGAAGAAATATTGGCAGAATTCATTGAACTGGGGCAGTCAGATGAAAAATATTCGGTAAAGAATTTTAATACAATTTTATTCTTACCTTAACCATAAATTTCAACTAACGTGAAAACTTCTATTGCTTATGGGAAAAACGATTGATAACCTGTATTTTGAAGCGTCTGTAACTGATAACCTGGCTGTGATTGACCTTAAAGCCGAAGCGTTTAAGCTGATCACCGATCTGACGGAAAGCCAGGTGATGATGGATTTTATCCGTGAAGCCGAACATAACCCTGCCGTTAAGGGCCTGTTGCTCCTCAGCGAGCCGGGGTGCCTCGGCGAAGAGGCGTATGATGTTTTTATCCGCGGTATTTTAGGCGAGACCGATCCTATGGATGACAAGGACGTGCGCATTTTCCTTGAGAAAAATACAAGATTCCGGCAGATCAATATTCTCAACCGGTTTATCCGCTACCTGGCAGGGTATCATAAAATGGTGTTTGCCGGCATCGACGACACGGTAGTAACTCCATTTCTTGGTATTCTGATGGTGTCGGACATCCGCCTGGCAAGTCCGAAAGCGGTTTTCTCCATGGCGCACCGGAAATACGGCCTGCACCCCAGCGGCTCCATTCCTTTTTTCCTTACGCATTATCTCGGGCATTCCAAAGCCCTGGAAATACAGCTATCGGACCGGGTCACCGCGGAAGAAGCTTTCCGGTTGGGACTTGTCAACCAGATCCTGCCCGGGGACCATTTTAAAGGGAATTGTGCACGGCACATCAAGGGATACCTTGAGCAATACCGCTCAACCCTGACCATGACCAAGCGGCTGAACAATTTCAAGAACCGCTGGCTGCAGGAATATATTGACCATGAGGCGAGTCTGATGAACCTATAGGGAAATGTTGAATTTTAAATTTTGAATTTTGAATTTTGAATTAAAATAATGTTATTAAGTCACTTTGAAGAAAAATGCTGAAGTACGGCTTTTGATCAGAATCCTGGCGATCATTGGTTTTGTGATCATGCTGATCCTGCTGGCCGGGTATGTTTTTATCCGGGTAAAGGCGCCGAACCTGCTCGAATTCAGCAAAGGGATCACTGAATACCGGATCACGGTTGAGATTGACAGTCTTGCAGTGGCACAGTTTGTCACCGGCATGAACGGATGTGAGAACGTCATGCCCGAAAGCGATTCCAGCGGTGTCTATGTTTCCTGCCTGGAAGGGTATATTCACTATCTTTCACCGGATAAGGAGGGCCATTACCTGCTGAATAAATCATTCAAGGCAGGTGAGTCAGTATTTGGGTTGGCTATTTCATCTAACGGAGAACTTTATGCCGCGGTAAGCACTGTTTCGTTGAAAGAATGGTTTAAGACCGGCGCAGCCATTCATAGAATTTCAAGGGAATTGACAATTGCAAAAGCTGTTACAGAGAATTTTCCCTGCATGAACGGTATTTGTTTTGATGGAAATGGCCACCTCTATTTTACCAGCGATACCTTCAGTCTATTGAATCCTAAGGGGTTGATATATAGAATGATAAATCAGGGTGAAAATGGTTTTAGTCCGCCTGTTCCGTACGTTCGGAATGCCGGGGCGGCAAACGGGCTATACTATGATACCCGGCAGGATAAGATTCTTTTCAGCAATACGCTGACCGGGATTTATGAATTTACCGGGGAAGATGCCGTTTTAAAGGAAGTGTATCTTAAACTGAGGTTCATGGAAGCCTGCGATGACCTCTGCACCGATATCAGCGGAAATGTCTGGATGACTGATCCCGGGCAGAGCACTATCAAAATGTTCAACCCGGGCACCAACAAGCTGGTACGTTTCAACATCAAAGGCATCGGCCAGGCTTCTTCCTGCCGGATCAGGAGCGAAAACGGCAGGGAAATGCTTTATATCTCAGAACTGAAGCAATCACAGAAGCCCATATCGGAGAACTATGACGGAAGGGGAGTGCTGATCGTTCCCGCGCAGTCGCTGTTAAAATTACTGGAGCCATACCTCATTAATGAATAATTAGAGCCATGAAAAGAATACAACTGACACTGATGGCATTGATCCTGGCTGTTTTTGCCCAGTCCCAGGATATTGTGGCCGCTAAACCTGCCACCCTGGAAGTGTACCTGATGAAAACCGACGGTACACAGCTTGTAATGACCAGCCGGGAAATGTCCGTTACCTATGACGGGCTTCAAATGAATGGCACACTTGACCTGAGTACATTACAGGCCGATGATCCGGTCCTGGTGAATTTGCTGGATTCCGCCCAGGCTGACCGGATCACTTTCACCGGAGTGTTGCCAGAAGGGAAATTTGTTTTTCATGATTCAATGAATGAACAGTTTACCGTGGAAACCGAGGTAAATTACGGTGACCTGGAAAGCCATATCGTGGTCAGTTTTGATGTGAGCAACAGGAGATCCTCCATTGCAAATACCTTCGATATATCCTGCACAGGCAGCCTTTCGCTCAGCGAAGACCTGGGGGTTAGCCGACAGACGGGGCTTGATGACAGGATCAGCTTCCGCTTCTCGCAGAATTTACAGACCAAGAGTTATTAGCTTCTTGTAAATTCGTTGCAAAAGCCTGAACGTTCTCTTTATTTTGCATCGCCGACGACTAAAGCCGTCGGTTGACATTTTGTAACTAACTTGGAACCAACGGCTTTAGTCGTTGGTGTTAGAATCTACAGAATGGTTACATGAAGGCTTGGTTTACAACACAGAAGACAACTTCAGTTCAATCTGTGAGCAACGCATAAAAAATAAATCTTCTATAATGCTGTAATTCAGTCCGATAGAAAATTATTTTAAAAATATTTTAAAATGACCGGGTATTTTTTTCAAAAAACCGGATTAATAGAGTAGAATGGTACACTACACTCAATATGGAATAATAGAAGGCATCAAACGCCGGGATATAGACGTGCTGAATTTCGTCTACAAAAAGTATTTTCCGATGGTCAGGTATTTCGTGGTGCGGAACCAGGGCTCGGAGGAAGATGCGGAAGACCTTTTCCAGGAGGCGATCATGGCGGTCTATCAAAGGGTCGGGAAGAAAAACCTGTCCCTGGACTGCTCATTTAAGACCTACTTGTATTCAGTGGTGCGGCATATGTGGCTGCAATACCTGGACAGGAACAAGATTTCCTACGAATTCAGCGACATGGATGAATTCCTGATGCTCGAGGATGCGGAGATCTATGACGATTTCCAGGCCAAAAAAGTCATCTTTCAGAAGCGGTTCCTGGAACTGACCGAACTATGCCGGAAGATCCTGATGATGGTGGTCGATGGTACGTCTTACGATGAAATCGCCATGATCATCGGTTATAAAGGGCGGCAATATGCCATAAAGCGAAAATATGAGTGCATGAAGTCATTAATGAACCGGGTGATGAACGATCCGGAATATAAAAGATTATCACAATGAAAACAAAGGAATTCGAATTGTTCGAAAGGTATTACAACGGTGCATTGGAGCCGGATGAAATGGCAGCTTTTAAAGAGAAGCTGACTAAAGATAAGGCTTTCAATGATGCTTACCAGGAGTATCTCAGCATCTATGAGGCGTTGAGTGACAAGGAGACGCTGGACCTGAGGATGAAACTGAGGGAGATCCGGCAGGAGAATGCCAGGAAAAAGAAAAGCAGCGGTTTTTTAGGCCAGGGTTACAACTGGCTATGGCTGGCAGCCCTGATCACGCTGGCTGTCAGCTTTACCTCTGTCATCTCGTTGATGATCAAGAGAATGGAGTTGAGAAAAGGATATGTCTTTGAAACAACAATTGTCGAAAGGCCAGATATGAGTGAACTGGACCGGGAACTTCTCCGGTTTGTCCAGCGACAGGTTGATTTTCGTGTCGATGCACCGAAAGACACCATATTTTTCAACCGTAAAAATCCCATTCAGTTCAGATGGAGTGTGGATGTGCCGGATCCTGTCATACTTGAGCTTATCGACTGGAATGGAAAAATCGTTTTTTCTTCCGGGGAGCCGGTGACAAGCCCGTACCAGATCAATAAAAAATTGCCTGCCGGTATCATAGTTTACCGCTTCCGCACCGAAAAGGAGGCATTCAAGATTGGTTTTTTATATTTAAGGTGAGTCATGAACGCTCATAAAATCAACGGTTAGCCTGCTTCTTTCCATTTCCCAGTATCTTTTTATGTGAATATTTACCATAAATATACCCCAATCCGGGTTGTTCTGCCTTTTACCCTGGGGATCATCGTTGCTGTGGTCACCGGGATCACGTATTCCCCAATGTATTTTATCATTCCCGTGATTCCTGCAGTCATTGGATTATGGATCAATTACCGGTTTTTCAGGGCAATTTACAAATACCGCTGGGTGACCGGAGTGTTGGCATGTTTTGTCCTGTTTTGTCTTGGAATATCGATGGTGTCAATCATAAACAGCAAACAGCCAGCGCAGAATACTATGCCTGATGGTGACCAGGACCAGCTTTACCTTTGCCAGATCGGGAGGGCGCCGGTTGCTAAATCGAGGATGCATTCAGGCAATGCCCGGATCGTGGCTGCAAAGGATAGCAATGGTATCTGGGTGCCGCTGAACTCAGGGATCATGCTGTATTTCAGGGAAGACACGTTGTGCAAAGACCTGAGTTACGGGGATCTGATCTTAATGAAAGGGGTAATGCAAAATATTCCGGAACCAGCCAATCCATTCATGTTCAACTTCAGCAAGTATCTGAGCAACCGGCAGATCTATCATCAGGTTTTCCTGGAAGCAGGAGAATGGAAAAAAGTCGGTCGTTACGAGGCAAATTTTCTTTTTGTCTTTGCCGAGCGCAGCCGCCAATCACTTCTGGATGGTTTCCGTGAATCTGGGATCGAGGGCAGGGATTTTGCCCTTGTTTCGGCTTTACTGCTTGGAATCAGTGAATTTCTGGATGCGGAGATCAGGCAGGAGTTCAGCTACGCGGGGGCCACTCATGTCCTGTGTGTTTCAGGGCTTCATGTAGGAATAATTTTTGTTGCTGCCGACAAGCTGCTCTTTTTCCTGAAACGGAACAGGAAAAGCAAGTTGCTGCACACGATCCTGGTAGTCCTTTGCATATGGGCTTATGCACTGGTAACCGGCCTGTCGACTTCGGTCACACGGGCTTCGCTGATGTTCAGCCTGGTAGCGGCAGGAAACATGTTAAGACGAGGCACGGAAAATTATAATATCCTGGCAACAGCAGCTTTCCTGCAACTCTGGATCAATCCTTATGAGATCACACAGGTCGGGTTCCAGCTCAGCTATCTGGCCGTTCTGGGGATCTTTGCATTTTACAAGCCGGTTAACGAGCTGGTGAAATCCAATAATCAGATTGTATCGTGGGTATGGCCTGTGATGGCCGTTTCCATGGCGGCCCAGTTGGCCACTTCTCCTCTGGCAAGCCACTACTTCAATTTGTTTCCGGTCTATTTCCTGGTCACCAACCTGATCGTGGTGCCCCTGGCAGGTGTGATCATTTACCTGGCTGCTGCAGTGCTGGCAGCGTGTGCTGTCGGGCTGCAATTTGACTGGCTGGCCTGGCCACTGAAATGGAGCCTGTGGTTCATGCAGGAATCGGTGGGGAGGATACAGAGCCTGCCGGGTGCCGTGCTGGAGCCGATCGTACTGTCGCCGATACAGGTAATAATGCTCTACATTATCATCGTAGCTGGTTTTGGATTTTTTATCCTGAAGCAGCGCCGCTGGATAATTCTCTCTCTCGTGGCAAGCCTACTGATTTTTTCTACCGGCGCAACGCAGAAATATCGACGGATTTCAACCAACGAAATCATAGTATACAGTGTCCCGGGCCATACCGCCATCGACCTGTTCGATGGCCGGAAGGCTTATTGTATTGCCGATAGTTTATTGAATCTGAACCAGCAAAAGATCAATTTCAATATTAAGCCCAACAGGATACAACAGGGTATTAAGAATATCAGAGAGCTTAATGCATTGAAAGATAAGGTAATAGTTGAAAGCGGAATTTTCATGGCACATCCGTTCATTTCATTCAAAGAAAGAAGGATTGCTTTGATTAACAGGGAATGGCGGTACTTCAAGTTCCCGGGATCACTTTCGGTGGACCTGGCCATCATTTCAGGCAATTTCAAACTGGATCCGGAGCGACTGGCATCACAATTAAAAATAAAGCAGGTGGTCATCGACAGTTCGGTGCCGTTTTACCGGGCGGAGGAGTGGCTCGGGCTGTTTGAGAGAGCGGGGATTCCATGTCATTCGGTGCGGCATGAGGGCGCTTTTGTGGTCAGGTGGTAGGGAGGCATGGAGGCATGGAGGCGTGGAGGCTTGGAGGCGTGGAACCTGGAACCTGGAACCTGGAACCTGGAACCTGGAACCTGGAACTGTCAGCTCCAAACTCCGTCGATCACCGCCTGGCAGTAACTGCATTTTGAGCCGGTGATCTTATTTTGCAGGATGGTGTAACCCCGTCGTTCTATGATCAGCTTTTTACACTCCGGGCAGTAAGTGTTGGAGGCGGGGTGACCGGGGACGTTCCCGATGTAAACGTATTTGATGCCGGTGTCCAGCGCGATCTGGCGGGCTTTTTCCAGGGTGGAGACCGGCGTTTCGGGCAGTGTGGTCAGTTTGTGCATCGGGTAGAAGCGGTCGAAATGCAGCGGGAACATGTGTAACTGGTTGTCGACCAGCCACTCGCACATTTCCCTGATCATGTCCATGTCATCGGTCCAGGTGGGTATGACCAGGTTGATGATTTCCAGCCAGACGTCTTCTTCCTTGAGTATCTTCAATGAATCCAGCACGGGCTGGAGTGTGCCGGCGTTCAGCATTTCGTAGGTTTCATCGCTGAAACTTTTCAGGTCGATACGGGCGGCATCGAGCACTTTGCACCAGCGGCGCAGCGGATCGGGATTGATGTACCCTGCTGAGACCAGCAGGTTTTTGACTCCTTCCTTCCTTGCGATCGTTGCTGTATCCAGCGTATATTCATAGTAAGCGACCGGATCGGTGTAAGTGTAGGCGATCGATTCGCAGCCGGCTCTTTTTGCTTCTTTCACCACGTCTGCCGGCATCAGGTCGTAGTTCCGGGTTTCTTTCGGGCTGACCTGCGAGATCTCCCAGTTCTGGCAGTTCAGGCAGGCCAGGTTGCAGCCGGCGGTGGCGATGGAGTAGGCAAGGATGCCCGGGCGGTAGTGGAAGAACGGCTTTTTCTCGATCGGATCGATGTGCACTGCGCAGGGATTGCCATAGCTGATCGAATAGAGTTTTCCGCCGTAATTGACATTCGTCCGGCATGAACCCGCCTTGCCCACCTCGATCTCGCATTTCCTGGGGCAGAGCTTGCATTTGATGCCTTTGGGCGTCTCGATAAAATATAGCGCAGGGGTGCTCCATTTCCACGGAGTGTCCTGAGGGAATGGGGTGTTGTTAACAAAACCGTTCAGCCCATTTCCAAGTAGCCTCGGCGCCATCCCCGAAGCAGCAAGGCAGAGGCCGCAACCACCAAGGAAGGAGGATTTCAGGAAATCGCGTTTGCTGATGGATCTGTGTTTCGACATAGTTGAAAATCGAAAGAAGGTATAAAGTTAGTACAAAAATAGACAGATAATTATTCCGGCGGATGAGGTCGGAGTGAGGGCTTTATGATTCCTGCGCATCCTGCTGCGCCTAGATCTTCCTCCGCTTCCGCTCGTTCTCATCCAGCCATATCTTCCTCAGCCGGATGGATTTCGGCGTGACTTCCACGTATTCGTCGTTGCGGATGTATTCCATAGCTTCCTCGAGGGAAAATTTGATGGCCGGGGAGATCATCATTTTCTCATCGGCGCTGGAAGCGCGCATGTTGCTGAGCTTCTTGGTTTTGCTGACGTTGACGACCAGGTCGTTTGGGTGGATGTGCTCGCCGATGACCTGGCCGGTATAAACGGGGTCGTTGGGCTCGACGAAGAAGGAGCCGCGGTCTTGTAGTTTGTCGATCGCATAAGCGATGGCCAGGCCGGTTTCCATAGCTATCAGGGCGCCGTTGCGCTTGGCGGCAATGTCACCCTTCCACGGTTCGTAGCCCTTGAAACGGTGCGCGATGATGGCTTCGCCTTCGGTGGAAGTCAGAATAGTGTTCCGCAACCCGATGATCGACCGGGCGGGGATGTTGAATTCCAGAACGATACGGTCGCCTTTGGTCTCAATATGTAAAATCTCTCCTTTTCTCCCTGTCACAATATCAATTACCTTTCCGGAGAAAGCTTCAGGGACATGGACTGTAAGGAATTCGATCGGCTCGTGTTTTAGTCCGTCAATCTCTTTAAGTATTACCTGCGGCTGGCCGAGCTGGAACTCGAAGCCTTCGCGGCGCATGGTCTCCACCAGGATGGAAAGATGCAGGATACCACGGCCGTAAACCATGTAGGAATCGGGCGAGCCGGTTTCTTCGACCCTGAGCGCCAGGTTTTTCTCTATTTCGCGGAAGAGGCGGTCGCGCAGGTGGCGCGAGGTGACAAACTTGCCGTCTTTGCCGAAAAATGGCGAGTTGTTGATGGTGAACAGCATGCTCATGGTCGGTTCATCCACCTTGATCGGGATGAGCGCTTCCGGGGCTTCGGCGTCGGCAATCGTATCGCCGATATCGAAATCTTCTATGCCCATAATGGCACAGATCTCGCCGGCATGTACCTCGGCTTTGGTCTTTTCTTTCCCCAGGCCTTCGAAAAGATAGACTTCCTTGATCACCTGCCTCCGGATGACCCCGTCCCTTTTAACGAGCGATACCGGCATGCCGGCTTTGAGAAATCCGCGCTGGATGCGGCCGATCGCGATCCGCCCGGTGTAGGATGAATAATCGATCGAGGTGATCTGCAACTGCAGGGTCCCCTGCGTGGTTTTCGGGGCGGGGATGTGTTCTATGATGACGTCCAGCAGGTGAATGATATTATCGGTGGATTTATTCCAGTCATCCGACATCCAGCCCTGTTTGGAGGAACCGTAAACGGTAGGAAAGTTGAGCTGGTCTTCATTGGCTTCCAGGTTGAACATCAGGTCGAAAACGGCCTCGTGCACCAGGTCGGGCTGGCAGTTGGGCTTGTCCACTTTGTTAATTACCACGATTGGCTTTAATCCTAATTCCAGTGCTTTCTGCAGGACGAAGCGTGTCTGGGGCATAGGGCCTTCAAACGCATCTACCAGTAGAAGAACGCCGTCGGCCATGTTCAGCACACGCTCCACTTCACCGCCGAAGTCGGAGTGGCCAGGAGTATCTATAATGTTGATTTTATGACCCTTATATCTTACAGATACATTTTTCGCCAAAATGGTGATACCACGCTCTTTTTCGAGATCGTTGCTGTCGAGGATAAGTTCTCCGACATCTTCGTTTTCACGGAACAAATGCGATTGATAAAGGATTCGGTCGACAAGCGTAGTTTTCCCATGGTCGACATGGGCGATGATGGCGATGTTGCGGATGTTTTGCATGGATTTTTGAAATAGCCGGCAAAGGTAGAAAAAAAATGGTCATTGGTGGTCATTGGTGGTCATTGGTGGTCATTGGTTGTTTTTGAACTCCGGAGGAGTTCCCCGTCTGTAGAAAGCGGGGTGGGCATCATCGATTTCCCCTCCCCGACGTGATGATAACTATGAAACAAAAATACATCACGGGGAGGGGCAGGGGTGGGGAGAGGGAAATAGGGATTTTCGATGTTCAATGTTCGATGTTCGATATCAGAATCGGTTTTTAATCGCCATTACTGAAATAATAATCACGTTCAGTCCGGCAAGTGAAAGCGCTGTCATCGGCAATCCGATATTTGGTATAATGTAAATTGAAACCAGGATGATCCCGATCGCTGAGCCCAGCAAATCAGCGCTGAACGATTCGCCGGAACTTCTTAATACGTTTGTTTTTCGTAAAAATGCACTGTATGAAAATTGAGTTCCCGTTATTAACCCCGTCATCAACACCAGGATCAATATCATTCCTGATGTGGCAAAACCCGATGATCCGGATGGAATTATCTTCAACAAGATGGCAATCACTGCTGAAAAACCGGCAATGATCCCCTGGATCATGAGGAACCCCCTGAAATTGTGTTTCTTACCTCTATTGCTCAAGAACCAGGAACCAGGAACCCGGAACCCGGAACCAATTGCCAATCCCGCCATAAACAACGCGAAGATCACCCCCGTCATCTGGTAAACATTTCCGTACATCACCTGGAACCAGATCAGCAGCGTGAATTCAAGGCCGGAAGCGGTGAAGCCGCCGGCAAATAAACCCAGGTTCAGCGGACCGAGCCAAAACAATGACAGTATCAATAACAGTAACAATATTAATGGGATGGTCCATGTGTTCATTTTGAATTTTTCGAGCCAGTGGCGAAGGAATAACGAGAATACAAAGGGTTTCAGGTCGGAATTCACCGGGGCATCGGGCAGCAGGTCTCTGAGGATCAGGTCGCTGCGCATAGAGAGAAGCTCTTCATTGATGAAAAAAGGATTTACGTAATCGTTATTTATCCCTTTATCTTGATAATGTTTGAGGATCGATTGTTCAATTGTTACATCCGACACCAGGAAATAGTCTTTCATGCCGGGAATGATCCTGACATGGCCGAACATCGATTTCAGCGTGTTATAGTTCACCGAATGGATCAGCCGTGACGTTTCGTTCATGTAATTGCCGGCTGCCTGCGTGGCAACAGAGATCAATCCGCCCTGATTAAGTTTGTCTTTCAGTAATTTAAAGAATTCTGCCGTGTAAAAACGGTTCAATTCGGCGGAGTTCGGTTCCGGTGCATTGACCAGGATCACATCGTATTTCTCCTCATTATTCTTCAAATAAATCCTGGGATCTTTATAAATATATCTGATCCGCTGATCATCCGGCAATGGCCGGTATTTATCAGTAATGCGCAGCAGCCATGGATTGGGGTCCACATAATCGGCCTTTTCCAGAGGATACTTCAGTATTTCACCAATTATTCCTGATGTTCCGCCTGAAACCATCAAGACTTTTTTCGGATCAGGATGCAACAGCATGGCAAAGTGTACCGCTTCCTCCCGATTGAACACATCTTCACTCAAACTGACCGGAACACCGTTATCATAAATGAACAATTCTTCACCCATTTTGCTAACCGCCAGCATCCCGAATGGCGACGATTTGATTTCAATGACTTTCTGTTCGTTGAACTGTTTCTGATCAAGAAAATTAACAATTTCAGGTATTGTTGGCATAAGAAAAACCATTGCCCCGAAAACCAGGGCGAGAATCGCCGTCACGATCTTTCCTGAAAATATCCAGATGATGAACAGGACAAGGAAGCAGAACGTGGTCAATAAAATCAGACTTTCATAAGGGGGTAAGGTAAAGATAAAAACCAGGCTGAAGAGCAGGCCTCCGATCACGCTCCCCGCAGAATCGAGGGCATATCCTTCATGCAGAAGGCTTATCTTTTTTAATGACGATAGCCCTTCAACAAGAACCGGGAAAAGCATCCCGGAAACCAGGCAAAACGGCAACAGCGCAAGGAAGATCACCAGCGCGGTCATTTCCAGCCCGGGCAAGATACCGGGAGGGACGAGGGAGAAACGTAGGGTTACCAGGAGGAACAGGGAAGCGAGGGGGAGAAGGGACAAGGAGACAAGGAGAACGCTTACCTCACCCCCTGAGCCCCTCTCCATTTGGAGAGGGGGAACAGGGGGCCGGGGGGTAAAGGGGGTGAGGTTGAACCAGTGAACTGCCAGAAACGAGCCTGCTGCCGTCAGCATCATCCAGATTCCCAGGAATAGCCCGATTACCAGCTCGTTGCCCTGGAATACTGCCAGCGCTTCGCGGATCAGGATCACCTGGGTCGACATGGCAGTCATTCCCAGCAGGAAAAGAAGTGTCCTGAAAATGAGCGTATTTCGCAGTGTCATCCTGCCATTTCTTTAAATATCATAAAGATAAAATGTTTTTGAAAGGGCTGAAGTCCCTTATGCAATTTTCTTAATTTTAACCGGTCAAAAACAATCTTTATGATTCGTCTTAAATTACTCCCATTCCTGATACTGCTTGCAATGGTGAGCATTTCTGCAATCGCCCAGCATAATACCCTGACAAAAGGGGAGATCGATGAAGGCTGGGTGCTCCTTTTCGATGGCAAAACCACCGACGGCTGGCGCGGTTTCAACATGGATAAAATGCCAACCGACTGGTCTGTTGTCGATGGATGCCTGGTGGCGCAGGGTACCGGTGGCGGTGAAACTGCGAACGACATCATCACTGTCGCTCAGTACGAGGATTTTGACCTGTACCTGGAGTGGGCCATTGCACCTGAAGGGAACAGCGGGATCTTTTTCCATGTAGTGGAAGAAGGTTATCCTTCCACCTATGCGACTGGCCCTGAATGCCAGTTGATTGATGATATCGGCTGGCCCGGAGGATTGGAAGAATGGCAGCAGGCCGGGGCCAATTACGCCATGCACAATGCAGATCAATCAAAGAAGAAATTAATGCCGGTTGGTGAATTCAATTCATCACGCATAAGGGTTGAGAATGGTCACGTGACGCACTGGCTTAATGGCGAAATCATCGTGGAATACGAGCTCTGGACTGATGAATGGTTCAAGCTGGCCCGGGAAGGCAAATGGAAAGATTACCCGGGATATGGACTGGCAAGGAAAGGATATATCGGTTTGCAGGATCATGGCAGCAATGTCCGCTTCAGGAATATTAAAATTAAGGATCTGACAGACAGAGGGATAGCGCTCTTCAACGGCACAGATCTTTCCGGCTGGAAAAATCACGGCGAAGAAAAGTGGTATGTTGAAGATGGAATGCTGGTCGGCGCCAGTGGTTCACAGGGCGGATACGGTTACCTCGCGACAGAAAAGGAATACTATAACTTCATCCTGCGGGTGCAGTTCAGGCTCGAGGAAGACGGCAACAGCGGTGTTTTCTTCAGGTCGGAACTCAACGGCACAGACATCAAAGGCTGGCAGGCTGAGGTGGCACCTCCCGGTAATAACACCGGCGCGATCTATGAATCGGGAGGCCGCGGCTGGCTGAATGAAATTCCGGATGACCGCGAAAATATCCTTAAGCCGGATGAATGGAACGATATGGTGATCCTGCTGAAAGATGGTGCAGTCATGACCTGGCTTAACGGTGAAATGATGACCAGGCTGACCGATGAAGCCATCGCAGAAGGCCGTGGTGTCATCGCCCTGCAGGTCCACAGTGGCGGCAGCGTGGCAGTGAAGTGGAGGGATATTTACTTGAGAACGATACAGAAATGATAGGAGTCCTAAGTCTTAGGTCTTTGGTCTTTAGTCAAATTATTTCGACCAAGGACTAAAGACTGAAGGCTAACAATTAAAGACTAAAGACCAAGGACTAAAGACCAATGACTAAAATCCAGAAAATACTGCTACTCGCTCTCCGCCTGGCCATCGGCTGGCATTTTCTTTACGAAGGGCTGGTAAAACTGGCCAACCCGAACTGGACCAGCGCCGGGTACCTGCTTGATTCGGAAGGTTTCATGAGGAATTTCTTCTTCTCCCTGGCGTCCAGCCCGGATGTGCTGAAAGTCGTGGATTTCCTGAATATCTGGGGACTGATCCTGATCGGCCTGGGGCTGATCCTCGGATTGTTCACACGCGTCGCCATCATATCAGGGATTGTCCTGATGGCATTCTATTACCTTTCGCATCCGCCTTTCGTTGGGCTAAAGTACGCGGTTCCCGGCGATGGCAGCTACCTGGTAGTGAACAAGATGGTGATCGAAGCCCTGGCGCTGATGGTCCTGCTGGTGTTCCCGACGTGGAAGGAGTGGGGAGTGGAGGCGTTGATATTCGGTCGGCGGTCAGCGGTCGGCGGTAAGCAATAATAACACCTGATGACCACAAGTGACAATCAATGACAATCAATGACAATCAATGACAATCAATGACAATCAATGACCATGAACAGAAGAGACATACTGAAATCATTGGTTAGCATCCCTGTAGTGGGCGGGCTCGCCTATGCCTGGTATCGGAAACGCAAATACGAAAATTACCTCCGGCTGAATATCCAGGAAGAACTGAAGATCAGTCCGGAGCCTTCTGCTTTCCGGGATGATCCCTCTATTGGACGGGAAATCCGCCTGGGACTGATCGGATACGGGATCCGTGGAAAGGACCTGGCCATGGCGGCTGGCTTTACCCATCCCACCCGGGTCGATTACTGGAAAGAACAATCTTTGGCCAACAAGCAGTTTAAGGAATATGAGGATTACCTGGCTCAGCCGGGCTTAAATGTCCGACTCACCGGCGTTTGCGATATCTTCGACACCTACGGGGACATGGCCGTTGAAGCCGGGGCCAACATTTTCCGGGAAGGCACCGGAGGAAAAATGGGCGACCCGCCGAAAAGATACCTGAATTATCTCGATCTGATCAACGCCCCGGACGTCGATGCCGTGATCATCGCAACGCCGGATCACTGGCATGGGCCTATGACCATCGCGGCGGCGAAAGCCGGTAAGCATGTTTACTGCGAGAAGCCGCTAACCTGGACTGTGGAAGAAACCTATGAGGTCCGGAAAGCCGTGAAGGAGAACAATGTCGTGTTCCAGCTCGGCCACCAGGGCAGGCAGAATGAAAGTTACCTGAAAGCAAAGGAAGTGATCGGCCAGGGCATCCTGGGCAAAATCAACCTGATTGAAGTCACTACCAACCGTAATGATCCCAACGGTGCCTGGGTGTACCCGATCCATGAGGACGCCAGTCAACGTACCATCGACTGGCAGCAGTTCATCGGTCCGGCGCCCTGGCACGAGTTCAGCCTGGAGCGATTTTTCCGCTGGCGCTGCTGGTGGGACTACAGCACCGGCCTTTCCGGCGACCTGCTGACCCACGAATACGACGCGATGAACCAGGTGCTCGGACTCGGAATACCCCAGTCGGCGATTTCCAGCGGCGGCATCTATTTTTTCAAGGACGGACGCACCGTGCCTGATGTGCTGCACACCGTCTTTGAATATCCCGACCGTGACCTTACGCTTATGTACAGCGCCACGCTGGCCAGCAACCGCCGCAGGGGCCGCGTGATCATGGGCCACGACGGGACCATGGAACTGGGCTCGACGATGACCATCTATGCCGATTATGGCTCCACGCGCTACAAGGAGAAGATCGACAACGGCATCATCGATCCCGAACTGCCGATCTTCAGCTACACGCCCGGGCTGAAGCAGGTGGATGCCATCACATCGCCCACCGAGCAGTACTTTGCCGGGCGCGGGCTCATGTACACTTACCGCGGTGGCAAGAGGGTGGATACCACTTATTTGCATATCCGCGAGTGGCTCGATTGCATCCGCAACGGGGGCCAGCCCAGTTGCAACATAGACCAGGCCTTTGAGGAAGCCATGACCGCCCATATGGGTACGATGGCTTATAAAGAAAACCGCCGTGTCTTCTGGGATCCGGCCGGGGAGAAGATCATTTGAAAATTTGGAAATTTGGAAATGAATCAATTTGAAAATATCCGTGTAAATCCGTTTTATTCGTGTCATCCGTGTTCTATTAAATGATATGCTAACAAGAAGGACTTTTATAAAAACCTCGACCCTCGCAGGCGTTTCAGCGATTGTAGCGCCTTATGTTTTAAAAGGTGCTGCCATGAAAAAGGACATCGGCTTGCAGCTTTACACTGTCAGGGACCATATCAATAAGGACCTTTTCGGGACACTAAAAGCAATTGCAAAGATTGGTTACACCTGGCTCGAGGCCGCCGGCTACAGCGATGGGAAATTTTACTCTCTTACGCCGAAGGATTTCAGAACCATGATCGAAGATCTTGGCATGACCCTGGTCAGCTCCCATACGGGTTTTGATCCCGAGCAAAGCTCCCGGGTGATCGATGCACACCTTGAGCTGGGCGTTCCCTATGTGGTGCTGCCCTGGATGTCGATGCCCGATAATCCCGGCCGGGCGGATTATGCGCAAAAAGCAGATCTTTTCAACCAGCTGGGAGATTTATGCAAGAGCTCCGGCCTGAAATTCGGCTACCATAATCATGATTTTGAGTTTGTGAAGATTGAAGAGACCACCGGCTTCGATATATTACTCGAGATGACTGACCCTGAGCTGGTTTGTTTTGAATGCGATATTTACTGGATGACCTATGCCAATGTCGATCCGATGGAGTATTTCATGAAATATCCGGGCAGGTTCGGGCTCTGGCATGTGAAAGACATGGAAAATAGTCCTGAAAGGGCTTTTGCGGAAGTGGGCGAAGGAACTATACCGTACGGCCACTACTTTGACGAAGCCAGGGATGTAACCGGCATGAAGTATTTCTTCGTGGAACAAGACACCTGTAAAAGAGATCCGCTCGAAAGCGTTGCGATTAGCTTTAATAACCTGAAAAAAGTCCTTTAAAATGAAGGACCGTAAAGTACAAACTGCCATCATCGGTTTTGGCTTATCGGGCAGGGTTTTTCATGCGCCGTTCATCCATGTTCATCCGGGATTTCAGCTTGTCAAAGTTGTTGAACGCCATGGAAATACATGCAATGATCTTTACCCTGATGTAAAAATCGTTAACGATTACAAAGATTTGATTGATGACCCTGACCTGGAACTGGTCGTTATTGCTTCCCCTAATATCCTTCATTTTGAGCAGGCTAAAGCCCTGCTTCAGTCAGGCAAGCATGTGATCATTGAAAAACCTGTGACTCCGACTTCAGCCGAAGCGGATGAACTAATCAGGATTGCGCAAAAAGCCGGGAGAAAGATATTCGTTTACCAGAACCGCCGCTGGGATGGCGATTTCAAAACAGTACAGCAGGTTGTTTACAATGGTTACCTGGGCGAGATCCTGGAATACGAAGCTCATTTCGACCGTTTTGCCCCTGGAGCACGGCGCAGTGCCTGGCGCGACGAACCGCTCCCGGCAGGCGGAGTGCTCTATGACCTGGGCTCGCACCTGGTTGACCAGGCGCTGGTGCTGTTCGGCCTGCCAAGGGCTGTTTTTACCGATATCCGGTCGCAAAGGCCCGGGAGCAAAGTGGATGACTGTTTTGAGGTCAATCTTTACTATGAAAGACTGAAAGTCACCCTGAAGGCATCGGTATTCGTCAAAGAACAAGGCCCCCGGTATATCCTGCACGGGACGAAAGGATCATTCATCAAATACGGTATTGATCCGCAGGAAGAATTGCTCAAGGCAGGTGCCATGCCCGGCTCACCGGACTGGGGTAAAGACGATCCCGAATACTGGGGCGTGCTGAACGCCGAGATGCATGGTCAGCAGTTCTACGGGAACATTGAAACGGAACCCGGTAACTATATGGATTTCTACGATAATGTTCATGATGTCATCGTGAAAGGCGCAGAACAGGCGGTTCAACCCGAGGAAGCCAGAAATGTGATACGGATTATCGAATTGGCGTTTGAGAGCCAGAATACAGGCCAACTAGTCAATATCCAGACATCTTAAAGGTCCCTTTTTCTTATCACCCACAGCGAAATGAATACAAAAACGGCAGCATAAAGCAACGTTACGAGCACGTCCTGCGCATGGAGCCCGGTTTGCAGTTCTACGTTGAACTCGGGCGAACGGAACTGGATCAGGGAGGTGTTGGGGGTCCTGAGCACGTGATTGATCGCGTTCAATGGAAGGAAGGGCTGGATGCTTTCCGGGATTTTCTGCTGGATGATCAGCTCCAGGATCGGGTAGACGAACAGCAGTCCAATGGCAAATCCCGTTCGTTTAACAAGTATCCCGATCATCGTGGAAAACAGCAGGAATGCAAGCATCTCGATAAAATAACCGAACAGGAAGATCATTTTGCCGAAGAAGGCATGTGCCGTGATGGTTGAAGAATAAAAAAGACCGAGCGTAGTTCCGGTGAGGAAGATCAGCAGGGTGGCTGCCAGGCTGAGCATGCCGGCCACATAGACCTTCGACATAAGGAAATCGGTCCGGCTCAGCCCGTTAAAGATATTGTGACGGACCGTGAGGTAAGAATATTCGTTCGTGACCAGGATGATCATGATGATGCCGATGAAGATCTTAATAAAAAACCTCAGCGACGCAGCCCACGACAGGTTCTGCCAGATGTCGGGGAAATTGTAAAGGAATTTGGTGATCAGCTTGATTTCCGGCACATCCGACTTCATGGTGAAATAGTCGATAAGGCTGGGCAGTCCCCATGAAAAAAACAGCAGCGAGAGCAGGTAGATCCCGCACATTACCCAGAACATCTTGTAGGGCAATATTTTCCGAAGTTCTATTTGCAGCAGTTTCATCATGACTTGTCGAGTAATTCAAGAAAATATTTTTCCAGTGATTTCTTTCTATGGGCCAGGTGGGTCAGCACAATGCCTTTGCTGAAGAAATGGCGGTTCAATTCGGCCTGGCTCATGGCAGAACCAAGCTTGATAATGTATTTATCGCCTTCTTCCTGGATATTTTCGGCAAAACCGGCATTTTTCAGTTCCAGGTGCAGCGAAGCCATGTTTTCCGCCGCCAGCTCAACCCAATGCGCATCGTTCAGCACTTCCTGGACGGAGCCGGAGTAAAGCTTTTTCCCTTTTTCCAGCACTGCGACATGGGTACAGGTTTTCTGCACTTCATCCAGGATATGGCTCGCCAGGATAATGGTAACGCCCTGTGCGGCTACATTCAGGATGATATTCCTGATCTCGACGATCCCGTTCGGATCAAGCCCGTTGGTCGGCTCGTCGAGGATCAGTACCTCCGGCTTGCCGATCAGGGTGGACGCGACAGCCAGCCTTTGTTTCATCCCGAGGGAATAGGTCCTGAACTTACTGTCTTTTCGCTCATAAAGGTCAACCGTCTTCAACGCTTCATCCACATCGTCGCCAGGCAGTTCTTTGATTTTCGCAACAAGCTGCAGGTTTTGCCTGCCGGTCAGATATGGATAAAACAACGGTACTTCGAGGATGGCCCCGATCCTTTTTCGCTGTGTTTTCTCAGGCAGGCCGCCAAACCACGAAAAGCTGCCCGAATCGGCCCTGGTTACATCCAGCAGCACTCCGAGCGTGGTGGTTTTGCCGCTGCCGTTCGGGCCAAGGATCCCGAAGACCGAACCGCGTTCGATATCCAGGTCCAGGTTGCTGACCGCGGTAATCGATCCGTACCGCTTGGTAAGGCCCTGTATTGAAAGGACAATATCTTTCAAGGAAAAATATTTAATTGGTTAATATTAAAACGAACAGATCCGGAAATCATTACAGCCAAATTTAAGTTTTTTTTCATCACGGTTAATGTTATCTTTGCCGCAAACCTTAAAATCTTAATCCTATGAAAGTTGGTGAAAACAAGGTAGTGTCAATGACCTATACATTGCGTGAGAAAAGCCCTGAAGGGCACCTGATCCAGAAAGTTACGGAAGACAGGCCATTTGTCTACCTGTTTGGAATGGGCGGATTGCTTCCTTCCTTCAAGGCAAACGTTGAAGGCCTGGATGCAGGCGATGATTTTGCATTTATGCTGAAGAAAGAAGAAGCTTATGGCGTTCACATGCAGGAAAATATCCTGCGGCTTGATAAAAAGATCTTTGAAATTGAAGGCGAATTCGACGAAACGAATATTAAAGTTGGGGAAGTGGTACCTATGGAGGATGAGAATGGTTATCCTTTATCGGGAAAGATCCTTGAAATAGCTTCCGATTCGGTACTGGTCGATTTCAACCACCCGCTCGCGGGGATGGACCTGCATTTTGAAGGAAAGATCCTGGAAGTGCGCGATGCGACCAAAGAAGAGCTGGAACATGGCCATGCGCACGGCCCTCAAGGCCATCATCACCACTGATCACCTGTAAAGCAGGAACACAGCCGGCTTCTTCCTCAGATCGATCGTTGCGATCTCTCTTATCTGTGATACCATACCTGAAATGATCGTTTCCCCCGGCAGGGTAAGATCAATGGCTATACAAATACGGGTTTGGGGCCGGCAGGCGCCGGTGATCGCTTGCAACATCTGTTGATTGCGGTAGGGCGTTTCAATAAAAATCTGTGTCTGATCTTTCTGATAAACAGCAGTTTCCAGTTCCCTGATCTTTTGAAGCCGTTCTCTTTTATCTATGGGAAGATATCCATGGAAGGCAAAGTTCTGCCCGTTGAAACCACTGGCCATCAGGGCAAGGAATATGGATGACGGGCCTGGCAGCGGAACCGTTTTTATCCCGTTCTCATGGGCATATCCGACAAGTAATGATCCCGGGTCGGCCACGCAGGGCAGACCGGCCTCTGACAACAGGCCCAGATCTTCTCCTTCCATCAGTGGCGCCAGTAAAGCGGGGATTTCATCCGCCACGGTATGCTCATTGAGGATTTCAAACGATAAGTCGTCAATGACGATATCCGGCAGTATCTTTTTCAGAAATCGGCGGGCAGTCCGGACATCCTCAACAATAAAGTGCCGGAGCCTGCTGATGGTTTCCGGGACAATCCCGGGCAGCACGTTCACCGGAGAATCTTCCCCGAGCGTTGAAGGAATGAGGTATAAAGTGCCTTTCGCGTTCATGGCTGATTGGTCCAGGGCAGTTTATCCAGTGCGACATTCCCACCCGACAAGATAACGCCGGTCTTTTTCCCCCTGAAAATATCCGGGTTCTCCATGATTGCTGCCAGCGGAACGGCCGAAGAGGGCTCGATGATGATCTTCATCCGCTCCCAGGTCAGCCTCATGGCCTGGATGACCGATTCATCCGAAACGGTGATGATCCGGCTGACCTTGTCAATTATGATGGGAAAGGTCTTTGATCCGAGTGAAGTGAGCAGCCCGTCGCAAATGGTCTTCGGGTTGACCGACGGGATGATTGTTTTTGAGATGAACGACCGGTACGCATCGTCGGCCCCGGCCGGTTCGGCAGCGAAGATCTTCGTGGAAGGGGAGAGGTAAGAGGTTGCGAGCGCGGTTCCGCTCAGGAGTCCGCCGCCACCAACGGGCGCCATGATAATGTCAAGCGGGCCGGTTTCTTCCATCAGTTCCATGGCGGCCGTAGCCTGCCCGGCAATGATCCGGTAATCGTTGTAGGGATGGATCTCTGTCGCCCCGGTCCTGCTCTTAACTTCTTCCAGCGTGGTTTCCCTGGCTTCCAGTGTCGGTTCGCAGAACGTGATCTCCCCGCCATATCCCCTGACTGCGTCACTCTTCACTTTCGGGGAGGTTCGCGGCATCACGATGTATGCTTTGCACCCGCGGATAGATGCCGCGCGGGCCAGCGCCTGGGCGTGATTGCCGGAGGAGTGCGTGGCGACGCCTTTTTTAATTTCATCTTCTGATAAAGAAAACACTGCGTTGCAGGCCCCCCTTGATTTAAATGCGCCCGCTTTCTGGAAATTCTCGCACTTGAAAAAGATGTCCGTTCCCAGTATCGTATTGATGCTCTGCGAGGTAAGGACCGGTGTGCAGTGGATGTAGGGCCGGATCCTTTCGGCTGCCTGGCGTATCGTGTCGAGGTCGGGAGTCATTTCTTTTGTGGTCAGGTGGTCAGGTGGTCAGGTGGTCAGGTGGTAAGGTGTTAAATCTTTAATCAGTGATTCGCAGGCTTCGTCGAGCATACGGAACACGTTTTCAAATCCTTCTTTGCCTCCGTACCAGGGATCGGGGACCGGGCGGTTTTCACCGGGGTAGACCAGGTTCATCATAAAATCGACCTTTTGTTCATCTTCCGTATCGCGGGCAACGCCCATCACATCGTTGTAATTGTTACGATCCATCACATAGACGCGGTCGTAATGATCGAAATCCCTGACGGTGAACATCCTGGCAGTGTGACCATTGAGATCGATGCCGTGTGCTTTTGCTACGGCGACAGAACGCGGATCGGCCCGGTCACCGTTATGAAATCGTTCAAAACCGGCGGAATCAACTTCCACCTTCAGGCCTATTTTCCTGGCTTTATCTGCAAAAATCCCTTCAGCCAGCGGTGACCTGCAGATATTACCAAGACATACAAATAAAATTTTCACTGCTCAATTGTTCAATTGTTACACTGTTCTATTGCTAAATTGTTAAACTGTTAAACTGTCGAAATTGTTTTATCCAACTGTCCAATTGTCAAATTGTCCAACTGCTAAACCATCTTGATCTTCTTATCCAGTTCTTCAACATAGATCCGGAACTGTTTGTCGGTGTCGATCAGGTTGTTGACAGTACGGCAGGCATGGAGGACCGTAGCATGGTCCTTGTTCCCGCAGTGAAGCCCTATTGTTGCAAGGCTTGATTTGGTGTGCTTTTTGGCGAAGTACATGGCGAGCTGCCTGGCCTGCACGATCTCCCTTTTCCTGGTTTTGGAACTGATGGAATCCACAGGAAGGTTGAAGTAATCGCAGACGATTTTCTGGATGAAGTCGATCGAGATTTCCCGTGAGGTGCTTTTCACGAACTTGTCGATCATCTGCTTGGCCAGCTCAAGCGTAATGGGTTTCTTGTTCAGGGAGGCCTGGGCCATGATGGAGATCAGGGCGCCTTCCAGTTCGCGGATATTGGTGTTGATGCTGTAGGCAAGGTATTCTATGACCTCGTCGGGCATCTCGATGCCGTCGCGGTATAGTTTCTTTTGCAGGATGGCGATACGCGTCTCCAGGTCAGGCGGTTGCAGGTCGGCGGCCAATCCCCATTTGAAGCGAGAAAGCAGCCTCGGCTCGATGCCTTTCATTTCCACCGGCGCCTTGTCGGAGGTCAGCACGATCTGCTTGCTGCTCTGGTGCAATTGGTTGAAAATATGGAAAAATACATCCTGCGTTTTCTCTTTTCCCGATAGGAACTGGATGTCGTCCACGATCAGCACATCAATCATCTGGTAGAAATGAACAAAGTCGTTCTGGTTGTTATTTCTGACCGATTCGATATACTGGCTGACAAATTGCTCGGTGGAAACATAGAGCACGGTTTTATCGGGGAAATTGTTCTTGACCTGTATCCCGATGGCGTGCCCCAGGTGTGTTTTCCCCAGTCCGACGGTAGAATAGATGTAAAGCGGATTGAACGCGGTTTTGCCTGGATTTTCAGCCACGGCAAATCCGGCCGACCTGGCCAGGCGGTTACAGTCGCCTTCTATGAAATTTTCAAAAGAATAATTATCAACAAGTTGTGAATTGACCTTGATCTTTTTCAGGCCCGGGATCACAAACGGATTGGGAATTTCTTTGGAAGCACCCCGGTTAACATCGATGGGCATGGAAACGGAAGGGTTTGCCAGGGCCTTTTTGTTCGATGCCGGAATTTTGATGGATACCGGATCAGGATTGTCATAACTGTTCTCCATCAGGATACTGTATTCCAATCGACCGTCGGTGCCAAGTTCTTTTTTGATCGTTTTTTTCAGCAGGCCAACATAATGTTCTTCAAGCCATTCATAAAAAAACTGACTCGGAACCTGTATGGTGAGTACATTATTCTCCAATTTTATTGGATTTATTGGAAGGAACCATGTTTTGTAGCTCTGGTAATGGATATTATCCTTGATGATCTGCAGGCAATTTTCCCATACCTCCGTACAAGTTCTTTTCATTCTAAACCCCCGTCCCTTTTAAATAATGATTGTCGTTATCAGTTAAAACATCTCGTTGAGAATCAGGATTCTGAGTTCCGGCAGTGAACCCTGCGAAGTTATTCAACAAAAGTCACATTAAAAAAGTTAAAAAAAAAAGCTATTTTATACTTGACATTGATCTTTTTTTCGCTTATATAGGCTTTTTTACCCGCCTGTTTAAACCTGTTTATAATTGATTGATTATTATGTTCTTGATTTTTCAAAATTCAGTGGCAAAAATTACAAAATTATTCATTACACAGCAAGAAAAATCTTCTTAAAATCGTTTTAAATAACAGTAATATCAAACATTTCCAAAGATACAAATTTATTTCTAACGCTTTCCATGTTTCCCCTTCTGATTTCCAGCAAGATGCGACATTTAAGCTCTGATTCCTGGTGAACAATCCGTAGATTTTCTTCTTTGATGATGCGCATCACATCATTCATTTTTACATAATCAAACAATATCTCAAGCCGCGAAGTGCGTATTTTATTAACAATCGACCCGTTTTCTAAAGCATCCCTGGTCGCGGCACGGTAGGCGGTGATCAGCCCCCCGGTGCCCAGTTTGATGCCGCCGAAATAACGAATGACAACGATCAGCACATCGGTCAGTTCAAAAGACTGGATCTGCCCGTAGATTGGCTTCCCCGCCGTCCCGGAAGGCTCCCCGTCGTCCTGGTAACGGAATTCATATGGCTCGTCACCCAGCCTGTAAGCATAGCAATGATGCCTGGCATCGTGAAACTCCCTGCGTAACAAATCAAGATGTTGCCTGACTTCATCCACTGAAGTCACCCCGGTTGCAACCGCGATGAATTTGCTCCCTTTCTCTTTATAGAGCCCTCTTGATACACCTTCCAGTGTCCTGTACACGTCGTTTTCCATCCGGCTCAGCTTTTTGCAATGATCAAGATGGCCAATAAAGCCAGGATAATTCCCAGCCAGTTGATCCAGTTGAGCTTTTCCCTGAACCCGAAATAGCCCACCAGTCCCGAAAACCCGACTATGGCTGCGTTGGTGACCGGAAACACCACCGAGCTTTCAAAAACCGAGATCGCTTTAAGCATGTAATAGGTTGACCCGAAATTGATCATGCCCAGGAAAACACCTCCCCCGATATGCTTCCACTGAATATATACCTTTTTATATATAATGCGGATGACCAGGATCGCCGAACCGATCAGGAAACTAGTGGAAAACACGACAGCCAGGAAAAGGATGAGGTCGTTCCGGATGAAATGATGATCCGCGTATTTCATCGTGGTGTCCACTAACCCGTTTCCGGCAAAAACCAGCAGCGGTATCCATGCATAGCGGGCATGCAATTTCACCGAATCTTTTTGCCTGAAGGTCAGATAAAATGCTGCCAGCGCAATAATAATCCCGGCGATTCTCAACAGGTTCAGCGGTTCGCCGAACAGGAACATGCTGGCCACCACCGGGATCACCAGTGACATCTTGCTCGTGACAGATGTAACGGCCACGCCGATTTTCTGCGACGAAAGTGCAAAAAGGAAAAACGTGCAGATAAATAACACGCCGAGGAACAAGGCGGTCTGGAACCAGTCGAAATGTATAATAGTACCGGGTTCCCATTTTGTTCGCGATATCGCGAAGCCGAAAAAACCGGCAACGATATAATTGACCACAATGGCCTGCAGGTTGTCGATACGGAAACGGTCGAACAGTTTGAAAGTGATCAGGATGAGTACTGACTGGATGACGGAAAGCGTGATATAGATCATCAGCAGTATTTGTTATAAAATGAAAGATGATGATCGGCCATGGCATCCCAGCTGTAATTTTCCCTGACAAGCACTGACGCTTCTTTTCCAAGCCGGTCCCTCCGCGGCTGGTCTTCCAGTAGCCGGACCATGGCTTCCGTGAACTCTGTTTCATTGGACGGATCGATCAAAAGGCCGTCTTTTTCATGGGTCAGCACGGTGTTGATCCCCCCGAAACGGGAAGCTATTACGGGGATCCCGCACGCCATCGCTTCCTGGGTGGTCATCCCGAATGGCTCGAAAATTGAAGGCATCACGAAGAAACGGGCATTCTGGTAATAGGGCACCATCAGGTGCTCTTTTACATGCCCGACGAACACCACTTTGTTTTCGATCCCCTGTTCCTTCATGATCCTCTTCATCATATCGATGACCTCCTGTTCCCTGGGCTGCGGATTCGTAGACCCTCCCCCGGTGACCAGGTAAACGTCGCCGATTTGCCGGCAAACCCTGGCAAAAGCATTTAACAGCAGGTCGTATCCTTTATTGCTGTCGACACGGCTCAGGCAGAAAATGTATTTTTCCGGCAGATCGGTCCGGACAGGAGATTCGCCCGGCGCCAGCGGTTTGAACTTGAAAATGTCAACACCCGGTGGAATGATTTCCACATTATCACTTTCATAACCATACAGTTCCCTGAGTTTATCCAACTGGAGCCCTGAAGTTACCGTGTGACCCGGGAGCGTGGCGTAGATCCTCTTTTCCTCAGCGATCCGGTGATTGAAATTATATTCCCGCTCCATTTCTTCCGGATCGCCGTTCATGCGTTCCCTTTTCCATGCACCCAGTGAATGGGCCGTGAAAAATGCCGGCTTTCCGAATATTTCCGAAATCTCAACCGTGACGATGCCGGCGTCCACATAGTGACCGTGAAAAAGATCGTAATCCAGCCTGTTATCCCTGATGAAGGTTGCCATGTTATGAGTCAGTTCCGGCAGAAGGTCGTAGATCTTTTCCTTGATCACGAATTCCCACGGGCCGGCAGGGATGCGGATCACCCTGACATCCGGATAGCCGGGCAGGGGATCGATCTGGCGACGGTTCCGGTCAAACCAGCGGGTATAAATGTCCACCCTGATATTTTTCCGGTAAAGCGCCTTGGCCAGCTCCAGCACATAAAGCACCTGCCCGCCGGTATCGGTTTCTCCCAGCATCGGTTTGGGATCAAAATAGCCGTGCGTACTCAGCATGGCAATGTGTTTATACCGGGCTGTCATCATGGCCTGTAGGTGTTGAAGTCTTTGCTTATTATTATGTCTGCCATTTCCTTGTGCCTGGAAATGATGTGGTGCTCGATCAGAAGTATGCGTTCCAGGTAATCATTCTGTTTTTCACGGTTGCGCCGGAGCCTGTCTTCCCTCGTGTCATCCCTGTCCCGGTCGATAAAGACACGACAGTCAATCCCTTCCAGTAAAGTGGTGTAGGTCCCGTCGATGATGATCACCCTGTATGGCTCTGTATCAATTATTTCCTGTGTAATGCGGTCTTCTTCAAAAATGACCAGCGGTTTTTCGATTCTCAGCCGGCCATCCGCAATTGACCTGATGTTTTCGTTCAGTAATTCAAGATTGACTTCTTCCGGCCCCACGCGGCTGATGTCGATGACCCGTGCCTTTTCGTTGGTTTTTGGCGGAAGGACGAAATAATCATCCTGTTGAAGGATCGTTGCCGGGATGTCCAATCGGCTCAGTTCCTCCACCAATGCGAAGGCGATCTCGGATTTACCGGCCCCCGATTCGCCGGCTACCGTCATGAAAAATTTTCCTTCTTTTGATCTGACCTCGTCCAGGATCAGCCGGATAATCCCTTCAGCAGCAGACCGGTGATGTTTCCCGATGACGAGGATATCGCCTCTCATTTGCGTGAAATTATTTGTTTATTGTTTTGATCAAAATTAGAATTTCTTGCCATGAAATTTTATATTTTTCCGGAGAATAATTTAAAATCAGAAATAATTGGAACGGATTTCCGATTTCAGAAGCAGAATGATCCGGAAACTGAGGGGCAGGTTTTCTGAGAGAGAAAGCATCAGCATGGCTGATTACCTGCTTTTTGCAGTCGCCGGAACAGGTACCACTCAGCGGGTCCTTGACCCTGACCGGCTGATCGATGAGAACCTGAAATCAATCCTGAATGGCATGCTGGACGAACTCATGAACAGCAAGCCGGTTCAGTATGTTGCCGGCAAAGCTTATTTCCACGGCATTGAGCTTTCGGTCAATGAATCGGTGCTGGTACCAAGGCCCGAGACGGAAGAGCTGGTCGCATGGATTGCCGGAGAGCACCAGGGAGTAAAGGGCCTGAAAGTGCTGGATATCGGCACGGGGAGCGGCTGCATCATCCTGGCCCTCGGAACTTTACTGGATGAACCGGTTTTAAACGCGGTGGATGTCTCTCCGTCAGCGCTGAAAACAGCCTCCGGGAACGGGGACAGGCTCGGGATCCGGGTTAAGTTTAAAGTGGCTGATATCCTGGACTATGATTGCTGGTCCGATTTTCAAAGATTCGATGTGATCGTAAGCAATCCGCCTTATGTGAGGGAATCGGAAAAGAAGCTGATGCAACCGAATGTCCTGGATTATGAGCCGGCTGTTGCCTTGTTTGTCCCGGACAACGATCCGATGAGATTCTACCGGGCCATTGCCGCTTTTGCATGGGATCACCTGGAGCCGGGAGGTAAGGTCTATGTTGAGATCAATGAAAACCTTGGGACTGAAACCATGGCCGTCTTCCGTGAAGCAGGGTTCACCGGTTTAATCCTGAAACAGGATATCAGGGGAAAGGACAGGATGATCAGGGCTTGTTTTTGAACAATTCATCCAGCGCCTTGATGACACTGTGGGTATAGATCACCAGTTTCCTCGATTCCTCAAGGATATTCAGGTACAGCATGCTGTTGCGGGTTTTTGACTCGCCGCTTTTTATACGCTTGATCTGCTTCTTCTTCAGCTTATTGATCTGCTCGACCAGCGCATGTTCCTGCTGCTTGATCTTTTCATTGTCATTCGGCTCGTTATCCGTGGCTTGTGCGATGATCTCCCGGAAGTATTCGTTGATGCCGGCTGAAAGTTGCTTCAGCTCTTCTTTCTGGATATCAAGAATTTCCTGATGGTTGTTATCAATGTGTTCCAGGCTGGGCTTTACGATAAACGTGAGGCAATTGCCGACTTCCTTGAGGTAATCCAGCACCTGGATGTAATAGCTGCCTGTTTCCAGGAAGGTTTCCGGGAACCGTTCGATCTTCTGCGGGAAGGTCACCCGTTCCTGCCTGATGCCCTCGTTGAGATTTTTGATGATGCCGTCGGCTTTGCGCATTTCGCGCAGGTTGTTCTGGGCAAGGGCATCATAGGTGTTTTCAATGATGACCGGAACGGAAGTCAGTACTGTGGCAGCCCTTGAGATGCAATGTGATACAATGTTGTTCTCGGTAAGTTTATCGCTTTCAATCTGCTGATCCTGAGAGGCTGAGTTGACTTTTTCTCTTCTCCGGAAGATGATCTGTGTCCTGACCACTGAAAAAACGGCCAGTAAGACCAAAATGGCAGTTCCGATCGGGCCGGTCAGGTGCAATACGGAGGCAAACACAGCGGCGAGAAGGAAGGCAGTGATGGCGGTCAGGAACCATCCGGCAATCACGATAAAAACCCCGGTTACGCGGTAAACTGCGCTGTCTTTTCCCCAGGCCCTGTCTGAAAGTGAGGTGGCCATGGCGACCATAAAAGTCACATAGGTGGTTGACAGGGGGAGTTTCAGTGATGTGCCCAGCGCGATCAGCGTACTGGCTACCACCAGGTTCACCGATGCCCTGATCATATCAAAGGCCGGGGCATCTTTGGGATCGACGCCCTCCAGGAAGGCACGTGGATTCTCAAAACGCCTCTCGATAAAATTTTTAACCCTGACAGGGGTTATCTTTTCAACATTGGAACTCAACGCGAGGGTCATGCGGACAACCGTCCTGGAAAAGCCGGTCGAACTGAACCTTTCCGTTCCCTCGTACTGTCTGCCCAGGTTGACTTCCGTGGCCGTAACAGCCCTGGCTTTTCTGGATGTCCAGAGTGCCAAAACCATTATCAAACCAGCTGCAAGCAAATAAAGCGTGTTAACTTTAACCGGTTCGGAGAGCGCGGTCATCAGGACCTGGTCACTACCCTGGGCTACGTATTCCTGGTAAGAAGCCAGGCCCGCCATCGGTACCCCGATGAAATTCACGAGGTCGTTTCCCGCAAATGACATAGCCAGGGCAAAGGTCCCTACCAAAACAATGACTTTAAGCGAGCTGACCCTGAACAACCAGTAAAGCACCTGGAACATCAGCGTTAATCCGAAGAAACTGACAAGAAGGATCTGCCAGGTATGGGTCTTGATCCAGGCGACATTTTCTTCTGATAAGAAAGAGGCACCTTTTGCCCCTTTGATGAGAATGAAGTAAACAATGGCAGAAATGGCCAGACCGCCCCAGATCGCGCCGAAATAGGGGATCGTCCTTTTAAAATTAAAAGTGAACAGGATTCTTGAAAAATACTGAATGATCGTACCAACGAAGAATGCAACAAAAATGGAGATGAGAATACCTGAGATAATGGCCAGTGCTTTGGCCGTGTTAATATAATTTCCAAGGTCTGCAATAGAATGTACTTCGCTTTCAAAGATCTTGAACATGGCTACTGCCACCGAGGCACCGAGCAGTTCAAAGATCAGGGAAACCGTGGTGGAAGTGGGCAGCCCGAAGGTGTTGTACATGTCCAGCAGGATTACGTCGGTGATCATGACCGCCACAAAAATGATCATGACCTCAGTAAAAAAGAACTGATCCGGATTGAAAATGCCCTTCCGGGCAATTTCCATTAGTCCGCTTGAAAATGTTGCTCCTACAACTACCCCGATGCTTGCAATGAAAAGGATCAGCTTAAGTGGTGCAACTTTTGATCCTACCGCTGAATTTAAGAAGTTGACCGCGTCGTTTGAAACCCCGACAATGAGGTCGGAAATGGCTAAGAATGCTAAAACTATGACAAGGCCCAGGTATAAGGCTTCCATACTGGTTTGTTAATATTTTCGGCAAAATTATGGATTAGAATTGCTTGTCTTTTTTTTCAATGTTAAGTTAATGTTAATTTTATTTTATTATTGCACAACGAATTCCTTATTCGAAATCTTTTTTAATTTCTTCATAAGCTATTCTTAATGAGTAAGATAAAGTCGTTTCTGTTATTTCTTGTTTTATTTACTTCACCGGGCATCATGGCGCAGGATACTGTATCCAAAAGGATGTTTCCGGAAGGTGAACCTATCCTGAGGGTTTTTACGAATTTCCACGCCGGCCTTTCAGGTGATGACACCCGTTCCGCTTTTGAGCTGGACCGGGCCTACCTGGGTTACCGGATGGACCTGGGCCGGGATTTTGAAGCAAAAGTGCTGCTGGATGTCGGCAGCCCCGATGACCTCTCCGAGTTTTCCAGGATCAGGAGATATGCGTATTTTAAAAATGCCAGCCTATCGTACAATAAATCCTGGCTTACCATTGATTTCGGCCTGATCGATATGCAGCATTTCAAACTGCAGGAACAATTCTGGGGTCACCGGTACATTGAGAAATCGTTTGCTGACCGGTACAAGTTCGGTCCCAGTGCCGACCTTGGGATGGATTTCATCTTAAATTTCAGATCCAGGCTTAAGATCGATTTTACTGTTTCTAACGGAGAAGGCTACACCAACCTGCAGCGGGATGACATCCTCAAGCTCGGATTAGGTGTTCAGAGTGAACTGCTTAAAGGGTTGTTTATCCGGTTGTATTCCGATATGATGACCCACCAGGTTCCTGAAAGCGCCGGTGCTGCTTTCCTTGGCTACAGGTTTAAAAAAATAGTTATGGTGGGCGCCGAGTACAACTGGATGCTCAATGAGGATTATGAGCGCGGGTATAACCGGACCGGTTATTCAGTCTATGGATCATACTTTCTGCCTTATGACCTGGAGGTATTTGCCCGCTATGATTTTGTCCGCTCCAATCGACCTGAGGGGGCTGATCGTCCGTGGGACCTCGCGAATGACGGAAGTTCCATCATCGGTGGCCTGCAGTACCAGCCCATTTCCAGGGTGAAAATAGCATTGAATTACCGTGACTGGTACCCCTATGCGCAGAACCTGGAAAACCATGCCTATATTTATCTTAACCTTGAATTCAAATATTAGCATTGTATGAGACTTATCCGGATATTCATCATATTGGTTTCAGGAACGATTTTGCTGGCAGGATGCCGGAAAAGCGACTACTTGACCCCTTCGGGTCCTGAAGTGATCAGGGATAACGGTAACGGCACGGGAACCGTGACCTGGACCAACGATAGAAATTATCTGCTCGAGGGATTGGTATTTGTCAACGACGGGCAGGTGCTTACCATAGAAACCGGCACGGTCATCCGGTTCAAAACCGGCCAGGGCTCGGCTTCGTCAGCTTTAATTGTGGCACGCGGGGGACGTATCCACGCGGAAGGCACTGAATCGGAACCCATCATCATGACTGCCGAAGATGACGACCTGGAAGGCTCGGTGCCGGTTGACGCCACCGGCCTGTGGGGCGGGCTGATCATACTGGGCAATGCCCGTCTGAACCTGACTGCCGGTGAAGATCATATCGAAGGCATCCCGGTTTACGAGCCCAGGGGCGTCTTCGGCGGTTATAATGACGACGATAATTCCGGGATACTCCGATACGTTTCCATCCGCCACAGCGGGACCAATATCGGAGAGGGTAATGAGATCAACGGTCTGACACTGGGCGCAGTCGGAAGCCAGACCGTGATCGATCATATTGAAGTCATCTCAAGCACCGACGACGGGATCGAGATCTTTGGCGGCACAGTGAACCTGAAATATATCAGCGTGGCATTCTGCGGCGATGATGCGTTTGACATCGACCTGGGCCATACCGGAAAGTTGCAGTTTGTTCTCGGTATCCAGCATTTTTCCCGGGGTGACAAGCTCCTGGAGATCGATGGCGGCTCCGATCCGGTACAGGGAAAACCCTATACCAATCCATCAATTTTCAATGGAACGTTTATCGGCCAGGGGCAAGCCGATCTGAAGCGAATGGCTGCTTTCGGAAGAAACGCCGGAGGCCTGGCAGGCAACTCCATTTTCACCCACCAGCATCACGGCATCGAGATCGAATACATTCCCGGCAGCGAATCCAGCTTTCAGCAGTTCCTGAACGGAAAACTGGCTTTCCGGAGCAATATTTTCTATGATATCGAAGGAAATGTCCCTGACAGCATGCTTTGTGTCACAGCCCCCGAAGGGATAAACACCAATGAGCAGCAACATCAATTAATAAGTCATTTTTCCCTGGAAAATAATGCTGTTTCAGACCCGGTGATCAATGTTTCAGGTAGTTATTTCGATATTTTTCCAAAAGGAAATGTATATGATAACCTGGCCCCGCTGCCTGATCCCTGGTTCGACCAGACCACCTTTAAAGGTGTCTTTTATACTTATTCCTGGGTGGAGGGATGGACGCTGCTGAACCAGGCCGGATTCGTCCCTTGAGAGTATAAGAAGCGCTATTTCTTCAGCTTATCCGTTCCAAATTTATAAACCGTAACCGATTCAAACACTTCACCCGGCTTCAGGATGGTGTTTGGAAATCCCGGCTGGTTGGGCGAATCGGGGAAGTGCTGGGTTTCCAGGCACAGGCCATAATGTTTCTGATAAACCTTGCCGCCTTTACCTGTCAGGCTTCCGTCCAGGAAATTTCCGCCATAGAACTGAATGCCAGGCTGATCGGTATACACTTCCATCCATCTGCCTGAGGATTGATCGTTCAGCAGGGCAACCCTGGCAAATTTTTCTTCATTATTCAATGCAAAATTGTGATCATAACCGCCCTCCACCAGCGCCATATCCCTGCCAACCGGCTTTGGCTGCCTGAAATCGAAGGGAGTGCCGGTGACGTCCCTCAGCTCACCTGTCGGGATCAGCGTCTCATCCACCACCGTGTAGCGGTCGGCGTCAATCCTCAGCTCGAGATTGAGAATATCGCCGTTACCGGCGCCTTTCAGGTTGAAATAACCGTGGTGGGTAAGATTGAGGGGAGTCGGCCTGCTTGTTTCAGCAAAATATTGAATTTTAAGTTCATTTCTTGGCGTTAAAGAATAAATGACCCTGACCCAAAGTTCTCCGGGGAAACCTTCTTCGCTATCGCGGCTGGTATAGGTCAACTCAACGCCTGCTTCTTCACCCATCCGGTATTCCTTCGCATTCCATACCTGCTTGTCAAAACCTTTCAGTCCGCCGTGCAGGTGATTCACGCCATTATTGGTCGCAAGCAGGTATTCCTGGCCGTCCAGCACGAACCTGCCTTTAGCAATGCGATTGGCATACCGGCCGGCGATGCATCCGAAATAGGGGTGCTCAGCAATATATTGATCAAGACGGTCAAACCCCAGCACCACATCTTCCATTTTTCCTTCCCGGTCAGGAACAACAATTGAAGTGACAATGCCCCCGAAGTTGGTGATCTTCACAGCCATCGTTTTGCTTGTCAGGGAATACAGGAAAACTTCTTTTCCTTCATACTGGCCGAACGCAGTTTCATTTATTTGGATCATTATTTTTGAATTTGAATTTCTATTTTGAGCCTGATCGCAACCTGTGAAGAGCAAAAGGCTTAGAGCTAAGAGCATAGAGCATAGGGCGAAGGGCATAGAGCTTGAAGCTTGCGGCTTGCAGCTTGCAACTTGAGGCTGGAGGCTTGCAGCTTGCAGCTTGAGGCTGACCCGTGTCATCATAAAAACCATCAGGATTCATTTAATGGTAAATTTAGAACAAAATTTTAACTGAAAAATATGAGAGTTTTTTAACATGATGATCATTTGTCAGATATATCTTTAATTTTAAGTAGATAAAATCAAAAACCTATGACGAACGGCTTTAACCTCGGCTGGATCGATTACGCGGTCATGATCATTTATTTCATTTTTGTGCTCGGTATCGGCTGGGCACTGAAAAAGTATATGAAAGATGCAACAGCGTTCCTTGAAGCCGGGCGCTCCATGCCGGCCTGGGTTGCCGGGCTCGCGTTTATTTCTACTAACCTGGGTGCCCTTGAAGTGATGGGTATGACCGGTTCAGGTCTGAAATACGGTATGCTCACCGCGCATTTCTACTGGATTGGGGCAATCCCTGCCATGGTCTTCCTGGCACTGTTCATGATGCCATTTTATTACGGTTCCAAGGCCAGGTCGGTACCTGAGTATCTTAAATTAAGATATGACGAGAAAACGCGGGGGCTTAACGCCATCCTTTTTGCCGTGATGACAATCCTTGCATCGGGCATTTCGATGTATGCCCTGGCCATTCTCATGGAAAAGGTGCTGGGATGGAACTTTCACCTGAGCCTGATCCTTTCGGCCGCCATCGTGCTGGGATACACCTACCTGGGAGGCTTGTCGTCGGCGATTTATAATGAGGTGCTGCAGTTCTTCATCATCGTGATCGGGTTGCTGCCGGTGGTGTTTTTGAGCCTGCGCGACGTCGGGGGATGGCAGGGGCTCCAGGAACAACTGGCACCGCTGGCCACCGCCAAAGGTTATGCTGCCGATACCTGGACCACCACCTGGAAATACACCGGCTCGGCGACCTCGAACCCCATGGGGGTGGAGTGGTACAGTATTTTCGCCGGGCTGGGGTTTGTGCTTTCGTTCGGCTACTGGTGCACCAACTTCCTGATCGTGCAACGGGCGATGTCGGCACACTCGATCTCTGCTGCACAGAAGACTCCGCTGATCGGTGCGATCCCAAAGATGTTCATTCCGTTCCTGATCATTATTCCGGGCATTATCGCCCTTGTTCTGATGAATACGCCAGGGAAAGGTTTTGAACTGCCGCTGAATGACGCCGGGCAGCCGATCTATGACTATACGATCATCATGCTGCTCAAGCAGTACCTGCCGGCGGGTGTGCTTGGTCTCGGGATTACAGCGCTGCTGGCCTCGTTCATGTCGGGGATGGCCGGCAACGTCTCTGCGTTCAACACGGTATGGACCTATGATATCTACCAGAGCTACATCCGCCCGGCTACGGGGAATAAAGCAGCCGATGAAAAGCATTACCTGGGAGTTGGCAGGCTGGCGACGATTTTCGGTGTGGTGGTCAGTATTGCTGCTGCTTACCTGGCCAGCCTGTTCGGCAACATCATGGATTTCCTGCAGACTATCTTCTCGATGATCAACGCGCCGCTGTTTGCCGTGATCTTCCTGGGGATGTTCTGGAAGCGAACTACCGGTCATGCTGCCTTTACAGGCCTTCTTGCCGGTTTCCTGATAGCGCTATTCCATCACGGGATCACTTTTCCTGCAGGCGCCGACACGCTGGTCAAAGGCGGATGGATCGCACAACTGCACGAGTACCCGGTTGAAATGGCCCAGAATTTCTGGACGGCTATCTATGCCTGCGCTACCAGTGCGATAGTCGCTGTGGTGCTTTCGCTGCTGACCAAACAGCAGAAATCGGACGCTGATCTGAAAGGACTGGTTTACTCCCTGACCCCAAAAACCCGCGAAGGCCATCTGCCATGGTACCAGCGGGCGAACACACTGGCGGTAGTGGTGATGGTGATCGCAATTATACTTACTGTATTGTTTTGGTGATTTACCTCACCCCCGGCCCCTCTCCACACGGAGAGGGGAGAGTTATTAAATATATAATTTAGAATTTAGAATTTAGAATTTAAAATTTAAAATTTCCATAATGGGCTTAGATATAAAACTTCCGATCGGCTTAATGTTCTCCATCATCGGGCTGTTACTGACAATTTACGGGTTGTTCACCGCATCCAATTCTGAAATGTACACGCGCTCGCTCCACGTCAATATCAACATCTGGGTAGGTGCGTGCATGCTGGTTTTTGGAGTGATCATGCTGGTATTCGTAAAACGACCTAAAAAGTAGTAAAACACCTGGAACCTGGAACATCCTACTCGGGTTTCACGAACTCATACGCCCCGATATCCGGCAGGTCTCTTTCTCGTGTCCCTTCTATGATATCGCGGCCCAGGTCGAAGAAGGATTCAGTGATCACACCGGGGCTGCCGGCGTCAATGAGAGGAGAGAGAGTATCGGGCTGGTAATTATTGGCAAGGTAATCGATATAAAGTGAGTCTTCATTTACAAGACAACCGGTAAAATTCTCCGGGTCAGAAACATCGAGCAGGGTCCTGATCAGGCAGTTGTCGAAATGATAACTGAACGGGGCTCCTTCATCGCCCAGCAGCAACAGTTCGTCATCATTTCTTCCATCAAAAACATTGTTCCCGAAATAGCCCTGGAATTCAAAAGGATAGACCACATCATCGGCATCCACCGCATAATTGTTCAGCACAATAGATGGCGTAACCCTGACGGAAGATGACCAGTAATTGGCAAAGGTGCACTGCCTGATGTCATAGATCCCGCCCCAGGTAAATGCTGCAAGGTACTGCCCGCAATTGGTGACCACATTGTTATATGCGGTCATGTTATAAAAGCGGGTCAGGATGCCATAACCGGTCATGTTCTCTATCCGGGTGTTGGAAAGGATCAACTGGTTGCCCATCTGCTCCTGCAAGGTTTCCAGTTGCAGACCGATAAACCCGTTGCGGATGATGGCATAATCGATTTCATTGTTGATCGCACCTTCGTTGATCCAGATGCGGTCCCACTGACCGGGTAGGTCATTATAGAATTCCTCCAGCCGGTCGCCCTGGAAAACGATCGGCTTGTCTGCCGTTCCTTTCGCTTTGATCGAACCGCCTTTATAGATCCATAATCCGGAATTATTGTGAAAAAAGATCCGTGCCCCGCGCTCAATCTCCAGCCGCCCGGTGGAATCCACCACCGCAAAGCCATAGATCACATAAGGCCGGTCAGCAGTCCATGTAACCGTCTCATTCTCATGTGCGATGATCTTGTATTTCGGGAAACCGGGAATGTATGAGTCTGCCAGGATATAATGGGCATTCTGGCCCCAGGATACCAGGTCTACATCCTGGATGTTGCCATTGGTTTCAAATACCAGGGAGTCTTTTACCACGAAAGGACTTCGCGTATCGGTTGGATCGATGGTGACCCGGCAGAAAATGTACATGCTGTCATTGGCGCCTAATTCTATGTCGAGCACTTCATGAGATGCAATCCCGTCGACATTGATGCGGTAAAACGATGCCGTACCGCCGGCAAGTCGGATTGACGAAATATTGACCTTCTGATTGCTCTTGTTATGCACCGTGATTGATTGGGTTATTGAGCCCAGGCTGGTGAAAACGGTATCGAAAAATATAGTGTCCTGTGAAAACTCAAGCATGAACCCCGGATCGGTGTTGATCTCGTCTTTCTGGCAAGAATTCAGCAGGATAACCATAGCAAAAACAACTGCTACTGCATTACTCAAAGAAAAATATCTATAGTTCAAATTCATGTCAGAAATCTCAAACTAAAAATTCTCCCTGCCTCCCTGTGCAAAATTAACGTTTCTGCTTATCATACGGCCGGATGTCTCATTTATTGTGTTTCCGCTGATCCCGTAAAGAAAATATATTGTCTACTTTTGCCGTTTACCTGAAAAATCAGTTATGATATCACCCGGCCAGGTTTTCAAAGTGTTCCTTATTTGCGTCATGATCGTTTTGTTCAATGGCGTCACGGCGCAGGACAGCATTCAAAAGCCCCCGAAGAAACCGAAAGAGCGTAACATTTTAGATAACATGGATTTTGGGGGATATTTCGGCCTTCAGTTCGGGACGGTGACCCTGATCAATGTATCGCCGCTGGCCAGTTACCGGATCACGGAAAAATTTCATGCCGGACTGGGGCTTACATACCAGTATTACAAGGATAATACTTACAGCCCTTCATATACCTCCAGCGCTTACGGCGGAAGTGTCTTCGCGCGTTATTTCATCTGGGGCGACCTGTTTGCGCACGCGGAATACGCACCTTTGTACATCACCAATTTTGTTTATTACCCGCCATATATACCGGATGACGGCCGGGCTCCGTGGGCACATGATCTGCTGCTCGGCGGGGGATACAGGCAATGGATAGGCCAGAAGGCTTTTCTCAGCCTGATGGTGCTCTTCAATGTCAATGAAACGATCTACTCGCCTTATAGCAATCCGATCATCCGGATCGGTTTCGGAGCAGGACTATGAAATGTTATGTTCTAAATTTTTAATTTTAAATTATTTAGTACAATTTTAAAGAAACCCGAATTTAAAATTGAGAACTAAAAATTTAAAATTAATCCGGTTTTGCAATCTTCTTGAGCAGGTCGAGTGTCAGCACCCAGAATTTGTCCACGGTACCGATCTCCAGCCGTTCGGAAGGGGAGTGCACCCCTCTCATGGTCGGGCCGTAGCTGATCATATCCATTCCGGGGTATTTATCGCCGATCAGGCCGCATTCCAGGCCGGCATGGATTGCCCTGACCACGGGTTCCTGGCCAAAGAGGTCCTTATACGACTGTTCACAGATTTCGAGGATCCTTGAGTGAGGATTGGGTGCCCAGCCGGGATATCCGTCCGAATGATTGATCTGTGCTCCAGGTATCATCCCAAAAACTGAGGCGACCATTTGGCAGATGTCTTCTTTGGCTGACTCAATCGAACTCCGCTGGCTGGTTGCGATACGGATCTTCCCGTTCTGCATTTTGACAGAAGCCAGGTTGGTCGAGGTTTCAACGAAGTTGGGAATGTCCTGTGACCAGGCCATAACGCCGTGAGGGCAGGCATAAACGGCATTTAACAGATGGTCCTGGGTGGTTTTTTCAATCACGAATCCGGGTTCCTCAAATTCTTCAATCTCAATTTTCAGGTCGGGTTCCGAAACCCTGAATTCGAATCGGATATGCTGCATGTAACTATTGACGTCAGCCATGATGGAATCCACCTGTCCGGCTGGCGCGAGGAATATGCCAATGGCTTCACGGGCGATTGCATTGCGAAGGTTTCCCCCGTCGAACGAGGAAAGCCTGATACCGTATTTAAGCGCTGATTCCCACAAGAACCGGTTCAGTATTTTGTTGGCATTGCCCCTGTTGCGATGAATATCATCGCCGGAATGCCCTCCCTGCAGGCCCGACACTTTTACTCTTAAAGTCTTATAACCGGCCGGTACGGCTTCTTTCGGGCAATTAAGCTCTATCACCGTATCTTTTCCGCCGGCGCACCCGATAAAGAATTCCCCGTCATCTTCCGAGTCCAGGTTAAGCAGGATGCGGCTCTTCAACAGTTTCGGGTCGAGTCCGAATGCACCGGTCAGGCCTGTTTCCTCATCTACGGTAAACAAGCATTCCAGCGGACCATGCTCCAAATCTTTTGCTTCCAGCAGGGCCAGCATGGTGGCCACTGCAATGCCGTTATCAGCACCAAGTGTTGTACCGCGAGCTTTCAGCCATCCATTGTCAACGTAGGCCTGAATGGGATCCTTATCGAAATCATGTACCACATCGGCGTCTTTTTCACAGACCATATCCACGTGCCCCTGCAGGCATGCCCAGGGAGCATTTTCAAAACCGGGGCTGGCTGCTTTGCGGATCACCACGTTACCGACCTTGTCTTTCAGAGTCTCCAGGTTATGGCTCCTTCCGAAAGCAATCAGGTATTCAATGATCTTTTCTTCTTTTTTAGAAGGACGGGGTATTTTCAATACTTCACCGAAATAATGCCAGAGGCGTTCCGGTTTTAACTGATATATCATTTCATTCATAAAGATTAGTGATTTTTTTAGCGCGATAAAGGTAGTATTTTATTCTTACGGCGTTCTGAAAAATATATATAGATTTTCTTGACATATCGCTCTCTTTTTTGTATATTTGTTAGGGTCAAAGTCTTCATTTTCAATTAAAAACTAATGCCATGAAAAAAATTGTTACGCTTTTATCAGTCTTGGTTTGCCTGATCTCCTTCCTGGCTGTTACCGTCAATGGCCAATGGGCAAATAACGCACCTCACATTTACAATACAAATGCGGGAAATGTAGGCATCAGCAACGGCGCACTCTGGGCTCCTGTCTATAAATTGCACGTCAACACGCTGAACGCGGGCATTGCCACCGTTATGGCCGAAAGTAACTATGTAGGATCACCCATGCGGGCTATTGGTTACTATCGGATTTTGAACACTGCGACAGGAGATCTCCTGAATATTTCACTCCGTAAAAACGGAGCAAACCACGAAATGCTGCAATCATGCTTTGCAACCGGTTTCGGATGGCGCGAATACACTTATCTGAATTATACAACCGGAAAGTATGAAATGAGAAACGGGGTCGGCGATGCCGAATTCCTCAATACTGGCAAATTTCTTATCAGCAGCACGGGCAATACAGGGATTGGTACAATTAATCCGCTTGAAAAACTGGAAGTTAATGGTGCTGTTCGCCTGGGTGGTACTGCAAATAACAATCCAGGGACCATACAATTTAACGGGGCCAATTTCCTGGGCTTTGACGGAGTCAATTGGTTACAACTGGATAATGTAAATATTCAACCTCCCTGGTGGGTCATGAATCCCAATCCTTTACCCGCACCGCAAAACAACCCGCATTTATATCCGCTCTTACCGCCGAGTTGTATAACTACGTCCCCTCCGGCCTTGCCGAACAATTCAGGCTGGATATACTCAACCGATATAGCTGCACCAGCACTTTATCCTCATCAGCTTACCCTTGAAGCTATTCAAGTAGCCGGTCTTCCTTCAGCGAGCGCTTCCCAGCTCTACCGGCTTGCTCCCGGACCAGTACCGTCGCAACCTATTTTAGATATCAGTGCCGGAGTATATAACATGGATCTGACGTATAAGGTCAATGTCGGCCCAACCTTGTTGCCAACATCGCAAAGTGATGGCGTAACCATGCTGCGTGCATTCCCCAGTGGAATTGTCGATCTGCCAAACCAGAGCAGGGCCAGAGCTTACCAGGTTGATCCTGCCGGATTTAACCAGATGATCTTACCCAATGTCTGGACCCCTGTGAACTTTACGATGGATGCCCCCCCGCCGCAGGGATATGATGAGCAAAATGAATTTGTTTTAGCCCCTGCAGCAAATTCTCCCGCCCCTCCTGAGTTGGCATTCTTTGTAGCCTTCCAGGAAGGGTATTACCAGGTCAATGCGAGGGTTGAATTTGTTCCGGAATTTTCGCAGGAGGGTGGACCTGTGATTATAATTTCCACCTCCTATGTTTCCATCGCAATTTATACGGGCCCCGGACCAGGGGCAACATTGATGTACGCCCAGGGAAATAACCTGCAAATCGGCATGCCTGCCGGTCCGATGTTCTATAACAATGCCCCCAATGTCAGCGATGTGGTTTACCTGATGCCTGGCCAGATCATTTCAATCTGGGTGTTCCAGTCGGCCCTTACCCCGATGGACCTGATGCAGGGGCCAAATAAATGTTATGTGTCAATCCACAAGGTGAGTTAAAGATTTTTAAGATCTGAAATAGTTTTTGCCGGATCAGGCGAGCCGAAAACAGTATATCCCGCCACCAGTACCTGCGCTCCTGCTTTGATCAGCAGGGGCGCATTTTCTAAAGTGACGCCGCCGTCAACTTCGATGAGCGCATCAGTGTTCCGGCGCGCCATGAGTTCTTTCAGGGTAACGATCTTGCCCAGTGTGCCTTCGATAAAACTCTGCCCGCCAAATCCCGGATTGACCGCCATCAGCATTACCAGGTCGGCATCATCGATGATCTCTTCCAGCAGGGAAACCGGGGAGTGTGGATTCAGGACCACGCCGGCCCTGGCACCAAGTTTTTTTATGGCATGAATGGTACGGTGGAGATGCGTGCAGGCTTCGTAATGCACGCTGATCACTTCAGCCCCGTGGTCACGGAATCGTTCCAGGTAACGATCGGGATCAACGATCATCAAATGGACGTCCAGCGGCTTCTTTGCATGTTTCTGAATGTGTTTCAGTACCGGAAAACCGAAGGAAATATTCGGAACGAAAACGCCATCCATGACGTCAATGTGAAGCCAGTCGGCTTCGCTGTTGTTAACCATCTCAACATCCCGCTGCAGGTTGCTAAAATCGGCTGACAACATCGATGGAGCGATCAGGGCCATGGATCAGCCGAGATAAGATTTCAGGATTTTACTCCTGGATGTATGTTTCAGCCTGCGGATGGCTTTTTCCTTGATCTGCCGGACCCTTTCCCTGGTAAGGTCGAATCGCTCGCCAATCTCTTCCAGCGTCATGGGGTGTTTCGAATTCAGGCCGAAATATAACCTGACAACGTCGGCTTCGCGTGGCGTCAATGTTGAAATAGCCCGGTCGATCTCTTTCCGGAGCGATTCAACCATCAGCTCTTTTTCCGGTGTATTGGTCTCATCGCTGCGGATAACGTCATAAAGGGTGTTTTCTTCATCCTGGATCAGCGGGGCGTCCATGGAAATGTGCCGGCCACTGTTACGTATCGATTCCTTGACTTCGCTCTCGGGGATGTCGAGCATATCCGCGATCTCATGTGAGTCGGGCTCGCGCTCGTTTTGCTGCTCCAGCCTGGCGTAAGCTTTGTTGATCTTGTTGATCGATCCGATCTTGTTCAGCGGAAGCCTGACGATCCTGGATTGCTCGGCCAGCGCCTGCAGGATCGACTGCCTGATCCACCAGACTGCATAGGAGATAAATTTAAAACCCCGGGTTTCATCAAAGCGCTGTGCAGCTTTGATCAACCCGAGATTTCCTTCATTGATCAGGTCCGGAAGGCTGAGCCCCTGGTTTTGGTATTGTTTTGATACCGAAACTACGAACCGGAGATTTGCTTTGGTGAGCTTTTCCAGCGCTTCTTTGTCCCCGGACTTGATGCGCCGTGCAAGTTCAACTTCTTCTTCCGCCGTAATAAGCTCAACCTTACCGATTTCCTGCAAATACTTATCAAGGGAGGCAGTTTCCCTGTTGGTGACTTGTTTGGTAATTTTTAACTGGCGCATAGGTCGGTTTATGGGAATACAAAACTAATTTATTTTGTACGATCCACGCGCAGTTATGTTTCAAAAAATTATTGCTTCTGTGCCGGTTGAGGCAGCAGGACCTTGCGCGATAATTTCAGTTTACCCGTACTGTTGTCAATACCAATGAGTTTCACTTCGATCATCTGACCGACTTTCATGTATTGTTCGATGTCGGTCACCCGTTTCCAGTCGATTTCAGAAATGTGCAACAATCCTTCTTTACCGGGAATGATCTCGATGAACGCACCAAAAGCTACGATGCTCTTCACCTTTCCGTTATAAATCTCTCCGACTTCAGGGATTGCGACGATCTTTTTAATCCTGTCTTTTGCCGCTTCAATGGATTGTTTATTTTCGGAGAAAATATCGATGATACCGAATTCGCCGACCTCTTCAATGATAATTGTGGAACCGGTGTCTTTCTGGATTTCCTGGATGATCTTTCCACCGGGTCCGATCACGGCACCGATGAATTCTTTCGGAATGGTCATTTTCTCAATTCTCGGGACATGCGGTTTGTAGTCGGCCCTTGATTCGGAAATGGTTTTCAGCATTTCGCCAAGAATATGGTGCCTTCCGCGTTTTGCCTGTTCGAGCGCCTGTTCCATGATCTCGAAAGATAAGCCTTCAATCTTGATGTCCATCTGGCAGGCCGTAATTCCGTCTGCCGTCCCGGTAACTTTAAAATCCATATCGCCGAGGTGGTCTTCATCACCCAGGATGTCGGACAATACGGCGAATTTACCTGTTTTCGGATCGGTGATCAGTCCCATGGCGATGCCGGATACCGGTTTGTGGATTTTCACCCCGGCATCCATCAATGCCAGTGTGCCACCGCAAACGGTAGCCATTGACGATGAACCATTGGATTCCAGGATATCGGAAACAACGCGCACCGTGTACGGATTGATCTCATCATCCGGGATGATCGGCTTCAGAGCCCTTAAGGCCAGGTTTCCATGACCGATCTCGCGGCGGCTGGTCCCCCGGATGGGTTTTACCTCACCGGTAGAGAAACCGGGGAAGTTGTAGTGCAGCATGAAATCGCTGGTACCTTCCACCACGGCTCCGTCGAGTACCTGCTCGTCGAGCTTGGTTCCGAGCGTGACGGTTACCAGGGCCTGGGTTTCGCCACGGGTGAAGATGGCCGATCCATGGGCTGCCGGCAGGTAGTCCACTTCGCACCAAATGGGGCGGATGTCCTCCAGCCCTCGTCCGTCAAGCCTTTTGCGGTCGTCCAGGATGCAGTTCCTGACAGCATTTCTTTCTTCTTCTTCAAAATACTTGTTGACAAGTGGCGTCAGTTCTTCACGTTTTTCTTCAGGAATGGTTTCCATGTATGTGTCCTTAACGGCTGAGAAAGCTTCCTGGCGTTTGTGCTTGTTGGCGATACCCTGGCTTGCAATTGCATAGAACTTCGGGTAAGCATATGCATGAATGGCAGACTCCAGTTCCTTGTCCTCCACCGGTTCCGGGACCGGCATTTTTTCCCTGGCGGCTTCCACCATTTCAGCCAGTTCAAGCTGCACTTTGCACTGCACTTTGATTGCTTCGTGTGCAAATTTTATCGCGTTCAGCATCACGGCTTCCGAGACTTCTTTCATCTGGCCTTCCACCATGACCACGTTGTCCATCGTAGCGGCCACGATCAGGTCGAGGTCGGCCTCTTCCATCCGGGCGATCGGGGGATTGATCATGAATTCACCTTTGATGCGGGCCACCCTGGCTTCAGAGATCGGCCCCAGGAACGGGATATTGGAAACCATGATGGCTGATGAGGCGGCCAGTGCGACCAGCGTATCCGGCAGGTTGTTTTTATCGCCGGAGATCAGCATTATCTGCACCTGGACTTCATTGAAGAAATTATCCGGGAACAGGGGCCTGAGAGCCCGGTCAACCAGGCGGGAGATAAGTATTTCATATTCTGAAGGGCGGGCTTCTCTTTTAAAGAAACCTCCGGGGAATTTTCCTGTAGCGGCGTATTTTTCCTTGTACTCGACGGTCAATGGAAAGAAATCCTGGTTTTCATTAGCCTCGGGGGCTACCAGGGCGGTGGCGAGGAGCATGGTGTCGTCCATTTTTACGACAACAGCACCTGCGGCTTGTTTGGCCAAACGGCCGGTTTCGATGGAGACCTCACGTCCGTCTCCCAGTTTGAACTTTTTTACGATTGCTTGTGACATTTTTCTTCTTCTTTTTTCCGATTGATAAATACAAAAAAAGGCAATGCTGAGATTGCCTTTTCATTTGATATAGTTGACACTTAATTTCTATTTTCTGATGCCGAGATTCTTGACGATGGCGCGGTACCTTTCGATATCCACGTCCTTCAGGTAATCCAGCAGGCTTCTGCGCTTACCTACAAGCGTGACCAGCGATTTCCGGGTGACATTATCTTTCTTGTTCTGTTTCAGGTGTTCGGTCAGGTAATTGATCCGGTGCGTGAACATGGCGATCTGGGCTTCCGGTGAACCGGTATCCGTTTCCGACTTTCCGTGTGTGGCAAAAAACTCTTTCTTCTTTTCCGACGAGAGATACATATCTATCCAGTTATTAATTTTTAATTTTGAGCGTGCAAAGATAGGGAAATAATTTAGTTTGACAACTTTGAGAAGATATTTTTTTAGTCATTGATGGTCATTGGTTGTAATTGGTTGTCATTGGTAAATTGATGCCGAAGGAATCAAATATGAATAGAAATCCGTCATTCCGGTATTCGACCCCATTCGGGGTCGAATTTGAATGTGTCACGCCATCCCTATTCATGTTGGAACCCTTCGGGTTCTGCACCACAACGCCTCCCTGCCTCCCTGCCTCCGCGCCTCCGCGCCTCCCTGCCTCCCTGCCTCCCCGCCTCCCTGCCTCCCTGCCTCCCCGCCTCCCCACCATCCATTTTCATGTGATCGTTTAGGTATCTTGTTTGTTGGTCTAAATGATATTTATAAATATGTGCTGAAACAATAATTATTATTTGAGATAAATCTGGCAGGAAATGAATCTCAGAAAATTCAATAAACCTTAAAAATTCCACTTCAGCCTTAAATAGCAAAGTGACCCATAATCGCCGAATTCCGTCAGGTCATCGCCCCAGAAAACCTGGGCTATGAAAAACATCGTAACATTGTTGGTCAGGGAGATATCCACCGATGGACCAAAAAAACCGGATTTATCGTTGGGATTGAAGATTGATGACAGGTCGGCCCTGATCAGCGGGGTGACCGGATAGCCGATACCGGCATAAATTGAGTGTTTTGCCAGGGTGAAATTTTTGGCTGAAATGTCATCATAAAGCGACAAAAGAGTGCCATATCCCGCGGGGCCTTTGGTGCCGGCGCTATTGAAAAGGTAAGAGCCGTTGACGAACAATGAATTTTTAAAGGTGTAATTTGCACTGATAGATGCTTCGAAAATTCCTGTCGTATCAGAAAAACCATCATAAGGACGGAAATAGCTCAATTCGCCGGTAAATCCTGCACCTTTTATGTCGCCCGACCAGCCGGCGCCTACTGCCAGGTCTTCTGTCATCACCCCGCCAAACGCCTGGAAATCATAGTTCCACCGGTTGAATTTGTACATCAGTGCGGAAGTGATCTTTTCATCTGAATCAAGTTTGAAGCCAAACTGCAATGATGAGGTCTCGCCGGTGAAATATTCCAGCAGGACCGCATCACAGCCAGGGCGTTCGACATAGTCAAAATCAAAATAATTATACGAATTGAAAATGTCATTCGGCGTCCAGACCAGGTTGATGCCCCAGTTGATCCGCTGCCGCCCGATGGTGGCTTCTAATTTGCCTGTCCGGACCTTGAAGTTCAGCCGGTCGATGTCGGAGAAAAAATAATACGAGGTGTCGCTGACCCAAAGCCTGGTCAGGTTGAAGAAACCGGCATCTTTTATGGTTGTGTCGGCATAGGATGGCCCCAGAAGCTGCACCATCTGCCCCAGGTTCAGGTTGTTGCGCAAACCGGCATGAAAGGAGACCGTATTGCCTGGATTCCAGCGGAAGTCGAACCGGTTGCCGATCATGGTTATGGTCTGCCACTGGCCTGACTGTGGCGGGATCCACAGGTCCTGGAGCACCTGCAGGTGACCGTTCAGCCGCCAGTTGCGCTCCTTGTCCTGGGCAGAGGAGTTAAAAGCCAAATTTATCAGGAGCATGATAAAAATTGATCTAAAAAATAATCCGTGTAAATTCGTATAAATTCGTATCATCCGTGTTCTATCAATAGCACACGGATTAACGCGGATGCGACGGATTTTCACGGATTTAATTATCCCGGAATTCATCTTTTGCCACTTTTCCATCTTCAATCGTTACAATCCTTCTTGCCCTTTCCATCACCCTCGAATCATGCGTGGAAAAAAGGAATGTGGTTTTGTACTGCCGGTTCATCTTTTCCATGATATCCAGCAATTCTGTTGTTGAATGACTGTCGAGGTTGGCCGTCGGTTCATCGGCAAGGATAAAACGGGGTTTCGATGCAAGCGCCCTGGCCACCGCGACCCGTTGTTGCTGCCCACCGGAAAGGTCTCCGGGACGGTTGTCGGTTTTATCACTAAGCCCTACTGCTTCAAGCAATTCGATAGCGCGCTTCTGTCTTTCTTTTTTACTAACGCCCTGAAGCTGCAAAATGAACTCGACATTTTCCCTGGCCGTCAGCACAGGGATAAGGTTGAACGACTGGAATACAAACCCGATGTTGTGCAGCCTGAAATCGATCAGTTTTCCCGACGGGAGCGTGGTGATGTTTGTCCCGTTGATGTGCACTTCCCCGCTGGTAGGTGTATCCAGTCCGCCGAGCATGTTCAGGAGTGTTGTTTTACCCGACCCGGAAGGACCGACAATGGCAGTGAATTCCGCTTCTTTGAAGACCAGGGAAATGCCATTCAAAGCATGCACCGGCACCCTGGTTTCTTCATAAACCTTATAAAGCTCAAATGTTTGAATAATGCTCATTATTTTACTAATTTTTCCCCGAATTCAAAATTTAAAATTCAAAATTTAACATTTCATGCGTCTTGCCTGACCGCTGCCGCCGGGTTGAACTTCAGCGCTTTCCTGGCTGGATAGATCGACGACAGGATTGCCGTTATAATTACCAGGACCGTCATGCCAAAATAGAATCTTGTATACAGCGAGGGATAGATCATGGCACTGTAGCCCCATGATTCAAATCCCTCCGTCCATTTTGAGAAGTTAATGCCGCTGATGCCTGTGTAATGAATGGTGACAGCGCTCATGACGATCCCTGCCGCAGTCCCGACCAGCGCCAGGAACACGGTCTCCATCATGATCATGGTGAACACCTTTCCCCGGTTCATGCCTACCGCCATCAGCATTCCGAGTTCACGGGTACGCTCCAGGACTGACATCATCATCGTGTTAATGATCCCGAAGGCCATGGCGATCAGAATGATGATAAGAAGCAGATAAGCCATCTGGTCTATCATCGACGACATTCCGGCCAGCAGCGGTTCAAGTTCCTTCCACGACAGGACGCTCAGCAAGGGATGTTTTTCCCTGATCAGTCCCGCAGTCAGATCGGTCATTTCCGTATCGTCCAGCAGGATTGCTATTTCGGAAGCATTACCCGAACTGAAACCGGTCAGGGCGGCCAGGTCGGTTTTCCTGATGAAGATGTTAGGTTCGTCAAATAAATCGTTCGCTGTTTTATAGATGCCGGATACCCGGAAAAGACCGTAAGCCAGCTCGCCAGAAGTATGCTGGATCGTGATGACGATCTTTGAGCCTAATTTGGCTTTCAGTTTGGTGGAAAGCTTTTTACTGATCACGATCGGAGCGCTCCGGCTTTCTTTTTCAAAATAATCCCCTTCGATAATGTACCGGTGGATTTCCGATACCATCTTTTCCTTCTCCGGGTCGATGGCATTCACCATGATCCCGGCGCCGGATGCGGCCGTGCTGGCCATTGCCATGGCTTTGATCCTGCTGCAGACGGATTTTACTCCGGGTATTTGCAGGATTTCCTGTTCAATCTGATCTGAATTTTCAATAAAAAAGTGGAGGGATGGGTCTTGAATGAATGCTGTGTCATGTATCTGGATATGAGCCAATTCATTATTTATGGAAGCGTCTATTTTCTGGACCACCATACCGTTCGACATGGCAATCATGAACAGGGTGCCGAAAAGGCCCAATGTCACCGCCAGGATCACGACAAGGCTTCTCAGCTTGTTCCTCCAGATGTTCCGCCATGCAATGAATAAGATCATAATGTTGAATTTTAAATTTTAAATATTAAATTCGGGAGTGTTTCATCTTCCTTTTATAGCGTTGATTATTTTGAATCTGCCGATGACGGTCATCGGGTAGATCAGGGTTAACATGGTTATGATGATCACCACGACGGCCTGGGCGATAAAGTATCCCGGTTCGAGCAGCACGGGCATGACCGGCTCCATATTGTATTCAATCATGGCGTCGGCTGCGTCACCGGTCAGCGGGATCGGGTTGTGGTAAAAATACGTGATGACAGGCAAACTGGCCAGCACTCCGGCAGCGATCCCGATCAGGCTGATGATCAGCGTTTCGATGAACACGATGATGGCCAGTTTGGAGCGCCTCATGCCGACAGCTACCATGATCCCGAACTCTTTCCTTCTTTCCATCGTCGACATGAGGATCGTGCCCAGTATGCCAAAACCGACCACCACGTAAAGGATCCCCAGCATGAACTGCCCGGAGACATTATCCCCCTCGATCGCATTGACCATTACGGTCAGCATCTCATCCCAGGTCATGAACTCCAGGTTGTCAGGACCGGATGCGGCGAGTTCGTTCCTGGTTTTTCTCATCTCATCCGGATCATCCAGCATGATGGAGATCGAGGTAAGCCTGGAAGGGGAGGAGTATAATTCCTGCGCCAGGCTTAAGGGGATGAATACCATTGAGTTATTGATATCAGGCTGAACAAATTGAACAATCCCTTTTACCGGATAGGCCCCGGCAGCCGTCATGCCATGATAACCCTGGCCCAGGATCACCACGGTGTCGCCAATGCCTGCCTTGAGGTATCGTGCAAGACCTTCGGCAACCAGGACCGACCGGTCATCCTCTTCCAGGTAACTTCCTTCGGTTACCCTGTCTTTCAACCCTGAAACAGAATGCTCAACTTCGGGCAGGATGCCTGTGACAGCCGAGCCTTTGGTCTGGATGCCAAACGACAGCAGGGCATATGATTCAAGCCTTGGGATGATCTCCGTCACATTCGGATTGCCACCGATCCGTTGTTCCAGCGAATCGCCCGTCTCAAAGGTGTTGTCCAGGCTCTTGTCGGCCCAGTAACCTTTCTCATGCACCTGGATATAGCCTGTTGTGCTTTTGACAGCACTTTCGACCATGCTCGAATAGGAACCCAGTTGCATTGAACGCATGAAAAGGGCCAGGAAAAGGGCAAACAACACCGATGAAATGGTCAGCAGCGTCCGGCGCTTGTTTCTCCAGAGGTTTCTCCATGCTATTTTGAAATAATCTATCATCACCTTACATTCTTCATGTTTTGCTGTGAAAAGAAGCTCTCATCGATCGGTTTATCATAAATGATATCGGTGGTTTCGAGGATGGTCTGGTTGCCCGGCTTATCAACCGGCTCCATGACCATTTTTGAGGGGAGCATCCGATCGCCCATTCTTTTAATGTTGGATGAAGTCATGGTATTGACCAGGGCCATATCTTCGTCATAATATTCTCCCCTGAGCTCGTAATATTCTTCCTTTGATATCCAGAGCCGGATTTTACCCCAGACCACTGCCGCATCCGGTTTGGGGATCAGTTCAACGATGTGACAGTCATAACTATCGATGACTTCTGATCCGACTAACTCGTGGGTGAAATCATCGATGATGGAATTCATCCTGACCAGGTCATCGTTAGTGAAGTCGGAGCCCATCCATGATTGCCCCATCATCGAAGGCGGGAGTTTGATCATCCGGTTGATGCTTGGCATCCAGTTCCACATGTCCTGTTGTCGTTTCATGAAAACCTGCCCTTTGTCTTTCACCGGCTCTGTAATGTAGATCAGATAATACTCCGATCCTTTTGACCAGGACTTCATGGCCACCTCACGCGACCAGCCGGGGCGAACAATGGTCATTTTCATGGTCCCCTGGCTTGTCTCGCCATTCGCCTTGTCGTGGGCATGTTTTACAATTTCCTTTGCAGTCAGCCCCTGGGCGGGGGAAATATTGTACCCGAGAAATATTGACGTGATTATCAGAATGATGCTTATTGGTTTCATAGAAAGTGTTCGTAAAATGCTTAATGTTTAATGTTTAATGAGTAATGCATAATGCTTTAATGCTTAATGTGTTAGTTTGTAATGCTTTAATATCAACTAAGAACTTAAGTCTATTTATATCTTTCAATTATTATCTGTTTCATTTTTTCCAGCGGAAAGCCTTCCGGATTCATGATAAAATTAAGAAATATGCCGTCGAGCATTGAATCCAGCAATGCAGCTTCAAGGCCCGGATTTTCAAAGCCCTTCTCGTGAAAGTATCCCTCAACCACCTTAAGGGGCGGCAGGAAATGTGGAAACTTATCCTTAACAAGTTTGAAGACAGCCGGTTGCATCATTGTGGAGAAATATAGCTTCCAATAATCAAGGTTCTCCTGGAGAATGCGAAAATTTTCATTGATGAATAGTTCAAATTCATCATCCGTTAAACTCCCGTCATGATCCGGGTCAAGATGCTCGGTCAATTGCCGGGTTCCATTGGCTAATATGGAAAGGATCAATTCTTCCTTGCTTTCGAAATAATTGTATATCAAGCCTTTAGAAATCTTTGCTTTCTGCGCTATCCGGCTGATCGAAGTGGGGTAGTAGCCTTCATTGGCAAACAATTCCAGGGCAGTCTGCATGATCAGGCTGATCTTGTTTTCCCTGATCTCTTCGAATTGCGCGGCAGTTCGTGGCATTGTTTTATGGTTGAACGGTCGGTCAAAGGTAAAACATTTTTAACCGGATGTCAAGGATTTTTTCAAGGATTTTGCAGATGGTTAATTTTTACCTGCAATTGGTTTTTTTGATGGAACCGACGGCTTGTCTTGCCTCACTCACTTTTCATCAATTTATTCAGCGCAGAGCGTATCGCTTCCGGGTTTTGTGTGCCCAGCATGAATCTTTTCCTGTTTTTGAATTCAAAGAGCACGCCCATGTTTCCGCTGACATTGTAGGCATCCCCTTTTTTAGAGGTGCCAAACCTGATGCCCCAGCCGCCATAGTCCAGGATCGGGTTGTACTTTTTGACTTCGAACCGTGCAATGTCTTCCGGCCTGATATGTTTCGGCTTACGCTGGAATGGCCGGAAGCGGTAATAAACACCGGTTTCATCGATGCTTGTGACCAGGGTCATGGATCGGAATAACCAGATGCCGAAAGCAGGGAAGAGGCCGATCAGGAAGACGACCACGTTGGGTGCCGGGTTGTTTCCTACGGGAATTCCCATGAAAACCTGCTGCACCATTTGCCATATCCAGAATCCGGCGACTGCGATCAGGATGGCCCAGATCCACCATTGGTTGAACCGTTGCTCTTCTTTGAAATGAACTTTACTCATTGGTCGGTTGAATTGGAGAAGGATTGAAAGTCGGCGCCGGACGGGCTCTGGAAGATTTTCAGGTCGAAATAATTTATCCCGGCAAGGACATGATCGAAGATATCCGACTGTATATTTTCCATGGCTTCCCATCCCTGTTCCTTGCTGAAAACATAGATTTCAAGCGGCAGGCCGTTCTCAGTAGGCTGTAGCTGCCTGACCATCAGGGTCATATCCTGGCGCAGGTCCTGGTTGTTTTTGAGGTATTCCGTAAGATAGGCCCTGAAAATCCCGATATTGGTCTGTCTGCGCCCGTTGATCATCACATGGGGATTAATCCCGTGCTGGCTGTTGTAATCTTCCAGTTCAGCCTGCTTTGTGCTGATATAGCCGGCAACGAACTGATAGCTTGAAAACCTTTCCAGCATTTCCTTCGTGCAGAATTTGATGCTGGTCATATCGATCAGGATGTGCCGCCTGATCCTGCGGGCACCGGATTCCTGCATCCCCCGCCAGTTTTTGTATGAATCACTGACAAGGAAATACGTCGGTATCGTGGTGATGGTGTTATCCCAGTTCTGGACCTTTACGGTTGTGATCGTGATGTCGATCACCGTGCCGTCCGCGTTGTATTTGGGCATTTCGATCCAGTCGCCGATACGCAGCATATCATTGGTAGCAAGCTGGATCCCGCCGGCAAAGCCCAGGATGGGATCTTTAAAGACCAGCAGTAATACGGCAGAGAAAGCGCCAAGACCGGCGATCCAGCCGAACCCTTTGGTCCGGAGGAACAGCACGGTGATGATCACAATAATGTATACAATATACAGGAATATCTTCGCAACCTGTATAAAACCTTTGATGGGTCTGGTTTTGGAGATCTCGTAACTGTTATAGATATCATTTGAAGCGTCCAGTACCGATTTCACCACGATCATCAGTACCGTGACCATGTAGACTTTGATCAGGACCAGCACGGCGCTTAAAGTCACAGGGTAATCCGGGATCACATATGCGGCGCCGGTGTGGATGACCATGGCCGGGATCATATATGCGAGCCGTTTGAATACTTTCCGGTCTACGAAGGCGTCATCCCAGTTAGAGGTGGACTTTGCTGCCAGCCGGTGCATCCAGCGGACAATGAATATTCTCGCCATATAAAACAGGATGATAGCGAAAGCTATAACCAGCAGGAATCCCGAGTAATCGGCGACGATTTTTGACAGGTGTTCAGGCAGGCCGGCATCAATCAGCCATTCTTTCAGATGCCGGGTTATCGATTCAAAAATATCTTTATTGATCTCAATCTCTTTCATGATCCGGTTCGGACTATTTGACAAGGTTATTGATCGCCTGGAGGTATTTTTGTCTTACATGGTCAAGCTTTTCCGGGCTGCTTTTATCGTCATAAACCCTGATCACATCGATCAGTCCTGACTTCCTGAAAATGGTCCCCAGGGCAACGTCGAAATTGGGGTCCTCCATGTTGTTTTTCAATTCAATGGTGATCTTTTCAAACTGGCTGAACCTAAGTTGTGCAGGTACTGCGAAATAATGCATCCGGGGCTCGTCTACATCTTTAAACAGATAATCGGAAAGGACTTCAACCAGGAAATATTTTTTGACTTTAATAATTCCGACAAAGGGTTCTATTTTCCGGTTACCCATGAATTCAATGCCTTCATTTTCAAAAGCTTTTAAAATTGCCGGCATTTCATCGTAACTTTTAAGGGCTTTGAAACGGATACACGGGTTCAGCATATTATATAAGGTAACCATTCCGGGTGTGGCATCGAAAGTGAATTCAGGATTGTTCTTGATCTTCTGGATTACCCTGATGATCTTTTCTTCCGTATATTTTGACCGGGTGATGGCGAACAACGAATTCGGAGTATCTTTATCCGGCACCGTGGTTCCATGATATCCCGGGAATGGCTGAAAAGCTTCCAGCACTAATTCTTTATAACCTACCGGTCCCAGCATTTCTTTTTTCTCAATAGTCCCGATGGTTTCCAATAAGAGTTTCTGGTTCATGATGTTCCGTTTTTTGTTCTTGTATTTCAGGCAATAATATAGCTTTTTTTATTGTGAATCAAGTAACAATGAATAATAAAATGAAGACCTTAAACGATAACTCGGATGGCAGCGGGTTGAATGCGAATGAATATTTCCCTTCCCAACTTGATGGCTTCCCCGTCAATATTTACTCTTTTGCCCCGTTTACGTTCAATAAAGATTTCTTTTGTTTTAAACGATTCAATATATGCCGACTGATCTATTTTACCGGTATACAGTTGTCCGATGATCCTGGGAAGTTCGCCAAGGGGGAACTTCCTGACGATCACGATATCAAGCAACCCGTCATCCGGCTCAGCGGTAGGTGCGATGATCGTATTGTAGCCGAACTGGTTTGAATTGGCAATGGAAAGCAAAATAGCTTTGCGGGTAATTTTCCTGTCATTGAAAATAAGGGTGAATTCCCTTTCCCTGTAACGGAAGTATTCCCTGGAGACGACCCTGAAATACCCGTAAAACCCTCTTTTTTTGACTTTCCGGTAACGGTTAGCCACCCGGGCATCAAATCCCAGGCCGGCAATGCTGGCAAAGGGATAACCATTGATAGTAGCCAGGTCTATCGTGCGGATGTTCAGCTTATTAATGGCTTGCACAGCCCGCTCCGGTTCAAGGGGGATTTGCAGGTGCCTCGCCAGTCCGTTCCCTGACCCCACCGGGACAATGCCCAGCAGGACCTGCGACCGCCCGATACCCTGGACCACTTCGTTGACGGTGCCATCACCGCCCACGGCAACAATGATATCAAACTTCTCGTTGACTGCATCCGATGCAATCCGTATAGCATCTTTCGGGCTCCTGGTTTCGCGGACCTCAAAGTCAAATTTGTCCGGGTCCAGGTTTTGCCTTATCAGTTCCTCGAACCGGCTTTGCTTGCGGACGCCGGAGATCGGGTTATGGATAAAACAGGCTTTATGTTTTTCCATGCCAGGCTTATCTCGATAACACCAGCTTACGGGTTATTGCTATGCCTTGTGATCTCAGGGTTGCATAGTAAATACCGTCGGAAAGGTCAGTGATATCCAGCCCGATCTGGTGGGTTCCGGATTTAACGTATTGATCCTTAATCACTTTGACCATTCTGCCGCTTGCATCTGCAAGGGTGATCTTTATCATGCCGTCTGCATCCACCGTGTAGATTATGAGTGGATTATGGTGGGCCGGATTGGGGTGGAACTGCAGATCATATTTCTCACTTACAGGGATCCTTTCATCAAAACCCACACCGCTGACCATCACTTCCAGGTCGTCGATGTTCATGCCCTGTGCTTCGATATAAACATCACTGGTAAACCGGAAGCGGAGGATCACGTTCGACATTCCGAGGTAATCGCTGAGCGAATAGGATTCCTCCACCCAGTTTGTCTGAATGCCGGTGTAAGCGTCCAGGGCATTCCAGTCATTTCCGTCGGTCGATACCTCAAGGTACATATAGTCGTAACCGCTTTCAATGTTGTACCGGGTCCAGAAAGAAACCGTGGCGGCACTGGCACCTGAAAAGTCCAGTGCGCGCAGTGTTACCGACGAATTCATGTTCGCTTCATAATTGCCTGCCGGGCTTTCAGTAAGCGAATTGGCTGATGAATGATAGACCCCTTCGATGAGGCCCCAGTCGTTCTCCATGGTCCAGTAGGGTGCGCCGGTCTCAAAGTCATCAAAAAAGGGCAGGGCGATCGGAGGCATCGGGATGACCGTGACCAGGTTGGAAGGCCCGGATTCTTCACCTGATTCCTGGAAGACGGCAGTAATGTAATAAGTGTAAGAAGTGCCGTTCTCAACCTCAGAGTCCGTGTAGCTGCTTTCAGTTGCAGTAGCATACGGTTCGGGACCGGAATTCCGGTAAATATTATAGTTCGCAACCCCTTCAAGCATTTCCCAGCCCAGGTCGACCTGCTGATCCCCTGCAATTGCGGTAAGATTCTCAGGCGTGGGCAGCTGGTTTGAAAGGGAAGCGACGTTGGCAATAGTTGCCTTGACAAAAGTCATATGTTGTTCGAAGTTGTTTACACTTGGCCCTATCAGATCGTTGGCCGTGTGAATGTATGGGCTGTAGTTTTGCGAATCTTCAAAGGGGAAGATACCCTGGAAGCCATTGTTGTTGAAGGACGTATGATCACTGTCGCCTCCGGAGAGCGCGCCGTTGTTTGTCTGGAAGTCAGGGAGGTAAATGGCGCAGATGTCTTTATAGAACTGCTTAAGTTCACTGGCAGAAACCGGTGCAATAATATCGGTGTGGATCACGTCGCCCGGTTGAAGGTAACCTGCCATGTCGATATTAAAGTAGCCGAGGATGTTCATTTCATTCTGCGCTGCTTCCGTGGCCCAGGCGTCGCTGCCATAAAGGCCGTATTCCTCGCCGCTCCAGGTTGCAAAAATGATCGAGCGGTCGAATTGATATTGGCTCATGATCCTTGCTGCTTCGATGATACCTGCCGTCCCGGTGGCGTTGTCATCCGCTCCGGGCTCGTTGTTTCCGCTTGCGTACGAATCATAATGAGCGCCGAGAATAACATATTCATCGGGGAATTTGGTCCCGGTGATCGTGGCAACGACATTGTCGCTGGCGGGTCCGCCGGGCATGGTAAAGTCGTGCAATTCAACATCCAGGCCGTACGACTGTAATTTCCCGAGGATCCAGTTCTGGGCTTCAATGCCGCCGGCTTTGTAGGCATTCCGTGTACCAAAATCCTGCAGGTGCTGCACGTGTGCTTCCAGGGTATCGATATTCACCTGGGCGATCATATCTGCAATATAATCGCGGAACTGGAGTGATCCGGGCGTGTAATTCAACGACCGGGGTGGAAATTTTGCACTGGTATTGGATATCCGGACTATTCCTCCGTGAACGGCCGGAAATAGCCGGCCTGCATGCTGACTTTCGATTGCAACGATCAGATAACCGGGCGAATTATAAAGTATCTCAGCCATATTTCCAATGGATTCAACATATCGGTCCCTGGTCTCTGCTTCCAAATGCAATAAAAAATACTCAGCAGAAGCATCAAACCAGGCATTTTCATCCAGCATGATACATTTGGACGGTAAACGGCCGTCGGTGGAGGCGATCACAAATTCATCATTGTAGAAATGAATTATATATTCCTGCTGGCTGAAGGCTGCTTTTGTCTGTTCAACTGAACCGGTCGGCAGAAGGAAAAGGCTGGAAGCCATGGTTAACATACTGATTGTTAATCCAATTAAAAGAAGGGTAAATTTTTTCATCATCTTTAATTTAGTTTGCCAAAAGTATGAAAAAGCCTGCATTAATAATGCAAAGAACTAAATTAAGGCGGTTAATTGAGTAATTGACTAATTTTGAAAGCCAGACATTGAATAAAATGGAAAAATTTGAAAAGCCTTGGCCGGCATGGAGAACAAGGCTCAACCAGATAATTTTCGGAACAGACACTATAGAAGGCAGGCTGTTTGATAAAATACTGATCATCATCATAGCGCTAAGCGTACTGATCGTTTTTTTAGACACCCTCAGCGGCATACATCTTGAATACGGAAGGATTTTCTTTATCCTGGAATGGTTTTTCACTATCGTTTTCACCCTTGAATACATTCTCCGGATCATTACTTCAAGAGAGCCGCTGAAATATATCACCAGTTTCTATGGTCTGATCGATCTTTTATCCGTGCTTCCGACCTATCTAAGCCTTATTCTAACCGGCGGGCAGTATCTTATCGCTATCCGTATCCTCCGGTTGCTCAGGATATTCCGTGTTTTCAAGCTGGGAAGGTTTTTATGGGCTTCACGTTACCTGATGGTGGCGGTCAGGAACAGCAGGCACAAGATCGTTGTCTTTCTTTGGTTTGTCATAATCATTGTGGTGGTCATGGGATCGGTAATGTATATAGTTGAGGGGCCTTCGCATGGTTTTACGAGTATCCCGAACAGTATCTACTGGGCCGTTGTTACCCTTACGACTGTAGGGTATGGTGATATCTCCCCCCAGACCGGGCTCGGGAAGTTTGTCGCGTCGATCATTATGATCATTGGTTATGGTGTGATCGCTGTCCCGACCGGGATTTTTGCGGCTGAAATGGCCCGGGCAAAAAATTTTACCGGGAATGAATGCAAGCATTGCGGAAACCGCAATAACGAACTGGATGCTTTGTATTGCAAGCAATGCGGGGAAAAACTTTCATAATGGATAATGAATAAAGAATAATAAACAGGAAATATTAAGTGGTGATATTAAAGTGTTTTGATTGTTTTCTGACATATATTTGTATTTTTGCATTTGTTAATTTAATTCCGTGCTCACCTTAAAAACTTAATTAGTATGAAAAAGATTTACAGTCTTATCATTGTGTTATTCATGGCTTTACCTTCGTTCAGCCAGACTTTCCTCACGGAGGATTTCAGCAGCGGGGAAATGCCTCCCCCGGGGTGGACGATCCTGGCCTTTTCCCAGCAATTTTCCTGCACCGAGACTGACAATGCGGGCGGCACCGCACCCGAATGCCGGATCGACGGATTTGCCTACAATGGAACCATCCGGTTAATTTCGCCTTTAATGAGCATGGTCGGGATCAATTCAGCGACCCTGCTCTTCAAGCATAAGTACGAAAAGTACACCAATCCTCCTCCGACCATCGGCGTGGCATCAAAGGCCAGCGGCGGATCATGGAATGTAGTATGGTCAATGACCCCTTCCGCGGATGTCGGTCCTGAAGAAGTGGTGGTGACCATCAACAACAACGATATGAACAAACCGTATTTCCAGCTTTCTTTCTTTGTCACAGGGACGATACAGAACATGGAAAACTGGTACATCGATGATATTATGTTCATGGTCCCGCTGAATTTTGACGCGAAGATCTCATCCATCAATATCCCGGGAACGATCACCTCGCCCCAGGAGGTCACCGGAGTTTTCCAGAATGTGGGAAATACTGCCGTGACCGAATTCAATGTTGGTTTTCAGGCATATAACGGACTGGTTTACGATACAACCTACACCGGACTTGACCTTGGCCTTTTCGAAACCCAGGAGTTCACTTTTGACCAGATGTGGCTGCAGCCATTCGGTACTGAGACTGTTTCTGTCTGGATTAACAGCGTGAACGGCACCACTGATGAATACTCAGGGAACGACACGGCAAGCAAAGTGATCACTTATATTGCCAACATTTTGCCACGCAAGGTTACTTTTGAGGAATTCACGAGTTCCACCTGCGGTCCCTGCGCTTCGTTCAACAGCGGTTTTGTGCCCTGGTGCGAAGCCCATCCGGACATCATGCTGGTTAAATACCAGATGAACTGGCCCGGATCAGGCGATCCTTATTATACAGCAGAAGGAGGGGTGCGCCGGAGCTACTACGGTGTTTCTTATGTGCCCGACCTGTTCTACAATGGAGCCCGGATCAATACCAGCGTCTCGGATGCCCAGGCTTCTTACAATGCAGGGATCAACCTGACGTCGTATATCGATATCGCTTCGAAATTCACTATTTCCGGTACCACGATCAACATTACAACCAACCTGCTGCCCTGGGACAATATCGGGAATGTCAGGGTGCATAATATTGTGCTCGAGAAGGTTACAACGGGTAATGTAGCATCTAACGGTGAAACGGAATTCCACCACGTCATGATGGATATGATCCCTGACGCCAATGGCGCCAATGTGAACCTGCAATATGGAACGCCGGTGCAGTTACAGTACAGTGTGAACCTGGCCAGCACTAATGTCGAAGAATTTAACGACCTGCTGGTGGCCGTCCTGGTGCAGAACCAGTCGACCAAAGAGATGCTGCAGTCGGAATACGGCGAACAAAATACCGTGTATTCCCCGGAAGCCAGGCTGGAAATGATCTATCTGGACGATGTGCCGCTGGAAGGATTTGATCCGGAAGTATATGAATACGATGTGATCCTGCCCGAGGGTACTCTTTTTGAACCTTACCTGGAAGTGACTAAAATGGATGAAGGCGCCATGGCCGTGATCAACCCCGCATTTGAACTGCCCGGAACGGTGGTGATCGATGTTTATGCCGAGGACCTTTATAATAATAAGAGGTACCTGGTGAATTACGAGGTTTACACCGGAGTGGACGATATGTCGAAACCTATGGTCCAGGTTTATCCGAACCCGGTTTCAGGTACGCTGAACATTTTCGGTCTGAAGGATGCTAAAGTTGAGATGTTCTCGACCAAGGGCGAGCAGGTGATGTCGTTCAGCAATTTCTCCGGAAATTCAATTGACGTATCATTGCTGCCTGCCGGTATCTACATCATGAGTCTTACCACGAAGGAAGGAAATGTGGTGCGGAAGAAGATCATTGTTTATTAGGCTGATAACAGCAAGTTAAAAAATAGAAGAGGGTGCACTCATGTGGGGCACCCTCTTTTTTATGCCTCATTCTAACCAGGCTGATCAAATAAAAAAACCTTCGGAATTGAAATTATCCGAAGGTTGACCGCGGTCTGGACGGGACTCGAACCCGCGACCTTCCCCGCCGCAGGCGGGACATTCTAACCAGGCTGATCAAATAAAAAAACCTTCGGAATTGAAATTATCCGAAGGTTGACCGCGGTCTGGACGGGGCTCGAACCCGCGACCTCCTGCGTGACAGGCAGGCATTCTAACCAAGCTGAACTACCAGACCAATTTTTGAATGAACTTTGAGGGTGCAAAAGTAAATTTTTTTCTGATATTAACTACAATGTTTATGAATTTTATTTTACTCCGTGAACTCTGTGCTCAACTCCGTGAACTCTGTGGTTAATTAAAAAGCAATAATTTTGCCCCAAAAGTGGACTATGAACAATAAATCAACCATTAAAAAACATACTAAAAGTCTTCGGCGAAAGAAGATATCAGCATCCCGGTTGATATTAATAATACTTGCAATTATTATTGCTTTGGCCTTTGTTATTTTTAGTGTGTACACTCCTCTGAAACAACCTGCAAGAATAAAAAATCAACCTTCAGGCTCCAATACCGGAGTTTCATTCAAAAAAGAAGGAAGCCTTTCGATCTATAACGCAAGAAATTCCAATATCTTAACTCTTGACATTGAGGTGGCTGATAATGAACAAGACAGAATGAGAGGCCTTATGGACAGGTTTTCTCTTCCTGATCAGGCAGGAATGTTATTTATTTTTGAAAATGACGAACCCAGGTCTTTCTGGATGAAGAACACCTATATTTCACTGGATATTATTTTTATCAATTCAAATAAAGAGATTATAAGTATTCAAAAATACACCCAACCCAGGACAACATCTGCAATTCCATCAAACAAACCGGCTATGTACGTTCTTGAGGTCAATGCCGGTTATTGTGATAAATATGACATTGAGCCAGGTGATAAGGTTGAATTTTCATACTGATCAGCCTGGTTAGAATGTCCCGCCTGCGGCGGGGAAGGTCGCGGGTTCGAGCCCCTTCCAGACCGCAAGGAAAATCCCTGGCGTATTTACGACCAGGGATTTTTTTTGGGTTCCAATGCCTGCGATTCGATTTCCTTTTTTTTCATACCTTTAGTGCAAAGTTTTGATGGAGATGCCGCTGAAAACCATCCTGACCTGCCTGATCGTTTTATTTCTGGCCGAAATTCAAGCGCAGGGTTTAACCTGCGCTGAGTCCGATCCCTTTTGTACCGGAACGATCTATAATTTTCCTGCCGGTACATCCGGCGACGCGGAGAGCGGGCCTTTTTACGATTGCCTGAGCACCCAGCCTGCCCCTGCCTGGTACCATATGAAAATAGGAAACCCCGGACCGATCACCATATATATGTACAGCACGCCACTGGTGGATATAGATTTTGTATGCTGGGGACCCTTCCCTGACCCCTTTGGACCATGCAGCGGAGGCCTGACCTCTTCAAAAGTCGTGGATTGCAGCTATTCAATCTACCCCCAGGAATGGTGTGATATACCGAACGGGCAGACAGGGGAGTATTACATCCTGCTGATCACCAACTACTCGGAGGATCCCTGTAACATCACCTTTTCCCAGACCGCCGGCGCAGGCTCGACCGATTGTTCTATCCTTCCCCCGCTGGTTACCAGCGACAGCCCGCTGTGTGTAGGGGAGACCCTCCATCTGAACGCTGAAACAATTGCCAATGCAACCTATGCATGGACAGGTCCTGCTGGTTTTTCTTCCACGGAACAAAACCCGGTCATTCCGAATGTGACCCTGGATCAAGCCGGCGACTACGCATGTGTGATCACCGTATTCAGCCAGTCCAGCCCGCCGGCAATCACCACAGTGGTCATAAATGATCTTCCGGATGCTGCCCTGGCTGATTACGATACGATCGTTTGTCCCGGCGACGAAGCTTTCATGATAATTCAACTTACGGGAGCCGGGCCCTTTGAGATGACTTATTATGATGGGGCTGCCTACTATACCATACCGGGCCTGAACGGACCGGTCGACACGATCTCTGTTTATCCGCCCGGCCCGGCTACTTACACCCTGACCGAGGTCTCCGATACCGCCTGCACCCGAATACTGTCCGGAATTGTGTTCCAGGTCAATAATCACCCGGTTGTCAGCGGCGTGATGACTGGCGGAGAGGTCATCTGCCCCGGCGACACAGCGGAACTGGTCTTTAATCTTACCGGTACCCCACCCTGGGAGATCACTTACCTGGCCAATGGTATGAACCCTCAAACCATCACTGCCGGGTACACTCCTTTTAGTGTTTATATAACACCAATAACCACTACAACCTATCTGTTTTCCGGGCTGTCCGATTTATATTGCACGGGAAGCCCGTCAGGACAGGTGGAGGTGGTTGTCGATTACCCTGCCGGATCCTTGGGCGGGGACAATGAAATTTGTGCCGGTGAGGGATCCGAACTGGTCTTTACCCTGACAGGATACCCGCCCTGGACCTTAAAATACACCATCAACGGCGGGAATGAACAAACTGTCGTAGCGCCTTATTCCCCATTTATTGTTGCTGTTAGTCCGACAGAAAGTACCCTGTATGAGTTCACGAATTTGAACGATGCTTACTGTGCCGGCTCTGCTAGTGGACAGGCTATGGTTACAGTACAGCAGCCAACAGGTGAGCTCAGCGGGGAGTCAACGGTATGCGCCGGTGAATCGGCTACCATTGTCTTCAATCTGACAGGCAATCCGCCCTGGACCCTGTCCTATTCAGAAAACGGGGGAACTCCTGTTCAGCTTATTGCTTATTCTACTCCTTTCCCGGTTGTGGTAAGCCCTTCCGTTACGACCATTTATACCTTTGTATCATTTGCAGACGTTGCTTGTACAGGTATCCCTTCCGGAGAAGCGGTCGTGACAGTGAACCCTTTGCCGGCTGTGAGTGCGGGAAATGACCAAACCATTCCGAATGGTACTTCGACAAGCCTCGACGGGTCGGTTAGCGGAGGCTCCGGCAGCTATGCTTTCCAATGGCAGCCTGCCGATAAGCTGCTGAATTCACAGGTATTGCAACCAGTTACGGTGAACCTGTATTCCTCAACCCTGTTTACCCTGACCATTACTGATAATAACGGTGGTTGTTACGATTCGGATGAAGTGCTGGTTACGATCACCGGGGGAGTGCTTTCCTGCAACGCGACAGCGACGCCTGACCTTATTTGCAGGGGAGAGACCAGCCAGTTGATGGCCATCGCTTCCGGCGGATCAGGGAATTATACTTATGCCTGGAGTTCCGATCCTCCCGGTTTTAACAGTGATATTCCAAACCCGGTCGTCAGCCCGGCTGGTACGACCAGTTATTCACTTGTCATCAACGACGGTTACAATGTGGCTCAGGCATCGGCCGTAGTCACCGTTCAGCAGCTTCCGGAACCTGATGCGGGGCCCGACCAGGTGATCACGTACGGAACGATTACCGTATTGCAGGGAAGTGCCGGTTCAGGTTCTGGAAATTATTTTTATCACTGGGAGCCTGGCTATTTGCTGGACAATCCTGACATCGCCCAGCCAACCACGGTGAATCTTTACGAGACGACCTTATTCACGCTGAGTGTGACGGATATAGAAACAGGCTGTATTTGCGAAAATACTGATAATGTGGCGGTCATCATCAGTGGGAGCGCTCTCGGTGTCAGCCCGCTGGCTTCACCCGATAATGTATGCGCCGGTGAGCCCGTGGAACTTCACGCCCTGGCAGGAGGGGGAACGGGATCATATACCTATTCCTGGGCATCAGATCCGGCAGGATTTACCTCATCAGAACCCGATCCTGTAGTCATGCCGGAAATGAATACGACTTACACGGTCCTGGTTTCAGATGGGTTTAACTCGGCGACCGGTTCGGTGACGGTTACGGTGAATCCCAATCCTGTTGTCTTCCTGGGAAATGATACGGTGGTTTGTGTTTTTGACACGATTACCATCGACGCGGGGAATCCCGGTGCCAGCTATTACTGGTATAACGGATCTACTGAGAGGACGATCAGCATTGGCACTACGGGTATCGGGTATGACAGCAAAACGGTCAGTGTCATGGTTACCTCGGAAGATGGATGTGTGACAACGGCGCAACGGCTTGTTGCATTTGACTTTGTGGCCTGCAGCGGGATCGGGGACGATATGCTTCAACCTCAGTTGCAAATCTTTCCAAACCCGGGTGATGGCTTAATATTATTGAAAAACACAGGAGAAGCCGGTCATTATTCATTTTCTGTTCTGAATAGTCATGGAAAAGTATTAATCGATAACAAGGAAATAAGCTTTTTTGAGGGTGCGAATCACCAGGTTCTAGATCTGCGTTCGAATCCTCCGGGACTTTATATGCTAAAATTTCAAAGCCCCGATGACCGGTTATTCATCGTCAAATACATTTTGAAAAATTGATTTCTTTTAAAAATTTCCTGTGAATTTATACGCTGATATTATTTCCCTTCTAACTTTGCGGCTCAAAAACCAAAAATTATGCTAATTGCTGATGTTGCTATGACGGCCGCGGGAACTGCTGCAACGATCCCTTCAATCGGTCCGGTGCGTGTTGAATTTATCCTGTTCGCCCTGACGCTGATCGGGGTGGCCCTTTTTCACAAAAAAACCATGTATGTAGCGCTCACCGGCCTGGTTGCCGTGCTGATCTTCAAGCTGATATTTGATCCGGCATTTAATATTGGTCACCACATGCTGGGCTCGGCGCATGAGGAAGGCGAGTGGCGCATCCTGCTGAACCTTGCCGGTTTGCTGTTCGGATTTGCCATCCTGGCCAAGCACTTCGAAGAGTCAAACATCCCCGATGCGTTGCCGAAGTTTCTTCCTGACGACTGGAAAGGAGGATTGGTGCTGCTTATGATGGTGTTTGTGCTGTCAGCTTTTCTCGATAACATCGCAGCAGCTATGATCGGCGGGACCATTGCGATGGTTGTTTTCAAAGGGAGGGTGCATATCGGGTATCTTGCTGCCATCATCGCCTCCAGTAATGCCGGCGGGGCAGGAAGCGTGGTGGGCGATACGACAACCACCCTGATGTGGATCGACGGGGTGGAGCCTCAATGGGTGCTTCATGCCTATGCAGCGTCTTTTGCCAGCTTTTTTATTTTTGGGATTTTTGGGAGTATACAACAACATAAGTATCAGGTTATTGTAAAAGACGCAAGGACTGACATCAAGATCGACTGGGGAAAGATATTTATTGTCGCGTTGATCCTGGTCGGAGCTATCACGACAAACGTCATGTTTGATTTCCCTGCGTTGGGGGTATGGATCGCGATCATTTTAGGAGCCCTGGTTAAGAAGACACCCTGGAAGGAACTCGGACATGCCTGGCAGGGCACGATCTTCCTGATATCGCTGGTGACTATCGCTTCCATGATGCCTGTGGAAGAACTTCCGCCTGCATCCTGGCAAACCGCTTTCGTGCTGGGATTTGTATCATCCGTTTTTGATAATATCCCTCTGACCAAGCTTTGCCTCGAACAGGGAGGTTACGATTGGGGTATACTTGCCTATGCTGTCGGGTTCGGCGGATCGATGGTCTGGTTTGGATCCTCGGCCGGGGTTGCCCTATCGAATATTTACCCGCAGACCAGGAATACGGTGAGTTACCTGAAAAGCGGCTGGCACGTGATCATTGCCTATGTGATCGGATTTTTTGTAATGTTGTGGATCGTTGGATGGGAACCCCATGCACCGCACAAGAAAATTATCAATGAAAATACCCCTGAGCTGCATATATCACCACATAGTGAGAAACCTCCTTCGGGGCACTGAGGTTATTTTGCTTCGGAATATTCATTGAAATAACCGACTACTTATTTAATTTAAAATGGGAATTAATAGTTTTTTTCAGAAATTAGTCCCGAAAGATAAAAAGTTCTTTCCGATGTTTGAATCGCAGGCCGACCTGATCGTCCAGGCGGCGGGGAAACTGAACGAGATATTCATCAACCCTGATCCTGAAATCCAGGCCGGATTATTCAAAGGGATCAAAGAGCTTGAGAACAGGGGCGATGAAATAGCCCATGAAATATTCGATGAGCTGGACAAAACCTTCATCACGCCTTTTGACAGGGAGGATATTCATAAATTGACTTCCACGCTCGACGACGTCCTTGATTTTATTAATGGTTCCAGCCAGAGAATCAGGCTTTACAAATTACATAATTTTCCTGCTGAATTTGTAAGGTTTTCCGCCGTGTTGCTAACAGGCGCCAATGAGATCCGCAATGCGGTCAGGGAGCTTTATAATCTCAAAAGGCCGGAAATGATCAGGCAGGCCTGCATCCGGATCAATGAAGTTGAGAATAATGCGGATGACCTTTATCACGCGGCAATATCGGATATGTTTGAGCATGAAAAGGATGCCATTGAGCTGATCAAAAAAAAGGAAGTGCTGCAGACAATGGAACGGGCCAGCGACCGAATGGAAGACGTCTCAGATGTTTTGAAAACCATCATCATCAAACTGGCTTAACCGGTCAACCATGCTTTCGATCGTTATTGTTGCCATCGTAATTGCTTTGTTGTTCGATTTCCTCAATGGAATGAACGATGCGGCAAATTCCATTGCAACAGTGGTATCGACGAAGGTGCTCCCGCCTCTTGTCGCGGTCGTTTGGGCGGCATTCTTCAATTTCGCGGCTGTCTTCTTCTTTGGAGTACATGTAGCCACCACCATCGGCAAGGGCATTGTCGATCCGGTCATAATAAATGAATTCATCATCCTTGCCGCGCTGATCGGTTCGGTCATCTGGGTATATACCTGCACACAGATGGGCCTTCCGATCAGTGTTTCCCACGCGCTGATCGGTGGATTGATCGGGCCGGCCCTGATCGTTGGCGGCAAGAGCGTACTTATCTCTTCCGGAATAATCAAGGTCGCGCTATTCATTGTATTATCCCCGATAATTGGCTTGTTTCTGGGGTATTTCCTCATGATCCTGACCATGCTGACATTTCACTGGACAGCGCCCAGGAAGGTTGACCGTCTCTTCAGGGGGCTTCAGTTGGTATCCTCTGCCGTTTTCAGCATTGGACATGGTACCAACGATGCACAAAAGACCATGGGGATCATTTCGATCCTTCTTTTCAGCACCGGCCGTCTGGGTCCGGAATTTCATGTGCCTGTCTGGGTGATCATTGCTTCCTATTCGGCCATTTCACTGGGGACACTCGTAGGAGGATGGAAAGTCATCAAAACACTGGGGTTAAGCCTGACGGACCTGAAGCCTGTTCACGGCTTTTGTGCGGAAACCGCAGGCGCACTGACGATCATCGGCAGTTCCCTGGCGGGAATACCGGTCAGCACAACGCACACAATTACAGGTTCAATTATGGGGGTCGGAATGACCAGGCGATTATCAGCAATAAGATGGGGTGTGGCGGGAAAGATCGTCATTGCCTGGGTGCTGACCATCCCCGGAACGATCATCATCAGCGCAGCAATTTACTACCTGATATCCATATTTCTCTGAAACTATATCTACTGTCGGCTAAAGACCAAAGACCAAAGACCAGGAGCTGCCACTGAACGCTGTTTACTCCTTATTATTATTACTTCCCAGTCCCGTGTACCCTTTCATGATCCCTCTTGCCGAGCGGGAAATAAAGGTCAGGATCTCATCGCGTTCCGGTGTGGCGGGCACATCCGCTTCGATGATGCTGACCGCCTGGGAGACGTTGTAATTTTTGCGGTAGATGATCCGGTAGATCTCCTGGATCTGGCTGATCTGTTCATTGGTGAAGCCCCTCCGGCGAAGGCCGATTGAATTGATACCCACGTAGGAGAGCGGTTCCCGCGCGGCTTTTGTGTAAGGCGGAATGTCTTTCCTGGCCATGCCCCCGCCCGAGATCATCGAGTGGGCCCCGATCTTCACGAACTGGTGCACGGCAGCCAGGCCACCGACAATCGCATAATCGTCGATTTCAATGTGACCGGCCAGGGTGGCTGCATTGGCCAGGATCACGTTGTTCCCGATCACGCAGTCGTGTGCGACATGCACATAGGCCATCAGGAGGCAATTATCTCCGATCACGGTCTTATAACTGGCTTTGGTCCCTCGGTTCACCGTCACAAACTCCCTGATCGTAGTATTGTTCCCGATATTTACCGTAGTTTCCTCACCGTCGAATTTCAGGTCCTGGGGAATGGCTGAGATCACCGCACCCGGGAATACCCTGCAGTTCTTTCCGATCCTGGCGCCTTCCATGATGGTGGCATGATGACCGATCCAGGTGCCTTCACCGATTTCAACATTCTTTTCAATAGTCACAAATGGATCGATGATCACATTGTTTGCAACTTTAGCCTGGGGATGAACGTATGCTAAGGGTTGGATCATTTCTTTGGTTTTGCGATGTTATTGGCTCCTTTTTCGGCGATGGAAGCCATCAGGACGGCTTCTGTCACGATTCTATTTCCTACGTATGCGACGCCTTGCATGTGTGCGATCCCTCTCCTGACAGGGCCCACCAGTTGCAGGTCAAAGATCAGGGTGTCGCCGGGCACCACTTTTTGCCGGAACTTGACCTGGTCTATTTTAAGAAACAGGGTGGTATAGTCCTGCGGGTTGGGTACCGTGCTCAGTACCAGCACTCCTCCGGCCTGCGCCATCGCTTCCACCTGCAGCACTCCCGGCATGACCGGCTCATCAGGGAAATGCCCTTCGAAGAAAGGTTCATTCATGGTCACGTTCTTCACGCCGACAACCCTGGTTTCCGTCATATCGATGATCTTATCGATAAGCAGGAAGGGCGGACGGTGAGGCAGGATATTCTTGATCTGGTTGATATCCAGGATTGGCGGTTTGTTGGGATCGTAAAACGGTGCTTGACTCATTTTTTTGTCTTTTAAAATTTGCTGCCTGATCAGCCTGGCGAACTTCGCGTTGACAGTATGTCCGGGGCGACGGGCGATGATATGCGCTTTGAGCGGCTTGCCGAGAAGCGACAGGTCACCGACCACATCGAGAAGTTTGTGCCGGGCGGGCTCATTCTCGAAATGCAATTCCAGGTTGTTCAGGATACCTTTGTTTAATACCTTGACCGAAGGCTTGTTAAAAAGTCTTGCAAGCCGGTCGAGTTCTTCCTGGGTGACGGCCCTGTTGACAAAAACGATGGCGTTGTTCAGGTCTCCGCCACGGATCAACTGGTTCTTCAGCAGGTATTCCAGTTCGTGCAGAAATACAAAGGTGCGGCAATTCGCAATCTCTTTACGGAAATTTTCAATGTCTTCAAGGATCGCGTACTGGGCGCCCAGCACATCGGTCTCAAAATTGATCATGGTGGTCACTTTGAACTTCGGGTAGGGTAGGGCCACCATCTCGATTTTTTGATCCGGCTCTTCGTAAACCACCGGTGTATGAAGCTCGAGATACTCCCTGGGCTGGTCCTGCTCCTCGAGTCCGCACTGTTCCAGTACTTCGGCGAAATAACGGGAGCTGCCGTCCATAATGGGAGTCTCGGCCTGGTTGACTTCTATGACCAGGTTGTCGATGCCCATACCGGCCACAGCGGCAAGTACATGTTCCACTGTCTGCACCTTGGCGCCGTTTTCTGCAATACTTGTCCCGCGGGCAGTATCCACCACATTTTCCACCAGGGCGTGCACCACCGGCTCGCCTTCAAGGTCTACCCTGACGAATTTAATGCCGGTATTGACCGGGGCAGGTTTAAAAGTCAGGGTCACTTCCGCGCCTGTGTGCAGCCCTACGCCACTCAGGCTGTTAGGACTTTTAATCGTTTTTTGAAATGCTGACATATAGGCTGGCAAAGATATTAATATTCGCTATCCTTCGATACCGGGCAGTGACCGGTTGATCCTTTTTTCCAGTTCATCCAGCCTTTTTACGATTTCGGAGAGATTCTTAAAATGCACCAATGAACGCCGGTGTGTTGCAATGTCTATTGCCGGGGAACCCATTACGATCGTTCCGTCTTTGAGGTTGCCCGATACACCGGATTGGGCCCCGATTTTTACTTCATCCCCGATGGAAAGGTGCCCGACAAAGCCCACCTGGCCGGCAATCATGCAGTTCCTGCCAATCTTGGTGGAGCCTGAAATGCCTGTTTGTGCCGCTATCACGGTGTTTTCACCGATCTCGACATTGTGCGCCACCTGGATCAGGTTGTCCAGTTTGGCCCCCTTCCTGATAATTGTGGATCCCAGCGTTGCGCGGTCTATCGTGGTATTGGAACCGATCTCGACATGGTCTTCTATGACCACGTTACCGATCTGGGCCACCTTTTTATAGTTTTTATCCTGCTGCGGGGCAAAGCCAAATCCATCAGCGCCGATGACCACTCCTCCGTGGATGGTGCAGTGACTGCCGATCAGGTTATCGGAATAAATAATCGCGCCGGCAAACAAGGTAGTGCCCTCTCCGACTTTCACATTATCGCCAAGAAAAACATGCGGAAATATTTTGGCATTGTCCCCAATGACTACATTTTCACCGACATAGGCGAATTCTCCGATATAAACATTCTTCCCTACCTTAGCTGTCTTGGCAATGAATGAAAGCGACGACGCTCCTGTTTTTTCATTCTTTACCTGGTTGTACATTTCAAGCAGGCGTGCAAATGCGGTATAGGCATCATCGACCCTGATCAGGGTGGCCTGAATGGGCTGATCGGGGCTGAAATCCTTGCTGACTATGACGATCGAGGCTTTGGTGCTATAAATAAAAGGAGTGTATTTCGGATTGGCAAGGAAGGAAAGTGAACCGGGTTCGCCTTCTTCAATTTTTGATAATCGGTTAATTTTGACATCCGGGCTGCCCTCGACGATTCCTCCAATGACGGCAGCGATCTGGCTGGCTGAAAACTCCATTCGTGACGGATTTATTTGAATAACAATGCTGTTTGAGGGTGCAAAAGTATTAAATTTATGCGTTTGTATTACAAGTCAGGCAATCACGGACCAAATGATTATTTATTGCGAAATGCAATAAATCCGCGTTAATTTCATTTCTATTATAACAAGTTAAATTTTCACCAATTATAAACATTTCAAATGGATAAGATCAGGATTCTCTGGGTTGATGATGAAATCGAAATATTAAAGCCGCATATTATTTTCCTGGAACAGAAAGGTTATGAAGTCGACACGTCCAATAACGGGGACGACGGGCTGGAAATGATCTTCTCAAAACCTTACGATATTGTTTTCCTGGACGAGAATATGCCCGGACTGACAGGTATCGAAACACTGGAACGGATCAAGAAGAAGTACCCCGGCCTGCCGGTTGTCATGATCACCAAGAGTGAAGAAGAGTCGATCATGGAAGATGCCATCGGGTCAAACATTGCCGATTTTCTTATCAAGCCCGTGAAACCCAACCAGATCCTGCTCAGCCTTAAAAAGAACCTGGAAAATAAAAAGCTGGTCAGCGAAAAAACAACGTTCTCATACCAGCAGGAATTCAGGAATATCAGCATGGATATTTCGAATAATCCCGATCACAAAGGCTGGGTGGATATTTTCAGGAACCTGACCCGTTGGGAGCTTGAGCTTGAAAAATCGAGCGATGAAAGTATGCAGGAGGTGTTGCAGTTTCAGAAGAACGAAGCGAACCAGGTATTTTCCAGGTATGTTGAGAGCAATTACCTGAACTGGCTTAACGGGAGGGATAAGAACTTCCCGGTCATGTCGCCGAGCCTCTTCAAGGAGAAAATATTTCCCCTGCTCGATTCCAACGATCCCCTGTTTGTCATCCTGGTCGACAATCTCCGCTACGACCAGTGGAAAGCCATTCAGCCCATCCTGGAGGAGTTTTACCGGGTGGACAGGGAGGAGATTTATTTCAGCATATTGCCAACCACCACACAATATGCACGGAATGCCCTGTTTGCCGGTTTGATGCCCCTGGAAATCGAGCGTAAATATCCAAAATACTGGGTGGCGGAAGAAGCGGAAGGTACCAAGAACCAATTCGAAAGCGAGTTGCTTGGAGAGCAGTTGAAACGGTTTGGAAGGGATATCCGTTATGCTTACCATAAGATCCTGAACCTGACGGCCGGGCGCAAGCTTGTCGAAACCCTGCCCAACATGCTGAATAACAAGCTGACGGTGATCGTTTATAATTTTGTGGATATGCTTTCGCATGCCCGCACAGAGATGGAGATCATTCGGGAACTGGCTGATGATGAAAAAGCCTACCGTTCCCTGATGGTGTCATGGTTCAGGAACTCCCCGCTGCTCGATATCATTAAATACCTTGCGGAGAAAAAAGTGAACCTTGTCATAACGACCGATCATGGCTCGGTCCGGTCACAGGACCCGGTAAAGGTTATCGGCGACAGGAACACCACCACCAACCTGCGTTACAAATCGGGAAAGAGCCTGAACTACAACCACAGGGAAGTTTTCGAGGTGAAAAATCCTCATGATGCTTACCTGCCAAGGACCAATGTGAGCTCAACCTACATCTTCTGCCGCAGCAACGATTTCTTCGCCTACCCGAACAATTATAACTATTACGTGAACTATTACCGGAACACCTTCCAGCACGGTGGTATCTCGCTTGAGGAGATGCTTGTGCCGGTGGCTTTTCTCAGGGCGAAATGAGCGAATTATAAGATTGACTATTTTTTTAAAATGTCGTATCTTTGACCTATAACTAATTGTTTATGAACGACATTGTATTTCAGGATATTACGCTTCAAGACCTCCCTGAAATCGCAAAAAAGATCATTGAACTTTACCCGGATGAACGGATATTTGCTCTCAGCGGTGATCTTGGCGCAGGGAAAACCACCCTGATCAAGGAATTTTGCAAGGTCCTCGGCGTTGCCGAAGAAGTGACAAGCCCATCCTTTGCTATCATTAATGAATACGACGCAGGCGGTATCGAACTGGTCTATCATTTTGATTTTTACAGGATTAAAAAGGTGGAAGAAGTCCTCGATATCGGCTACGAAGAATATATTTACAGCGGATATTACTGTTTTCTCGAATGGGCAGATAAAATCGAAGCGCTCCTGCCGGACCGTTATGTTTTTATCCGCCTTGAGAAAATAGGTAAAAAACAAGGCAGGGAAATCAGGTTATCGCTGATCAGTTAATTTTGCCAGGTTTTATATGGATCAAAATCAGAAAAACTACATTAAGTTCGCGCATTCCGAAGGATTGATGCCCCAGGAAGAGATGCTGGAGACGCAGCGGAAAAAGAGCAGCCTGATCATCGGCATCCCACGCGAAATCGCGCACCAGGAAAGAAGGGTGGCGCTGGTCCCTGAAGCGGTGAACCTGCTGGTTCAGAACGGGCACCAGGTGCTTATCGAAACCAACGCCGGTGCCGGATCAAGGTTCCACGACCATGAATACAGTGAGGCCGGCGGGCAGATCATGCTGTCGGACAAGGAAGTTTACCAGGCCGATATCATGATCAAAGTGGCGCCACCGACCGATGAAGAGATCGAGATCATGAAAGAGAAGCAGGTGGTCTTTTCGGCCCTGCACCTGAGTAACCGCGAACCGGTGTTTTTCAGGAACCTGATGAGGAAAAAGATCACGGCCCTGGCCCATGAGTACATCCAGGACCAGTTCGGTTCGTTCCCCGTGCGGCGCTCCATCAGCGAAATTGTCGGGAACGCTTCCATAATGATTGCGGCGCGGTACCTCAGCGACCCGGAGTACGGCAAGGGAAACATGCTGGGCGGATTCTCAGGGATCAGCCCGACCGAGGTCGTCATCATTGGCGCGGGAACGGTCGCGGAGAACGCGGCCCGGGTGGCACTGGGAATGGGGGCCACTGTCAAGGTCTTCGATCATTCCATCTACAAATTGCGCCGACTGCAGGTAAATATCCAGAACCGGATCTTCACCTCGATCATCCAGCCGAAAGTGCTGACAAATGCACTTCATACGGCCGATATCGTGATCGGGGCCCTGCACACTATCCAGGGGCACACCCCGGTGATCATCACCGAGGAAATGGTGAAGGGTATGAAACCGGGCGCAGTGATCATCGACGTCAGCATCGACCAGGGAGGATGCGTCGAGACTTCCCGGATCACCACCCACCAGAGCCCCGTTTTTAAGAAATATGATGTGATCCATTACTGCGTTCCTAATATTGCTTCCCAGGTGCCTCATACAGCCTCCTATGCACTCAGTAATTTTTTTACGCCGGTATTGCTGAGCATCGGTGAAGAAGGAGGGATTGACAACCTCATTCGTCGTGACCGCGGTATCTGCAAAGGAGTTTATGTTTTCAAAGGTGTTCTGACCAGCAAGCAGATCAGCGATATCACCGGGCTTCCATTCCAGGATATCGACCTGTTGCTGGCGGCGTTTATTGCCTGAAAACCTTATAATCTTTATATATTGAATGGTGAAGCAGGTTGATCTGTTCGAAATTAATACCCTGGCTTACCCGGTGTTTATCGGATCGCAGCTATGGCCATCGCTTCTGGAATTCACCAGGCCTTATCTGACTTCATGCCGATTGTTCATTCTGACGGATCACTTCACGCAAAAACATTGTCTGCCGCTGCTTTTAAGCCACATACCTGAATTTTCGGCCTGTCGCACCTTTTCTGTGAGACCGGGAGAACAATCCAAAGATGCCGGAAACCTGGAACTTGTCTGGGAATGGCTGCTGACTGAGGGTGCCGGGAAGGACTCATTGCTGGTCAACCTGGGCGGTGGGGTGATCAGTGACCTGGGAGGCTTTGCTGCAGCAACATACAAAAGAGGGATCGCGTTTATCAACGTTCCGACCTCGCTGATTGGTATGGCTGATGCCGCCGTGGGCGGAAAAACCGGGATCAATGTTGCTGCGATCAAGAACCAGGCCGGGGTGTTCCATGACCCGCAGGCCGTGTTCATCCTGCCTCCTTTTCTTAAGACGTTGCCCGATGAGCACTATTTATCAGGTTTCGCCGAAATCTTAAAAAGCACCTTGCTTTCAGGTGACATCTCCCGGCTGGCAAATGAAACCAATGATCTTCGGGATGAGGAATTCATAACCCGGATGATTGTAAATACGGTTAAATACAAATGTGAAATTGTCGCCCGTGATCCTTTCGACCGGTCAGACCGGAAGGTGTTGAATTTCGGGCACACGGTCGGGCATGCCATAGAAAGCCTTTGTAACCACCCGGGCATGCCGGGCATGCTGCATGGTGAAGCGGTCGCGGCAGGAATGCTTTGCGAGGCGCAAATCTCTGCTGAATTGACAGGATTGCCGGATGACGACCTGCGTGCCGTCTGTCAGGCAATAAAGAAGTATTTTAAGCTGAAACCGGTCAATGAAAAGCATTTTGATGATCTTTTAGGGCTTATGGACCATGACAAAAAGAAAACCGGCAACCTTCTCAATTTCACTTTACTTAAGAAAATTGGTGAACCATTGGTAAACTGCATTGTTTATAGAAATGTGGTGCTCAGGTCACTGAAGCATTATAACCAGAACTGTCAGCAGTGATCAGGATTTCAAAACATACTTCTGGCTGTAACGGCACCGTCAGGCTTCCTGCTTCCAAAAGCATTTCAAACCGCCTGCTGATCCTGCAGTACGCTTATGGACAGTCCTTATCGGTTTCCAACCTTTCCAACGCTGAGGACACGGTACTCATGTCCACATTGCTCGATCTATTGCGGCAGTATCAGAAAAGAGGCGACAACAGTCTGTTGCGGCTGGATGCGCAAAATGCCGGATCGGTGATGCGCTTCCTGGTCCCCTTGCTTTCAGTGACCCGCGGTCACTTTTTGCTTACGGGCAATGAACGGATGATGCAACGCCCGATAGGTGCACTGGTGGAAGCTATGCGCGAAACAGGCGCCGAGATCGACTTCCTCGGGCAAATCGGGTTTCCCCCGCTTATCATCAGGGGAAGACCGGTTTCTGTCGGCCGGATCCGCATCGACGCCTCGGTGAGCAGCCAGTTTGTGACCGCGCTGCTCCTCCTGGCCCCGACACTTGAGAACGGACTCACCCTCGAACTTACCGGCGTGAAATCGTCATGGCCTTATGTCAGAATGACCACGGCTTTGCTCGATTACCTGAATATTCACGTAGTCGTTCAGGAAGATGCCATCCGGGTTTTTCCAAAAAAAGTACTTGATGTCAATATTGAGGTTGAATGCGACTGGAGCGCGGCATCGTTTTTTTATTGCATGCTTTCCATGGCAAAAAAGGGGGAAATCTTCTTTCCCGGTTTAAAGAAATCGGGTTTACAGGGTGATCAGCAGGTAGCGGTCTTTTTTGATAAGCTGGGTATTATAACAACAGAAGAGGACAACGGCATAAGGATCAAAAGATCAGGGCAGGTGATGGATAATTTTTACGCTGATTTCACCGATTTTCCTGACCTCGCCTTGCCCGTGATCCTTGCCTGCGGAAGTGCCGGCATAAACGGAACATTTACCGGACTGGACCGGCTTCGGATCAAGGAATCGGACCGCATCAGCGCATTGTCGGCAGGACTGCTGAATGCAGGGCTTATCTTAACGGAAGAATTTGCAGGTTCCTGGCGTTTGTCAGGCCGGATGGCAGACCCGGCCAATATTTTTCCGGATGATTTTGAGGATCATCGTGTGGCCATGACCCTTTCGCTGCTGGCCATGAAGGGATTCACGGTGCACCTTGAACACCCGGAAGCTGTCAACAAATCCTACCCGGGATACTGGAAAGCACTGGAGTCGCTTGGATTCAACTGTGACTTCTCATGTTGAAAAGATTTTTTACACCCCTGAAATAAATTCCTAACTTTGCTGGCAACCGTTCCGGGTTTTTGGCTATGATGACCGTTGATATTTTTATTCCCTGCTTTATTGATCAGATCTATCCCCAGACAGGATTTAACATGGTTAAGATCCTGCAGAAATTTGATGTCGATGTTTTTTATAATGAAAATCAGACCTGTTGCGGACAAATTGCTTTTAACAGCGGATTCTGGGACGAGGCAAAAGAAATCGGTGAGAAATTCATCCTCGATTTCAACCACAACCGCCCTGTAGTGGTTCCATCCGCATCCTGCGCCGGTTTTGTCAGGAACTATTACGGCGAATTGTTCACCAATACCGGATTGCATCTTGAATTCAGGCAATTGCAAAAAAATATTGTCGAGTTTACCGATTTCATGGTCAATCATTTGAAAATAACCGATGTGGGAGCGAGCTTTCCACACAAAGTGACCTATCATGACTCGTGTGCAGCACTGCGTGAATACAAGCTCGGAAATGAGCCGCGATTATTGCTCGGACAGGTGAAAAGCCTGGAACTGGCAGAAATGGCCGAACGAGAGGTGTGTTGTGGCTTTGGGGGCACTTTTTCGGTTAAGAACGAGCCGATCTCCACTGCAATGGCTCAGCAAAAAGTTCAAAATGCGCTGGATACCGGTGCTGAATACATCATCTCTACCGATGCTTCATGTCTTCTGCACCTGGATGGATATATCCGTAAACATAAGCTGCCGGTCAAAACCATGCATATTATCGATGTCCTTGCTTCTGGTTGGTAATGGTTTCGGAAGCAAATTTTCCGGCGATATTGTTCCGTTTTAACAGGAAAATTTGTATTTTTGAGAAAGCAACAGTTTTCTAAATCATTTACTCTCATGAGAACTCATTTACCAGGAACCATCTTCAGGTTTTTATTTATTTTTCAATTTACAATATTCGTTTTTCATTTTTCATTTGTAAGGGGTCAGATTCCTACTGTTCAGGACTGTATCGGAGCCATACCGGTGTGCCAGGATATTTATGTTGAGCAAAACTCCTACAGCGGCGAAGGTAATTATCCGAATGAAATCTACGAAACCCTGCCGTGCAATTCGGCATGCCCGGCAAGCTGCCTGGCCGGTGAAACCAACAGTGTCTGGTACATCTGGACGGTTCAGGCCGGCGGTATGCTCAGGCTGACCATCGACCCGGTACAGGATGCCGATGATTATGACTGGGCGGTTTACGACGTGACTGAGCTGAGGTGCTCGGACATCTATACCCACTACCCGCAGATGCAGAAAAGCTGCAATGCATATGGCCAGGCCCCCAATGGAAATACAGGGATCAGCACGGCTTATGGTGGTGTAACCAATTGTAACAATTGCGGGGGAACCAATAAATGGAACGCGGATCTTCCTGTTCTGCAAGGGAGGACCTATGTGCTCGTCATCGAAAACTGGAGCGGGACCACACAGGGCTATACCCTCGATTTCAGCGCTTCGACAGCAATTATTTATGATGATGTCAGACCTGTGCTGGAAACAGTCCTGGCCGACGAGATCAATTGCGGCGATACCGAAGTGATCGTTGAATTCTCAGAGAACGTGATGTGCGAGTCGGTCGACCCGACCGATTTCATCCTTTCAGGGCCGGGCGGGCCTTATACCGTGCTCGATGCACAGGGCGAAGCATGCATGGTGGGAGCTGAAACGGAAAAAAGATATACCCTGATCATCGATAAACCGATCCAGTCGGATGGGGATTATTCCATCCAGCTTATCCCGCTGAACTTTGTCTATGACGCCTGTAATAATTTTGCCCAGGGTAATACCATTGTGTTTGAGGTGGAACTCGGCGCACCGTTCATCAACACCTTCGGGTTAGAGATCCAGGACGCTACCTGTGGCTTGTCAAACGGATCCGTCACAGGGCTGCAGATCATCGGAACGCCTCCTTACCAGGTGGTATGGACCGATGATGGCGGAAATACGGTAGGCACACAACTGGACTTGCTGAATGTTCCCACCGGGAATTATTACCTTAGCGTGACCGACCCCAATACATGCCAGACGGTATCCGGCCCTTATTTTGTCAATCAGACCGGAGCTCCCGAAATCGATGAAACCAACCTGATAATCACCGGGGCCAACTGGGGCGCCAATAATGGTTCCATTACAGGGCTGGATTTCAATGGAAACGAACCATTTGAATACCTGTGGACCGATGAGGACAATAACCCTGTCGGCACTGATCCGGAGTTGCTGGATGTTTATTCAGGAAATTACTACCTGCTGGTTATTGACGCTTATGGATGCGACACGCTGGCCGGGCCTTATTTTGTTCAGCAGATCGGTGGCCCGCTGGGTGTTCAGGCCTATGCCAATCCGGTGGCGATCTGTGCCGGCGAATCGTCCCAGTTGAATGCCGTAGCATTTGGAGGCACCGGAATGTACAACTTCCAGTGGTCATCGACCCCGCCGGGATTTAATTCGGATATTCAGTCTCCGGTTGTTTATCCGGAAGTTACCACAGAATATACGGTCATTATCAGTGATGGCTACAATGTGACCTCTTCCACGGTGACCATCACAGTCAACCCGGTACCGGTTTCCAACGCGGGCGCCGACCAGGTGATCCCGTATGGCACGAGCACCACGATCTATGGCTCGGCAGGCGGGGGTACCGGTTCCTATATATGGACCTGGGAACCTGCAACCCTGTTGATCAATCCCGCTGCACAAAATCCCGCCACCAAAAATCTTTATTCTACCACCGTTTTCAGGCTGAAGGCCACCGACAGTAATACCGGCTGCATCAGCCAGTACGATACGGTGATCGTTGCCCTGGAGGGCGGCCCTCTCGGAGTGACCCTCAGCGCCCAGGACGATACGATTTGCCAGGGAGGAAGCACGACACTGACCGCTTTCGGCTTTGGCGGAAATTTCAGCGACTACACCTATACGTGGTACCTTGGTACGGAAGTGCTCAAGGAAGAAAATAATGTCATCTCAACGCTTGACATTTCCCCGGAAACAAACGGGAATTTCAATTACACGGTGAAAATCTATGACGGATACAATGAGTTTAACGCAAATGTCTCCGTTTATGTCACCGCGACTCCGGCCTTTTCGATCCTGGGGAATCCCGAGATCGTGGCCTGCCCGACCGATACCGTCTTGCTCCAGCCAAGTGCAGCCTTCCCGGGTGCACAGTACTACTGGTCAAATGGCGCAACAGAGCCTTCAATCAAGGTCTCTACAACAGGTATCGGCTATGCTGCCAAGAACCTTTCGCTGACCGTCACCAGCGAAGGTTGCTCCCATACCGAAAGCATCAACGTCATTTTTGACTTTGCTGCCTGCTTCGGAGTGGATGAATACGCTTCCTTCCCTGAGATCAATATTTTTCCTAACCCAACAACGGGAAGTGTCACGGTTGAGCTTGAAGAAGGAAGCGGGTTTTCCTCGCTTGAAATAGTGAACATGCAGGGCGCGGTTGTATACCGTAAAGACCTTCAACAACTTCCTTCAGGGAAGAACAGTGTCAGTGTCGATCTTTCCGCATCAGCAAGGGGAGTTTACCTGCTGAGAGCGATCCATGAACGGTTCATCCATCATGAAACCCTTATCCTGGAATGATCTGCTGCATTTACAACGGGTATATATGCGTTGAACCAAATTATTAAATATCTTAGCCGCTGATTTTAACATTGAGAAATATCAAAACCTCTGTCATATGAGAATGATCCTGTTTGTTTTGCTGGCCGTTTCGATGTCCTTTGCCTTCGGGCAATCCGGTGACATTCCGGCATATTTTGATCAGCAATTATCCGTCTCCCAGACCTTTAACCAGGAGGAATTTAATGGAAGATTTTCAGTCAGGGTTTCTCCTGAAGGTGAATTCGATTTTTATGTTGTCGACATGAGCCAATTTGCTGATCGTTTTGAAAGGGTCTATTTTATTAACCAGACCTACTCTCAATCCAAGCTTGTCAATATGGACTGGACTGTTGACAAGGACCAATACTGGTTTAAAGCTTATAATGCTTACACTGAAGCAGAAATTACGGGCATCTTCAACGATTTAAAGAAAGCGACGCTGGAAGTTTCTGAAAATATGACAGAATCCGAGAAGTCATCCTGGCTTGCTTCTCATGATAAATTCAAAAAAGAAAAATAAATGAAAAGAAAGATACTTCTGCTGATTGGTTTATTTGCGCTGACGTGGTACAATATGAGCGGACAGGGCCTGCTTTGCCAGGATTCCGAGCCGTTCTGTACGGGTACCATTTACACCTTCCCGGCAGGCACAACCGGTTCAGCGCAGCCCGGCGCATATTATGACTGTCTCGCTTCTCAACCGGCGCCTGCATGGTACCATATGCTGATCGAAGATCCCGGCATGATCCAGATCTACATGTACAGCACACCGCTGGTAGACATTGATTTCATATGCTGGGGGCCGTTCGCTGATCCTTATGATCCTTGTGTTGCAGGCCTGACGCAAAATAAGGTGGTCGATTGCAGCTATTCCCCCAATCCTACCGAATACTGCGATATTCCCAACGGCCAGACGGGACAGTATTATATCCTGTTAATAACCAATTATTCGCAACAGCCCTGTGAGATCACATTCTCCCAGACAGCCGGGTCCGGCAGCACCGACTGTACGATCCTTCCTCCACCGGTTGGAAATAACGGTCCGCTGTGTGTGGGAGATACTTTGCAGCTTTACGCCGATTATGTCCCTAATGCAACGTATTACTGGAGCGGCCCGGGTGGGTTCCTTTCCACTCAGAGAAACCCGGTCATCCCTAATGTAACCATTGCCAATGCCGGGAATTACCAATGTGTTATAACGGTCGGCGGACAAAGCAGTGATCCGGCAATTACTTCCGTTGTGATCTACAGCCTGCCGACAATGAACCTGCTCAGTAATGATACGACCGTGTGCCATGGCACGGTAGTCTATGCCATCATGCAGTTCAGCGGCTGGGGGCCTTTTGAAGTGACCTACAATGATGGCTCCAATACGTATGTGGCGACCGGGCTGACTTCTCCCCGGGACACGATCTTCCTTTACCCGACCGTACCTACCACTTACACTTTCACTAAAGTGGAAGATGCGCTCTGCAGCCGCAGCCTTTTATTTATCGACCTTCATGCGGAAACCTTGCCGGCAACTTCCGGCACCCTGTCCGGATCAGCCACGATTTGTGCCGGAGAGCCCGCCGAACTCATTTTTGATCTGGTCGGAACGCCGCCTTGGAGTATCACTTACACCATCAATGGCATTAACCCGCAAACTGTTGCAGCCAATTCAACACCCCATGTTGAAACCGTTTACCCGTTGGTGAATACGACTTATGCATTCACCGGGCTGGAAGATATACAATGTCCGGGATCAGCCTCCGGCACGGCCGTGATCCAGGTCGATCCTTCCCCTACGACCAATGCAGGGAACGACCAGACGGTTCCTTACGGGACTTCCACCACCCTCAACGGGCAGGTCTCCGGAGGCTCGGGAAATTATTCCTATTCATGGCAGCCTGCCGGCAAACTGGTCAATCCGAATGTCCAGCAGCCAGTCACGGTGAACCTGACAGAATCGACCATTTTTAGCCTTACAGGCACAGATAATGTAGGTGGATGCTACGATATCGATGACGTGATGGTTTCAATCACCGGGGGGCCCCTGGGATGCTTTCCTACAGCCAATCCGCCATCGATCTGTGCAGGAGAGACTTCCCAGCTTCAGTCCGTGGCATCAGGAGGGTCCGGCGAATACACTTACCTGTGGAGCTCCAACCCGCCCGGGTTCAGTTCAACCCTTCCCAATCCGGTTGTGACGCCAACCCAGACCACAGTTTACACGGTCGTGATCAATGACGGTTACAACGTCAGTTCAGGCAACGTGACAGTGAGCATGCACCCGCTTCCCGTTCCGGAAGCCGGTAACGATATTACCATCCCGCACGGGACGAATACCACCCTGCAGGGCTCTGCATCAGGGGCCAGCGGCAGCTACGCGTATCACTGGGAACCAGCCTCCATACTGAATAATCCGAATATCCCAAATCCCGCGACGGTGAATCTGTATACAACGACGGTGTTCACTCTGACCGTGACAGACCTTACCACAGGATGCCAGTCGGAAGGACCGGACCAGATGTCGGTCATAATTTCCGGGGAGGCGCTTTCGGTGAACCCGACTGCCGTGCCCGATGAAATCTGCTATGGGGAGTCAACCCAGCTTTTCTCATCAGCAGGTGGAGGATCAGGCAATTATACCTATAGCTGGATTGCTTCCAACGGCTTCACCTCTACACAGCAGAACCCGGTTACCACACCGCAGACCGCAGGCTCGTTCATTTATACCTGCACCGTCAGCGATGGTTACAACTCAACCGAAGGCTCCGTCGCGGTCAACGTGAGAGCGGTGCCTTACATTAACTTCGGCTTTGCCGATACTACTGTCTGCGTGTACGATACCATTACACTCGATGCCGGAAATCCGGGAGCTACGTATGTCTGGTCAAACGGTTCCTCCGAACGGACCATCAAAGTGGCTACCACCGGGATCGGGTTCGACATGCAGACCTACAACGTCACTGTGACCCAGGCCGGATGCAGTTCCGATGCTATCGTCACCGTGGTCTATGATTTTTCTGCCTGCTCCGGTACTGGTGAGGCCGGTAAGGAAAGTTTCTGCAAAATATACCCAAATCCCGGAAAAGGATTGCTGAACCTGATCATCGAGCCGGGTGTAAAGGAAGTAGAGGTGCATGTGACCAATATTTTAGGGCATAACATATTGGAACCAGGAGTATACAATAATATTGAGAATTCCGGTGGAGAAATTATGTTGAGGTTTGATAATCAACCTGATGGGATATATTTTGTTCATGTTAAGAATGAAAATTCAGGAATGTATTCCTATAAATATATTTTACAGAGATAATATGGCCGTTTTTTCTGATCTGATTTTACTTTATTACAAATAATTTTCAGGTTTTCAGGAAAATATTATCTTTGGCCATCTTTAAAAACCATGAGCCTAATACTTAACTTGAAGACTTAGCATGAAGCGTTGCGTTTTCGGAAATCATCACTATGGCTATCTAACCATCCTTACGGTTCTTCTGGTTGTTTTAGCCCCGTCAAAAGACCTTTACTCCCAATCATTTCTTCTCTCAGAGGTCCGAAGAACCAATTGCCCTGTTGTGAACCACCAGGCTGACCGGTGGTTTTTCGGGCAAAATGCAAGCCTTGATTTCAGGGCCTCAGACCCATACATGGACAATACCAATTACAACCTGAACGTGCCTACAAGTGCTGCGGTAATGGCTGATAATAACGGTGCTGTCCTGTTGTACACCGACGGTTTTAAGGTTTATAGCAAGCAGGATGTGCTGATGGCCAATGGTGACAGCCTGCACGGTTTTGTCGGATTTACAATGCCCGCACTGATCGTGCCTAAACCCGGGAGTGACAGTATTTACTACATCTTCACCACACACCGGCCGAAGATGAACCCCAATGATCCCAAGACTGTTTACGGTCTCGAGTACAACGAAGTTAACCTGAACCGCAACGGAGGAGCAGGAGAAATAACGAAAAAATACAAGCAACTGCTGGCCCCCGAAGTTTCTTCCAAACTTTCAGCAATCAAAAACAGCGAGGGGGATTACTGGGTAGTTGCCCATAAGTTCAATTCCAATGAATTTTGCTCATTCAAGGTTACATCAAACGGCGTTGATACCACATCGTATGTCAGCAGCACCCTGGGAACGGTACATGCCGCACCGGGCGAGACCAACAACGCGATCGGTTACATGAAGATCAGCCCTGACGGGACTAAACTTGCACTTGCCATCCATGGTTCGGATGTTTTTGAGATTTACAATTTCGACGCTTCTTCAGGCAAAGTGTCCAACGTGATCACATCGCCGGCAACTTTCGAAGAAGCTTACGGGATCGAGTTTTCTCCCGATTCAAGATATCTATACGGCACAACGACGTCAATCAACCTGCCGCAGCCCAATTATACTCCTCCATCATACCTGTTTCAGTTCGATATCAATAATGGAAATGCCATGTTCAACGCGGGCAATTATGACACGATTGCCTTAGATACCCTGGGGAGCTATTTTGGAGGAATTCAGCTCGGTACCGACGGCCGGATCTATGTGTCACGATCACCTTATGGAAATGCTGCCCTGAGTGTCATACAGAATCCAAAACGTCCGGGGGCGGCCTGTAATTTTGCGTCCAACGTGATCGACCTGGCACCAAGGAAAAGCCGTTTCGGATTTCCGAATTACATTCAGTCCTATTTCGATAAACCTCATTTTGATGTGGAATATGTCTGCTTCACTGATGCCACCCGGCTATTCCTTCAGAATGATTCCAACGTGGACAATGTCACCTGGCAGTTTACCGACGGAAGCCCGGTAAGCCTTTCAGGGCTTGAGCCGGTTTATACTTTCTCCGGCCCTGGCACCTACCAGGTGCAGGTTACTGAAACCTTCGGAGGAGTGTCATACGGCCCGTACACCGAAAATGTCTATATTAATGCCCTGCCTCAATCGGCACAGGATGACACGGTTTTTATGCATCCGGGTTCACCGGTCTTACTGGATGCAGGACCTGGATTTACTTCCTATGAATGGTCAACAGGTGAAAATACACAGGCCATAACGGTTTCCGAACAAGGAACGTACTATGTGACTATCGAAAATGAATTGTGCTGTTTCAAGACGGATACAATCGTGGTTCTGAAGTTTGATGTCACCGTGCCCAACGCCTTCAGACCAGGTGGTGTCAACAGTGTGTTCAAAGCATATGCTTCCGCAGAAGACGCAATCAACAATTTCACCATGTACATCTATAACCGCTGGGGCCAGCAGATCTTCGTGAGCAACGATATCCGGCAGGGCTGGGATGGACGACTTGAAGGAAAAGAAGTCCCGAGTGATGTATATGTCTGGCTGGTCACTTATGATGTAGAACGGGTCGGAAAAGTTGAAAGAGTAGCCTATAAGGGAAATGTGATCCTGCTGAGATGAGATGGATAAGAGGTATTATATTAAAATTTCCGAAGAGCTAAACATTTCCACTTCCCAGGTGATCAATACCGCAGCCCTGCTTGAAAGCGGGGCCACGGTCCCCTTCATAGCCCGGTACCGCAAAGAACTTACCGGCAGCCTCGATGAAGTGGTTGTGACTGAAATCCGCGACCGGCTGAAACAACTCCAGGAACTTGACAAACGGCGCGAAGCGATCCTTAAAAGCATCGAGGAGCAGGGAAAACTGACCGATCAGCTCAGGCAACAGCTTGAAGCAGCGCTCACCATGACGGAACTGGAGGACCTTTATCTTCCCTATAAACCGAAAAAACGCACCCGGGCGACCATTGCCCGGGAAAAAGGGCTGGAGCCCCTGGCCAGGATCATCATGGCCAAAAGGGAACTGGACCCTTACCGCAAAGCTGCGCTCTTCGTCAATCCTGAAAAAGGCGTCAATACCGAGGAAGAAGCTCTGGCCGGTGCCAGGGACATTATCGCGGAATGGATCAACGAAAACCACCTGGTCAGGATCAGGACCAGGAAGATCTTTTTCAGGGAAGGTATCCTTTCTTCGCATGTGATCAAAGGAAAAGAACTCGACGGGATCAATTACCGGAATTACTACGACTGGCAGGAACCGGTCATGAAAGCGCCTTCGCACCGTTACCTGGCCATGATGAGGGGAGAAGCGGAAGGATTCCTGCGGACGGCCGTCAGTCCTCCGAAAGAAAGCGTTATCCTGGCAATGGAGGAACTTTTCCTGAGAAACTGCACCGAAGGCTGCGAGGAACAGATCCGGGAAGCGATTTATGATTGCTATTCGCGGCTGCTTCAGCCTTCCATGGAGAATGAGGTGAAAGCGGCCGCCAAGGAAAAAGCGGATAAATACGCGATCATGGTATTTACCGACAATGTCAGGCAATTGCTGATGCAGCCTCCCCTCGGGCAAAAGACCATCCTGGCTGTTGATCCGGGATTCAGGACGGGTTGCAAGATCGTATGCCTGGACCGGCAGGGAAACCTCCTCCATAATGAGACCATTTACCCGCATCCCCCTGAAAACCAGGTGAGGCAGGCGGAAAAGAAAATTCTGACGCTGGTTGATGCCTATAAAATCGAGGCCATAGCCATAGGGAACGGAACCGCCGGCCGCGAAACCGAACGGTTTATTCGAAATATCCGTTTTGATAAAGACCTGATCGCGGTGATGGTCAATGAAAGCGGCGCTTCGGTATATTCCGCCTCGAAGATTGCCCGTGACGAATTTCCTGATTACGATGTAACTGTCAGGGGAGCGGTTTCTATCGGGAGGCGCCTGATGGACCCCCTGGCCGAGCTCGTTAAAATCGATCCGAAATCCATCGGCGTGGGGCAATACCAGCATGATGTCAACCAGCCCGCCTTACAGCAGAGCCTGGAAGATACGGTTTCCATCTGTGTTAACCAGGTAGGGGTGGAGGTCAATACGGCCAGCAAGGAACTGCTGTCTTACGTCTCCGGTTTGGGCCCGGCACTGGCACAGAATATCGTTAACTACAGGAAAGAAAAAGGGCCTTTTTCTTCCAGGGATGAATTCAGAAAAATCCCCCGGTTCGGTGACAAGGCATTTGAGCAGGCTGCCGGGTTCCTGAGGATCCGTGACGCGGTCAATCCCCTCGACCGCAGCGCCGTGCATCCTGAAAGTTATCATGTGGTGCATGCAATGGCAACCAGGAATGCTCTTACCGTGGACGATCTGATCAACAGCGAAGAAGCCAGGAAAAAGATAAACCTTGCCGAGTATGTCGACGAAAAGATCGGGTTGCCTACACTGAATGACATCATGCAGGAACTGGCGAAGCCCGGTCGCGATCCCAGGCAGAAATTCGACCTTTTTGAATTCGCCAGGGGTATCGATCGCATCGAGGACCTCGTGCCCGGGATGGTGCTGCCGGGGATTGTCACCAATATAACAGCATTTGGGGCTTTCGTGGATATCGGCGTCCACCAGGACGGCCTTGTGCATGTCAGCCAACTGGCCAGCCGCTTTGTCCGCGATCCGAAAGAAATCGTAAAGATCAACCAGAAAGTACGGGTGAAGGTGCTGGATGTGGATAAAGAGCGGAAGAGGATCAATCTTTCGATGAAGGATGTTGATGCATAGGGCATGGGGGCATGGAGGCGGGGAAGGGAAAATTTAAAATAATCCACCTGTATTTTGCGTTACACATATTTACAATCCAATGAATCTTCTAATCAGGCACCTTATATTATTTACCCTGCTCTTCGCTCTGAGCCCTTCGCTATCAGCGCAAAGGTTCCTGGGTGCTGTGGCGGGCGGTATGAACCTGACCCAGGTGGACGGCGACGAGGTGGTTGGATATAAAAGGGTAGGAGGTCATCTTGGACTGGGCGCCATCCTGCCCATAAAAAAGAAATGGGATATTACGCTTGAAACGGTATTTAACCAGAAAGGGGCCTATGAAGGCGCGCAATACCGGGATTCATTGTATGGAACCGTTATCAACGGGAAATACGACCTCCGGCTGAATTATGTCGAGGTGCCGCTGACCGCCCACTTTACGGACCGGGAACGGTTTACGGTGGGTGGCGGATTCGCTTACGGCCGGCTGGTCTCGTCTGAGGAAGTAGAGCATGACGGCGCTTTGCTGCCCTATTCCGATACAGTGGCGTTCAAAAAAAACGATTACAGCGTGCTGATTGATTTGCAGGTCAGGATATGGAAAAGCCTTAAGTTCAATTTCCGTTACGAATATTCTATGGTTCCGATCCGTGAAAGAGTGTATATCGATCCTTATGGAATCAAGGACCCCAATACCCGTAAGCAATACAACAATATGCTGACCTTCAGAATGGTATACGTTATCAATGAACCAGGGACAACCTTGAGCAATGATCAGTGACCTTCTATTTCCTGCATTCTTCGAGAAAACGTTCTCCGACCTTTCCTGATAAAGGATTCTCATTCCCGAGCCTTTCCGGGTGCCACTGAACGCCGAGCAGGAAGGGTTTGCCGGCGGGATCGATCCATTCGATGGATTCAGGAAGATCGTCCTGCGTGCGCGAAGATATCCTTAACGCAGGTGCAAGCTGCTTGATGCCCTGGTGGTGGTTACTGTTCACGGTGCCTGTCAGAAGACCTGCAATATCATTCAGCATCGATCCGTCCTCAAGGCTGATCTCGTGAAAACAACTCTGGTAATTGCTGCAGCGATGTGAAACCGTGGTATCGTATTCGGTGGGTATATCTTTGATCAGGCTTCCACCCAGGGCAACATTCAGCATCTGGTGCCCGCGGCAGATGCCCAGGATCGGCATCTTCCAGGCAAGGGCTGAGTCGATCAGCCTTAATTCGAGCGAATCCTGGTAATCATCGATGTCAATGCTCCTGCAGGCATTTAAGGTATCCTCGTATACATTCGGATTGATATCCGTACCACCGGTCAGGATCAGACCGGAAAATCCCTTGAAAAGGAGAAGCGCTGAATCCATCGGCATATCATACAGGTCCTGGCAAACGATGGTCGAGTCCATAGACCGGATCCAGTTGTAGTAATTGGCATACGAATTCACCGGGCTGCCTTTGGATAAAGCGATCCTGATCTCCTGCGGACCCTCGACCTTGTTCTCACAGCCAATAAAAACCAGGGTGACAAGCAGTGATGCAAAAAGTGTAAGTCGAGTTTTTATCATGGTATTTATTTGTTCCAGGTTCCAGGTTCCAGGATTCAGGGTTCCAGGGTTCCAGGGTTCCTATGTTCCAATGTTCCAGGGTTTCATTGTCCAACTGTCCAATTGTCCAATTGTCTAACTGTCCAATCGGAGCGCAGCGGAGAACCCGCCTTGGCGGGACTGATCACTCCGGGTTTGCTGTTGCGATCTTTACATTTACCGCATTAAAACCTTTCGGGCCGCGGGTCACTTCAAAGGTGACCTTGTCTCCTTCTTTTATCGGTTCGAGCAGGCCGTTTGCATGGACAAAAACATCCTGGCGGTCTGAACTGTCCTTTATAAATCCAAATCCTTTGCTGTTATCAAAAAATGAAACGGTCCCGGTCCTTATTAAATCGGCAGGGTCAGGTTCCGCCATTTTAGGCACGCCGACAGTAATATCTTCGGCCTCAATAGTAGTTCTCTGGGAGAGATCCGGCGGGGTGGAAGAAATATTTCCAAACTCATCGACGTAGGCAATCATATCGTCCAGGTTACCGCTGCCTTTGTTTTCTTTCCGCTCCTGGCGCTTTTGTTCTTTTTCTTTTCTTTTCTTCTCTTTTTTTGTCCTTACATCTTTTTTGCCATAGGATTCTCTCGATCTGCCCATATTTTCTTTTGGATTTGTTACTAATTCATTTTCTTTTTAAAACCTTCAGTTAGAAATTAATTCACACTGATAATCTTAGGAAATAAAAGTAATCTATTTTTTCGAAGTATTAGAAATTAATTGACAGGCACTTATGTTCATCAGCCGTAAAAGGTGTTTTAAAGCAATGGATCATCAAAAAAAAATATATTATTTAATTGATTATCAAGATATTTTTATTATCTTTATGGAATATTATCTCAATTCGTTTATTTCCCACCGGAGTTAAATCAACCTTATCCACAGGGGACTCTTTAAAAAGAATGAGCAATTCAGGTAATTATTATTTCCGGATATCAATCTGGTATCCAATGATTAACTATAGAAAGGATGCAAAGCATGAATGAGAAGAAACATGAGAATTTCAAATCGCCGGACGTGTCAAAGCTTCAGGCTGTAGTCATAGACCGCAATACGACCATATATGTCTCGCCAGGGGATGACCCGGAGGAAGCCCGAAAAAGATTCACTTCACGGGTCGGATACAGGAGGCCTTAAGGAATATTTCCCCGAAAAGGCGCCTCGCACGTTGCCTGCTTTGAATTGCAAAATCGCTTGCGGATCATTTAACGGTCACAATTTTTTATCTTTACAATTCTAAAGCAGCAATCTTGAAAAAGTATTTTCTCGAAGTAATCGTATTTATTTGCGGAGCGGTGGTCATGATCTATGAAGTCGCCGGCTCACGGGTGCTGGGGCCATATCTCGGCACCTCGATCTTCATCTGGACCAGCCTTATCGGCATCATCCTCGGCAGCCTGAGCCTTGGTTACTGGCTCGGCGGGCGCCTGGCCGACAGGAAACCCGCGTACAGCGCCCTGGCATGGATCATCCTGCTGGCTGCAGTGCTGATCGGACTGACCACCCTGGTCAAGGAGCCGTTCCTCAACATCCTTCCCCGGTTTGTCACCGGGCTGAAATGGCAGTCGGTCACCGCGTCAATTTTCCTGTTCGCGCCGGCAAGCGTTTTCCTGGGAATGGTCTCTCCTTACGCGGTCAGGCTGAAGATCAAAACCCTGAATACATCCGGCGCCACGGTCGGGCAACTCTATGCCATCTCCACTATCGGCAGCATCGCCGGCACTTTTGCAGCGGGATTTTATCTCATCCCGGCAATGGGGACCACCAATATCCTGGTTACCATCACCATCCTGCTCGCCCTGGTATCGGTCGTCCTGTTCATCCCGGAAAGGAAAACCGCCAAAAGCATCCCGTCCATTCTGCTGATCCTCATTACCGGTTATTTGTTTTTGCAAAACCAATCCGGGGCCCGCTCCTATATCGATGAAGATACACAATACAGCAGGGTGTGGATCTATGACGCGGTGGACCAGGAAAGCGGAAAACCGGTTAAGTACATGAGGATCAACAACGAAAGCTCTTCCGCCATGTTTCTCGACAGCGAAGAGCTGGTCTTCGCCTATTCGCGGTTTTACCGGCTGGCCGAACATTTCACACCCTCCTTCCGTTCGGCCCTGATCCTGGGAGGCGCAGCTTTTTCCTATCCGAAATACTATCTTGAGCATTACCCAGAAGCCACCATTGATGTGGTGGAGATCGACCCGGAGCTCACGCGCATGGCCCGCATGCATTTCCGCCTGAAAGATGATGCCAGGATGAGGATCTTTCATGAAGATGCCCGTACATTCCTGAATCGGGCTGAATACCGCTACGACGTGATCTTCGGGGATGCATACAAATCGCTCTACACGGTCCCCTGGCACCTCACCACGGTGGAAGCGGCGCAAAAAACCTACGACATGCTGAATGACGGCGGCTGTGCCCTGCTGAACATCATTTCTTCCATCGAAGGCGACGCCAGCACCTTTCTCCAGGCGGAACTGGCCACATACCGTGAAGTTTTCCCGCACGTGTTCGTGTTTGCCGTGATGGATCCCGACGACCGGGAAATGGTGCAGAGTACTGTCCTGGTGGCTGTAAAGTCAGCATCAGTGCCGGTTTTAAATAATGCTGACCCGGAACTGAACAGCTACCTGCAGCGTGACGTGACCGGACTGATCGGAAATAATTATCCAATATTAACGGATGAATTCGCCCCGGTGGACTTTTATACGAATAAGGCGATCAGGTGAGGGAGGGAGACAGGGAGACAGGGAGACAGGGAGACAGGGAGACAGGGAGACAAGGAGACAGGGAGACAGGGAGACAGGAATTTTATTATCCTACCATGATATAAGTGCGGAGTTTTTCGGGATCGGTGAGTTCGATACCGAATTTTCCGGTTTGGATAATCCCTTCTGCTTTCAGTTCTGACAATATCCTTACCCCGTTTTCATTCGACATGCCGCTGAGTTCGGATAGTATCTTCCGGGTGATGGAGTTTTCAATGATCTTCTGGTCAAACACCTCTTCCCAGAGGTAAAGCAGGGTGTCGGCCATCCGGCCCAGGGCTTGTTTGTTCCCAAGGACATTGATCTTATGATACAGCAGGCTAAAGTTCCTGCTGTACCAGTCGAAGATCCGGTAGCCGAAGTCCCGGTTCTGGTCCGCCGTCTTTTTTAACACTTCTTTTGGGATGAGGTACCCGGAAGAAGGCACGATGGCCGAAACGGAAAATCCGTAGCTGCTCTTTCCAAACAAGGAGGACAGGCCAACGAAATCATACGGTTTGATGATTTTAAAAGAGAGGCAGCGGCTGTTCAGATCTTCGACATAAGCCCTTGCAAGTCCTTCGGTCATCAAAACGATGTACGATGCATTCGCATCTTGCTTTAATATCACTTCACCTTTCTTAAAAAAGATCCTTGTACCCAGAAGCTCCCTTATCTCATTTTCTTTCAGCCTGTTCTGTGAAAGCCATTTGCCGAGCCCGGGCGGGATATTCAGTTTGCCTGTCAGTTCCAGGCTGTCTTTCATCAGTTCCCTGAACTGCTGTATCGTGATGAACTGGCTGATGCTTTCCGCAATCGTATCGATCAGTTTTTGCTCTTCAGCGAGAAAAACGACGTCATCCGGTGTGACGACCGGCCCGGTATAATAGATCCTGATTTCCCCTGTCTCGGAATTCTGAAGCTTGATCTTCGCCGCCTGCCTGAAGCCGGTGACCTGGAACCCGGGGGATCTGACGTCTTTTCCGTTCAACAAAACCTGCGCTTTGCAGATTTCCGGGAACCGGTAGCCGTTGGGTATTTCCAGAACGATCCGGGAAAGGATCTCTTCCAGCGCAAGCGAATCTTCCTTCAGGATCGTATTGACCCTGTAGAGGCATTTCAGCTCTTTCTGCCGTTCATTCAGTTCTTCGAACTGCTTCTTTATTTCTTCGTATGAACTTTCCATTCCGCATCCTTGCAAGTGGATATATAAAGGTAAGTAATTCATCGATCCGCCGGCAGAATTTCTTTGGGCCCGGGATAGTATTGATAAATATCAATACATTCATTGTTATATTAAGCCGCCGGTTTAGCTCTTCCTGAGCTTATTAAGCGGACCTTTGCTGCTGAAAAGCAATTCCCGGATTGGATTTCATAGGATTTTTAAGGATAAGTTGTTTGCTAAATATGGAATCAATAGGGGGAAATAATAGTTGCCGCTAGAGGAACCGGATTTGTGTCCTTGTGAGTTGAGAGGAGTTTGATACAGGGAGTAAGTTTTCACCACAAGTCCGGTTCGGCGGCTTCTTTTTTTAATCAAAAATTTTATTAATTAACAATCACACAGCAATTAAGCTGAAAATATGACTATGACAACATCACGGTTAATACTGAACAAGATTGACTTGATCCGGGTGAAGCGGTGCATCGAAGTGGAGAAAGAGCAACGCCGCTTAACGCACGACGAGATGGAGCGGCTGATGGATGAGTTCGACAGGGCACAGATCATGGAGCCGCAGGAAATTCCACATGATGTGGTGACCATGAATTCCGTGGTGAAGATATCGTTCCCCAAACTGAAAAAGAACCTGGAGCTGAAGATCGTCTATCCCCACGAAGCCAATATAAAGGAATGGAAGATATCAATTCTTTCCCCGATAGCCCACGCGCTGCTGGGATATAAGATCGGTGATACCATCGAATGGATGGTCCCGGCCGGGATCACCCATATCCGTATCGACGATATCGTCTACCAGCCCGAAGCAGCCGGGCATTATGACCTTTGAGGATTTGGAACCCCGCACCCCGCACCCCGTAACCCGTAACCCGTAACCCGTAACCTGCACTAATTTCACTTACATTAATTTTAAACGGGCGCATCCGGATAAAAAAACCTATCTTTGCAGCCATAAAAAAATTATTAATGGCAGGTTGTAAGCCAGAATATTCATAAATCTCCTTTTAGCCGGCGCAGAACATGCAACATCTTTCCGGCCCAATTTCACTCAAAATTTAATGTCTTTTAAAAATCTAAATCTTATTGAGCCTGTCATGAAAGCATTGACAGCAGAGGGATACGTTATCCCGACCCCTATACAGCAACAATCCATCCCTCATATACTTGCCGGTCGTGACCTGCAAGGGTGCGCGCAGACCGGGACCGGTAAAACGGCCGCTTTCGCCATACCGATCATCCAGAAACTATATGAGCAACGAAATCTTAACACAGGGATCAAAGTGCTGATCCTGACTCCCACCCGCGAACTGGCCATCCAGATCGATGAAAGCTTTGCCGCTTACGGTAAATATGCACGCGTGAGGCATACGGTCATCTATGGCGGCGTTAACCAGTATAACCAGGTGAACGCGCTGAAAAGAGGCATCGAGGTGCTGATCGCCACCCCGGGCCGGCTTTTGGACCTGATCGGCCAGGGGTATGTTGACCTGCGCCGGTTGAGCATCTTTGTCCTCGACGAAGCCGACCGGATGCTCGATATGGGCTTTATCAACGATGTAAAAAAAGTGATCACCCATCTTCCGCAAAAGCGCCAGACCTTGTTTTTCTCCGCCACCATGCTGCCGGAAATACAGAAACTGGCCGGCTCACTGCTCACCGACCCGGTAAAAGTCGAAGTGACGCCACCCACATCTACCGTTGAGAAGATTGATCAGCGTCTTTACATGACCAACAAGAACAATAAACCGGAGCTGCTCCTGCACATCCTGGATGAATACGCCATTCCCACCGCGCTGGTGTTCACCCGGACCAAACATGGCGCCAACCGGCTGGTGAAATTCCTGACGAAAATGAATGTCGATTCGGCGGCCATTCATGGCAACAAGAGCCAGAGCGCAAGGCAGGCAGCGCTGAATAACTTCAAGGAAGGAAAATTACGCGTACTGGTGGCAACAGACATCGCGGCGCGGGGAATCGACATCGACGACCTGACCCATGTAGTCAATTACGATCTGCCCGAAGTCCCGGAAACCTATATTCACCGTATCGGCCGCACCGGAAGGGCGGGAAACGCCGGCATGGCGATCGCGTTCTGCGACGGCGAACAAAAAGCGGACCTGCGCGACATCGAAAAGCTGATCGGCAAAAAGATCTACGTGACCGACAAGCATCCTTTCCCGATGATCCCCGGGCAGGAACCTGAACAAGCGGAGAAACGGAGAAGCAGGGAAGCGGGGAGGCGTGGAGGCATGGGGACAAGGAGGCAGGGAGGCAGGGAGGCGTGGAGGCATGGAACCTGAACCCTGGAACCTGGAACCTGGAACCCTGGAACCCTGGAACCCTGGAACTTTAACTCAGCGAGTAGTTAGTCCCGGGTCCGGTTCCAAATTTCTCGATCAGCTTTTTCTCAATTAATACAGGCAGAATTCTCTTTACTGTCGGCCCCGGTATTTTTAATTTCCAGGCTATTTCGCCTGATTTACAACCTGGATGATTTCCAATAAAAGTCAAAATGGATTTCTCTCTGGGTGATAACATCATCTTTGTTCCCTGGATCTCCAATTTTTTCATTAACTGGTCCTGAATAGTTGCCAGGGCATCAAAGAAAAAATTCACCCATTCAGTCACATCCTCGTTTGGCCTTTGTGCCTGGCATCCCCTTAATACCCGGTAATATTCGGTCTTTCGGTTTTCTATTTCATGCTCAAAACTTACATATTGAATCCATTTATAGCCATTCTTCAATAACAGTAAGGTCGAAATCAATCTGCTTAACCTGCCATTTCCATCCTGAAAGGGATGAATACTGACGAAGTCATAGGCAAACAGGGCGCATTTCACCAAAGGATGAGTTTGATGGTCATTATCGTACCAGTTTATTAATTGTCGCATAGCATCCTGCGTAGGATATCCGGGATCAGTCGTCCTGAATATAACCTGACTTGTCCCATCTGGTAAGGTAGCTTCCACAACATTACTATGCTGTTTATATTCTCCTTTATGCCATTGATCTTTCGTGCTATATTTCATCAGAATATTATGCAGGTTTTTGATACTGCTTTCGCTGATCATAATATCCTGGTACGATTCTGAAATAATATCCAGGACCTCAAAATACCCTGCAACCTCCTGCGAACTCCGGTCGTGAAGCTTGGCAATATCTATCTCTTTGAGTAAGGCTTCAACTTCCTCATCCGTCATTTGAGATCCTTCGATTCGGGTTGAAGCGCCAACACTGCGAACTGTTGCTACATATTTCAATTGCTTCAGGCTCTGCCCTTCTCTTTTCTCAATCGAAGACCAGGATGCATCAAAGCGGTCGATCTGACTGATCCGACTGATTAATTTCCAGTTTAGGTTTAACTTAAATGTATGTGCCAGGTTTTCCATAATGCAAAAGTACCAATATATTTTTAACTTATGATACGATATGATACGATTTAATACGATAAATATTCGATCATTCTGATACGATATGATCCGGTTTGATACGATAATGATACAATTATTGACGGAGAAGCGGGCGAAGCGAAGCGGAGTCCCGATGAGCGCAGCGAATCGGGGGAAGCATGGATGCATGGAGGCTTGGAGGCATGGAGGCTGTGAGGCTTGGAACTTTGGAACCTGGAACTCTGGAACCCTGGAACTCTGGAACTCTGGAACCCTGGAACAATTGAACAATCGAACCATCGAGCCATTGAACTAGGGGAGCAACCTGCAAACCAGCGCCTTCATTTCATATATCGGTAACTTTGAAAATGTGCAATTGCAAAATCCGTTAGGGCGTAGCGCCCGACCCCGTCACACATCCGGAAAAAGCATAGTTTTTTCCGGATGCTATGAGGGTGATTGATAGTTTTTTGTGCCAAAAAACACCGGAATTGCAATTGATCTCCTGCAATTCAAGTTACCAACAGCTTGTCACCACGAAATCCGGGATTTGTTGGTTCGGCTATTAATAACTTGATCCCTGCCTATAATAATATAAGGTATTGTCGACCAGCCTATTTAGTAACCTGGAACCTTGAAACCCTGGAACTCTGGAACCAGGAACCTGAAACTTGGAACCTGGAACATTGGAACCCTGGAACATTGGAACCCTGGAACAATTGAACAGTCGAACAATCGAGCCATTGAAGCAACTATAGGGGAGCACACTGGCAAGTAGTCCTCTCCTTTTCATATATCCGTAAATTGCCCTACCTGCAATTGTAATTTCCGATAGGGCGGAGCGCAGTGCAGCGAAATACCAGTTCAAAAAATAGTACTTTTTGAACTGGTATTTGCGTGATTTATAGGTCATTGACCTTTTTAACATTACAATCAAGCAATCTGCATATGTGCCGGGCTTCTTTCTATTTGGTTAAAGGACTCAATATGCAACTTGCAGAAAATGGCCTTCGGCAATTGTCCAGTGAAAATGGGCAATTAAATCGGAAGGGGAGCAAACGCCCCGCTAACTGATTGGCAGGAGAGCCAACCGTTTTGTATCATCTCATTTCATATATCGGTCATTTTGACCACAGGCAATTGCCAAAACCCGACAGGGTGTAACGCCGGCCAGAGACATACGAGCGAAAAAAACATGGTTTTTTTCGCTCGTATGTTCGTGTTTTATAGGTCGTTGACCTTTTTTTCATTAAAAACAAGGCGAAATTGCCCTAAAAAACTTCTTTCTCTTTGATAAATGAGACTCAATTTTCAAAAGCGCAGCGCATTGAAAATTGTAGTCGAATTATCCCGCCACCGGCGGGATTACCAGCGGCATAGAGAAAGAAGCAAAGAGAAACCGTTTAGAAGAACCTTTCATCTTCCCATGAAAGGCAATTAAGGCAAGATTTGCTATCAACTTGTCATTACTAGATCCGGGATCTGCTGGCTCGTAATATTGACAACTTATGCTTTTATTGTTTGTTGTTGTACTTACAACAAGAAAAATATTTTCAATTATTTGTTTGTATTGCTTTATTATTATAAATTTACTTCATCTCTTGAATATACAATTCTACTTATTTCAAAATGATTGTGCCAAAGCCTATTCTATTAATAACTGAGCCTCGTATAATAATTAATATAAAATAAAAGCATTATGGAAGAACAAATCTTATTTGATGAAAGCGGCGTTAAATTGACGCCGGTCACACTTTATTATGATAATAAAAAATTATCACTAAGTTCAATTGATAGTGTGCTTTATATCAAAGAGCCATTTAGTGTTAGAGATCTAATTATAAATGTGGTTCTTGCAATCGCTGGCCTTATTGGCATTTTTAGTTTCAAGATGGTTTGGCTTATAATAGGAATCATTGCTTTAGCAATTGGTGGATTTAATTCTAAAAATATGATACGAGACATTAAAGATCCGATTTATATTGTATGTGTCAAATTGCACTCAGGTGAAAGTGTATATATTGAGCGCAGAAGTATTGATTTTGCGAATAAATTAACAAATGCTTTAAATTCAGTCTTGATTCAGTAGAATCATAGCTGTTTTTTTATTGAAATTGATTTATTTTATTCTTTCTGCCTGCTTTGTTTTAGCTGGGCTTAAGCAAAAATAATAATCGGAGTGAGCTAAAAATCCGATAAAGAATAGACATTATTAAAGTAAAATATATGGCAAGAAGAATTTGTGCTAAATGCGGGAAAGAACACGATGTTGAAGGTGGTAAAATTTGTGAAAAGGGGCATTTTATTTGTAAATACTGTGCTTACGGTCATCATCATTGCCCAATTGACGGTAAAAAAATGATTTAATACCAAAATTAAATCTGGCCAGTCTTAAAGGTTAATAATTTGTAGACATATCTAAAGCTGGAAAAACCTACCTATAATAGGTTAGCAGTTAGCAATGTGTTTATAGTTAGTTAGGGACTTACTAGGTGATAATGATTATAAAGGAATTCCCTAAAACTAAGTAAATCTCGCGTAGAAGTTGGATGATAAGTATGTTAAATTGTTAATTGATATATTGATAACCAGAAATAGAATAGCCACTTATTTGAATTATCGCAATAGAAATTAAAGAGATGACCCTTTGCAAAGCACTGATATTTAAATTGGTATGTACTTTTAAGTTTCATTGATGCAGGAAAGTGGGGAAGTTGTAATTATCATTTCCAGTAATATTTAAGAATTTTACGGCAAGTTAAGGGGCATCGAAATTAAGTAATATGTATTTTTATTTGGAAATCTATTGCAATTAGTTTATTTTTATATTCTCAATTTTAAATCTGATGTGAATCTATTTTGATTTCATTAAAAACATTTATTTCATCATTAAAAAGGAGGCAATTATGGTTCCCACTTCTAAGAGTAACAAAGTTGAAAGCGATGTAAATGATTTCTGTTCGAAGCAGGAAGAAATGAAAATGTCGCAAGGATTATTAAAAAAAAATACTGTGGAAGAAAAAAAATATCAACTTCCAACTATATTTTATTTTCAGGCAAGCGATAGCAGTGAGTCATCCTATGAATGTTGTAGGATGTGCTAGCCAATGAGGCTTGTTTATTAGCTTATTGCTTATGATTCACATTATTATAAGGAGATTCTCCTAATAATGTGAAATGCTTGGTGTTCCTTAGGGCTCACCAGGCATTGTTATTAATTTTATGATACCCTGATAAATTGTCGGGAGTTGAAAATCCTTTAATCGTCTATTCACAGATAATAAGATTATTGTTTATATTATGTGGATAATGCGCGATTCCTATTCGTCAATTTCTTTGCCTTTTGCGAAAGTTGCTTGCATTTTAATAATAATTCTGTATTGTTGATGAACTCAAAACAAAATAAATTATTACGTTTATTAAATGCATTTAATAAAACAGTTGATGCTACTAAACAAAACGAATATGTATTGAATCATTTAAATTTGTCACCAGGTGAATCAGTTCTAGAAGTGGGATGCGGAATAGGACATTTGTGTAAAATTATAGCAAACATAGTTGGGCCTACTGGTAATGTTATTGGAGTTGATATATCCCAATTAATTATTTCCATGGCGAAGGAGAATAACCATTATCAATGGTTAGATTTTCGACAGGGAGATGCCATGAACCTTGACATCCAAGAGTCAACAATCAATGCTCTAATCTGCATTCAACTTGCTGAATACTTACCGAAAGTTGATTCATTCCTTTTAAATGCATATCGTGTTCTTAATAATAATGGTCGGGCAGTAATTGTAACTACAGATTGGAAAAGTTTAGTTTGGTCTAATTGGAACATCGACAATACTTCTCAATGGCTGAGTCATTGTCATGATTCAATGCTATACTCTAAACTAAAAAATAAGTTAATTCAAGCTGGCTTTCAAAATATTGATGTTGAAAAAATTAGGATCTCCAATGTTAATTATTCAACATCATCATATAGTTACTACCTTTCTGCTGTTATTCAAGAATATATGGTGTTTAAGAATATTTTTTCACAAGAAGAAGGTAGTAAGTGGATAAGTGGCCTAGTCAAAGCTAACGAAGTTGGAAATTATCATTTTAGTTTGGATAGATATATATTCTCAGTCAAGAAATAATACAGATGTCAGTTAGGCAAGAAAAAGTTATTGATGTTGGGTTAGTGCAGGTTGCTTGTAGCACGATTGACGGCTCTCTTTTTTTACCATATTCAATAGGACTATTACAAGCATTTTTTATAAAACATTCATTTCAAGCGCGGAGATTTAACTTCATACAACCAATTGTAACCGAGAGAAGTATTTCAAAAGCTGTACAAATATTATCAAAAGCCAAAATTATAGCATTTAGTACGTATGTATGGAATGGCAATATATCACTAAGGATTGCTGAATCTGCTAAACAAAACAATCCTGACGTTATCATAATTTTTGGCGGTCCTTATGTGCCGCTAAATGCTTCTGAATTCCTACTAAAATATCCGTTTGTTGACCTTATAATTCATGGAGAGGGAGAAATTGGGTTCTTAAAATTCCTTGAAAATTTCCATCTCAACGATTGGAGTGTTATACCAGGTGCACGCTTCATTGATAATTCTGGCAATTATCGAGAAGGTTTAGCTTATGAGAAAGTTACAGATTTAAACGCCATTCCATCGCCATATTTAGCAGGTATTTTTGATCATTTGTTTGAATCTACTACAGTTAATAATTGGGTAGGTGTTTGGGAAACGAATCGCGGATGCCCTTATCATTGTAGCTTTTGTGAGTGGGGGACCACGTTATATTCGAAATTAAGGAAATATGACATTGATCGCTTACATAGTGAAATAAATTGGTTTGCTACACACCGTATTAAGCTACTGTGCTGCTGCGATGCAAATTTTGGTATGTTCGAGCGAGATAAAAACTTAGCTGAATATATTGCTGGCATTAAACTCAGAACTGGTTTCCCATTGCTAATTTCTGTTCAAAATGCAAAGAATTCTACTCGAAGGAATTATGATATTCATAAATGCTTTGTTGAATCTGGATTAGCAACAACCATAGGTCTTTCATTCCAAAGTTTAGATTATGACACCTTGCAAAATATAAGGCGTGATAATATTGATGTCGACTCTTTTAAAACATTGCAGAAATTATTTAATAGTTTAGGTGTAAGTACATATAGTGAGCTAATTCTTGGCCTCCCAGGAGAAACTTATAATTCCTATGTAGAAGGGATTTGTAAACTAATTGAAAATGGTCAGCATAATAGCATTAGAGCAAATAACTTAACCGTATTACCAAACTCAGAAATGTCATCGGAAGATTATAGAAATTTACACAGACTTGAAACAGTTTCTTCATTTTTAGTAAACCCTGGACAGCAACCACTTACTGGTTACGATGATACCTATGAAATACAAGAAATGGTATGTTCAACCGCTACAATGCCCAGACAGGACTGGGTTAGTTCACGTGTATTTTCCTGGCTGCTTTCCCTAATGTATTTCGAAAAGCTACTTTGGCTGCCAATGTTCGTTTATTACCAAAATTATGGTATCAGCTTTCGCCGAATGATTGAGATTGTAATTGGGGCAAATGGAAACTTCCCAACATTGATGGAGGTTTCCGATATACTAAAAAAACACGCTTTGAGAATCCAACAAGGCGAGCCTGAATACCTCTATTCAGAAGAATGGCTTGGCGTATTTTGGCCAGTCGGCAAGTATGTTTATTTAAAATTGCTTTTTGAAGGAAAGTTAGATCGTTTTTATGAAGAATTTAAAATTGCTATGAACATCCATGAAGGAGTTCGTTTCGATGACAATTCGGCTGACATTATTAATCAGTCTTTTATTCTAAATCGTGATATGCTTAAAAGCCAAAATCATGCTTCAGATTACTCAAAAACTGTATTTGTCAATTACAATTATTTAGAGTGTTTCGATAAAATTCGCAAAGGCTTTTACACTTCTTTGGAAAAAATAGAAATCCGTACGACAGCAGTATCTATTAATATTCAAAAAAGAATTATACCGTTCTTGTTTGATAATTGGCTTCGAGAAATATTGAGTGAGGGATTTATCTATAAAGTACAAGCCAAATGAATACATATTAATTTAATCGAATTAGGTTTATGAATTACAAATTAAGTAAATCAGTCTTTATTGAGCCATATTCTGATAAGTACCTGGTTTATGCCCCCCTAAAACAACTCGCATTTTTGTTGAATAAAGAATCTGCTGAATTCATCCTTAGATTAAATGAAGGTGCTTTCAAAGTAAGTGATGAGAAAGAAGGCCAGCTCTTAGAATTTTTTAAGCGGCATGAGTTATTTACTGAACTCACAACAAATGGTGAAAACAAAAATTCACTTTCAAATGCATTTTTACCTACATCATTATACCTTCTCCTGACTTCAAATTGTAATCTTCGTTGCATATATTGTTATAGCAGTGCTGGTGAAACCAATATTAACTTACCTTTAAAAATTGCTAAATCTGCTATCGATATAATAGTTGCAAACGCATTAACCACAAGCAATACGCCAAAACTTCGTTTTCACGGAGGAGGCGAGCCGACATTGAGATGGAAAGAGCTAACTTTTCTAACAGAGTACTTTAGGAATCAGACGAATAGAATAGCGTTTAAATCAATCGTTGGTTTAAATACGAATGGGATTTTATCGGAAAAAAAGTTAAAGTGGATATCTGATAATATAGATGTTATTACCTTATCATTAGATGGAATTGGTTCCGCCCATGACCTACAGCGTCCTATGAAAGGTGGTGGTGGAACTTTTTTGAAAGTATGGAAGTCCATGAGGTTTCTGTATAATGAGAGAAAAAAGTTTTCTGTGAGGGTTACGATCACAAAAAATAATTTTCACCAAATGAAAGAGATAGTTGAATCGTTATCAGAGTTTGAAATTAATGGTATTGAGTTCGAGCCGCTAACAATTTGTGGAAGAGTGTATTATGAAAATATTGCCGCCCCTTCAACTGATCAATATATTATGGGGTACAAATCGGCTTTTGAAGCCGCCAAACTAAAGGGCATAACAATTATATATTCTGGAGTGCGATTGGGAAATATTAGCAATACTTTTTGTGGAGCGGCAGGAAAAAACTTTGCAATTACACCTTCAGGTCACGCCACCTTCTGTCACAGAGTTAGTAACCCTGCTGATCCTGGTTCATCGCATTTTTTCTATGGGGATTACTCAGCTGAATTAAATACTTTCGTCTTTGATTATGAAAAGATTCGTTTGATGAAAGAACTAACCTTTGAATCATCTTTAGCATGTAAAGATTGCTTTGTTAAATGGAATTGTGGAGGAGGGTGTTACGCTCAAAATTTTGCTGAACATGGTTCGTTGCTACTTGAAAAACCTTGTGATCGGTGTTATATTACAAAAGGTGTGGCGGCTTTCCAAATTGCAGAAAAGTTGAAGATCAAAAATCTTTAATTTAATTTGGCGCTATTATTATTGTCTTTGTGTTTTGAAATGAGCATCCTAATATAAATTATATAACATTATAAAAAATAGAGGCTGTAAAAATGCGAATGATTTTAATGTGTTCAAATATTCATAAGTATGGTGAAAAAATTAAACAAGTTATAACGGATAATTTAGGATATGAAGTTTATCATATATCACCAGACTCTTCTGAAAATTATGATTATCAAAATATATTTAAGAAATTAGTCAGTAATTTAATACGTAAACCATTATTGAAACGAGGTTTGAAAGAAATAAAGCGAGATAAAGAATTAATCAAAAAGATTAAAGGATTTGGAGAGTTTGAATTAGTTCTAGTAATATTTGCCAGTTATCATTCTAAAGGTGTTTTAGAATATTTACAGCAGAAAGAAAAGACAATGTATTGTCACTTTTGGGATAGTTTTTCTTATTTTCCTAAACAAACAGAATACTTAAAATATTTTCAATATAAATCATCTTTTGATCCAAATGAAGCAAAAGAATATGGAATGAAGTTTATTCCCAATTTTTATTTTGAAAATGATATAGTAACTGAACAAATAATAGAATATGATGCGTTTACTATTTTAAAATATGATGAAAGATATTCTCTTACAGAAAAGATTGCTAAATATTTCTATGATACGGGAATAAAATATTTATTTATTGTTGTGACAAAAGAAAATATTAAAAGCGATTATATTGATATAAGAGAAGAAACTATTTCTTTAGCGCAGGTCTACGATTATTATTCAAAGTGCAGATGTATTGTGGAAATAGGGCATAATGATGATAATGAAAAGCAAAGAGGTCTATCTTTTAGAGCAATAGAAGCGCTTGGAAATAGAAAAAAATTAATAACTAATTATGCATTTATAAAAGATTACGACTTTTATAATAAAGAAAATATTTTTATTATGGGTGATGAAAATTTAGACGAAATAAATGGTTTTTTATCTTTACCATATAAATTTTTAGATGAACAAATCTATAAAAAATATAATTCAGAATCTTGGATAAAGGAAATTCTATTATGATTATATTCTAAGAACATATGGATACAACATTAGAATTAATAAAAAATTCAAAATATTGCATTGCATATACAGGAGCAGGGATTTCTGTTGAAAGTGGGGTACCTCCATTTAGAGGAAAAGAAGGTCTTGGGAGAAAATATGACTCTAATCTTTTTGAATTGAGTTATTTCACAAAATATCCTGAAAGGTCATGGCCAATAATAAGAGAAATATTTTTAAATCATTATTTTAATAATGCACAACCAAACACTGCTCATTTAGCCTTGGCAAGGATGGAAAAAGCAGGTATATTAAAAACGGTAATTACACAAAACATTGACAACTTACATCAAGTGGCTGGGAGTAAAAATGTTTATGAGTTTCACGGTCATTCGCATACACTTATTTGTTTAGAATGTGCCACACGATTTAATATAGATGAGGTTGATTTAAATGTAGTTGTGCCATGTTGTAAAGAATGTAATGGACTTCTAAGACCCAATTTTATCTTTTTTGGGGAAGAAATACCAGAACAAGCAGCTTCACAATCTTTTTCCGAAGCGATAAGGTCTGATGTGATATTAATTATTGGTACATCGGGAGAAGGCGAACTTGGTTCAAATATCCCTTATGAAGCAAAAAGGAATGGCTCTGTGATTATTGAAGTAAATCCAATTGAAACAACTTATACGAAAACAATTACCGATATATTTTTACAAGGGAAAGCAACAGAAATAGTGAGTAAAATTGAGAAGTATTTAATACCGTTCAAACAGAACCTTATTTGAAATAGGGAAAAAACATAAAATGAAATTTGATTTAAAGCAGGAATATTATAGTTATCCAAGTTTATTACATGGCATAATGCACACTTATCGTGTGATGTATAATGTTATATTACTTTCTCAAGAACATTATATATCAGAACAAATATCTAAAACTGCATTTTGTGCCGCATTCATCCACGATATGGCTCGAAAGCACGATGACTTTTGTACTAAGCATGGTGCATGGGCGGTAAAAGAAAAACTGCCGTTATTTGTGAATGATTTTATCATTTACGGGTTGAATGAAGCGAATATAGAAGCAATAGAAACATCTGTTACTTTTCATTCCTTACCAGAAGAATTAGAAAACACTCACCCACATTATCAAGTAACGGCCCTGTTAAAAGATGCTGATGCATTGGATAGGATCAGAATAGGTTCTGATGACTTAAAACCGAAATATTTGAGATTATCTAAATCAATGGAACTTATTGAAACCACAGAGAACAATTACTATAAAACCAAAAATATTATATGTAAAAACTGGAATGAGTTTTTTCTAATAGTTAACAGTGATTTAAAGTATTAAAAATAAGTTCAAATCTTAAATGATACCGAAAGTTATTTATATGTGCCATAAAAATCTTTTTCAGATAAATATATATTCACAAAATTGGATTAGATTAAACCCTGAATATAAGATAAGATTATATGATGATAAATTATGTGAAGATTTTTTATTAAGTAATTTTTCAAACATTCATTGCAATTTTTTTAAATCAATACCTGATGGTCCTATTAAAGCCGATTTTTGGAGAATTTGCATTATTTATATTCATGGTGGAGTATATGTTGATGCGGATATAGAACCCCTTATTCCACTAAAAGACTACCTTAGTGAAGATGCCGATTTAGTCACCTGCATTATACGCACTAATCTGTATAATCCTCATTTTATAGCCGCAAAAAAAAATAACCATTACTTAAAATTATGCATAGAAAAATACATGGAATACTATTTAGAATATAAAAAGTATTCATATGCTAACTATAGTATTGTTGAGGTATTTAGTCAATTATTTAATTTTGATTTCTCAAATGAAGGAATATATTTTGTTGGCGAAAATAAATATCAGTTGTTACAAAATGTTTATGAAAATGGAGAAATAAATGAACACTGTATGTGGAATAATATGCGGGTTTTCAATAACCGATACAGCATGTATAATTCAAAAAGCCATGATTTCTCATGCCTATGATTATTAACAAAATTGGAAAATATTATTTGGGTAATGGAGGTATAGGTGATTTCCTAATTTTCCTATCAACCTTTTATGATGATATCGATTCAGCAAATGTGATTTTTTTGGCTAATAATCCTAATAGTATTATTGAACTTTGTAACATGTTTCCCAAAATAAAAAACTGGTTAATTCTTCACAATGACTTTTCTTTATTAAAAGAAATATATTATCATCCTAACTGTGTAGGAACAGGCATATTACCAAAGGATTTAAATTACAATAATTGGTATAAAGTGGATATATTCAAGGAATTTGGAGTAAAACAATTTCCTGAGTTTATAAATATATTTCCTCCGAAGAAAATAAATTCTGAAAAAAAACAGATATTTATACAAAGTCAAGGATCAAGCGTAGATGGAAGCGGGAAAAAACGAATTATTACGGATTGTATAAAGGAACAAATTAAAAAAGTATACAAGCAAGATATATTTGAATATGTTAATTGCTCTGAATATCCTTATAAAAATTATTCACTTAGCTGCATATTCTCTCTCATACGCGGGTCTGATATTGTGCTTTCAGTTGATTCATTTGCTAAGACTGTATCAGCAATGAGTAAAATCAAGACTATTGTTTACGAAAATATTTATAGTAAAGATTATTTGGCGCATTTTAAAAACAATATTGATTATGGGCATTATGTTTTTTTGTTTCCATGGAATTATATTGAATTACGAACTCAGTTTAATGCTCATCAAATAATAAGTCATTAATATTTTAAAAGTTGAACAAAAAGTATCATATGGCAAAATTTAATAATCTACTCGGTCAATATTCAACACAGCTAAGCACATTTACAATTCGCACAAGCCAAACGGCAAACTAATAGAAATTAAGTCTAGCATTTACAAGCATTATGGGCAAGTATAAAAAACGATACAACGGAATTACATCGACAAGAGAACCTCCTACTTTTAACTCATCTTGACAGTTACTTCTATAAATTAAAAGCGGAGTCCAGCGATCATTGAAAAAACGGGGCGATACCGAAAAGCCAAATGAGTAGGAAAAAAAATAAAAATAAATATTATGGAAGAATTTATAATTCCTGATGATGGAATAATTGTAAAGACTCAACAAGGCAGAGTAATTCTTGATTTGGTAGTTCAGGAAGAAGTAGCCATGTTTAGAATGTTTGATAATAGCGGCAATACCAAACTAGCTCTTGGTTATGATGAAAATAGCCAAGTTCTATTTTTAGGAGATGCTAACAAGTCTGTTACCTTAAATTCTAGCGAAGATGTTAGTGAAATAAATATAATGAATTCAGGCAAGAAAATTACACTTGCTGTTGCACAAGAAGGTAGTGAAATTAGATTCGAGAATGAGAATGATAAGATGACAAATAAAATCTACATAGATGAATTTGGCGGTCAAATTGGATTATCAGATAATCAAGGCAATTTGCAATTTTCTGCTGGAGTTACTCAAGGTGGTGGTCTTTTGAATATACTTAATAATTTCGGAGACACAGTAGTATCAATATCAACTAATAAGAATACTGGCCAAATTTGCTTGTTGGATGATAAGGGTGAGATACTAGCATACATTGATTGCAGTGGAGAAAATGGTATAATACTTTTATTGGATAAAAATGGGAAGACAGTTTGGTCAAATCTTAGTGAATAAAAATTATAAAGATAAAGCCGAAAATTTAGAATAGTAGGCATGAACAAATAAAACAAGAGAAATGGAAGAATAATTTAACAATGGTATAACTGAGATGGTCTAGTCAGACTAGACCATCTCAGCTTCTCTGTTCCTTAACTTATTATGTCTTAATAATTTCTGACTCCTTTATCCTGTGTGATCAGACGGTAGCTTTGGAAGTTGAATCTTCTCCTTATTGTTTGACAAACCTCTTTTCCAAATCAGCGGTTAAATGCCCTTGCTTCGGCCTTTGATTTGCTGTTTTAATGTCATCCAAGTCTTTTTTTTACCTGAAATCCTGCCGGACCATCCGTTTGCAGCACTCATACGGCTACCTTCTTTTCATTGTGAGGATCAGGCTGCAGCTTTCCTTGTCGGTTTTCTGTAATTGGTTGTCTCCGTTCTTCTCACTGCTACTGACTATTTGCCATTTCTGCCTCCTTCCGGTCTTCGAAATTCATTGATTATTTCGGACAAACAAGGCCACCTGTTTCGGTGTAAATTGAGCCACTCATTTCGGACGAAAGTGAGTCACTATTTCAAAGGGCAACATGGGGGTAAAAGTATTAATTTATTTCCATTGATTTTCTTCTTAACGATTCTCCTTTAATTTCAAATCGGTGTGCAGAACCTGACAATCTGTCCATAATCGCATCGGCCAGGGTAGGTTCATTGATATACTGGTGCCATTTGTTTACCGGTAACTGGGAGGTTATAATGGTGGACCGTTTGCCGTACCGATCTTCCAGAACTTGCAAAAAAGCTATTCTGACCTGGTTGTCCATCGGTGTGAGCCCGAAGTCATCGATAATGATCAGTGGTTGTTTTTCGATGTGGTTGAGCAATTTGATATAGCTTCCTTCGATTTTAGCCAGGGCCAGTTTCTCGGCGAACCGGTTCATGCCCAGGTAAAGGGTCTTATACCCCAGGGTACACGCCTGCCTCCCGAAGGCGCAGGCGAGATAACTCTTCCCACAGCCCGTGGGGCCGGTGATGAGGATATTCTCGGCCCGTTGCAAAAAAGTGCAATCGGCCAGCGAGAGGATCTGATCCCGGGTTAGGTTACGCTGCGGGGAACACTGAACCTGCTCCAGTACCGCGTCATAGCGCAGGTTACTCAGTTTAAGGTACAACTGGGTGCGCTGTTGGGTCCGGCTGAGCTGCTCCGCCTCGGCCAGCCGGGCCATGAGTTCATGGACCGTGGGCAGGTCATGGGCGGGTATGGTAAGCATGGTCTCATAGGCTTGGGCCATGCCCAGCAACTTGAGCTGTTGGAGTTTTTCCATTGTTTGGTCTGTGTTGATCATGTTTTTTTGTTTTAAGTGTTTATTATGGATTTATTGATAGGATTCGGCACCCCGGATGTTTTCATGTTCTGGAATGCTGAGAATAAGATCCGGTTGTGAAGTGGCCCGGTCAAGATTGTGTTCCAGGATGTTCTTGATAACCGTATAGGTCACCTTGTAACCCGCCAGGGCACGCCGGCAGGCGGCCTCCAGCCGTTCCGGGCCGTATTTCTCACCCAGGCGGAAAACACCCAGGCAGGAGTTATAGGTCTGTTCGATGAAGATTTTCTGATCCAGGATCCGGGTGACCGCAGTGGTTGTGTGGGTGCCGACCGGGGTGGCTTTTTCAATAAAATACTCACGGTTCCAGCCTTTACTCCGGGTGTAGTACCGGTGATGTGCCGGCATATGTTCTTCCAGGGTGGTGTACCCGTTCCGGTGGTAATTGCGTTTATGCCAGGCAATACGGATCATATCAAGATAGACCTCAACATGCTCGGTATCATAAATGATCTGCACGGTCTTTCCGATATACTGGCAGGGAACACTGTAATGGTGCCAGTCCTGTCCCAGGGTGACGTGATAGTTACGCTGAACCTTTGCGACCACTTTGTTTTTGGGGATAAACGGCTCAAGTGGTAAATCCTGTAGCAAGGGTTTTTCATGAAGAAGAAAACGGTCCCGGCGGCTATAATCACAACGCTGAAAGTTACGGCTATTAAACCGCTCCAGTTCCTCCCATAAGGCGTCATTGATCTCTTGGACACTGTGAAAAACCCGGTTGCGCAAACGGGCGTAGATCCGGTTATAAACAGCGTTTACATGGCTTTCCACCGATGCTTTGTCCCGGGGTTTCTTAATCCGGGCAGCCATCAGAGTCGTACCGTAGTGGAGTGACCACTGTTGGGCCAGTTCATCAAAAGAAGGCTCGTACCGGTCGCTCTTTTTGACCACCTGTTTCATGTTGTCAGTTTTGACCGAGTGAGGAACGCCACCAAAATAATGAAATGACTGATTCAGGGTATGGAGCATTTGTGCCCGTTTGGCTGACAGTGAGGCTTCCAGGTAGGTATAATCAGAGAAAGGAAGCGTACAGACCAGAACCGGACAATAATTGAGCTCACCGGTTTGTAAATCAGTAAAAGGGATTTTGCTGCCCGCATAATCAAACATAAGGCTGGCGGCTGGTTCATGCTCAAAATGCATCACAGCCTGCTTTACCTGAAGATAGCGGTTCAGATGTTCACAAAACTGTGTGTATCCGTACCCTTCAGGTACCCTTTCATGGTATTCTTCCCATAGGGTCATGCGGGTAACATGGGGCTTTTTCAGTTCGTCGTAAAACCCCGGAATGCGCTCTTGCAGATCAGCATAGCGCCAGTCCTTTTTTATGGCAACAGGTTCTTTATAGATCAGCGAAGAAAGTTCCTGGTCGTTAAGCGCAAGCAATTCCTCCAGGCTTTTTGCAAGCCCGGTTATTTGCCGCACGTATCCGTTCACTGTATTGCGCGCAGCATGAAGATCCCAGGCGATTTCCCGGTTGGACTTGCCTTTGGACTTGAGCTGGATAATGCGTCGTATTTGCAACATGGTTATTGTTTTATTTGCCATCGTATAAAGGTTTTCTTCTTTATACGATGCCATGTTGCCTTTAAAATAAGTGGCTCAGTTTATGCCGGAATGTCAGTCGTTTTTTTTTACTTCGGCACTAAAATCCACCAGAATCCCGGCCGATATAACACCATTTTTCTGGCGCAATTTACTCCGAAATCACTGGCGCAATTTGCTCCGAAATGAGTGGCTCAATTTAGTCCGAAATGGGTGGCGCAATATGGTCCGAAATAGTCAATTCATGGGCGAAGGTATTTTCGTGATCCTCTTTTTGCTATGGCCGAGCCTTTGGTTTTTTCACTTTCACCGAAAGATGACCAAAAGCCAGCAAAACTCGTCTCACTATCTTCTTTTTTGCCCATTATTCTTTAACCGGCGAGCCAGATGCTAAAGCAAGTCTCCAGGGCAGGAGCAGCTAAAATGGAAAACAAGAACAAATATTCCGAAAGAAGAGACCATCTCCGTAAAATCTCCGATGAAGTAGCCGAACTGCAAAAAAACGGCAAGATCAAGACGGCAAACCTGAATGAGGCACTGTTGGAATTCTACTCCGGCAAGAAGAAAAACCAGGTTTGGATGACTCTCGAACAATGGCAGAGTGCCAGTTACTCAGTGAGGAAGGGCGAAACCGCACAGATGATCTGGGGAAAGAAGGTCTCCAAAACTAACGAATCAAATGAAGAATTCTCCTACTTCCCGGTCGTGTTCATCTTTAATAACACCCAGGTCGAAAGATCACCCCGGAACATTAAAGAAAATTCGATACCTGAATCCCGTGTGCCTGAAATGGCTAACACTGCTTTTAATGCTGATTTGCCTTTCTGAGGAAGGGATTTCTTCCATTAAAAGACTGGCTGGTATTTCAGTCAGTCTTTCTTTTTCTAATTGTAAAAGTGACGATTAACTTGAATAAAATTTTATTGAGTATTCAGAACCTGCTTTATAATTTTTCGTATAAATTTATGTTGTTTCTAATTTCTTTTCTATAAATTTGATCGATTCATAATGAACATTTAGCCTATGTTATTATTAAACAATGATTTACAAATATTTCTTCAATATAAGTGAGCTTTTTTGAGAATTTTCATATAAATTCAACATGTTATGAAGAATCCAACCAAAACCTACTTGTTTATCTTTCTGTTATTCTTTATCATTTTTGGAGGTTGTAAACCAAAAGTCCCTGAAATAATATGGGATTATTCTGATTCAGATGTTGTAGGTTCCAGGCATCAAAAATCTGATAAGATTGATATTGATATTTATATTGATGCGACAACTTCTATGGAAGGATTCGCTGTGGATATTAATTCCGACTACAGTCGTTTTCTTGATCAGCTCGAAGCAAGTGTATTGACCGCTTGGAAACAAGCCGACCGAAATTTTTACAAGTTCGGACAAAGAATCAAGCCCATTGATCATAATGAATTTTTATCCGCCAAGAACGATTTGAACTTTTACCGTGAAAATGGCATCTTTCTTAATACTTATATTGACAGCGTGGTCAGGCGGACCAACCCTGAAAGACTGAGCGTCCTTATCACCGATCTTTTCCAAGATGAAGCGGATGTCAATAAAATGGTGGATAGAATCAGAGAGAAATGCTTCGAAAACGGAGTTATGGTAGGTATTGTAGGAATTACAAGCAAATTTAACGGTAAGGTATTCGATGTACCAGTTTATCCTCAAGGATATTTTCTACAAACAAATGATCGTCCATTCTACGCTATTATGTTTGGAAATCCAGGGAATATGGAATATTTGTTTGAATCGCTGAAAACACTGCCAATCGTGCAGGAAAATTATTTCATAATGTTCTCTCCATTCATTGTGAAATCTGCGGCAGTTAAACTCACTAAAACAAAAGATGCAACAACTGTCAACAGGTTGAGCCCTAAAAAGAACGTCCCCAACTATTTTGATTTCAGCATGAAGAAAGCCGGGAAGGAAGCCAGATTTAGCCTTGAAATTGATTTGACCATGAATCCTCGTTGTGCTGATTTCCGGATTGAAAATATCGAACCGGTGGTTTATAAAAAGGCTGCTTTCTCTGGTGATAAAACTGCACCGGCTGAAGGTGTTCCTACAAATGATATTAAGCTTGAAAATATTCAGAGATCAGGAGATAAGATTACAGCAACTCTTATCCTAGATAACCAGGATGGTATAGGCAATTACTCATACCTGGTTTATTTAAAAGCCAACGAGTTGAACGGCCTTGTCGTCCCCGGCTGGATTGGGGAATATTCAACCGAAAACCCCGTCATCAATACACCTACGGCCAGGTTGACCTATAATCTTGAAAAGTTTACCTCACGCCTTCTTGTGGCAAACTCTTCTATCACACCGGTAAATATTGCCAAATTTTATATGAACATTTATAAACGCTAAAAATATTACCTTATGAACAAAAGTCCATTGAATTATCTGATCACGTTTGCGCTTGGCGCCGTCCTGTGGGTCATTACTGCCATTTTTTATGGCGGCACGTTTGCAGAATCAATAATCCTTACCAACAGGACCCCTGAAGAATTCCTGGGCACATTGAGAGTAATGCTCGGCATCGCCGCCGGCCTGGGAATTATCAATTGCCTGATCTGGTATTATTACGGAAGCCTTGATTCGACTGCCGGCAACCTGCCTAAAGCCAAAAGAATCTGGTGGGGCTCCTTCATCATGCAAATTGTTTTTGCTATCGTGATCCTGGTAGCATTTATCATTATATATATGGCTGAAGGGATATTGACAAAGGATTGGATTATAACCTTCCTGCTCATCTCGGTGCATACGTGGTTTTTCTTCTGGCTCTGCACATTTTTCTTTTCACCCCGTACAGTCAAATTTATCCCGCTGTTCCGCTAAATAGTTTATAACTAACTAATCGTGAAACTATGCCCAAAAACTATCTTATAGGTATCGGAGGCACCGGTGCAAAAGTCATTGAATCTGTCGTCAATTTATGTGCGGCAGGTTACGGCCCGGATGAATTATCCATTTTTATCATTGATCCCGATGCGGGAAATGGGAATTTAAATAAGACCATCTCTCTGATCAAAATGTATAATACTTGTTATAATGAGGTGGATATCGACTCTCTGAACGACAGGACATTCTTCAAGACCAGAATCAAAATAGCCAAAGAAGATAAAGGAATTTTCTGGTCTATCTTCCAGGAAAATTCGAGTTCGACCTTATCCAACCATATTAACTATACCATTCTTAAAAATAGCTTCCCGGAGTCCAACCTGGGGGATTTTGTAGATGTTCTTTTTTCAGAAACGGAATTGAATGAGCCACTGAACAAAGGATTCCGGGGGCATCCATCAATTGGATCCGTCGTGATGTCTGATCCACCCACTGATGAAGATCCGTTCAAAGAGTTTTTCAATGACATTAAATCGAAAAGCACTGAAAATGAAGTAAGGGTTTTCCTGGTTGGATCCATTTTTGGAGGCACAGGCGCTGCAGGTGTTCCTACTTTCGGAGCCGATAATTTTATTAAACATTTGGGTAAAATAAGTGATGATAAAAACAGTGTCCTCCTGGGCGCAGCCCTCGTGCTGCCTTATTTTTCTTTCAGCCTGAGCAAGGATATGGAAAAAGAAAGAATGTATGTGACCAATGAGGATTTCCCTGTCGCCACAAAAGGTGCACTCGAATATTATGCGGAAAAAGGCCTCGCATTTGACCAGCTTTATTTCATCGGCGATTCCTTGCTCCAGGATGTGGGTAACTTCAGCGTAGGAAGCTTTACGCAAAAAAATGATCCGCATTATATTGAGATTGTTACCGGTCTTGCTGCATTTGATTTCTTTAACCAGAAAATCCCTCAGACTCCGGCAGAGAAAAAGTATTTTATTGCAGCACGGGATAATGACACGATAACCTGGGATTCATTCCCGGTTTCAAGGGAAGAATCATTGATCGGAAAGAGGCAGAATGGACTTAAGCTGCTTGTGACAGCCTTTACCACTTTCAGCTATGCATTTTGCACCTATGGCAGGAAAGCCAGGATGCCGCTGGATAAAATGGTAAACAAAGAAAATTACGTCAAACAAGAATGGTATAAAAAACACCTGTTTGATAAGATTAACGAAAAGATACCCATGGAAACGGATATCCGGTTTTCGGACAACGCTAAGATTCTTGATGAATTTGAAAAATTTGCATTTTCTTTCCTGACCTGGATAACTGCTATTGACAGTGATGAAAATATAAAACTGATTAACAGCAAACAATTCCTGATTAAAAAGAAGGATTCAAGTCAGGCTCCTAAAATCACAGAACTGATTGACCCGGAAGATAAAACCAATATTGCAAACCTTTTAAAAGCCCATCCTGAAGTAGTGAATGAAAAATTCTTCATTTTCGCTGTTAATGGATTGAACCAGATAGACCTGACTAAAAAGCCTTTTAATAGTGCTGCTATCAAATACCTGGTGATTTTTTACGAAGGGGCTAAGAATTTTTGCCTGAAAAATTACAAACTTAATAATGTTATCGAGTTAAAATAATCAATATGGCTGAACATTTATATTTACCTGCGCTTTCCAAAACAGAAACCGGGATGACTATTCCCTCAAAAGGCAGTTGGGCCAACCAATCCTCTAAAATAATCATTGATATTGCCAATGGCATTGAAATTACTGAAAAGGCAAGCAAGAAAGGTATTAGTTCCATCCCTGATATATGGGCCAGGCCATTAATGTTTCAATCAGCTTTAAGGGAGAATTCAAAACACCCCCTTAAGGAAAAACTGACTCAGGAGTGGAGGGGCTTGATGAGCTTGCTTGCATTGACCAAGTATAAAAAATATGATTTGTCGGTTCACCCTGTTGAATTGATACAGAACCAGGTTTTTGTTAGGGCTCTTAAAAATTTAAGCCCGAAAGGGGTGTTACTTGAGTCAAACCAGATGTATAACTGGATAGATCCGGAATTAAAAGAACCGATATTAATGATTAAATTTAAAAATGTGCCGGTCGGTTCGTTCTCCCCCACAACACTGGTCTATACCGGTTCCGATTATTCCCCTCTGCTTCTGGCCAAAGCTCCGGAACTGAAAGACTTCCTTATTGACGCTCATGGCTGCCTCGTCCCCCCTACAAAAGAAAATGACAGACAGGAAATAGAATTTATCGGTGAATGGCTTATTGATTTAAAAAAACGAATAGGAAGAGTTGGAAATACTGACGATGCCAAAGCGAAGAGAACGCTGGAGAACATCAATGGACTGATCAATGACTGGCTGAAAGATATCCGAAAATTCTTAGGCGTTTCTCCTGATGCAGATCTAAATGCACAGGGGGTGAAGACCTCAGACCAGATAGAAATCAAACTGAGCAAATCAATAAAGGCTTTTGAAGAAGGCAGGTATAATATTTTCAAGTTTTTGCTTTGCTCTTTGATTCCTGATGAAACCTCAGGTAAACTAACGAAATATTCTGAAATTTCATTGGATACATCCAGGAATCTCACTGACTATAAGGAAATTGTGGTCATTAACGAAAAATTGCTTGCTTCAGGTAAAAAAATCTGGGATCCGAAAAGCTTAAAGGACCTGGGTGGAGATTCTAAGAATGCAATTAATCTCTACTTCAAAAATTCATATGGTACTCAGATAGATGAAGAAGTCACAGACTTCAAAGGGCCTGACGGCAAAAAAGCGGGTATGTGGATTCGCCCCGAAATGTATTTCCTGAGCGATTTTCTGCTGAAGGCAAAATCGGGAGATATCATCAATCCAAATGAAACCAGGCTGAATTATAACCAGAGTTCATTCGTATGGCCCTTCAGGAAGGAAATCCTGAATTTCTTCACTCCGGAGGATATTATTGAAAAATTACAGCCAAGATTTATGCCTGATGGCAGCTCAGTCAAATTTTTATTTGACCTGCCTGTTTCAGGAAATAGTTTTACGATTGAAAAAACCTTCCGTATTAAAGGCAAACAGGAAAAGGAAGGGGAAATCATTGAAACCGATGTCCCGGTGATCGAGATTTTCCCTGATTATAACGGTGAAAACTGGAGACGCTACTACCTACTCCAGAGCCATGTGGATTCGCTTTCAATTGCCCCATTTGTTGTAAATCCTGCATGCATTGAAAACAGCAGGCAATCGAATTTTACCATTGATAATGTCATCCATAAAGTCAGGATAAAGCAGTTATCCGGTGACAATGTCTTCCCCGATGGTATTGAAATATTAAATCCAAAGGAAGAATCCATGGGATTGATCCTGATTAATAAGTTTGCAAACTGGAATCCTGAAATTATCCTCCAGGGCAGTATGGAAATCGGAATTGATTTTGGTACTTCCAATACAAATGTATATTTTAATGAAGAAAATACGGACGGGAAAAGATGGTGTTATGATTTTCCACAGTATATCAGATCATTGACGGCCAGTGCCGGAACATTAAGAAATGAAACTTTAAATAATTCATTCATTCCGACAAGGTCTCATGAATTGCCAATTCCCACAGCAGTGCTGAACAAATACAATACACTGGATAAACCAATTTTGTTGCTGGATTACTTCATTTACTTTGCAACCAGCTATAAAATCCCTCAGAATGTTTATACTAATCTTAAGTGGGAAAAAGAAAATCCTGACAGGGAAGTCCAGGGTAATTCCAAAGTTGACAATACAGATGAGTTTATTGAAAGCTTGCTATTCTTGATCTTCCTGGAAGTCTGCCGTAAAAGTGTCAATCACGTTACTATTGGCTGTTCATATCCCAAGGCCTTTTCTCATAGCGACAGGAGCAGGTTTGGAACGCTCTGGAGAGAATCCCTTGAAAAATTATACCGGGGTGAGGAAAGGATCATTAACGTATATGACAGCAATAATCCTGATGACATAAAAAAGCCGTTCATTTATGGGCCTTTTTTAATGACAGAAGGAATTGCTGCCGGGTATTTCTTTGCCAATCCGGGTAAGTTCAGTTCTACAAAGGAGAAAAAAATTGAAAATGCTACACTGGCCAGCGGGGCAATATGCCTGGATGTTGGTGGGGCTACAACAGATATCAGCGTCTGGTGCGACAGAACCGAGATTGCCCTGTTTGATACCTCAATCCTGCTCGCTGGTAAGCAAATCTGTGAATATATCCGTTCCAAACCGGAGTTATGGAGCATACTATTTGCTGCTGACGGCAAAGGGAAAATCGCCTTAAACGAAAAAAAGAATAATGAAGACCAGTTTGCCGCAACGCTGAATTTGGTTTTAAAGGCTGAAGAAAAGGAAGTATACACAAACCTTTCAAAGAATATTAAAAATTCCGCCCTTCAGTCGCTTATGAAAACCATTCTGGTTGAATTCGGCGCACTGGCATATTATACTTCATTGTTATGCCTAAAAGCAAATGAAAAATCAGATAACAACAGCCTGCTCAATAAGATCCAGGAATCCGGAATTAACCTTTACTGGGGAGGAAATGGTTCTAAATTCATAAGCTGGCTGGATTATGGAATTTTTAATTCAAACAGCATCTGCGTTAAATTCCTCAGCACAGTATTCTATTATGGATTACAGGTCCATAAAATTAATTCTCACCGTAATATTTCACAATTTGCTTCTCCTGAACCTAAAAGTGAAGCTTGTGGCGGGCTTATAGTTTCTGAGCCTTCCCAGCGGGAAGTCCTTGGTGAAACAAAAAAGAAGAACCAGGGAGCCGATTCAGGCGGTGTTGTTGATATCGATTTAAACTTGTTTGGCGATTCCAAAGACGAAGGGAAAATCGAATATAAGTCAAGCATAGAATTTGTTAGTGGTGAAAAGATTGAACTTATTGATTCCACATTCCTGGACAGCCTTGCCAATATCAATAATAAAAACTTATTTATTGATCAGAGGACTCTTGTGAAAAACACGACACTGGTTGAATTGGAAATGTTTGTTAAGATTCTGAATGCTACCGCTTTAGCATTGGGATTGCTGAGCCAGGGCAATGAAATAATTTTAAATGAATCGATTAAGGCTACGATCAAAAACGATATCCTGAATAGTTTCAAATCCATGCAAACGAAGGATATTACAAAGCGACGCATCCAGCCCATCTTTATCATGGAAGTAACCAAATTAATGCAGGAGATTGATAAGTAATGCATATAGGGATTGATTTAGGCACAACATTTTGTTGCGTTGCATATATTGATGAGGGTGTACCGGTTGTCATCCCGGATAACAGGGGACGTGAAACCACACCATCAGTGATTTGGTTTGATGGGAAGACCGGTTATGTGGGCGAAGAGGCCAATAAAAAGAAAATTACGGTTTTTGCACCCATATTCGAGTTTTTTAAACGGGATATGGGTAAACCTACTGTGGAGATGCCAGGGAAGCATGAAATAGCCCCTTACGAAGTTGACGGAACCAAATACGGGGCGATCGGCATGTCGGCAATTTTGCTGAGAAAATTAAAGCGTGATGTCTGGCAGTATTTTAAGAAACGGAAAATCATTGATGAGTCAATCAAAGAAGCCGATTTTAAAATTAATGCCGTGATTACTGTCCCGGCTTATTTTGGAGATGATGAGCGGAAAGCGACCAAATTCGCCGGGGAACTGGCCGGGCTGAATGTGATCAACCTGATCAGTGAACCAACTGCCGCTTCACTGACTTATGGGATTTCCCTGAACGAGAATAAATTAGTCCTCGTGTTTGATCTCGGGGGAGGAACCCTGGATGTGACCATTCTGAAAATCATCGATGGCAATAATTTTAAAGTAATTGCCACTGACGGAAATGTCCAGCTTGGTGGTAAAGATTGGGACGATATTATCATCAATTACCTGAAACAAAGATTTAAAAGAGAAACCACTTCGGAAATCCCCGATGATAGGTTTTTTGATTTGCAGCAATTAGCTATCCAGGCCAAGAAGGATTTATCCGAGATGGAAGAGACCACCGTGTTTCTTTCGGCAAATGGATATGACACGGAGATTAAGCTTTACAGGTCAGCCCCTAAAACGGAGAATATACTGGAGATAGATTTAACGGGCAATTCCGAAAGACCCTTTTATTTTGACGAACAATGTTCTGCACTCCTTTCGAATTGCCTATCGAGATGTTATACTGTCCTGGAAAATTGCCACCTTATATGGGCCGATATTGATGAGATTGTATTAGCCGGTGGCTCCTGCAGGATGCCTATGATTTCAGAAATGCTCGAAAAAGCATCGAAGAAAGTAATTAAAAAACACAGGGAAGGCTTTAGCTACGATACGGCTATTGCAATCGGCGCAGCTATCTCGGGGCAAGGCAAGGAGAGAGTTGAAGACGTGACGTCTAAAAGTATAGGCATTAAGCTGGTTGACTTCAGGCATGGAAATATTGAATATGTTGATCATCTGATATATAAAAATACTGCCCTGCCCGCTAAAGCCCGAAAAATTTATATGACGGATCCTTATGCTATCCTTGACCTATGCGAAGGGGAATCAAAAGTTCCGGGTGAGTGTGTACCACTTGGTTCAATTGAACTTGAAAATACCGGCGACCATGTCACAATAATCCTGGAAGTGGATGAGAACGGCATCATGAAAGTACTCGCCGATTACCAGCCAGAAGGTGTTAAGGAGGCTAAGATTTACGGCAGTAATGGTTTTCCCGAATATTTAAGAGAAAAAATTCAAAAAATTACCATTATCAGTTAACAATATGTCTGATGAGATAGAAAACCAGTCCGGGAAAATTGCCGGGAAAAGAGGTCCCGACGAAGATCCATCAGGAAAAATTGCCGGAAAAGCAGTGAATTCGGATGATAATTCGGGTAAAATTGCCAGAAAGGAGAGTATCCAGGATAACGTTGAAAGAAAATCAAATGGGACACAAGCGTATTCACCCCCTTTGACATCCCGAAAGGAAAGAATTACTGAAGCTACGGCTAAAAAAGGTCTTAGGGAGTTGCCGATGCAATTTGGCGATAGCGACGGTGACTGGCAAATCATTCAATCCGATAATCTTTTCGAGTTACTTTACCTGGATTTCACCCAGATTAATCTGATTGATCCTGAAATGGTCAGAAATAATTATTCCCTGCTTGAAAAATTCTGGAAAGAGAAAAAAAACCTGTGGGAATCGGGAAGTGGCCAGGTCAGGAAAGCAATCGAAGATAAATATGGCGAAAGAAATCTTGTTAATTGTCTCAAACTATTGGCAGATGCCCGTGATCAGCTTAATTCCCTTCAAAGAATGAACGATTATCATGTCAAATACAGGGAGCAAAGATTAAAAAAAGGAGACAAACAACTTGAACCCCTTTTTAAAATGATGCTTAGGGATGGTGAAGCAACACCCTTTGAGCTTGAGAACATCTTCGAAGAAGGGCAGGAAATAGGACTGCTTGAAGAAGAAATTTCAAATATTATCAAAAATAATCTTAACAAAAAAGAATTTATTCCCTTTGAAAAACCGTCAGGTACAGATTTGAAAGAACAGCTTTTATCAGTCGCTTGGATGACGGATGAAATATATAAAAAAAGGAAACAGGAAGAGGAAGATAAAAAGAAAAATGGCAGGGAAATTTTTGATGGGAAGTTTGCTTACAGCCTTGAAGATATCGGGGAAATTATATTTAACGATGAAGGAAAAGCCCGGCAATTTATTAAAGATGGTCTGCTGATCAATGCGATTGATTTTTTCAGCCCGGCCAAGGCCAGTAAGATTCTTGAGATAATTAAAAAAGGTAAAAATGACTTTTTGATTTACTTGAATTTAGTTTACCGGTTTAACCCTAAACTCCCTTACCGGTTCTCTGGTAAACTTGCTAATACAACCGCTGAACTCTGCCAGTTCTTTTTCGAAACTCCTGAAACTTACAAACTAGGTAAAGAACATTTTAAGCAGGGAAATGTCGAAATCTGGCTGCAGGAAACTAATCATGAAGATTATGAAAAGTTATCCAAAATAATTCTCCAAGCAGAAAATACCGAACTTGCATTTCTTGAATTTCTATACATATTCAACCCAAAGCTACCTTATCGTTTCGCTGGCAAGATTCTAGTTAATACACCCGGTGAATTGTGCGAACAGATTAACCTTAACAAGGAAAACTGGGAAGCTGGAATGAAGGAATTATTCAATTCATCGATCACGGTATGGTTAAAAACAAATAGGAAAACTGCTATCACTGACAAGTGGGATAGTGTTAAACAGAATTATAGTAAAAATCAAAATATAGGTCTGGAAGAGTTTTGCCATTTACTGAATGAAAAACTAACATATCCTAAATTAAACGTGGATAAAAAGGCCATAGTTTTCCCGAAAATCCAAAGTGGAACTGTTGTTACTACAGATCTTTTTTTTACTAATGAAACGCGTGGATTCCTTAGCGGTAAAATCAACTTTTCAAAGATAATTGAAGGTGTGAGCATTTCATCTAATAAAATTACTTTCAATGCTGCTGAAGGTATAACTGCGTCAAAGATTTCACTTAAAATCGATTCGACAAATCTGTTAAAAGGTGTTGGATATGATACTGTTATCCAGCTTGAAACTTCAACAGGTCAAAAAATCAACGTCCCAGTTAATTTCAAAATAGTTTTTCCGAAAAATAAGTTTATTCTCGAAATTATTAAATCGGCTGCAATATTATCAGCTATTTTCGTGTTATTCAGGTTTGTCCTTTCGACGGAAAGACCGGGATGGCTCAATTTCAGCAATAAGTTTTATCTAAGTTGGGACTCTGCTGATAAGTACTTCCAGGATTTTTCAATCTATGTGTGGTCATTTCTTTTACTTTCAGCATCGGTCTTATTTGGAGGAATCATACTTATCAATTACCTTCGTTCAAAGAGTGAACCGAAAAAGATTAAAAAAAGTAATTCAAAATAATATCTAAAATGAGTAAAGGTAAATCTGGTGGTGGAATAATATTTCTAGTAGTGATTTTCCTTATTGCCAGCATTTTGTTACTAGCTAAGGTGGAAGGAGTAGTCAAGTTATTTGCTTATGCAGGATATAACTCGTTTTTCTTTCTAGATAACCTGTTTGATTTTCAAATGTTTGGACCCATCACGACATGGGGTATCTGGGGATTTTTAATTGGCAGCATTATCGGTGTAATGGTGGCTGTTAAAAAACTAAGACTTTCTAAAAAACTAGTTCTTTACCCTATCGGAATTATTGCATTTTTACTGGTGATTATGGGATTTGTCAATAAGCCGACTGATTATCAGGGAGATTATAAACCGTTGAAGCAAGTAGAGGATAAGATAGAGAAGAGATTCTTTATAGCAAATAGGGATGTAAATTTTCGCTCGGGACCATCAGCATCTTACCCAAGCCTTTTTGTTCTGACAAAAGGAAGCGAGGTTGAATTTATTCAATCTGGATTTATTGACGACAAAAACATTGATTGGTCAAATATTAAATTTAATAATCAGGATGGATATGTTTGCACAAAATACCTTGATTATTCGAGGACGGGTTACTAGACTTACCGATTACTTAGTTCTCATAATTTTAGTCGTTCTTGTTTCCTGTAATTCCGTTGATTCTTTACGTGCCAAATCCGTGTGTGAAGTAGTTGAGAATCCTGAAAAATATGGTAATGATGAACAGGTCATTGTTAAAGGTATTGTGACTGAGTCTATTAGTTTTATATGGGTGACCGGTTTTATGCTTAAAGACCTTCATAAAGACTGTACAGTTGGGGTAAAAACGGACAGGATTATTCCTGCTGAAGGTAAAGAAATCATCGTAAAAGGCCAGTTATTGCAATTGTATTCAATCGGTACTAATAGGATTCTGGTCATTGAAGAATCAAATGTTAATTGATTGTGCTTCTGAATCCCTCATATAATTTTATGACCTCTTTACCTATTCTCATTATTTCTTTCCTTTTGATTTCTCCTTTTTTATACTATCAATCTGAGTTTGATTTGGCGCATTATGCTTAATTACCATTTTATAAATATTAGTGTCTTGCGGCGAACCAATCGTATCTGTTTGTCTGCTGGTATCTGGTTCACCTTGTGTAACTTTATTAGTTTCATTCGTGTCCTGAACTTCTGTCAGGTAATTTGTGTCCAAGACACTTCGGGTCTGATTGTCACATCCATGGGAACAAATAATAATCATAAAGAGAGGTACAAATGAAACCCTTAAACTATTCAACAACAATCTTTTCATTTGAAATTATTTGGTTATTTGATTGAATTTTAATAAAATAAATCCCTGGTGATAATGCTCCTTTATTGAAGGATAGGACGTTTTTCCCTCTATCTGCTCCATCTTTATATAATAATTTGACCATTCTTCCCTGCAAGTCAAAAATGGAAATCTCAATAATACTTTGCTGATCAAGATTAAATTCAATGTTAATCATATCATAGGCAGGATTCGGATAGATTTTCGTTTGATCTAAACTTGGCACATCGCTTTCCTTTATTTCTGTGGTCATGCCCTTAATTTGCGAAATCCATGTATCTAAAGCATGTTCTGAAGAACGATATACACCATAACATCCACTTAGCCAGACTTCGGGATTAGAGCTGTTTTGTTTCCTGGAAATGCCGGTATAATCACCCCATCGGGTTACCCCTTCGCTTTCATAAACATCTACATAAGTTTCACCAGCCTTTACAAGGCTAGATCCTGACCAGGCACCAGCATTATCACAGAGTACAACACGAGTTTGAGGATATATGGAGGAGCCGCTTCTTAAAAAGCAAATCATGACTGATTTATCACTTTCTGTCTCTGCAAATGAAGCTACCGAAGGATAGGTGTAATCAAATCCATCCAATCCAAATGTCGATGACCAATTGGAAAGAGAAGAAACAGTTAATCGATTATACTTGATTCCACTATAATTATCATCATATTCTGCGTTATATAATTCCCCCTATTCTTAGGACAGAACTTCTTTAAAATTAAGTTTATTATTAATACGAGGGGGGTCCGGGGGGAGACTCATAACTCCCGCCGTTTGTTCAAAACCCCTGAAAGTCCCTTCTTTTCTCATGCTGCGATCTCCACTTTTTGTTGAAATACGGTTAATGGTGTTTGATCTTCAAGGCTCTGGTGACGGCGCTCATCGTTGTAGTACTGGAAATACGTCTTCAGTCCCTGGTAACATTCCAGCCCATCGGATGCCGGAAACAAATATACATGCTCATATTTTACGCTGCGCCATAATCTTTCGATAAAAATATTATCGATCGCTCTTCCTTTGCCATCCATGCTCAACCGGATCTCCAGGTCATTAACCACATACAGGGAAAATTCTTCTGCCGTAAACTGGCTGCCCTGATCGGTGTTGACAATCTCTGGCTTTCCAAACTGCTGTATGGCTTCATCCAGGGTTTGCCTGCACCATCGGGAGGTCATGCTGTTGCTTAAGGACCAGTTCAATACATATCGGCTGTAAAGATCGATTACAGCAACCAGATAGAGATACCCGCCTTGTACGGGAATATAGGTGATATCCATGGCCCATACCTGATTGGGGCGATCAACATCAAGATGCCTCAACAGGTACGGATAAATTTTATGTCCCTTTCCGGGTTTAGAGGTATTGGGCTTGGGGCCAAGGGCCTGGATGCCCAGCAGTCCGTAAAGTCGTTCTACACGCTTGTGATTAACTTTGTAGCCCTTATCCAGGCGTAGCCATTGCGTCATCCGGGGCACGCCCAGCCAGGGATGGAGCATGTGTTTCTCGTCGATCAAGCGCATCAGTTCCAGGTTATACGTCGTCTCCGGAACCGGTTGATAATACAATCCGCTCCGGTGCACCTCCAGCAACTCGCACTGCTTTACAATACTCAGCTGACCGGCCTTGTCAATATGCTGCTTCCGCTCGACAGCATTCTGGCTCATGACAAGGCTTTTTTTAAAAAATCAATCTCTACTTTCTGCTGTCCAATGATCTTGTACAGCCGCTCTTCTTCCCCTTCTTGCTTTTTGGGCTGATCTGCGCCATTGGAGAAAATGCTGCTAGCATTCTCCAGAAATTGATTCTTCCAACGGGTGATTTGGTTGGGATGCAAATCGTACTTCCGACCCAGTTCCTGGATCGTGTACCGTTCACTCAAGGCTTCCAAAACGACCTTGGTCTTAAATTCTGCAGTGTGTTTTTTTCTTGTTTTCATGACAGTGAAATTAGTTATAAATCAACCTTAACTCACTGTCCTAATTTTGGGGGGAATTATATTATGCACAAAATGGACTTTGCCATTTAAGTAAAATGCACTCAAACCTCTAGTTTCACCGACATCCATCAAGACATCTGTGCCCAGTTGCATAGCATCACCAGCCAAAGAAAAACTAGCATTTATAGTATACACATCAATTTCCGGATCGCCTGTCATATCATCTGTAAGGTCATACAGATAATATTTATCGGATGCTCCATTTTCATAAGTGCTGATTAAGTATATACCTGGCCCATAGTTTCCGAGCAATCCATATGAAGCAGGAACCAAAGTGAACGCAGTTGCAGAAATGTTGTTCCAATATTGCCAGCTTAGTGAGTTGCCATTGTATCCGTCCGATTTAGTCATCTGATAAATAACGGATTGCTGAAAGACATCTGAGTTATTGAATAAATTACCAGTGACATAAACCTCATTATTCGAAACACCAATTTTGGGGTAATCAAACCAACATCCATTATTTAATGGATTGCCAGTCAGTTTATAATACCACCAGCCATCCATAGGGTCACTTGATTGTGAAAAACAAACGATAACTTTAGAACTAGTCGAAGTAGATCCATGCAAGACAACCATGAAAAACCTGTTATTACCGGAGTCAAAAAGTACGACCGGATCATACAAATTCCCAGTAAGCAGAGGATCATTAAAAAAGTCGGCAAAGGATGAGCTTTTTAATAATTGCCCAGTATTATCATAGTAATAAATATGTGAATTTGTCACAGTGACAACTTTACCGCCAAATGATATGGCCATTGAATTATCAGGAGGTGTTGCACCATCGAACAAATTAGCTCTGAAATTTACTCCGATATCTGGAACAACTAATTCGGGATTATATTCATCCGGGAATGTATCCCTGCGGTTCTCAATTTTGTATTTTGTTTTTTCTTCCTTTTCTTTTCTGACACTTTCAGGCAATTCGTGCTTCTTTTCGAAGTTAATCACGCTTTGATTCCATTGAGGTAGGTCTTGATTGATGTTTGCCTCCCCGACCCTATCTTCTATAATTAGAGGGGACTTATATATGTCTATCAATACCTTATGGTTATTTGCAACATTAACGTCGATTTTGACTTTGTCAAATTGCCCATTAGCTGAAAATAAGCAAAACAAAAAAGCAAGGCTTATTAAACAGGTTTTCTTCATTTTCCCAAGTATTATTATAGAATGTTACTTTCCACTAATTTTATTTCCTCTTCCGTCAGCCCATATAACTGGTAAACAAGCTCGTTGATCCGGTTTTCGCAATAGTTGATCTTTGATTTGAGCTGGTCGATCTGGGTTTGGAGTTTACTCTCTTTCAAAATTTTGTTCAGTTGTAATAAATGATCAACCAATTTATTTATTTCGAATTGGTTATTATTAATATTTGGAAAAGGAAGCTCATTAAGATATATTGCTTTTACTTGTGGGATGACTCTTTGCCCCCCTTGAATAAGCGTATTATAAAGAAATTGGAAAACATTTGATTGTAGCACTGCTAATATTAATTTCTCATTTAAAATATTTTTTATTTTAAAAACATATAAAGCGTCAGTAGTGTAAAAACCATATTCATCATATACAAGGCAAATATTTCTGGTTGTGGTAAGTCCGATGAATTTTTTTGGTAAAAATATTTCAGGATTTCTAGGCCTGTGTAAAGCGTACCAGGGATGTTTACCTTCTACAACTTCTCGACAAGTAATAAATTTTTTAAACTCTAAAAGATGTGCTTTTGCATGAGGATAATCGTTGATATTATCCTTTGAAGTCAGGTAAATAATGAAGTCGTCCGAGAGTATGCTTTGATAACGTGATACATGTTTTCCAAGAACTAGGGGTCTTAATATTTCAGGTTCAATCATTTTTTCTGCAGCGACTTCAGAACTTACAATAAATGCTTTTGAATAATCGGGACTTATCCCCCTTTGAATTTCGCCTTCAACAATATCTTTGAATAATGAATATTTCCTTTTTAATTTATTCAATAATAATACGTTAGATAGGTTGAAAGTATAATAGGTTGTCAATTCATCCGATTTTACCAACTCAATCCATTGATCTTTAACACGTGGTTGTTTTTGAAATAGTTCTCCCTGTTTCTCATTAGTATTATATTCACGCAAGTCTGCAATAGTAATTTCATTGTCTTTAATAGATGACTTGATAAATACGAGAATGGATGAAGTATTTAATACTTTCGGTCCAAAAACTTTTTCCCCAAGATTTACTATTATTTTGGGATCGAATTTTTCGATAATTAATTTTCGCAATAATTTTAAGTCACTTTGATTTAAGAATGTACTTGGAATAATCATCCCAAACGCACCGCCATTGCATAATAAGTTGATAGAATTATTTATAAAATACATGTAGGAATCAATCATCCTAACAATAATGGCTTTATGTTTATCTTTTAAATACGATAATACTTCATCTGTAAGACTAGCTCCCCAAGGCGGATTCCCTATCACAGCATTAAAGCCCCCCTGATTAAACACCTCCGGAAATGCATGCTTCCAGTTAAAAGGCTTGATCCTCTTTTCCATGCCAAAATCCAGTTCGGCACTGTAAAAATCTGTATCGATTAGGCTATTACCGCTTCTGATATTATTATCCAATGTTGGAAGCACCCGTTCATTCCATAAGCTGAATTGTTGCTGGATAGAAGCTTCTGTTTCACCTTCCATGCATTTCAGCAAAAGACTAAGTTTGGTTACCTCAACTGCGTTTACATCGATATCAACCCCATGGATATTATTCAATAGAATTCTTTTCTTTTCAGCAGTCGTGAGGTAACCATCCGGGGTTAGCGGGCTGTCTTTCCTGCCTTTAGCAGATTTTTCTTTTCCTGAGTAATAGGTTTTATGCCAATCAAGCAGGAACTGGTATGCGCCGATTAAAAAACTTCCGCTACCGCATGCAGGATCAACGATTTTTATCTGACTGACCTCTTCTGGAGTTTTACCTTCAACCAACTTTCCGACTGTATTTTTTACGATATAATCAACAATATACTGCGGTGTATAGTATACGCCACCGGCTTTTCTGACTTCAGGTTTTTCTTCAATCTTGGCATGGTGTGCAGGGGTGATCCGGATGACTTTACCTAAGAACTGCTCATAAGCGCTTCCGAGGATTTCGACCGATAAAACTGAGAACTCATATGGGCATTCCGGGTAATACAACTCATTTATTATCGTCTTGATAACCTTGTTATCAATTTTCAGCCTTTCACAGATCCGGTCTTTATAAAAGTCAAACAGGCCGGAATTGTATTTTTCGTCAGCTTTTCTGAATTGATCAAACAGGTTTGGGTAAAAATCACCATGAGCAAGTGTATGCTTCAGGTTACCATAAGGCTCAATATTCCGGTCTTCGGCGATCCGCAGAAAAATAATTCGGTCAATGGTCTGCTGTACTGCGAAATTGATCTCATCTTCATCCAGTTCCTTGTTGTTCCAACTAATCGAAGTTGCCAGGTAAGTGCGCCAGCGGTCAAGGGATTGAAGGAATTCCTTATCGACTGTCGCAGTTCCTTTTTTCTGTGTATCATTCTTTACAAAGCGGTCGAAGCTTCCTTTCAGAACCCGTTCCTTCGAAAATGTGTCCCAGATAAAGTCAAATTGAGTGAGATAGTCTTTAAAGGTAAAATAGCCTATTCGTGCGACAGAAGCCTTGTCTGCAGGGTTGGGCTTAACTGTGCAATCATATATGGAGAATTCTTCAAAATCTGTGATGATGCTAACAGGAAGCTTGGCGCTCCATCCATACCGCCTGATCTGGTACGCAGGCTGAATTTCATCTTTTACCGATACGCCAGGCTTTTTAGCTTCAACAAAGAACAGCCTTTTTCCACCAGGTAACCGGAATGAGTAGTCAGGAGCTTTGGTTGCGGTTCCGATTTTCAACCGGTCTTCATGGATCACTTCCCGGTATGCTTCGGCATACCCCTGTTCGTTGTCCATATCCCAGCCTAAAGCTTTGAATAAAGGATCAATGAAATCACGTCTGGTCAGGGTTTCATTATATTCAGCTTTTCTATATGAATCGTACTGTTCGCTAAACCTTTCTACAAGCTCTGCAATCTTCTGTATTGCCTGTTCTTTAGTTATCATGGATTTATGATCAGGTTAATCTTATCTGCTATAAAATTAATTATTTCTAATCAAAGGCTGCCATTCCACAGCCTCATGGCCCCGCTTTTATCCTTATCCTGCTCTTTTCCACTCGATTTTTCCACGAAGTTACCTGTATCGGTAATGTCTGAAAACAAGGGCCTGCGAAGGCTCTCCTGATGGAACAAGCCTCTTTCTGCACGTTGTGTTCCTTCATTTTCCCATTTACGCCGAAATCAACAACCCATCCGCTCCACGAGAACCGGGTTCTTTTGTCGCTGCTGGCCATTGATATCGGCTGGAGAAAATGACCGGAACCCTTGCATCAGAATTCCCGATCCGGTATTGGTTGCGCAAAAATTTCATTCTTAACCGGCGCGCCAGATGCCAAAATAAGTCCTCAGGGCAGGGGCAGACCTTATGACTATCGTGCGTTCCATTACCCCCGAAGCTAAAGCGATCTACAAGATGCGCCGTGAAAACCTGAAACTGCTTTCCCGGACCCTTCAGCTTCAAATGAAATCCGGTGCAGCTGACTTCGATTCCGTCAATGAAGGATTGATCCAGCTTTATTCTGCCGATGGTGAAAATACCACCTTTAAGACGTTCCAGCAATGGAAGGAAGAAGGCAAGTTCATCATCAAGGGCAGTAAGGCCTTCACGATTTGGGGAAGCCCGAAAAAGACAGCCAGGCCAGAGGCAGAAGAAGGAGAAACCGATGAATTCAAGTACTGGCCGCTCTGCTACCTATTCAGCAACAAGCAGGTTGAAGAAAGATCGTAGCCATGAAATTGATGACCGGTTAGCACCGATGGGAAGTCTCCCATCGGTGCTTTTTTTATGCTCGTTCTAAAATGAAAAAAGGCTGACAACTTATTGTCAGCCCCGAGATTAATCACATAGTCAGCCCCCTGACTTTGCAAATTAGACCCACCAAAGATAGAATGTCTTTTTTAAGTGGAAAAGCATATTGTTAAACAGTGGTAAACAAAAAAACTATCCAGCCCGCTTTTCTTCTTCTTGTCTTTTCACTCAATTTCCTCACGAAGTTACCTATATCACAAATGTTTGCCGCTAATGGCCTGCGTAGGTTTCCTGGCGGAACTGCTTACTTCGGCACGTTGTGTTCCTTCATTTTAAGGATAAAATGACCCTCACCATTGCACCTAAATTTCTGATCCGGTTTGACTTGTTCAAAATTTTCATTTTAAACACGGCGAGCCAGATGCCTTTATAAGTCCGCAGGGCAGCGGCAAGAAACATGAGTCTTTCCGTACTTTCCCGTTCTTCCGAATTCATCGCTTACATCGATGGCATTTATTACGAAGGTTATGCCCAGCAAATGGCTGTTGAGAACCCTGCAAGACTTACCTATGAATATTATGAATTCCTGCGGAATCTTTAATATTCAACCGTTTGAGACGCCTCCGGTGGAGATTCCACCGGAGGCTTTTTTTTGTTTCGTTCTTTCCCTGGGGCTGCTTTTCATCGTTGAAATAGTCCGTTGTTTCCTTCCTGATTATCTCTTGTCTTAGCAACTCGATTTTTCCACGAATTTACCTGCATCGGAAATATCTGCAGCTAAGGGCTGCAAGCATTTCATGTTCCGTCATTTTCTTCTTTTCCCTCTTTTGACCTGTCAGGTTCTCCTTCGTCGAACGCTGACAGGTCATTTCCATTTTCAACCTGACAGGTCCTGCGGACGCTGTCAGGTTTAAACACACTTGAACAAAAGGACCGGAACCCTTGCAGCAGAATTTCCGATCCGGTACTGGTTGCGCAAAAATTTCATTTCTAACCCGGCGCGCCAGGAGCCAACATAAGTCCACAGGGCAGTGGCAACAACCCATGAAAACATCTGCGAACTTATTCCAGATCTGCGAAATCACCGTCAATTATTCATCCAAAGTCAAGGCTTCCAATCGCCCAAAGATTGCAGGCTCGCGCGATGCCTATGAACTCGTGCTGCCTCTCTGGGACGACCTGGAATACCGGGAATCCTTTGCAATCCTACTTATGAACCGCGCGAACCGTGCCCTGGGAATAGCTCAGGTTTCTCACGGCGGTATTTCCGGCACTGTCGCTGATCCCAAAGTTATCTTCCAGCATGCTCTCAAAGCCAATGCATCTTCAGTGATCCTGCTTCATAACCATCCCAGCGGGAATACCCAACCCTCAGAAGCAGATATCCACCTCACCAAGAAGCTCGTTGAGGGAGGCAAATTGCTGGATCTTGCTGTCCTGGATCACCTGATTGTCACCACCGATGGTTATTATTCCTTTGCTGATGAAGGGCTGATATGAAAGCCACTAGCTTAAATTCAGAGAGTTCGGCTGCCGCCGGGCTCTCTTTTTTTGTGCTCGTTGTTTGCCCTCTGGCCGGGCAGGCCTAGTTGCCACAACGCGACTGAATATTTTACTTGCCGTCTTCGCCTGCGCTTGACGGCATGTCTGCCTCCGGCAGCCACCGTAAAATATAATGTCGCTTATGCGGCAACTGTGTTTATTGTTTTATCAATTAAGGCTTTGAGAAAGCAAGTTTAGTAATTCCTTAAGCCTGCAGAGGTAGGGTAAATAGGTTGAATTGCCATTATTGGCTTTAATGATTTCAAGATGGCTCTGGATAAACTGAGAAGGATTTGTGATGGTTGTGAAAGGATTTAACTTAATAGAGCTATCAGGAATTGTTAGCTGATTGAATCCGGTTTCAAGTTGGTTGATCTCTTCTTCCCAGGGTTCGGGTGACTTCTCTTCCGGGTGATCCTTGCTTTTAAAATGAATGTCAATGAAACAGTCATATTTACTGCTGGTATTGATAAAGGGATCAACGAAGGGGACCACGGATTCAAGATTAGCTCCCGGTTCTGGCAAAGCAAAGTCTTTGTGATTATACCTTATCAAATAATCGGCCAGGTCAAAGCCCTTTTTCTTTTCCTCTTCCGATGCTTTCCGTTCCAGTAAATCGGATACGGTAAAGGTGGCTATATGCGACAGCGCCTCAGCTTTGTTGGTCCATTTCTCAAAACCATTCAGATCAGGAAACAAAATGACAGATTGGCCCTGGAGCACTTCACAAATTTCCTGATTCAGGTTGTTCAAACTTCCAACAGCTAACCAGGTGAACTGTGGGAGATAAACACTTGCAATGATCGCAGTCTTTTCACTTTCCACGATGGCAACAGGTTTCGCCTTATCCTTGAGAAGATGCTCCCCGTAAAAACATTGCTTTAAAACGAATTCTTCCTGCTTCAGCAGTTTATGTACCCAGGTGATGTGACTGAAGGGTTCCTTGACTCTTTTACCGGCGACAGGATCATAGAGCATGACTTTCCCCGACCTGATCCTGCCGGAGCTGTCTATTTGCCAGAAGACCGTTGATCCTTCCCAGTGCCTGGAGGTTCCAATGTAATACTTTCCAACCAGATCGCTGGCAATTTCAGTCCCGAAAAGGCTGACCAGGTATTGAATGAAGCGATTGTCTTCATGCTTTTGCAGGCTGGCTTTCAATATTTTACCTGCAATATACGAGGTAGATTTTTCCGGAATTGATTTGGGTTGATGATTTGGCTTTTGATGCTGTACCGGATCATGTTCAACATTATTATCCGTGAAATACTGCTTTGGCGTGTAATGATACCCGCAATTGTTCTCTCGGTTACATCGACCCACATCAGGGTGCACCTGCTCTCCGGTCATTGAATCGATGTACCGGGAGAATGATCGTTCTTTGTTGCATTGAGGGCACCTGTACCGGGAATTCATGCCCTTATAAGGTTCCAGGATAAAAGGATGATTTTTCATAATTTTAAAATGGCACTTGGCATTCGTGGCATTCGTTGCACTCGTGACCCCTTGATATTGCTTGAAAGTGCCACCAATGCCACGAGTGCCAAATAATTGGATTATTTAATACGCTTTTCATATTTACCGACGGTGATCCTTGTAAATAATTCTTGTTCGGTAATAAACCTTTTGAATGATCTTTCAGGCATCCCAACACTGTCGGCAATTTTGATTCCTGCTTCAGTGGTGAAAGAATTCGGCAAAGCTTTGTAAAGGTTTTGCTTATCGACCGGCAATTTATCAAAAGGGTTCAGGCTTGAGATATTGGAGTATACCTTAATGGCTGATCTCTTGAAGTAATCAACCAGCCTCAGGGCTTTTTGCACAGATGTGGTACTTATCCCGTTCAGGTTGCTTTCACCGCAAGCCCAGGATAACAATTCAAGGATCAGAGACAGGCGGACAGCGTGCACTTCCAGCTTGCTATAAATGCCGCTTATGGCATCGCTCCTAGATTCGTTGAATTGGTCAGCATTACCGGTTTGCCAATCCCATAGCATTTTCTTTGCTTCTTTAGTGAAGATCAACACCTTTGGCTTTGGATTATGAGTCTCATCAAAATGAACTTTCAAACCCAGTAGGTTAGAAACAATACCCTGCCAGCTCTTGATGATGTTTGGATTCAGTTCGCTTTCACTCCAATAAGGCTTTCGGACATTATCCGGGATGACGAACAGGATCCGTTCAAGAAATCCGTTCTCGGTCCGGTTTTCTTTGGCAAGTTCTTTGAGCAATCCCGTTTGAATCGTGCCGGCGACAGAAATAAAGGGCAGCGGAATGAAAATCGGTTCTGCCGTTTTCCGGTCAATGGTGATCGGTTTCCGGCTCCAGGCGCTTAACCAGAATTCCATCTCGCTACCTTTATTATACTTATTGAAGTTCTTAAACCAGCCTGCAAGTTCATCCACGCAGACTCCGATTCCTCTTTTGTTGTAATTATGCACTTCAGCCAAAGCCTCAGGGGTGTAATCCGTTAAAAGAATCTTTTCCCACACAGGTTTTATCGGCAAATCGATTCCCTGCTGCTTTCTTTCCTTATCAGTCAGCTTGGACGCCTGGTCATATTCCTTCAATTGGTTCAAATAAAACTGGTAGGAATGTTTATCGTGTTCAATAATCGGCTGGATGGCGAAGGAAAGTGGATGACTTTTATTGGTTCCTGTCCTGCCCACGATGGCCAGATACAGGACTGCGCTCTCCTGCCAGCCTTTCTTGACTTCCACATGAAAAGCATTGCCGATGCTTACCGAAGCTGCATAAAGAATCGAAGCGCCAATGAAATCAATCGGGAAATCAAGGCTCTCATTAGTAGCTTTGACTATTTGCCGGATCTGCTGAGGGAATACATCGACAGGGAAACGGTTGGACTCATCGGGCTCACCAGCGCTGGCTTTCGCCAGCAACTGGTCAGCTTCGCTTTGGATATCTTCCAGCGAGATCAAATTGAAATGTGGGTTTAAATCCATATTTTCATCCATTTAACCTCGTGGATAATTAGGGGTTGGGCGCAGATCAGTGGTTAGGTACCACGCCTTATAGCCGGTTACTGCACAAACTTCTTTTTCTATTTCCAGGAGCAGACCAGCTTTTTCAAGATCCCGCTTGTACCGGCAAATACTTCGCCTGGGTACGCCGGTTTCAAAAGATATCATGGAGGCCGTTGCAGTATATTCCTGCAAATAGCGAAATATGGTTTGCAATTGGGTTGGCGGATCCGTAACTTTGTTCAGTCTATTGATTAAGTTACTTGGGTCGGGCGTGTAATTATCTTGCATATCTCGACCCTTTCTTATTAATGTACTGGTTGGCTTCAATTTCAATTTCAGCCATTGTTTTTTTCCTTCCAGATTTAACCCATTCAGTCAGCTCATTTTGTGAAAAGTACAAACGCTTACCCATTTTATTGACAGGGATTTTAGCCCATTGTACATACTTATACAGGGTAGGGACTGATAGATTTAATAATTCTGCAGCCTGCTGAATTGTTAAAAGCTGGTCGGATTCGATTGGAATGTTGTTGCTTTGATTTCTACCCTCAAAGAAGGTTTCAAGTTCCTGCCTTAACAGTTGTCTTATTTCAGGAATTGATAGTTGAGTAAAAATTAAATTCTCCATATATATTGCGTTATTAAAAATTAATAACACAAATATTTGCTTTGGAAATTGGAGTTAGGGTGCCCGATAGGGTACCCTAAATTTTACTTTGTTTTTGTCCGATTAAGTTCATTCCTGGCCATTTCGATCTCATTGTCAATCATTTTGACAATTTCCATCAATTGTACTCTTCCGAAAAGGGGCTTAATTGATTCCAGGTCTTTTATTAATTCTTTATCAGATTTAAAATTGGGGACCGATTGCAACTTCTTATAAAAGTCAGAATTATGAATTGTGTTATATTCTTTGCCCGTAATTAAATGAAGGAACTTAGCAATGGGGGAGACATCAATATTTTTTCTGGGTTCAAGGCCGTTATGCTTCAGGAAGTAGAAAAAGATGAGTACCAACTGGCTATTTGTAAATTCAGTGGAGATTATTACCGCTTTCTTGAGCTCTGACGGATTGTCTAAAGTTTGAAAATCTTTGATTTTTATAATTTCCAGTTCAATGTTGCTTATGAAATTATTATGGGCAGTACTTCTCCATACATCCCAGTCATGTTGATTTTGTTTAACCTCAGTTTTAATATCAGTGAGGTATTTTAATCTCGAACTGTTGTCTGGTAATGAATCAAGGTGCTTTTTAATTTTATTAATATCGAACTTCTTTTGATATTTTTCAAATGAGGATTCACCTTTTGGATAAAGTTCTTTTTCAAGCTTATCGTATTCCTTTTTTATTAAACGTTGGCAAATGGTAAACGACCTGTTATTTTCATTCTCTGATTGATTGCCAGTAACTTGTGATAAGAGACGATAGAGATGATAAAGCAAATAATGCAATTGCTCTTTCTTTAAATCCAGTTTTAATAGATGCTTTGTAATTGACAACGGCTTATCCAGGTTGGTCTGAACAATTCCATATTGCTCATAAAGTAAATTGAAAAATTCGAGGGCTTCAAACATGCCTTTATATTTTTCATTCCCAGTCAGTTGATCATAGATGGTTAAATTAAAATCGTCGGTCAGATATTCTTCGACGTCTGTAAATGGTTTGAAAACTGATTCTTTCAATGTCTTTTCTTTATGAGTTAAAAATCCAGCTTAATCTTATCTGCTGCGTCGCGTTTTGCTTTATCCAATACTTTAGTATAGATTTGAGTCGTACTCAGGTTTCGATGACCAAGCATTTTAGATACTGTGTATATATCCGTGCCATGGCTGAGTAGCTGAGTCGCATAGGTATGCCTAAAGCAATGGAAGGTTATTTTCTTAGAAATTCCAGCTAATCCTAGCCATTTAGCTAAGTGCATATTAGTATAGGCTGAATATGTTAGGCCTTTAAATATTTGGTCTTCAGATCCTTTGGGTTCTCCCATAAGTTTATAAGCCTGCTCGGAGACAGGCATCGTTTCAACTCCTTTAGTTTTCTGTTGAATAAAATGGATATAATATCCACTGTTACTGATGTATTCTACATCCTTCCATTTCAATTTTATAATATCACTAAACCTAAGGCCGGTCAAAGCTGAAAAAAGTGCAGCATTTTTTAACATCGGATTTTCACATTCTGTTTTTACTAACGCATTTAATTCTTCTATCGTTAAAAAATTCCTTTGCGTCTCATTTGGCTTGATCGGATCAATTTTACTATTCAGGTCCTTTTGCATCAATTCATCCTTGTATGCTTGCTTTAATGCTGCCTTAAATTTGTTGAAATAAGCTAACGCTGTATTTTGAGAAAGATTTGGTTTATCGCTTGTAGGACGCTTGATTGTTAATAAATAATCTTTGAAATCATTACAGAATTTCTCATTCACGTCAGCAAATCTTAAATTTCCCTTGGAAAAATCGCTGAGGTAGTTGTAAGCAGAAACCCAGTTGTCATGGTTCGAGGACTTCTTTTTATTCTTCAATTCTTCAAAATATTCCAGGAAGGATTTGTTCCCCTTTTCCTTTATCTTTAACTGCTCCTGTTCATAGCCAAAATATATTTCAGGTTTATTTAACTCGTTCTCCCTTTTATTTCTGATTTGTTCCGCCCTGGCCCATATTGCAGCATTATGCATCTTTTGGTTATCGGTCAATTTTATTTTTATCGGATCCCCCTTTTTCCCCTTCGCAGGCGCTCTTCGTATTTGCTCTTTTCCTTGCTCGTCAAGGTACTTCTCTTCCGCCATTTTGACATCATTGTAAATAAACAAATTCAGAAACTCCCGCCTGGTTGGTTTCCCAGTAATAGCGTGGGGGACGGGCGGATAAAGATCAAGGTATAGGCTAAGCCTGTTGCCAGTGATGGGTTTCTGTCTCAACGTTACTTTTATTATCATTTTTGTTAAGTTAAATTTTGGCCAAATACTTTATCTATGGCAGCTTTAGGGACATAAGTGTACCTGCCTATTTTTATCTTCATAATGTTATGCCTTTTTATCAGCTCAAATAATGCTTTATCAGATATACCGTATTTTATTTGGATTTCTGTTAGCCCGTAGCATTCGTTGATGTCATATTGAAAGGGATCGGTTTCAGATGCTGGCTCAGGGGTAGGGGACTCCTCGAATAGCTTATCGATATTAGTGCGTTTTATCCTTGTAATTCTTTGTCCGAGGTTGACAGCTTTGAGTTTGCCGCTTTCAATATAATAATACACCGAACGCACCGAACAGCCCAGCAACATTGCCATATCCTTAACGGTCAGGAATTCTTTTGATTTTAGCTCCTGCAGGCGGTTGTTTTTAAACTGTTGAGTTTCTTTGTTTGTCAGGGCAATCTTCTGATTTCTTGTTCTTTCTTTATAATCTCTGCGGTTGCATGTCATTGAACAATAACGAGTGGTAGTTTTTTGTGCAATAAATTGCTTGCCACAGTATTGACAGATTTTGTTTACGGTTATTTTCGTGCTCATTTTCGTACCTTTAATTGAGAACAAATGACCTTAAATGTAATTAAGCGCAAAAAATATAATTCATCTTATAAAAAATGTATCTCAAAGTTGTGAATTTTAGTTTTGAGATACAACAAAGATACAAATATGAGATTAATATACCACCAACGCACATTTATAAATTATTAACAAAATGCTGAAAAAGCCCTTTTGACAGGGCTTACGAGAATTTTTATTAAATTTGTGTTGGTTGGATTTTGGAACTTTTATTTGCCGATACAAAACCTACCAAAAATATTCCCCAAAATATCCTCCGTCGTGATCTCGCCGGTGATCTGCCCGAGGTGATAGAGCGCCAGGCGCAGGTCAACGGTGACCAGGTCGCCGGAGAGTCCCGCGGAGAGCCCGGAGAGAACAGCTTCAACGGCTTGCAGCGTGCCATTGAGGGCTTCGTAATGACGCACATTCGACACCACCGCCGTATCCTGCAGTTGCATCTCCTTCACTTTCTCCACAAGCCGCTCCAGGATCAGGTTGATGTTCTCCTTGCGCTTGGCGGAAATAAAAATACAGTGTTCCTCCAGCAGTTCCTTCAGATGTGCCGGCGTTTCTTCGAGCAGGTCGGATTTGTTGGCGATGAGAATCACCTCACCCCCTGGACCGATCTTCCCCCTCTCCATTTGGAGAGGGGGCCAGGGGGTGAGGTCCTGCACGTCAAACACATACAACACGATCTTCGCCTGCCTGATCTTCTCGTACGTCCGTTCGATGCCTTCCGATTCGATGACATCCGTGGAGTGCCGCAGCCCGGCCGTGTCGATGAAACGGAAAGCGTAGTTGTGGACCACGATCGTGTCCTCGATCGTGTCGCGCGTGGTGCCGGGGATTTCCGAAACGATGGCCCGCTCTTCGTTCAGGATCGCGTTGAGCAGGGTGGACTTGCCCACGTTCGGCTTGCCGATGATGGCCACGGGGATGCCGGTTTTCAGCACGTTGCCGTAAGAGAAGGAAGATGCAAGATGCACTATTTCGGATTTGATCTCATTCAGTAATTTTACCAGTTCCTGGCGGTCCGCGAATTCAACGTCTTCCTGGCTGAAGTCGAGCTCGAGTTCGATGAGTGAGGCAAAATCGAGCAATCTTGCTCGCAATTCGCTGATCTTCTGAGAGAACCCTCCCCGCATCTGGTCGATGGCCAGGTCATGCGCCGTTTTCGAGGCGGCAGCGATCAGGTCGGCCACGGCTTCCGCCTGCGACAGGTCGAACTTGCGGTTCAGGAACGCGCGCAGGGTGAACTCGCCGGGCCTGGCCAGCCTGGCGCCTTTGCCGATCAGCAGCTCAACGATGCGTTGCTGTATGTAGGACGAGCCGTGGCAGGAAATCTCGATGGAGTCTTCGCCGGTGTAGGAGTGAGGCGCCTTGAAAACACTGACGAGCACCTCGTCGACCAGCTCTTCCTCCCTGACGATATTCCCGAAATGAATAGTATGGGTTTTGGCGCCCGATATCCTGAAATTCTTCTTTTTCGGCTGAAAAATATTCTCCATGATCGTGATCGCTTCCGGCCCTGACACGCGGATCATTGCAATGGCTCCCGTGCCCGGCGGGGTGGCAATGGCGCAAATGGTATCTTCCTGTGGTTGCTTATTCATGTATTATGGCTTGTGTAACAAATTTAAGGTTTTCTTGCTTAAAAATTTAAATTGCTATCTTTGCCGATTACCCCCACCCCGGGGAGGGGGCCAGTAAATTCCCGAATTCAACATTCAACATTCAAAATTCAACATTTCAATGAGTGTATTGGTAAACAAGCATTCCCGCGTCCTGGTGCAGGGCTTCACAGGTAAAGAAGGCACCTTTCATGCCAGCCAGATGATCGAATACGGAACCAATGTGATCGGAGGGGTGACACCCGGTAAAGGAGGCACTTTTCATCTTGATAAGCCGGTGTTCGATACGGTCAGCCAGGCCGTTGAGAAGGAAGGGGCCGATGTGTCGGTCATCTTTGTCCCTCCTGCGTTTGCTGCCGACGCCATCATGGAAGCCGCCGATGCCGGGATCAAAGTCATTGTTTGCATTAGCGAAGGGATACCCGTAAAGGATATGATCGTGGCCAAAGATTACCTGCAATGCCGCAATACAAGGCTTGTTGGCCCCAACTGCCCCGGAGTCATCACCCCGGGTGAAGCCAAGGTGGGCATCATGCCGGGATTCATCCATACCCCCGGCCCGATCGGCATCGTATCCCGTTCGGGAACCTTAACCTATGAGGCCGTGGACCAGCTCACCAAGATCGGGCTGGGACAAACCACTGCCATCGGCATCGGTGGCGACCCGATCATCGGGACAACAACGCTGGATGCCGTCAGGTTGTTCAACATGGACCCGGATACCAAAGGCATTGTAATGATCGGGGAGATCGGCGGGCCGATGGAGGCCGAGGCCGCGCTCTGGCTGAGGGATAACGGAACTAAGCCTGTGGTGGCTTTCATCGCGGGCGCCACCGCACCCAAAGGCCGCACCATGGGCCATGCCGGCGCAATCATCGGCGGCAAGGAAGACACCGCGGAAGCCAAGAAGGCCATTCTCAGGGAATGCGGGATCCACGTAGTGGATTCACCGGCAGACATCGGCAAACGCATGAAGGAAATTTTGAATGTTGAAGGTTGAATGTTGAATTAATAAAGTACCCGCATTCAACATCCAACATTCAACATTCAACATTAATATTTAGTTATCCACGCGTCTTTAAATCCGTTCCCCAGCTTACTTTTCGCGTTGAGCGCTTCCTGCTGGGTGGGGTAATCGTCGAGTGAAACCCGGTAGGTTTTCTGGTCGTTGACCATGATCTTCGCGTTGGCAAAGCCTTCTTTATGGTATTTTGCAACCATCTTTTCCGCGTCTTCCTGCGAGTTGAAGCTTCCGAAAATAATATAATAGCGGCCTTCCGGCTTTGTGATGATTTTATTCTGCACAGTTTTGAACGGCAGGGCCAGGTTATCGGCACCCGGGGCATCCGCGCAGAGCGTAGGCTCCGGTTCGGTGTCGAGTACGTCGCCCACCCAGACGCAGGCATATCCTTTGTAGAGGCCGATGCCGATCGCTTTCCAGCTGAAGAAGCTCCATTTTTTCTCGTTCAGTAGCAATTCCCGTGTGACCTCGACTGACTTCCAGAAACTCATGATCGTGTCGGGATTGAGCTGTTCGCTGTCCCAGTAAGCGATCTCATGTCCTTCTCCCGGATATTTTGTCAGCTCTTTCGGTTTATTCACGATACAGACCGGGCTGGGCGTGAAGCGCGAATGGCAGCATGCCGTCCATTCCCCTTTGTCCGACCAGCTATTGAGGCTGCAGAACGAGGTGTCGGGGTTGTTCATGTAGAGGTCGCGGGCATGGACTTTGGCTACGTAGCACAAGGACCGGGAGACCGGGATGATGCCGAGGCCGTTCTTTGCCCTGTACTCATTGATCATCGTGTAAAGCCGGTATTCGTCCTTTGTCAGGCAGAAATCAGGTAGCTGGGCAAGCACCGTTTTGCCTGTCAATGAAAGGATGATCGTGAGCAGGAAAATGGTCCTTTTCATCATCACTCTTCTCCTACGATAAGCAGCGAACCAGTTCCGGTTATTATCAAGGATGCACCACCGAATTCATCGCTCTGCAATTCAACCTGGTTTACGATTGAAGGTGCCGTCACCACGGGGAAATTGGTGATCCCGGTAAATGGGATGACCACGTTGCAGCTTGCATCGGGTATATAGCCGTTGGGGCTGTTCCAGTTGTCGCCTTTGGTGTTCCAGTTGGTAGAGACGCTTCCCTGCCAGGTGACCGTTCCTAAATGATAATCAGGCGTCATGTCCTGCGTATTTGTCAATGTTGACGGAATGGACCATTCCGATGCGGTCCAGGTGACATTTGGTCCGGTGACACTTCTTTTTCTTACAGCTTTTTTATCCCTTGAATACCAATCTTTTCCAACACCGTCCTGATCAATCACGCCATAGGCATCAATCAGAGTTCCTGAACTATTAGGGCCTCCGTAATATATGAAGTATCCATCGTTTCCATCACCTGAAATATTACCACTATAAATATCGGCTGCTATTCCAAAAGTTGCAGGAAAAGAGGTGCTGCTATTGGCAACAACATAAGTCTCTCCCGGAGCCAATGTGCCTGTAAGTTGAATGTTAGCCCATGATAAGGGGTTACCATTTGCTTGTCTTGCCAGGTAAACCGGTAAAGAAGAAAAATCCAGCAGATTAGTACCAATATTCATCAATTCAACATATCGGCATTGGAATATATCTGACGGGTCAGTCACTTCAGAAATGATCAGGTTTAATTCGACTCCTGCGGTGGTTGCTGAATCAAGCGGCACCTCTCCATCCGTTTTATAGTTGGTGACAATCCCGGCTCCGTTATAGGGATATATCTTAAAATAATACTTTGTGGACGCCAGAAGATTAGTAAATACCGCAGTTTGTGTACCCGCAGCAACATTCTGGACCAGTGCACCGTCATTTTCCGGCACTAAATCGACCGGGTCAATGATGGAAGCTGGGCTTACGCTGCTGCCTTTGACCAGGTAACTATCGGCGTCGGAATCGGTCCAGGTTACGGTGATCTGCGAATAGCTGTCGGCCTCTGCAGCAAATCCAGTCGGATGTTCTGCCGGTTCTGCAAAGAAAGTGGTTGCTTCGGCGGTAGCACCGGAGGAGTAATTGTCGGACATATCGACCGACCATGCTTTGTAGTAGTAAGGCGTTTCAGGGTTGAGTCCGCCATGGTTAAAGAATTCCTCCTGGCCCCTGTAAATGACGAATCCTCCGCCGGGAATTTCATTGCCTTCGTACAACGGCCCTTCCGGTTTTCCAAAAACATTTTCCGAGTTCCATGCGACCACTACGTCATCGCTGTTAGCATTTTTCGTCCATGACAACGAAATTTCATTATCTGAAATAGCCACTGCTAGGAAGCTTGTAGGATTATCGATCACTTCCAGTTCCGTGCCGGTGATCACGATCTCGTCCAGACGCCACCATCGGGGATCGGCACCGCTCAGGTATTGAAAGGCAAAGGTAACCGTCGAGCCTGTTATCGCGCTCAGGTCAACATTGCCACTGGATGCCCATACATCCTGTACATTCGGCTTGGTGAAACCCAGTTCGGTCCAGGTGGCCAGGGTTGGATTACCACCGGTGTAATTGGTTGAATATAAAAGTTTAAGTTCTGTATCTATTGTACCATATGACCACAGGGTATAGAATACCATAATTTCATCGGTGTACATATCAAGGTCCAAAGAAGGCGAAACGAGCCAGTCATTGCTGGCTTCATCCCCCTGATAACCGTTTATTTGAGCGCAACCGGTTGTGTTAAGCGCACCCATATAAGTAATAACCGTCCAGTTTTTATTACTTGCAATCGAATGAGGGGTCCATGCTCCGAAAGTGCCATCGTTGAAACCTTCCTGTAAAATGACCGGTTCCGTGGTCGCCGAAGTTGCAGGGACAGGATCATCGGTCTTGTAATTTACTCCTGAGCTCGCGCTTGTGTAAGGATAGATCTCCAGGAAATATTCCGTGTCGCTGTTGAGATGATAAAAAGTATAGGTTCCCAGGCCGTAAGCGACATTAAAAGCGCCGGCGCCATCTGAGAGGTCGAGATCATTGACAATCAGGGCTCCGTCAACGGGAGCAGCAATATTGTCCTGGTTGCTGATCAGGAGCAGGTACGCATCGGGCAACTGGTCGCCCGCGGCATCGGTCCAGGTGGCGGTAATAGTAATATTGGCAGCGGTGGAGGAGAAGTTTGCCGGATACTGTGAAGGTTCTGCCTTGTAGGTCAAAGCATTATCATCAACCCCGCTTGAATAGGTATGATCTTCGGTCATCGACCAGGCCCGGTAGTAATAATTCGAGAAGGGCGCCAGGCCGGTATGGCTGAATGCTTCTCCGGTACCTTTGTAGATGACGGTCCCGCCTCCGGCAATTTCATCATTTAATGCGTAAACTCCCGCCGGAATGCCGAAAGTATTAATTGAATTAACAGCGATCAGCACGGAATCATTATCCAGGTTCAGATTCCATGTAAGATCGATTTGGGTGTCAGAAAAAGTTGTCGCGTTAAAATCGGACGGATTGGCAACCGTATTGCCTGTGATCTCCACCTCATCGACCCTCCAGGTACGGGCTGCACCATCGAAGGATTCACTCAGGTATTGAAATGCAATGTAAACATCGCTTCCTTCAATTTCAGAAAGATCGATAAAACCGGACGGTACCCAGGTCAGGCTGGTAGTGGCTTTGGTGTAAGCAAGTTCCGTCCAGGTGGCACCGGTTGGGTCACCTCCGATATAATCGGTTGAATACTTGACTTTAAGTTCATTCTCGTTGGTGCCAAAATTCCATGAATTGAAAAAGATCATCTTATCATCCGTAAATAGATCCAGGTTCAGGGGCGGTGAAATAAGCCAGTCGTTACTTAATTCACCTCCGGTTGAATAGTAACCCGACATCGAAGCGTAGCGGGATGTGCCATACGCACCGCCGCCGGTATTGAGATTTTGCCATACCTTGTCGCTGGTTACATTGTAGGTGGTCCAGTCACCCCAGAGGTTGTCCTCAAAATCTTTGGTAGCAATGATGGATTGGGTGGTGTCAGGCAGGGCCGGGGGAGCGCCTATGGTCAGGTAATCAATAAAAGTTCCCGTGTTGGTATAAGGAAAGATCTTCACGTAATAAACTGATGTTTCTTCCAGGCGGAAGAAAGTAAAGGTTTCCAACCCATAAGGTACATTGATGGCGGCGGCACCGTCTGCCGCGTTCCGGTCATCGGCCACCGGCGTACCATCGACCGGGGCAATGATGTTATCCTGTTCGCTTAACAAAATGAGATAAGCATCCGGAAGCGTTTCACCGGTGGCATCGGTCCAGTCGCAGGTGATCGTGATCCCTGTGGCGTTGACGGTGAAATCACCCGGGAAGCTGGAAGGCTCCGGTTTTAGCGTAGTCGCGCTGTCAAGCACTCCGGTGGAATAGGCATAAGCGTTTGTGAATGACCAGGCTTTGTAAAAATACTCTGTGTCCGGTGTAAGCCCAACATGGGTCGTATCTGTTCCGGTCCGTTTATAAAGAATGGTGCCACCCCCGGTGATTGGATCCCCGATTGCATAAACTCCAGCCGGGTCACCAAAAGTATTTACCGTGTTGTAGGCAATCAGCACGCTATCACTATTTATATTCGGCACCCAGCTAAGGTCAACCTCTGAAACGGAAACCGCTACGGCATTGAAAGCGCCGGGATTGGCCACTTCCGATGCACTCCCGCTTGCGCTGATGACAATATCATTCAGTGCGAATTCATCACGGCTGCCGCTGCCTCCAGCGTCATTACCGTCCCAGCGGAAATAAAAATAGGAACCATTTGTAAGGGTAAGTCCGGTTATTGTTGTGGAACGCGCGTTGGCAACCCAGGCAGGAGTGGGGTCTGCAGCGGCAGCAGAAGTATAGTTCAATTCGGGAACAGTGGTATAGATTGAATTATCCACGCTGTAAGAAAAGTTAAAAGTGTTGGATCTTCCCTGGTCATTTCTAACATATACATTATAAGATATATTAAAACCAGTAATATCTCCGCCCGTATTGTTAATGATCCTGAGTGTAATTGTACCAGGTGTCCAGTCATCACTGCCCGGCTGAATTCCCATACCACGGTCGCCTGTGCCGACAGTAAAAGCGTAAAATCCTCCAGTAGTTACATTGCCACTGGAGGTTCCCCTTGTAAAATCAGTATTTGGTGTTGTATAAGTTCCCCCGAAATTGGATGAACCACCATCCATCCCTGTTGTGGCCCATGCATCAGAATCAAGCCGGCCTGCCGCCGGTGAGGGTTCAAATCCCGAGCCCGCGTATTGCCCGTTGTTCACGCCGTCGACGGTAACATCAAAGTTTATGGTATAATTGGATCCTGCGGTCGTAATGGATAGCTGGCCGTAGCCGTTGAAATTCATTAAGATCAGGAAACATGCCAGGAGGCTTAAACTCAGTAGGTATAACTTTTTCATGATTTAATTGATTTGTATCGTTATTTGTTGAATAGTTCCATCGGTTTTATAATTGACAAGCTCCCCTTCGCCTTTATAGGGAAAGAGCTTGAAATAATAGGTCATTCCCGGGGTGACATTTTTAAACATGTATTGGCCGGTCCCGTAAGCAATGTTCCGGTTGTCCGCGTCATTTTCAACAGCGATGCCGTCGACGGGAGGCGTAATCTCTTCAAATCCTGACGTACTTACCCTGAGAAGATAAGCGTCGGGCAAGACCCCTTCAACGGGTTCATTCCATGACAGCAAGACATTATGGGTTGTAAAGTCGGAGGCATGGGCTACGGGCTCTATGATCTCACCTTCTCCGCTTCCCCAGATCAGGTTCACGTATTCCGGGTGGTCGATGAACGGATTGCGGTTGGCCTGGTACTGGTAGTAGATCTTGTTGTTCCGGGAGGTCTCCCAGGAGCTTACCGGGTCGTCCTGGTGCCATTTCAGCAGCGTGTCCAGGTTGCCATACAGCGGTTCGCCGTTGGGAGAAGAATTAACATAACTGACCAATTCAAGGTTGTCTTCGCCGTTATCTCCTTCGTAGCGGACGGCCATATAAAACATCATCCGTGCTACATCGCCCTTGTCTTCATTACGCGGTTCCCATATGTAAGATGCTGTGTAACAACCTGTAGGTACTCCGTCGTCAAAATACTGCGTCGTTCCTTTAGAAAAATCACGATTGCTCTTATATGAATTAACTGAAGCGTCACAAGGCCTTAAATGATGAAGATCAGTGCCCTCCGGTGGATTGTCGCCAAAATCGCCATGCGACTTAGACCAGACATGCTCCCTGTTCCATTCATCGTACAAATTACCATACTTGGATTTTGAATACGACCAGCCGGTATAGATCAGGATCACGTTATTGGTGTTATTTGGATCCTCATCGGTTACTTTTAATGCATTGGTCACTGCAGTGTAGCTGAGTGCAATGTGATCATCAATGATATCGTGCAGTGCCGCTTTGAGGGAACTCCCGGAAAGGCCGGCCGCATTGTCATAATAGCCGTCCGGTATTTGTCCGTAAACGGAAAATAAACCAGAGGCCAACATGATGGCCGCTATGAGGCGTAAACCGTAATTCATCAGAATATCAGTCTTTTACGGGAGCCATTACTGACTAATGCCGATAATTAAAGTTGGGAGTGCGAAGATAATACAAAGAGGCGTAAGGTCGGGTAATGTTTATAAAATTTAATATACTGAACGCTCTTTATCAAATATACAGGAGCCTGGAACTTGGAACCTGGAACCTGGAACCTGGAACCAAACTAAAGCTCCTCAATTTCACCCTTTTCATTGATCAGAACGCCCCAGTTCACGGCCACCAGGTCGCCGGCTTCGAAGAAAAAGTCGATCATGGCGTCATCATAGGAAATGCGCCGTTCGCCGGTGGTTTCCATTTCCACCTCTTCCACTTCGAAGCCTTTTTCTTTCATGAGGGCAATGATATCATTTTCGGTCATATCGAAGATGGCCTTCCCGAACATGGTCGAATCCGGGTTTTCGGTCTCGATGCATGAAACCACCGATTTTTCTTTTCCTTCGAAGAAGATCGTAACGCCCAGGTCCCAGTAATACAGAACAACTGTGCTAAATCCATCAACGTCTTCGATGTTTTCTATGTCTTCCGGCTGTCCGAGGAGGGCAATGACCTTTTCCGACAGGTCACCGAAATGGATTTGCCCTAAGCCGGTCTTGGGGACGATCTCAAGTGTTAAAGTATTCATATATAATTATTTAAAAGGTGAATCAGGTTCTTTGGCCATGTTTTTGTAAACAACACGGTCCATTAAAAATGGAAATAACTTGTTCAGCATGACCGTCAGTTTTCCCATTAATGTAATCACCACCACTCTCCTACGGCACTGAATGGCGTTGACAACTTTCTCCGCCACTTTTTCCGCAGGCATCAGGGTGTTCTCATCCCGGGGCGATTCCCCCTGCGGGGAACCGTTGCCTGCGAGTGCGGTTTTGCGGATATTTGAAGAAGTAAATGCAGGGGAGACGATGAGTACGTGCAGCCCTTTTTTCATATTCTCGATCCGGAGTGTTTCCAGGAAGCCGTGCATGGCGAATTTTGAGGCTGAATATCCGGTCCGGCCGGGCAATCCTTTGAACCCTGCAATGGATGAAATGCCGGCCACCGTTCCTTTCGACTGCAGCAGGTAGGGCAGGGCGAATTTGGTGCATTGCACCATGCCCCAGAAATTCACATTCATAAGTCGGTGGATCACCGAAAGGTCCGTATGTTCAAATAATGCCCTCATGGAGATGCCTGCATTGTTGATCAGCACGTCGATCCGGCCGAATGCCCTGACGGTGGTGTCGATCAGGTTACGGCAATCGGCTTCGGAAGTGACGTCGGTTTCAACCGCCAGCGCGGTCACCCCGGTGGCTTCCAGTTGGGATTTGATCTCCTCCAGCTTGTCGCCGGAGCGTGCCGCCAGCACCACGATAGCTTCGCGGGCACCCAGTTCGAATGCCAGCGCTTTGCCGATACCCGAAGAAGCCCCGGTAATGATGACGACCTTATCTTGCATGAGACTTTGCATTAAGCAATGTTAGAATAATTTTTCCGAAAAGCGGCGATAAATTTTCTTAAGAAATAAAAAATCTTTCAGGAAAGGATTTGCCGACCGAAAAAGTGCTAATTTTGCACCCTCAAAATCGGCGAGATAGCTCAGGTGGTTAGAGCGTCGGATTCATATCCGGCAAAGGCCGGACGAGGGTTCAACTCTCTGATTGATTAAGTTCTTTATTTTTGGCGAGATAGCTCAGGTGGTTAGAGCGTCGGATTCATATCCGGCAAAGGCCGGACGAGGGTTCAACTCTCTGATTGATTAAGTTCTTTATTTTTGGCGAGATAGCTCAGGTGGTTAGAGCGTCGGATTCATATCCGGCAAAGGCCGGACGAGGGTTCAACTCTCTGATTGATTAAGTTCTTTATTTTTGGCGAGATAGCTCAGGTGGTTAGAGCGTCGGATTCATATCCGGCAAAGGCCGGACGAGGGTTCAACTCTCTGATTGATTAAGTTCTTTATTTTTGGCGAGATAGCTCAGGTGGTTAGAGCGTCGGATTCATAACCCGGAGGTCGAGGGTTCAATTCCCTCTCTCGCTACAATTTCATAGCCCCAACCTTTAACAATTTAAAGTGTGGGGCTTTTTTTATGTATACCGTTTACGTTTTACATTCGAAATCTTTTAACAAGATCTATATTGGTTATACTTCAGATATTGAGCAAAGATTGATCTCCCATAATCATCCGGGAAATAAGGGTTGGACAAAAAGGTTTGCACCCTGGATCCTTGTTTATTCGGAACAATATGATTCTAAAACTAATGCTATAGCCCGGGAAAAGCAGTTAAAGGAACACCGGGGAAGGGATTTTATCTGGGAAAAGGTCAGCATGTTTTATTCCGGTTCTAGTGGTTAGAACGCTGGATTCATCCGGCAAAGGCCGTGAAAGGCTTCAATTCCCTCTCTCGCTACATTGAAAGTCAGGAAGTTACCTGACTTTTTTGATTTCAGGTGATTTATGAGGTAAGGTGACGAGGTAAGGAAAATTTATGGTCTTTTTTGCGAAATAGGGGAACGGTTATTTTGCTAACCTAAATACGTGTTAACGGCAAAGTTCACGCCCCAACCCCCTTGACTTTTAACATTTTTATTCCAACATTTACGCCTATATTGGAGTTGTTGCCAAGGGATGCTCCTTTTACTCCTTTTTGCCTGCCAAGACTAACGTGATTCTTCTGATTAGGCGGCAATTCCTTATCGTTTGCATCATTTGAATTTGCCAACTTATTAATGAGTTCTGAAAAAACCAATCCATTTAAAAAATTCTATGTTTTATTGATTTCGCTGTTTATGGTAAACGGCGCATTTGCACAGTCCAGCCAGCCCTGTGCAACCTGCCTGCCTGAGGGCATCACATTTTCCACGCAAGCACAGATTGATAATTTTCAAACAAATTATCCAGGGTGTACAGAAATTCTGGGGCATTTAACTATTGATGGCAATGATATCAATAATCTAAACGGATTGAATGTAATAACTTCCATAGGGGGTGCTCTTTTGATTCCATCTAACCCTTCCCTGACCAATCTGACGGGGCTGGATAATCTGACTTCAATAGAGGGTAATGTGGCAATTTATGGAAACACTGCACTGATCAGCTTGACGGGGCTGGAAGGTTTGACTTCCATCGCAGGTTATATTCACATTTATGATAACAAAGCCCTGACCAGTCTGGCGGGGTTGGACAATATCACCGCAGGTTCAATTACCGAGTTATACATTGTAAATAATTCATCTCTATCCAATTGTGTAGTGCAAAGTATTTGCAATTACCTTGTTACGCCAAATGGAACAATAGAAATTAGCGACAATACTACAGGCTGCAACAGCGAGGAAGAAGTGAAAGCCAATTGTAAATCAGGATATGAAGACTACGCCAAATCAGAATCCCACATCACCATATACCCCAACCCCGCACCCACCCAGATTACCATAGAAACCCCCACCACACCAAACAAGAACACCATCCTGACCATCCATAACATCAACGGTCAGGTTATATCACGGCGCCAGATCACGGAACAACAAACCGTGGTGAATGTGTCGGGGTTGAGCCAAGGGATTTATGTTGTGAGGATAGTGAGTGATGATGGGGTGATGGTGGGGAAATTTGTGAAGCAGTGATATTCGTAAAATACTTCGTTTTTGGAGTAAGGAATGGAGTAAGGACGGTCGAAAAAACGGTCTTCGTGGAGTAAGGAATTCAAAAAGGTGAATATGTTTAATTAATAGATATTCAGATATTTATACAAGCAGAAAGTTACATATATCTGGTTCATAACCCGAATGTCGAGGGTTCAATTCTCGTCCTCGCTACTAATTTTCATAATCCCAGCCTTAAGCTTAACCTTAAGCGTTGGGATTTTTTTTTATGTATTACACTTACGTGATTATTTCGAAATCTTAGAATTCTTCTTTCTGTCCTCTGCATAAAATTTTCATGTCCCCCGCGTTTTTCACTGCGATTATCCAAAAAACTCGTACGCTGGTGAAAAAAATCCCGGCGTTAGTAAATTCAGTTCATTTCTCTCTTTTTCCCGTGATAACTTCAAGGTTTCTAAACCTTAAAAAATCATCCATATGAAAACAGAGAAATTTACCCTTTCGTTAAGATTTATCTTTTCTACCCTGTTCATTTTGTTGACGGGTACTATCCAATCTCAAACCGGTATCGAGTTTACCGGGCTTATAAGTGAGAATGAAGGGACAGCCAGTTGGAATGCCGATGGCACTGGTCCCGAGCCCTATGGCGATGGTCATATGACTTATACCTATTATGCTGCAACCCGCGATTATGTTGACCCGGGCAGCGATTACGGTGCCCATGTTACCAGTATCGGCGAGGATTTCCCTGCTTTTACTCAAGCGCTCGCAACGCACGGATATGATCCGGGCCAGGTGACAATCAGGTTTGGGCTGTCCTCTCAGGGTGCTGACCTCCAGGGGAGTGACTGGTTTGTGTTTGGCGAGGAGAATTTTCTGAATTTTTACCCGGTTGACATGATGATTTTTCTTGATGATGAACTCATGGTAAGAGGCCTGACCAATTACATGGTATTTCATCACGGGCCTTCAACAGGTTTTGATTGGATCTGCACAAGCAATTACATGCCTCCTGTTGATGTTTCAGGATTCAGTTCACCCGCTGTTCAGGAAGCGGCGGCTGCATTTATTCAGGATGTCGCAAACGATGAAATAAAAGTGACCTTGTATACATTCGGCGAATCACAAAGTTTCACCGGTAATGGAAGGAGTGGCTCGTATTATAATATTGACGCTGTCATTGAAAAAGGAATACCGTCAATCCCCTTCCAGGGCCTTGCGGCAAACCATGAAGGTTTCGCCGGCTGGGATGCTGATGGCACCGGTCCTGAACCTAAACGCAATGGCCATGGAGACCAGCTGTATTATATTGCATCCAGGGACTATGATGACATCGACCCGGATCCCGATGCCTGTTTTGCAAGGTTTTTAGGCGAAAATATCTCGGGATTTCAGAATTTCCTGTTGCAGCTTGAATACAGGGGCCTCAGCCCGGAGCAGGTGAAAATTAAAATGGATATCCGGAACCTGGATGAAGACATTAAAAACGAAGACTGGTATTTACAGGATGATATCCATTGTGTTAATTTTTATCATTCACTGATCACTGCAGAGATTAATGGGGAATTATTATTCGGTTTTGTCTGCGATACAGCAAAAAGCCACCGGAATGTCGCCATTCCAAACCTGGGATGGTGGGGACCTTCGGCTACAACGCTGGTGTTCGACGCTTCCGCCAATAGTTCCGACGACGTCCAGGCGGTTGCCGCATCGCTCTTCAAAGACCTGGAGAACAGGCAGATAAAAACGAACATCATTAAAGCCACACAAGCTTCGGGTACATTCAATTCCAATGGCAGGACAGGTGGTTTCTGGCAGATCAATGAAGCTGAGATGGTGGCTTTACCGCCCAAAGGAACCCAGGTTCAACCTGGCGAGGTTTCAGGCCACTGGACTATGGCAGGCCATCCCTACATTGTAACCGGCGACATTACCATTCCGGATGGGCAGACACTGGTGATTGACCCGGGTGTTTGGGTTAAGTTCACTGACCGGGTTCAATTTTTTGTGGAAGGATCATTGCAGGCTGTCGGCGATACAAGCAATACCGGGAGCATTGTTTTCACTGCCGTAAATCCGGAACTGGGATGGGGGCATATTGGATTTGACGGTACCTCCACAACCAATCCAACCTCTGTGTTCAGGAATTGCATTTTTGAGTACGGTTTTCCTCCCGTGGCTCCAAACAATTCAGCCAATAATTGTGGCGGTGCAATAGGTATAAGGGAGTACGACAATATCATCATCGAAAACTGCCTTTTCCATCATAACAGGGCATTGTTGAATACACAATTTACTGCCAGCGGTGGGGCCATCGCATTGTGGACCAGCAGCCCGCTGATCAGGAATTGTGTTTTCAGAGACAACAGCGCCAACTGGTCCGGGGCAATCGCCTGTTACCTGGCATCTTCGCCTGAAATTGTAAACTGCCTGTTTGAGGGTAACAATTCACTAAGAGCTGTTGCAGATGGTGGTGGAGCAATACTGGTGAGCACTGATTCAAACCCTATATTGCTCAATAATACCTTTGTTAATAATCATTCCAATTTCAGAGGGGGTGCGCTTGAAATCTATGACGGATCAGATCCTGACCTGATAAACAATATTTTCTGGGGCAATACAGCCCCCGAAAACAGCCAGATTTATATTTCATCCAACGACTGTGATGTGGATTTCATAAACAACGATATCCAGGACGGTCAGGCCGGTATTGGTCCTTATGGCATCGGAAGCGGTCTGTATGAATACAACCTTGATACCGACCCGGGATTTGCTGACGCCCTGGCGCTGAACTTCCAGCTCGTGGAAGGCTCACCCTGCGTCGACGCCGGCATTCCCGATGTTGCCGGGTTGAACCTCCCACCGGATGACCTGATCGGGAATATCAGGCTCTGGGATGGCGATGGTGACAGTGTAGTGGTTATCGACATGGGGGCGTTTGAGTTCGGATCGATCCCATTGCCCACAAATGTTCCCGAATTCAACACTCAACATTCAACATTCAACATTACCGGCTATCCCAATCCGACCGGAGGGATTGTCGATTTTCGATTTTCGACGGTCGATGGTCGATGGTCGATGGTCAATGGTCAATGGGTGAGTTTGAAGGTTTATGATGTGCATGGACGGGAAGTGTCGGCTTTGCTGGATAAGGAGCTGCCTGCCGGGGAGTATGTGGTCAGGTGGGATGCGTCGGGGTTCACGCCGGGAGTGTATTTTGTGAGGCTGCAGGTGGGTAGCGAGATCTCAACATTGAAAGTGATTAAAGTCGAATAATATCCTGCATCCACCCCCTTTTCGGTTTGAGGTGAAGAGGGGGAACGGATGCGGACTTTACGCAAGCATGCCAACTGACATTGTCGAAAATTATAAGATATAACTTGCACCGACCAATGATTCTTTCTATATTTACATCAAAGCAACCAAAGAAGATGATCCGTGTAGTCATTGTGGATGATGAACCGCATGTGCGTGACGGGTTGATCAGGCTGATCGGAAGGCATTGCCCGAATGTAACATTGGTTGGGACGGCCGGCGGCGTCAGGGAAGGCAAGGCGGTGATCCGTAGCCAGAATCCCGACCTGGTGCTGCTGGATATCAAAATGGACGACGGTACCGGTTTTGACCTGCTGAAACAACTGGACCCGGTCGATTTTAAAGTGATCTTTATCACCGCTTATGAACAATATGCCGTGAAAGCTTTTAAGTTCAGCGCGCTGGACTATATCCTCAAGCCGGTTGATCCCGATGAGCTGACGGAAGCTATTAACAAGACCGAACAGATGCTTCAGCATGATCTGCGGATACGGCTTTCCGCGATGGAAAATAACCTCTCTGCCTCAGGCGACCGTCATAAGAAAATGGTATTAAAAACGGCCGACAATGTTTATATCATTGAAATACAAGGGATAACGCATTGTGAATCGGACGGTAGCTATACAAATATATGCCTTGAAGACGGCAGAAAAATCATGGCTTCAAGGAACCTGAAGGATTATGATGATTTGCTCAATGACTAGGGATTTTACAGGATCCATAAATCTTACCTGATAAACCTTTCCTTTGTGGAACGATTTGACAAGGGAGAAGGTGGTTTCGTGATCCTGAGAAACGGCATCCGGATCCCGGTTGCTTCACGCAAGCGCGACCAACTGCTGGAATTGTTTGATCATCTCGGGGATTGATAAAGCAGATTGTATGGTCAAAATTACGCGAAATAGGAACTTGCTCATTGGCCTTGTCATTAATCTTGTTTTATTCAACCATTCCTTAAAGGCCCAATTATTTTACACTGCAGAGAAGATCAATACCGACAGCCTTTCAGAATTGCTAAAGGTCACCGAAGGCGAAGAAAGGATCCCGGCATTGAACAAGCTCGCTTCAGCTTATTTCTATACAAAGCCGGAATTAAGTCTCAGCTATGCCCGGGAGGCGGATTCGCTCTTGCCTAGATCAGCCGGTCTTCCTCTTTTTTATGAGACCCGGCTGGCCCTTGGAACGGCATACATGAGCCTGGGGGTTTACCCTAATGCTGTTTCCTGTCTTCTGGATGCAAATGAAACAGCAAAAATCTCAGGCAGGCTCGACTGGCTGTTTTCTTCCGGTAAGCTTATCATGCTTACATTCCTTTATACCCGAAATTATGACATTGCGGAACGGATGCTGGATGAATTCATGCAGTTCGACCGGTCAAAAGTGCCGGGAAATCTGCTTTTCGAGATCATGGTCAGTGCCGCCTGGGCTCACTGGTTTTTTCTCGGGAACTATGAACAAGCCCTCAGGTTTCAACATATCTGCCTGGCTGTGAGTGATACGGTGCCCATCCCGAGGCCTAACATGGCATTGTGCTATTATCAGATGGGGATCTGCCAGTATCATCTTCAGCGGTATGACAGCGCTGAGATCTATTTCAGAAAAGCTGAAGCGTTTAGTGAAGGATATCAGGTTTCATCACTGGAGCAATATCGCTCTTACTGGGTGGACATCCTGGCCAGGCTGGGTAAGTATGATGAAGCGCTGAAAATGATCGAAGAACTGACTGCCCTGATGGAAAACCGAAAACATAATGCTCAGGCCGCTGATGATTACCAGAAATGGGGAGAGATACTGGCGGAACTGAACCTTCCGGAGCAGGCAATTGGAAAATTTAAAAAAGCACTGGAATATGGAGAGTGGGTGAAAGCCAACAGAGCGTTAAGCCCGGATTCATTACACAACATTGATTACTGGTACACGCCCGGGCAAAATGTGAAGGAATATGTCGGGGAGAGTGGCATGCGGAAAATAATAAATGCTCATTTGTGGCTCTATAAACAATATGATAAATTGAAGGAAACAAAGAATGCGTTGTATCATCATGTCAGGTACGAAGAGGAAAGCCGGAAGCTGGCCAACCTTGAACGCGATAAGATGGTAATGGAAACGGAAACCAGGTACCAGACACAAAAGAAAGAGCAGCAGATCATCAGCCTGGCACAACAAAACCAGATCAAAGAGGATAAGTTAAGATTAAGGGGGTTCCTGCTGATTGTAATAGCATGTTTCCTTGCGGTGATTATGATCATTGCCATTCTCCTTATCAGGCAAAACCGATTAAAAAGCACCCATCACGCCCTGGTGCTCGAGCAAAAACTGCTGCGCAGCCAGATGAACCCGCATTTTATTTTCAATACACTGGCCAATATCCAGACGTTCATCCTCCAGGAAGACCCGGAAAAAGCCAGCCGCTACCTGGCGAGGTTCTCAAAACTGGTGAGGAACATCCTTGACAACACCATCGAAGAATACGTGACGCTTGACCGCGAGATCAGCACAGTGGAGAACTACCTGGAACTACAGAAGTTGCGTTATGCAGGCAAATTTGATTATTCTATTCGAATTGGCGACAGAATTTATCCGGAGGAAATATTCATTCCCCCGATGCTCAGCCAGCCGTTTATCGAGAATGCGCTCGAACACGGGATCAAGCATAAAGAAGGGCCCGGAATGATCGAAATCGACCTTTCGCTAAATGAAAAGGATCTCATATTTCAGATCACCGATGACGGGGTTGGCCGCGAGCGCGCCAAAGAGATTGAATCTACCCGGCAGAAGCTCCACCGGTCTGTCTCAACAAGCATTACTGCCGCCAGGCTGGAGGTCCTGAGAAAAAAATACGGAAAAAAGATCAGTCTTGAGATTACCGATCTCAGAGACCCCGATGGCAATCCTACCGGGACGCGTGTGACATTTGTTTTTGAAGGGTAAGGGAGGCATTCATCACTTCCACCGGGTGCAGCGCCGTCCGCCCTGTTCCGTCTTTGATCTGGTGGCGGCAGCTCGTTCCGGGTGCGGCAATGATCTCTTCGGTTCCGGCTTTTCTTACGGCTGGGAAAAGGACCAGCTCTCCGACCTGCATCGATAACTCGTAATGTTCTTTCTCGTAGCCGAACGAGCCGGCCATACCGCAACACCCTGAGGGGATCTCTTCGACAGTGTAGTTTTCGGGGAAGGAGAGCATTTCTTTGGTCGGACCTGTCGTCGAAAGAGCCTTTTGATGACAGTGCCCGTGCAGTTTGATTCTCAGTGGATTGGAAGTGAAGTGTTCCTTGCTTATGTTGCCGGCCTTCACTTCCCTCATGAAGAATTCATCAAACATCAGGCAGTTCTTCGATAATTCCAGCGCGGTTTCCTTTAGCTCAGATCCCACCAGGTCAGGATATTCATCCCGGAAAGATAAAATAGCCGATGGTTCAATCCCAACCAACGGAACTTCCTCATTAACTTTATCCTTAAAAAATATTACATTCTCAATAGCACATTCCCTCGCTCTTCGCACTAAGCCCTTCGATAAATAGGTCCTCCCGCTCTCACTGTTTCCGGGAGCCAACACCCAATAGCCCAGCGCATTTAACAACTTCACCGCTGCAATCCCGACATGCGCGTCGTTGAAGTCAGTGAACTCGTCGACGAAAAGGCAGACTTTGCGGTGGGGGAGGGTTGGCGGTAGTTCCTGCTTGTAACGTTTCAGCCAGGTGGTCAGGTGATATGGTGATAAGGTGGGAAGGTTTCTTTGTTTAGCCATCCCGAGTGCCTGCTTCATCAGGCCGGAAATGGCCGGGTTGCTTACCATAAAGTTGTAAACACCGGGCGCGATGCTTCCCAGGCGGTTCAGACGGGTGATGTTCGCCACGGCCAGCGCCCGCAGCGGCGTGCCGTGCTCATCGTAATAATGCTGCAGGAACTCGGCCTTGTACCTGGCGATGTCGACGTTCGACGGGCACTCCGACTTGCAGCCCTTGCAGGACAGGCACAGGTCCATCACATCGTAGATCTCCTTGTGGCTGAAGGGATTTTTGCGGCCGGAATGAGTCAGGAATTCGCGCAGGATGTTGGCCCGGGCGCGGGTGGTCGAGTTCTCGTTCTTGCTGGCCATGTAGCTGGGGCACATGGTGCCGCCAATCAGGTGCGACTTGCGGCAGTCGCCCGAGCCGTTGCATTTTTCGGCTGCGCGGAGGATGCCGCCGTCGTGCGTGAAATCGAAGACGGTATCGAACTGCCTCGTGGGTTTTCCCGGCTCGTAGCGCAGGCTGGTGTCCATCGGCGCGGTGTCGGTGATCTTACCGGGATTGAAAATGTTTTCGGGGTCCCAGGCATGCTTAATCTGCCGGAGGAGCTGGTAATTTTTTTCGCCGACCATCAACGGTATGAACTCGCCTCGGACCCTCCCGTCGCCATGCTCGCCGCTGAAGGAGCCGCGGAACTTCTTGACCAGCTTTGCGGTATCTGTGGCGATCGCGCGGAATTTCCTCACGTCCTCCGGGTCCTTCAGGTTCAGCACCGGCCTGAGGTGAAGCTCGCCGGTGGCGATATGGGCGTGATAAACGCATTCCAGGCTGTGTTTGGCCAGGATTTCCTTGAATTCGGCAATGTATTGCGGTAGCTTTTCGGGACTGACTGCAGTGTCTTCTATGACCGACACCGGCTTGGCATCGCCGGGGATATTGGTCAGTACGCCCAGGCCGGCCTTTCGCAGGGCCCAGACTTTGGGGATATCCGCACCGGTAACGACAGGGTAGTGGTACCCGAGCCCGCCGGCCCTGAAATCCTGTTCCAGACGGGAAGTGATCTCAAAAAGCTCTTCTTTGCTCTCCCGGGCAAACTCGATGATCAGGATCGCGCCGGGATCGCCCTCAATAAAGAAACGGTTCCTGCGCTGCTCGATGTTATCTCTGGTGCAGTCCAGGATGAACCTGTCCATCAGCTCCACCGCGCCGGGCTTGTGTTTCAGGGCAACGAGATTTCCCTGCAGCGCTTCTTCCAGGGTGTTGAAATGAGCGCACAGCAGGATCTTTTGCTTAGGCGGGAGTGGGACGAGGTTTAATTTGATCTCGGTCGTGAATGCCAGCGTTCCTTCCGATCCGGCAAGAATCTTACAAAAATTGAATGGCTGACCTTCTTCGTAAAACGGATAACAATCGAGCAATTGATCAATCGCATACCCGGTATTGCGCCGTTTAATGACCGGCTCAGGATATTCATTCCTGATCTCCTGCTGTGTTTCCGGATCGCTTAAGAGTTCCCGGATATTCCGGTAAATTCGGGATTCCAGCGAATCACCCTGGCATTTCGCATCAAATTCTTCGTGTGTCAATGGCCTTAATTCCGCATCCGATCCGTCGCTGAGTATAGTTTTGAGCGAGATCAGGTGGTCCCGGGTGCTCCCGTAGATGATCGAATGCGCCCCGCAGGCATTGTTGCCCACCATCCCGCCGATCATGCAGCGGTTGGAGGTCGACGTTTCCGGGCCGAAGAACAGGCCGTAAGGCGCCACCGCCATGTTCAGTTCGTCGAGCACCACACCCGGCTCAACCCGTACCCAATGTTCTTCCTGGTTGATTTCCAGTATTTTGTCCAGGTATTTCGAAACATCAACCACGATGCCTTCACCCACAACCTGCCCTGCAAGCGAAGTGCCTGCCGTGCGCGGGATGAGCGAGGTCTTGTTTTCTCTGGCAAAACGGATCAGCCTGCGGATGTCTTCAACGTTTTTCGGGCGGGCTACAGCGAGTGGAACGGCACGGTAGGCCGAGGCATCCGTGGCGTGCAGTAAACGGAACGATTCATCGGTAAAAAGATCGCCTTCAAGCGATTTTCGCAGTTGTTCGAGTTGCTCGGTCAGGTTGGGGCTCATGCGAGCCAAAATTATGCCTTTTCAGCATTACTTTTTATAGAAATTCGTGCTCTCGAAAATCTTATCCGCCGATTTGGCGATGAAGCCGGAATAAAGCTTCCCGTTGGTATCCGGATAGCGGCGGGCGAATTCATAGTAACAGCCGGGGATAGAAAAGTTTCCTTCCATGAAATCCATTTTGATTATGCCCGATTTGATGGACGATTGCTCAAGCAATTCCTGCGGCGTGCCCTTGATCTCGCCACCTGAGTCATTGATCAGGAAACCGTTGTCTTTCAGCAGGCTGTTCACTTTTTCAACCGAATCATGCTTTTTCAGGTGATTTACCGAAACCGTGAAATGATTCGCGCAAAAGCCGAAAACATACACCCAGGCAGCGTATTCCGATTCTTCTTTCAGCTTGTTATAAACCTCGAAAGAAGGCTTCTGCCAGAGGCGCCCGGAGAAGATAATGCCATCGGCGTCCATATTTACGACCGAGATCTGGTCGATGGCTCTTGTGACCGTTTCCCGGAGGAACGGACTGAAGTGCCCGGTCAGGAGTTCGCTGAAAAAGACACGGGGAGCCTCCGGATCGGTTTTATGCTCATAGTGACGGGCAAAAAGCTTTTTCTCCTCGAAATTGTAGCTGCCCTTTTCAACATAACCATTGGCCAGGAAAGGCCTGGCAAGCACGTCAATATTGATCCGGGGATCGTCAAAGGTGCGGAACGCGATGTGGTCGTTCACCACCCGCTCGCCTTCACGGACGAACAGGTCATAAACCTTTTGCACGTCAGGATTCTGTGAAGTGTATGTCTCCCAGAGTTTTTCGAATATTTGTTCCAGTTTCATGTTACAATTGTTACTTATATGCAGCTTATAAAAGTTTAATCGAAGATATGATCCGTGCTAATTCATTGCATTCGTGCAAATTCGTGTTCTGTTAATGGCACACGGATGACACGAATTATACGAATTATCACGAATTTAATTTATAACAAATGTTTGATGATTTGGTTCAAAAATGGCATATCATCCTCGTCAGAAAAGATAGTAAAGGATTCACGAATGAAATTTCTTTCATGGTAGATACCAGTCAGTTGCTCGGCAATATTTTCCAAAACCTTCATATACTCCTCCGGACCGGAAAATTCAGCTTTCGAGATCTTACCTGCTTTAACAAAGAGCTTCACAGAAAACTCATTTTCATTATAAACCCATTTATTATTAAATTCATATTCAGGAGAATAACCGAAATTCCATTGATGAGAGCGATATTTTTCCGCGGCCAGCCCGCGGATCGCCCGGTCTTCTTCTTCTTTTATTTCTTCTTCAAAAACATCTTCAAAATATTTGAAAATGAATGCTTTGAAACGGTTTGAAAACTCATTAACATTAATCTTTTCGGTTAGCTTATCAGAAATATTTACCACCCTTACCCTGACTGATTTAACTGCCTTATCATGAAACAGATTTTCCTGGCCGGTGATCGTTTGTTCAAGCAGCTCCAGGCTGGCATCGAACAGCAGCGTGCCGTGGTACAGGACCTTGTTCTTATAAAGATGTGCCGAATTACCCGAAACCTTCAACCCATCCACGGTGATGTTGTTTTTCCCTTCAAAAGCGGCATTCAGACCCAGGCTTTGAAGAAATGAAATGACCGGCTTCGTGAATTCTTTAAAATCGATCAGGTTTTCTTTTCTTTGGGTAAAGATGAAAGAAAAATTGAGGTTTCCCGGGTCATGATAAACGGTTCCCCCGCCGGTGATCCTTCGGATAACAGGTAGTTTGTATTCTTCAACAAAAGATAAATTGATCTCCTTCAACGTGTTCTGATGCTTTCCGACGATCACCGATGCTTCGTTGCGCCAGATCATGAAGGTATCAGTCTCGGCTGTTTTCAATAAATATTCTTCAGCAGCGAGGTTATAATAAGGATCGGTTTCTGTGCGTTGAATAAAACGAAGCATTTAATGATACGTTTTTGCAAAACTACGTTATTATGGTGATTTGTCGGTTTAACCACAAAGGCGCACAAAGGATATTCACAAAGGCGCACTAAGCTTACAATTAATGCCGGAATTTCTTCGTGTGCCTTCGTGTATTCCTTAGTGCGCCTTCGTGGTTAAATAAAACATTCTAATTTTGATCAAAATTCTAACAATGAAAAGAAGTCTTAATATCTCATCTTTTATGTCATTGATATTGTCACTGGCATTTTTCTCCTCCTGTTCGGTCCTGGAACAGACTTCCCAGATGAAAAATTTCGGCAAATGCGACTTCCGCCTTGAATCGACGAAGAACATGAAACTGGCCGGGGTGAATATCCAGGATAAAAGCTCTATATCCGATCTGAGCATTACCGATATAGCCAGGATCGGCAGCGCGGTTGCAAGCGGCAGCCTGCCGCTGGTATTCGACCTGAATATCGAGGCGAAGAACCCCAATCCGGTCCTGGCGGCCATGAACAAGCTGGATTGGATCCTGCTGATCGACGATGCCGAGATGACGCGGGGAGTGCTTGACCAGCGGATCGAGATCCCGGCCAATACGATGACCAGTTTCCCTGTCGCCATCAATTTTGACCTGATGAAGGCGCTAAGCGGCAAATCGCGGGATGCCCTGATCAATTTCGCCCTGAACCTGGCCGGCATGAGCAATGAACCGACGAAAATCAAGCTGAAAGCCAAACCAACGATCTACTTTGGCTCAACGCCGGTAGAATATCCCGGTTACATCACGATAAAGCACGAATTTGGCGCTCAGTAAGCAATAGCTCAACGGATTTGCGTACTTTTGCCAATCCAATGTGCATTGATTTCACAAAATACCTCGATCACCCGGTTTTCAAGCCTTTGATGGCAGCGGTGGCGGATTACGGCCACCCGGCTTTTGTGGTTGGCGGCTACGTGAGGGACAGTATCCTTCACCGGCCGACCAAGGACATCGACGTGGTGGTGGTCGGCAGTGGCATTGAGCTGGCAGAGCTTTTTGCATCCCGCCTGGGCAGAAGGACCAAGCCAAAAGTCTTTAAGAACTTCGGCACCGCGATGGTCAAATACGTTTCCGGAAACGAGGAGTGGATCGTCGAATTTGTCGGCGCGCGCAAGGAATCTTACCGGAGAGACTCCCGCAAGCCGATCGTGGAGGACGGCACCCTGGAGGACGACCAGAACCGCCGCGATTTCACCATTAACACGCTGGCACTGAGCCTGAACGCGGAAGATGCCGGTCAACTGCTGGATCCGTTCGGCGGCTACAAAGACCTTGAAGATGGCATCATCCGGACGCCGCTTGATCCCGACACGACCTATTCCGACGACCCGCTGCGCATGATGCGGGCCATTCGCTTTGCCACGCAGCTTGATTATGTCATCGAAAAGAATTCCTTTGAGTCGATCCGGCGCAATGCAGACCGGATAGGCATTATTTCACGGGAACGGATCAATGACGAACTGGAAAAGATCATCCTCGCGAAAAAGCCCTCCATCGGGTTTAAATTGCTGATGGATTCGGGGCTCCTGAAGCTCATCTTCCCGGAATTTCTTGCCCTGAAAGGAGCGGAATTCATTGACGGAAAAGGACATAAAGATAATTTTCATCACACCTTGCAGGTGCTCGACAACCTGGCGGAAAAATCAGATAATCTCTGGTTAAGATGGGGAGCCCTGCTGCACGACATCGCCAAGCCGGTCACGAAAAAATTTGAGCCGGGAACAGGCTGGACCTTCCACGCCCACGAGTTTGTCGGTGCGAAAATGGTGCCCCGGCTGTTTCACAGGATGAAAATGCCGGTGGATGAACGGATGCGATACGTCCAGAAACTGGTGCTGCTGCACCTGCGCCCGATCGTGCTTTCACAGGAGGAAGTCACCGACTCGGCCGTCAGGCGACTGCTTTTTGACGCCGGCGACGACATCGACGACCTGATGATGCTTTGCGAAGCCGACATCACCTCGAAGAACCCCGAAAAGGTGAAGCGCTACATGAAGAATTTCGAGCTGGTGCGTCAGAAACTGGTGGAAGTGGAGGCCAAAGACCGCATCCGCAACTGGCAGCCGCCCATCACCGGGGAGATCATCATGAAAACCTTCGGCATTCCCCCGGGGAAAGAGGTTGGCGTCATTAAGAACGCGATCCGCGAAGCGATCCTTGACGGGGTGATCCACAACGACTACGAAGAAGCGTATGGGTTGATGGTGGAGGAAGGTGGAAAATTGGGATTGAAGGCCACCACCTCACCCCCTTTACCCCCTGCCCCCTATTCCCCCTCTCCTGCAGGAGTGGGGGACAGGGGGTGAGGTAGGAACCTGGAACTTGGAACCTGGAACAAAAATACTGCTCATCCTCCTCGGCCCGACCGCCTCGGGCAAGACCGACCTGGCCATCAGCCTGGCACAGCGGCTGGGCACGGAGATCATTTCCGCCGATTCCCGCCAGTTTTACATGGAGCTTTCAATCGGCACGGCAAAGCCTTCCCCGGAGCAGCTCAGCGCAGTGAAGCATCATCTTATCGGCCATATTTCGGTTACAGAGAAATACAACATTTCGCGCTTTGAGCAGGATGTGATGAAACTGCTTGAAAAACTGTTCAAAAAGCACGATGTTGTCGTGTTGTGTGGCGGATCCGGTTTATACATCGATGCGGTCTGTCATGGCATCGATGAGCAGCCCGAACATGACCCGGCCATCCGGAAAGTGCTGCAGGATCATTATAAATCCAAAGGGATCAGTTATTTACAGGATGAATTGCTTCGCCTCGACCCGGAATACCATCGCCAGGTGGACCTGGCCAATCCGCAGCGACTGATCCGGGCGCTGGAAGTCTGCCTGATGACCGGCAAGCCGTATTCTTCCTACCGTAAAGGGATGAAAAAGCAACGTCCGTTCCGGATTGTAAAGATCGGGCTTGATATCCCCCGTGAACGGCTTATAGAAAAGATCAACCTCCGCGCTGAAAAAATGATCGCCGGCGGACTGGTGGAAGAAGCCCGGCAGAACATCGGCTTTCGGCACCTGAACGCCTTAAATACCGTGGGTTATAAAGAGATCTTTGAATTTCTTGATGGCAAATGTTCCCTTGAAGAAGCGGTTGAAAAGATAAAGATCAATACCCGGCAGTATGCCAAGCGCCAGATGACCTGGTTCCGGAAGGACCCAGGGATATTGTGGGTAAAGGCAGAAACTGAGCAGGGATTAATTGATCGTGCCGTTGAGCAGTTGGACAATTGGACAATTGGACAGTTGGACAATTGGACAGTTGGACAGTTGGACAATTGAACAATTTAACAATTTAACAGTGTATGTTACGCTTAACCGTTATGGTACTCCGCAAGTCCTTCGATGGGTGACTGGATGATCTTCTGGACCTTCAACTGGTGTTCATCAGCGATTTCTCTGAATATTTCCTGGAAATGATGGCCGACTGAACCGATTATTCCGAGAGGCTGATCCTTATAGCCTGAATACTGTGTGACTTGTTCCAGGAAGAAATCCCTGAAGTTTTTCCTCACGATGTTTTTAATGAATTCGTCTTCTTTATTTTCCCCGATAAACAAGGCGAATGAAGAAAGGAACTGGTTGGGATGAGGTCTGCTGTAAACCGAGTCGAGTATATTTTCAAGAGAATAGCCATATCGCTTGTCAAATTTTTCCTTCAGATGATCAGGCAGCCTTTTTCTCAGGTATTCGGTAAGGAATAATTTGCCAAGATACGCACCACTGCCTTCATCGCCGAAAAAGTAACCAAGGGAGGTTACATTCTCGAGGATATTTTTCCCATCGTAAAGACATGAATTAGAGCCTGTTCCAAGGATACAGGCGATGCCTCCGCTCCGGCCGAACAATGCCCTGGCGGCCCCCAGCAGGTCATGATGGATCTCGATGTCGGCATGCTTGAAGATATCACGCAATACGTCATCCACAATACCGGTTTTCTGCATGGTGGAACACCCGGCTCCGTAGTAAAATACCCGCTTAATGTGGGGCGGGCTGAGAAAAGGTACAAGGTCTTTCTCCACTGCGTCTTCAAGAATCTTCGGCGCCATGAAGTAAGGATTAAACCCGGCTGTTTCGGTAGGGAGGCTTGCCTTGCCATCATGGATCACAACCCATTGGATCTTCGTGGCACCGGCATCGGCTATTAAAATCATTCGTTAAAATTTTCCACAAAGGTAACTTTTATAAATTCCAAATTCCAAGCACCAAATTCCAAACAAAATCCAAAACCCAAGCACTAAATTCCAAACAAAATCCAAATTGAAAAATCCAAAACAACTAAAAAACTAAATAACTCAACCTCAAAACTAAAAACTCAAAACTAAAAACTCGAAAGACGGGTTCCCCGGTGCCAGGGTTCCTTAGGCCCCGGCAAAGTGCAAGTAGTGAGGCATTTATCCGGGGAATACCCGTAAAAGTCTTGAGTCTTGAGTCTTGGGTCTTGAGTTGATTTCCGAATTTCAAATTTCAAATTTCCAGTTTCTTAACCACAAGTTGTGTCGTCTCATATTTCACCACCTCAATATTCTCTCCTTTCTCGATATATCCCGTTAAAGCGGTGGCGTCGAAGAGTTCCCCGTCGATCATCACTTTCCCGGCAGGCCTCAGGATCGAATGGGCAATGCCTCTTTTTCCGATCATTTCCCGGTAATGGATGTCAGCTGTACTATAGCCATCATCCTTGCTTTGCACGGTCTCCAGCGCCAGGGAACCGAACAGCCGGTTTTGCGTGAACAGCTTTTTGGTCAGGAAATACGAGGCGATGATTGCGATAAAAATAGAGATGAATACGATGAATAAAGAAATGATGACATTATCCGGTCTGACCGGTTTGAAATCGAAGCCGATGTTGTTGATCATGGCCAGGGTGAGGCTTGTGACGACCAAAACGATCCCTGCGATCCCGGTGACCCCAAAGCCTGGGAGCGCGAATATTTCCACGATGATCAGGATTACTCCGATGACGAAAACCAGGATCTCCCAGTGCTCGGCCAGCCCTTCCAGGTATAACGGGGCAAAGTACAGCAATGCCGCCGTGATGGCTGCAATGGACGGGAACCCGATCCCGGGCGTCTGGAGCTCGAAATAGATCCCGCCGACGATGACCATGATCAGTATACCGCTGACAATCGGGTTGATCAGCCACCCGATGACCTTGTCCATGCCGGTCAGTTCCTGCTCGATGATCTCGTATTCACTGATGCCAGCCAGTTTCAGCACCTCTTCGGTGTTTTCGGCCAGTCCTTCGCAAAATCCGTGCTTCATCGCTTCGGAAGCGGTGAAGGTGAGCACGCTGCCCGAATCGATCACCCCTTCGATCTTGATCCGGGGATCTACCATGGCCTGGGCGATGTTCGGGTCACGGCCGGTGGCTTCCGCCGTGGAGCGCATCATGGCCCGCATGTACGACTGGTACTTGTCGGGCACCACCTGGCCGGTCTGGTCGACCACCGTGGCTGCACCGATCGTGGAGCCGGTCGACATGTAGATGCTGTCGCAGGCAATGGCGATCAGCGCCCCGGCTGAGGCGGCATTGTGGTGGATGAAGCAGAACACGGGGATCGGGGAGTTCAGCAGCTTGGTGCGGATCGAGTCGGCCGACTCCAGCATCCCGCCATAGGTGCTCATTTCGATCAGAACGATATCGGCGTTTTTATTAACCGCATCTTCCAGCGCCATCTTGGTGCTGCGCCACACCGGCGGGGCGATTTCTTTCTTGATATCGAATTTGTAAACTAGGGCTTTCCTTCCAGAATTGAAATTTCTATCCTGACAAATAGACATTTGAGGGCTTCCTACCCAAATAATTATTGTAAGGAAGAATTTTGACAACTTATATACTATTTCAAGCATAAATGTGCTATTGGTCATTAAATTTACTTTATTACTTATAGGTTTCAATTGCTGAAAGAAGTTTTCCGGCAAAGTCAGCAAACAATGATTTTGGACTCAGAATCTCGGTTGGAGATGAAAAATAGCCTTCAGCCCTGCCTGCACTTTGGTCAGATAAAATCAAACTTGCTGAAGAATACAATCCCTCAAGGACTAATTTCTCACATAACAATTGGTAACGCTTGGCATAGGATGTATTTCTGAACTCTGGAAATACTTTGTAACATTCTTCTTCGACCTTAATCGGTGAAGTTGAGCCTTCACAGTTTTCAAGCAGCATTAAATAACCAAGAAAGGGTGGTTTTATATCAGTTGCATTAGCAAAATTCAACATATTATCTGCTAAATTGGAGAGGTCATATGCTTTTTCTCGATGAGCTGTCCAAAAATCTTTGGCTGAGCCAATTGATTCTTCACTGCGATTATTAAAATTATTTCCAAATGAACCTACCTGTGATTTTAGTTCAAAGACCGCCACCAGTCTTCCTTGATATAGAATAATTGAATCCCACATCTTTGTGGGTCTGAAATAACCTGGAATTGTGAGTTTCTTTTTATTGGAGGTAAAAATACAATCATCAGGAATACCACAATGCTGCGCTACAATCTTTATCAAATTTGAAAAACCGTCAAGGTTTTTTCCAGCAATCACAGAACCTCTGCCACCTTCTTGAGATTGCTTATTAGCAGAGATTCTCGAAGTCCAAAATTGAATTACAGCTGTTTTAATGAGATCGTCAAAGTTATCCGGAAGAAGTTTACTCATTGTGAAGGTCAATTAAATTAAGTTCAATTGTATCCTGCTTATACAGGTCGAGAGTTTTAAAAAGTCTCTGATACGCATACTGGGCATATGATTTATCCACTTCAATGCCAATTCCATTTCTTCCTATTCTTGAACATGATACCAGGGTGGTTCCGGATCCAAGAAACGGGTCCAGAATGGTATCTCCAACAAAACTGAACATCCGTACAATTCGATTGGATAATTCTTCCGGATATGGTGCAGGATGATTCTTTGTTGATGCTCCATTGAAATCCCAAATCTGGTTATACCATAGGTTGAATTCTTTTTCTGAGATGACAGACAACCTTCTCTGATCATATGTTGGTTTACGATAGCCACCATTTTTACGTAACATAAGTATGTACTCTATATCATGTTTTATTATTCCATTTGGTTCGTATGGTTTTCCAAGAAATTTTGTATTTCCAGGAACTTCAAAAGCTGCATTTGAAATTTTATGCCAAAAGATCGGCGCTAAGTTATCGAAACCAATTCTTTCACAACGCACTTGGATATCTGCGTGAAGTGGCACAACTTTATGTCGTCCGAATTCACGCCTTGAAAGTAGGACATCTCCGACAACGACCACCATTCTGCCACCAATCACGAGTTTTTTGTAACATTCTTGCCAAACCAAATCAAGTTGGTCAAGAAATTTTTGATAGTCGTCAATGTGTCCAAGTTGATAAGTGTGGTCATTATACTTTTTTAAATTCCAATATGGTGGAGAAGTTAAAATTAAATGAACCGATTCATCAGGAATCATGGATAAGTTTCGAGAATCTGCAATATAAACTAGTTGTTTAGTCTTAAGACAACCTACTTCATTTCTGATATTTTCCAACTCAAGCCAGTCTTTGGCGAGTTGAGGAATTATCTTGTCTAAACTGTTATGTTCAGTCAATATCATATATTAAAAACAATTTTTCATCAATACATCTTCAATATCTTCCAATAGACTCAATGGTTGATTTACAAGAAAAATTACCTGAGATAAAATGGTAATACACGATCTGCTTTTGTTTTATGTTTTAAATTTCGATTCTTTATCTTTAAGATGCTCCTTTACTTTATAATTTAGAACCTTTTCCTCTGCAACTTCAATCGCCTGTAAGGCAAAATCCTCATCCTGAACAAAATATACCAGTTTGTCGCTGAGCCATGTGATTATTACTTCATTTTTGCTTTCACTGTAAAATTCAGCTAGTAATTTCACTTGATCTCTTGTAGCCATCCTTTCATCTCGTTCTATTTTACTTAATAGGGTTGAGTCGATTGAAATACAGGCACTAACTTCTCTAAGCAAAAGCCCACGGTGCTCTCTTAATTCTCGAAGTAATTTTCCGATAGTTTTCATGTGCCAAAAGTAGACTTGACAAATTATGGCAAATATAGTATTATTTTTAGTAATAGTTTACTCTAAGGAAAAAAACTCTTCCACAACCTTCAGCATCTCCTCATGCACAAACCCGTTGCTCGAAACCAGCGACCGGCCGAAGATGAAATCATTTCCGCCTTTGAAATCGGTAACCATACCGCCGGCCTGCTGCACCAGGAATGAACCTGCCGCAACATCCCAGGCATTCAGGCTGATCTCGTAAAAGCCTTCGAAACGACCGGCTGCTACGTAGGCCAGGTCGGTGGCCGCGGAGCCCAGCCTCCGCAGGTCCTGGGTCCTTTGAATGAATCCCTTGAAAAGATCCATGTATTGATCAAGGATATGATCCCGTATGTATGGAAATCCGGTTACCAGCAGGCTGTCTTTCAGGGTTTTGGCGCTGGACACCCTGATCTCCTTCCCGTTCAGGAAAGCCTGGCCTCCTTTCCATGAAAAGAAGCTTTCAGCGCGGTTCACTTCATGGACCACGCCAAAATAACTTTGTCGCCTTCCATCAGCGCGATACTTATGGCAAACAGCGGGATGCCGTGCACAAAATTCGTGGTGCCGTCCAGCGGATCGATCACCCACTTCAGTTCCGCATCAGCCCCGCCGTACTCAGCCTCTTCGGCAATGAAACCGCAGCCCGGCGTGAGTTTTGATAAAGCTTCCACCAGCATTTCTTCCGAGGTACGGTCGACATACGTTACGAAATTGTGATCGTCCTTCAGTTCGATGTCTTTTTCTTTCAGCAGATCGAGTTGCTGCTTAATGTATGCGCCATCTTTCAGACAAAGACTGACTACGTCGTGGGTAAGTTTTTCAAGGTTCATTTGTAGTTATTTTCATTTCGATCCTTTGCGAGACTCTGCGATCCTTTGCGGAACTTTGCGTAATAGCCGGGTTAAGTTACACGGAGGTCCACTGAGATCACACAGAGTTCCGCTGAGGATATTTCCTTAAACGCCATCTGAAATAAAAGAAACCGGCAATACCGGCAACGATCAGCCCCACCGCGATGATCTCCGCCTGCGTCACCTTTATTCCTAAAAAATTATATTTAATGTTTACCCGTAACTGCTCTATTAAAAGCCTTTCCATCCCGTTCAGGATCAGGTAGATGCTGAATAAATACCCGTGAGTCCGGATTCTTTTCCTGACAAACCACAGCACCGTAAATAACACCAAAGCCATCATGGTTTCGTAAAACGGGGTAGGGTAGACCGGCTGGCCCAGCACGTGGCAGTGCGATCCGTGGCAACCCGGGATGGGCACCCCGGCATTGATCACGTTGTTGGGATAGTCGAAGGCCCACATCCAGCCGGGCAGCCATGAGAGCCATTCCGGCCGCGGGTCCGGGTTCACGAGGCCCCAGCACCCGTCACCGGAAAGCTGGCAGCCGATTCGTCCAATGCCGTAAGCCAGCATCAGCGCCGGGGCCACCACGTCGGCGATGACAGGCCAGGGGATCCTGTTTCGCTCGGCATATATACCCACCGCGAAGGCTGCCGTGATCAGACCGCCGTAAAAAGTCAGCCCGTCGAAGGAGAAAAGCACGCCCAGAGGATCATCGATCAGCCGGTCCAGGTGCTCCGCCACATCGAACAGCTTGGCCCCGATGATGCCGGATATCGCCGCCACCAGGATGATGTTCGCCGTAAGTTGCCGCGGATGGACCATGGTCTTAACATCGAAACCGCCCTTCCTGATCATCTTTTCAAAAGCGAAAATAACCTTTTCTTTTTCTTTCCGTTTTAATTCCAGCCACACTATCCATCCCGCGAGGGCAAAGGCCAGCGCTACAAAGAAACCATAGGTTTGCACCGGCAGGTTGATATTTGTGCCGAAAAAATCATTGATAATATCACTGAACCTGGGGTACATCGCTGCCGGCAAAATTAACAAGCTTTCCCGATTGCCTGCTTTATGATATGTTTTTATCTTTGCATAAAGTATTCCCGAATTCAAAATTTAAAATTCAACATTCAACATTTCCATGATCCAGCGTATACAAACCCTCTTTCTTCTCGTGGCCTTTGTGGCCTCCGTGCTGCTTTTTTTCTTTCCGTTCGCGAGTATCTACTCGGGCGACGGGATGGCCTATTATAAGTTTTATGTTTATGGATTTATCAATAAAAGCCCGGATTCGGAATCGATATTTTCTTTTATGACGACCCTGCCGCTATTGCTTCTGAATGCTATCGTTGCAGCGGCTGCCCTGGGCGCGGTCTTCCTTTATAAAAACAGGATCAGGCAGCTTAAAGTAGTGAGGCTGACCATCTTTATGGAAATCGTCTTCATTGGCCTCGTTCTGTTCGTTTATAATAAGATCATTGAGAAGAACCTCATGGCTTCCCCGAATTACCAGGATGAATTTGCGATTTATTTCCCCCTGATCTCACTGGTCTTTTTGGTGCTGGCAAACCGTTTCATCCTGAAGGATGAGAAGCTGGTGCGCAGCGTCGACCGCCTCAGGTAATCCTAATTCGAGTGCAACTGGCTGTCGAACATCTGCATCCGTGAGTCGTCTGGCAGCTTGAATTCTATTTCCAGTCTCATGAAGGTACGCACCGCAGCCTGGTCTTTTATTCCAGGCATCCACCGGATCATTTGCAACAAGCGGATCGCTTCCTGGGTGCACCCGCCACCGACGGATTCAAGAACCTGGATATTAGAGGCCCTGCCCTGCGGTTCCACGACAAAACGCAGTTTCACTTTGCCGGAAATGCTTTGCCTGAAGGCAACATCAGGGTATTGAATATTATTAGCGATAAATTTTTCCAGGCTCATCCCTTTTTCATCAAACAGGGCATACGGCTTTTTGTCGATGGCGGCGGGTTCATATACCTTATTTGTTGTATCGACCGGCTCATGCGGGTACGCCGTAATCCCGTAACCTCTTTGCCTGCAATGCTTGTTGTACTTTTTGATATTGAAATCGACCGGAAATTCATTCTGCGAGGCCACCGGCTGGCCAAGGCTTACAGCCGGTTCCCAGAGGATCATCCGGAACAGCCGCAGGGCTTCATTGTCCAGGTCGGGATCAACTTTTTCCTTCACGCTGACATTGGTCACGCTGCCGTCCTGCTCAACAATGAAGGATATGACCACTTTGCCTTCGATGCCGCTGCTCAGTTCCTCCCCGGGATACACGACCTCGGCGCAAAGGAAATCCTGGAGCACCTTATGGTCACTGTAGGGTCGGGCCGGAACAAAACCCTGGGCAAAAACAGTCAGGCTTGTCACAGACAGTAACAGCAGGATAACCATTCCAAGCCGGGGCCTTTTTTTCATTTCGGGCATAGTTTATTTGTAAATATAATCAAAATTCGCGACTGAATGAAGCAATGCCGGGGTGTTTTATTTATTTTTATCGAAAAAATCAGGCAGATCAACGGATGAAGAATCGTATAAACACCGTTTTACTGGCAGTATCCATGTTTTTTTTCATGACCGGATGCGTGGTGACTTCAAAGATCAGCCTTCAGAACCTGGTCTCACAGTATCAGCCGGAGAAGCAATTCGCGGAGCTGAACAGCTGCGTTTTCCATACCTCTGATTCCACTTCCACTTTGTTTGTGGAAGTGGTGTACAGCAACCTGGTCTATCAGAAAGATCCGTTCACCGGTTTGTACGCCTGTTCTTACAGCCTGAAATACAGGCTTAAACAGGATTATGAATCCCCGGATGTGCTTTCGACCGGTTCCATTGTTTCGGGCGATTCCCTGAATTATGGCAAACAGGCCGGCATCGTGCATTCTTTTGATATCAAGATAAAATACCCGGGCGATTACCTGCTGGAGATCTCGTTGTTCGACATGAACCGCCAGGCCAGCGCAACACACTTCCTGAAGGTCGGCAAGACCTCCATGAAAGGGCGTCAGAATTTTCTTGTCCTGAATCGCAACCAGGAGCTTGTTTTCAGGAATTATGTCCCTGCCAATGAACCGGTCCGGGTCATTTCCGATGATCCTGCCCGTGAGTTGCTGGTTGTCAATTACTACAAGAGGGATTTTCCCCTGGCCAGGCCTCCATACACCGAGGACCGCGAACCGGTTTTCGAATACCGCCCTGACAGTATATTCACTGTTTCGGTCTCAAACGGCGAGTCGGAGTGGGTTACGCTGGATAAGCATGGGTTCTATCATTTCAGAAAAGATACACTGTCGAGGGAAGGGCTTACGCTGTACCATTTTCCTGAAGGTTTCCCGGAGATAACGACCGCTGAACAATTGCGGGACCCGCTGCGCTACATCACAACGAAAAAAGAGTACGATTCCCTGGTGAACAATGACAATGTCAAGGCTGCCGTGGATGATTTCTGGCTGAAAACGGCCAGGTCGCCCGAGCGGGCCAGGCTGCTCATCCAGAAATATTATTCCAATGTTGAGGACGCCAACAACTATTTCACTTCCTATCATGAAGGATGGAAAACCGACCGCGGCCTGATCTATATCATCTTCGGGCGGCCGGATTACGTTTACCGCGGAAAAGACTTCGAGGAATGGATCTATGGCGAGCCGGAAAACCGCAACTCCCTGCGTTACACCTTTGTAAGGGTCAATAACCATTTCACCGACAACGACTACATGCTTATGCGTTCACCGACACTGAAAGAAAGCTGGTTTATTACAGTGCAGAGCTGGAGGAGATAAGGAGACAAGGGGACAAGGGGACAAGGGGACAAGGAGACAAGGGGACAGGTTATTCTTCGTTTGATTCTTCGATGATCTCCTGGTCCTCTTCAATTTCGATCGCTTCGCCGAGAAGGGCAACGGTTTGTTCCTGGGGCAGTTCCTGGACGGTCCGCAGTTTGCGCTCAATGGCCCGCGACCGGACGCCGGCTTTGTCGATGACGTTCGTGGCTTCCTGAAGTTTCTTCTTCGTCTTTTCCAGTACCACGCCAAAGTTGCCGAACTCGGTCTTGACGGCGCCGAGCAGTTCCCATACTTCGCTTGACCTTTTCTCAATGGCCAGCGTCTTGAATCCCATCTGCAGGCTGCTTAAAAAAGCGGCCAGGTTCGCCGGACCGACTACCACGATCTTCAAGTCACGCCTTAACACTTCGAAAAGCCCGGTACGTCGGAGTATTTCCGCGTAAAGTCCTTCGGTCGGGACAAACATGATGGCAAAGTCGGTCGTGACCGGCGGATTGATATATTTATCCCGGATGTCCTTTGCATTCTTCCTGACCGAATTTTCAAATTGCTTGTTGATGGCCTCCACATCTTTGGGATTCATGTTGGCAATGTTGTCGTAAGCATCGAGCAGCCGCTGGTAATCTTCGGTGGGGAATTTGGAGTCGATCGGCAGCAGGAGGGATTTGTCGTCGTTGCTTTTCCCCGGTAGTTTGATCACGTACTCGACCCGTTCCTGGCTGCTTTCCTTGACGGCGGCATTCTGTTCGTACTGCTCCGGCGAGAGGATCTGCTCCAGGATGGCGCCTAGCTGGATCTCGCCCAGGTTGCCCCTGGTCTTCACGTTGGTCAGCACTTTCTTCAGGTCGCCGACGCCCGAGGCCAGCGTCTGCATCTCACCCAGGCCTTTATGCACCTGCTCCAGCCGCTCGCTGATCATTTTAAAGGACTCGTTGAACCGCTTCTCAACAGTTTCCTGCAGTTTCTCATCCACCGTCTTGCGCATCTCCTCCAGCTTTTTGCTGTTATCGTCCTGCATGGCTTTCAGCTTGCCTTCCACCGTTTCGCGGATTTCTCTGAGCCGGTCTTCCGTGGCTTTCCTGATATTTTCCTGGCGGTTCACCAGGTCTTCGAATTTTTGTTTCTGAAGGTCATTGAAGTCTTTCACGTTTTGAGTGAATTTATCTTCAAAGGATTTCAGGGAATTTACTTGTTCCGTCCTGTTCTCTTTGGCGGATTTTTCGGATTGTTCAAGCAGGTTCTTTGTCTTATCATCAAACAGCCTGACCAGTTCGGATAGTTGTTTCGAGAATATTTCAAACTGGTTTTTTTGCGCATTCGACAGGTCTGTTACTGTCCGGGACAGGTTTTCTCCCAGGACCTTGAACGAGTTAGTCAATTCTTCACGGTTATCTTTAAAAGCTTTCTGACTTTCATTACGGCTTCTGCCCGATTCGTCGCGGATGAGCGGATCAATTCTTGATAGATCAGCATCTATTTTAATCAGCTTGGCTTTCAGCTCTTCGCTTTTATCGGCTGGTTTTTTGGTCAGGGCGATGATGATGTTGATGATCGCCAGGACGATCAGTGCGATAAGGAGTATGGTTGTTGTCATGATTCTTTAATTCGAATTCGTAAAGATATTGGTAATTTGTATTATCCATATATCAGAAAGCTCGAAAATGGGATTTGTTTAAAAATCCTTTGCGCAGCTTTGAGTCTACTTAGTGTGGCTTTGCGTAATAGCTAAAGAGCTGTTACACAAAGATTCGCAAAGTCGTTTAATTTGAAAAGCCAACTGCTTTAGTCAGTGGTTTCTCAACCTCACCCCCTGTCCCCCTCTCCATATTGGAGAGGGGGAAAAGGGGGCAGGGGGTTAAGGGGGTGAGGCTAAGCACGACGGCTTTAGTCATTGGAGTCCGAATCTTTTAGAAAGGCTTTACCCTTTTCTAGCCCTGGGATGAAATTGCAAAATATTGCTCCGCAAATAATCCCGGTCCAGATGCGTGTAGATTTCCGTTGTGGTGATGGAAGCGTGGCCAAGCATCTCCTGGACCGCCCGGAGGTCGGCGCCGCCCTCGATCAGATGGGTGGCAAAGGAATGACGAAAGGTGTGCGGACTGATGGTCTTCCGGATACCGGCTTTTTCCGCAAGATTTTTGACGATATAGAAAACCATCACCCTGGTCAGCTTCTTGCCGCGTTTGTTTAAAAAGATAAAGTCTTCCTGGCCCTTTTGAATAGCCAGGTGGCTGCGGATCTGGTGAAGATAGATCTGCAACTGCTTCAGGGCGCTGTTTCCCACCGGTACCAGCCGCTGCTTGTTGCCTTTTCCTATTACGGAAAGAAAACCTTCGTTGAACCGGATATCGGAAATCTTTAGATTCGTTAACTCGCTGACCCGTAACCCGCATCCATATAAAAATTCGAGGATCGTCTTGTTCCGTTCCCCTTCCGGCGTGCTCAAATCAATCACGGCGAAAATCCGGTCTATATCATTGATATTCAGCGTATCGGGCAACTGTCTGCCGGTGCGCGGCGCTTCCAGCAATTCCGCCGGGTTCTCCCGGATCAGGTTTTCAAGGAGAAGATACTTGTAAAAAGTCTTCAATCCTGAGATCACTCTTGCCTGGGTCCGGGCGCTCATTCCGAGCTGGTTGATCCATTTCAGGAAATCCTGCAGGTGGGAAAGTTTTATATCCCCCGGCTGCAGTTCCAGTTTGTGGTACTCGAGGAACTGGATTAGCTTCTGTACATCGCGGCTGTATGCCTCTACCGAGTTTTCCGACAGCGACTTCTCGAGCTTCAGGTAGGCTGTAAATCCTTTGGTAAACGGTATCCAGTTCAAATTGTCTTAAATTTTGATAAAGTTATAGGTTATTTTGAAAACTAATACTATCTTTGCAGCCCGAAATTAAAAAGATCATTTACAATGGCGAAGAAATCGAAAGATCAAAGGATTCAGGTCATTCTGGAGTGTACAGAGCACAAAAACAGTGGCCTGCCCGGTACCTCGAGGTATATCACCACCAAGAACAAGAAAAATACCCCGGAGCGTATTGAATTGAAGAAATTCAACCCGATCCTTAAGAAAGTTACGGTGCATAAAGAAATTAAATAGTTTTTAGCAATGGCAAAGAAAGTTATCGCAACCCTGCAAGCACAGGGAAAAGAATTCTCAAAGCTGATCCGCATGGTGAAATCACCGAAAACCGGGGCTTATGTGTTTAAAGAGCAAATGCTTCCCAACGACCAGGTCAAGAGCGTGGTCGAAAAGAAATAACCGGTTCTTTTTCAGAACGGTATCGAAAAGCTTTTCCTGCCGGAAGAGCTTTTTTTATATTGATTAAAGACTACTGCCATGGGCTTATTTTCATTTTTTTCAAAAGAAAAGAAAGAAACACTTGACAAAGGGCTGGACAAGACCCGTCAGAGTGTTTTTTCCCGCATTGCACGAGCTATCGCCGGCAAATCGACAGTGGACGATGAGGTGCTCGATAACCTGGAGGAGATCCTGGTGACCTCCGACGTCGGCGTCGAAACCACCCTGAAGATCATCGAACGGATCCAGCAGCGCGTGGCCCGCGACAAATACGTGGGTACCGATGAACTGAACCGGGTCCTCAAGGAGGAGACCGCAGCACTGCTGAGAGAAACAGCCGAAGATGAGAAATTCGATTTCACCCTGCCCGGGCTCCCTAAGCCCTACGTGATCATGGTAGTCGGTGTAAACGGAGTGGGCAAGACTACCACGATCGGAAAACTGGCTTACCAGTTCAAAGGTGCCGGCAAGAAAGTGCTGCTTGGCGCTGCTGATACGTTCCGCGCCGCCGCAGTCGACCAGCTTACAATCTGGGCTGATCGGGCCGGAGTGCCGATCATCACGCAGGGAATGAACGCCGATCCGGCTGCCGTAGCCTTCGATACCGTCAAATCGGCACAGGCCCAGGGCATGGACGTCGTGATCATCGATACCGCCGGGAGGCTTCACAATAAAGTCAACCTGATGAACGAACTGTCGAAGATCAGGCGGGTCGTCCAGAAGGTTATCCCGGAAGCGCCGCACGAGGTGCTGCTGGTCCTCGATGCCAGCACCGGCCAGAATGCCATCGAGCAGGCCAAACAATTCACCGCCGCCACGGAAGTCAATGCCCTGGCCCTTACCAAACTCGACGGGACGGCCAAAGGCGGCGTAGCCATCGGCATCTCCGACCAGTTCAAAGTGCCGGTGAAATACGTCGGCCTCGGAGAAAAAATAGCAGACCTGCAGCTTTTCGACCGGTTCGAGTTCGTTGACAGTTTGTTTGGCGATAAATAATTCTCCCGAATTCAAAATTCAAAATTTAAAATTCAAAATTTTGAGAACCAGGCCCTTTCGTCATACCGTCAACATTATCACCCTGGGTTGCTCGAAAAACCTTGTGGATTCCGAAGTGCTCATGGGTCAGCTCAGGGCCGGACAAATCGACGTGGTCCATGAATCCGATGAGCCGTCAGACGTGGTGGTGGTCAATACCTGCGGTTTTATCAATGACGCCAGGGAGGAATCGATCGAGACCATCCTGCGCTATGCCGAAGCTAAAAAACAAGGCCAGGTTGGGAAGGTGTTCGTGATGGGATGCCTTTCGCAGCGCTACAAAAAGGAACTCGAGGCTGAGTTGCTTGAAGTGGATGGTTTTTATGGCGTCAACGACCTGCCGGCCATCCTGAAAGACCTTGGTGTGGATTACAAAAAAGAACTGGTAGGCGAGCGTTTGTTGACCACACCCAAACATTATGCTTACCTGAAAATTTCTGAAGGCTGCAATAAAAAATGCTCTTTCTGCGCCATACCGCTCATTCGCGGCAAGCATGTGTCAAAACCCATTGAGGAACTGGTCCATGAGGCCTCGCACCTGGCCCGGCAGGGGGTGAGGGAGATCATTCTTATTGCCCAGGACCTTACCTTTTATGGTTATGACCTTTACCGGGAGAGAAAACTGGGGGAACTGCTGGAAGAGTTGTCAAAAGTTAACGGCATCGAATGGATACGCCTGCATTATGCCTATCCTTCCGATTTTCCTGTCGGGCTGGCCGAGATCATGGGAAACAACCCGAAGATCTGCAACTACCTCGATATTCCCTTGCAGCACATCAGCGATCCGTTGCTGCGGTCAATGAACCGGGGAGTCACTAAAGAAAAGACGCTGCACCTGCTTGAAACAATCCGTGAGAATAATCCGGGCATCGCTATCCGCACGACGCTTATTGTCGGTTACCCCAACGAAACGGATGAGCATTTTGAAGAACTGAAAGCCTTCGTGAAAGAGCAGCGCTTTGACCGACTTGGCGTTTTCACTTATTCCCCGGAAGAAAAAACAGCAGCATGGTATCTTCAGGACACGGTGCCCGAGGAGGTTAAAAAAGCCAGGATGGAAGAGATCATGGAAATCCAGCAGCAAATTTCTCTTGAGAAAAATCATGAAAAAATAGGGAAAACGTTGAAGGTGCTTATTGACCGAAAAGAAGGTGAATACTATATCGGCCGTTCCGAATTTGATTCACCGGAAGTGGATAATGAAATTCTGATCACCTCGTCTCAATTTATAGAAATCGGAAATTTTTATCAAATCCTTGTTAAAAATGCAGATTATTTCGATCTTTATGGGTCTGTAATCAATCTGTAATATGAAAACTTTTGTATTTCCGGCATTTATGGCCATCATTTATCTAATCCCTGTCACTTCGGTTACCAGTCAGGCTCAACAGGCCGAAGCCGTTAAAAATGGATATTTTATTGAACATTTAGGGAGTATGTCTGTTGAAGGTAATTATGTAGACGGACTGCGGGAGGGCAACTGGCTGACCCATTACCCGTCGGGGTACCTTAGCAAGATTGAAGAGTATCATCAAGGTTTAAAAAACGGGCTGTACCTGGAATTTGATAACAAAGGCACCATTACTGTTGAAGCCATGTACAAAAACGATCAACTTGACGGCACATACAAAGCTTACCTCAGGTCCGGAAAATTTCAGTATGCGAAGCAATATAAAGGCAATCAGTTGCATGGGTCCAGCAAGATGTATTATGAAAATGGTACGCTTCAGGAAGATGCATGGTATCATAACGGGCATCGTGACAGTTTATCGGCCTGGTTTGATACCCAGGGAAATAAAGTAGCCGCTAACTTTTACAGGGATGGCAAGTTTGAAGGTCCTTCAATGACCTATTACCCTGATGGTTCGGTAAAAACCGAAACAAATTATGCTGCTGATGTGATGAATGGCCCGCACAAGGAATTCGATGAAAAGGGCGTGCTGAGACTCGAAGGCAATTATGTCAACGGCCAGAAGAAGGGTATTTGGCTAACTTATGATGAGAATGGCAAGATCATTTCAAAAGAAAAAATAAAATAATACAGACCATGTCCAAAGGTTTTTACAAATCACCGGCTCCCTATAATGAGCCGGTTTTATTATACGCGCCGGGATCCCCGGAGCGTAAGGCGCTGAAAGAGGAAATTAATAACCTCAGGTCCAAAGAAATTGACATCCCGATGTATATCGGTGGGGAAGAAGTGCATACCGGGGAACGGATCCTGATCAGCCCGCCGCACGATCACCGGCATGTACTGGGCTATTACCACAAAGGAACGGGCGACCATGTGTTGCAGGCAATCAATGCGGCGCTGGCCGTCCGGCCAAAATGGCAATCACTTACCTGGGACCACCGCGCAGCGATCTTCCTGAAGGCAGCCGACCTGATCAGCGGCCCTTACCGCGCAAAGCTAAATGCCACTACGATGCTGGGCCAGTCGAAGAATGTCTACCAGGCTGAAATTGATGCGGCTTGCGAAATGGCAGATTTTCTGAGGTTTAACGTACATTACATGAACGAGATCTATCATGAGCAGCCAATTTCTTCTCATGGGGTCTGGAACAAAATGGAATGGAGGCCGCTTGAAGGATTTGTTTACGCCGTGACGCCGTTCAACTTTACCTCGATTGCCGGGAACCTGCCTTCCGCACCGGCGCTGATGGGCAACGTGGTCGTCTGGAAACCGGCCGGAACGCAGGTCTATTCAGCCAACGTGCTAATGGAGATCTTCCGGGAAGCGGGACTGCCCGACGGCGTGATCAACATGATCATGGTGGATGGCCCGGTGGGGGGAAAGATCATGTCGACCCACCCGGAGTTTGTCGGCGTGCATTTTACCGGCTCCAACACGGTGTTTAATAAAATATGGAAAGCCATCGGTGAAAATGTCGCACTGCACAACACCTTCCCGAAAATCGTGGGTGAAACTGGTGGTAAGGATTTTGTGCTGATGCACCCTTCGGCCCATTCCAGGCAGGTGGCCACGGCACTGAGCCGCGGGGCTTTTGAGTACCAGGGGCAGAAATGTTCTGCCGCTTCCCGGGCCTATATCCCAAAGAGCAAATGGCCGGAAGTGCGCGATATGATGCTGACCGATATCAATTCCTTCCGGATGGGAGGGGTGGAAGATTTCCGAAATTTCATCAATGCCGTAATCGATGAAGCTGCGTTTGACAAACTTGCCGGCTACATCGACCGGGCAAAGCAGGACCAGGATGTGGAAATCATAGCTGGAGGGAATTATGACAAATCGGTGGGATATTTCATTGAGCCTACGGTGATCCTGACAAAGAATCCGCGTTATGTTACCATGTGCGAGGAGCTGTTCGGGCCGGTCCTGACAGTTTATGTATATGACGACGACAAATATGAAGAGACACTGGCCATCCTTGACAAGACCTCGCCCTATGCGCTGACCGGAGCAATTTTTGCACGCGACCGCTATATCATTGATCTGACGACCAAACGCCTGGTCAATGCCGCCGGTAATTTCTACATCAACGACAAACCTACGGGCGCGGTGGTTGGCCAGCAACCCTTCGGCGGCGCCAGGGCTTCCGGCACCAATGATAAGTCGGGTTCTTTCCTGAACCTGCTAAGGTGGGTTTCACCAAGGACGATAAAAGAAAATTTCAACCCTCCGGAAGATTACCGCTATTCATTCATGGCAGAAGAATAGCCTGGTTGAGGACATGCAGGTAAATGAACGGGATTATTTCGCAATGGGTTTGTAGCCGTTGTCAATCAAATATTTCTTCGGCAGTGCTTTCTTGTGCTTGAAAGACTTAAGTGTCTGGGCATGAGAGGATTCATCGAATACAGCACAGGATGAGGTAATGCCGGCCAGGGAGCCGATTACCACGAGGATTACGAATGCTTTTAAAATTTTTTTCATCTGAGATACCCTAATTTATTCTTAGAAGCGAGTCATTTTATTTGAGGGTATAAATTTATAAAAATTAAGTTCATAAAACGGTGAATTATTTTTTTTCGATTAAACCGGCACCATCTTCTTGAGGTGATCTGCTTTAATAATAATGACGTGTTTTCTTAAGGGTCAAGCTTTGATCACTAAATCAAACAGGAGGGAAATGTGTTATTTTTGCAAAAAAACATGACAATATGAAATCCAGAATAGATTGCACGTGGAAAGAAAACATGGCTTTTGAGGCCGATGTGAATGGATTTAAAATCCCCATTGATGCCGATCCGGCTGTAGGAGGGATGGATACGGGCCCGAGGCCAAAGCCCCTGACCCTGGTTTCCCTGGCGGGATGCACCGGAATGGATGTCATTTCAATCCTGAAAAAGATGCGCATTGAACCGGAATATTTTAATGTGGCCGTTGAAGGGGAAACCATGGATGAACATCCGAAATACTTTCATACGATTCACGTGATTTACGAATTGAAAGGAGAAAATATTGACCTGGAAAAGGTCGATAAAGCGATCAATTTATCGCGCGACAGGTATTGCGGGGTTTATACCCTGTTGAGCAAAGGGGCGAATATAACATACGAGATCAGGCTTCTCGACTGATCACCTCAATCAGTTCATTGAGGATCATGGCCGTCGCTCCCCAGATTACCTCACCATTGACATAGAAGCATGGGGCTTCCAGTTTTTCTCCGGGAAATACGGTGATTTCCCTTATCTGCCGGGTTTCAGCACGGAGGAAGTACTCTAAAGGCACCTCGATAATTTTAGCCACTTCAACGGGATCGGGCCTGAAATCAGGCCTTTTTTTTGTGAAAGCCACAACAGGGCTTACCAGGAAATTACTTGGCGGAATAAACAGGTCGCTCAGCATTCCGATCGTTTCTATGGTTTCCCGGTCGGCACCGATCTCCTCTTCCGCTTCCCTTAGCGCGGTGACAGTCAGGTTCATATCTTCGGGCTCCCAGGCACCCCCCGGAAATGAAACCTGGCCGCTGTGAACGCCCGGATATTCGGTCCTTTTCATAAACACCAGGCTTGCCTTGCCATCGACGGGATAGAACAGCACCAGGACCCCGCCTTTTTTAGCGTTGGATGTAACCCGGACTTTGCCGTTCTCAATGATGCGGCTCACGCTGGCCATCTTAAGTTGGGCGGCCAGCCCCGGCAACGTACCGCCCAATCTTTCCCTTAATCCCTTTATGAAATCGTTAAATTCCTGCATTCAATCTTCAAACGAAAAGATGTCCGGCAAAATTGCTATTTTTTTACTAATTTCGTCCTGGTTTTCACCTCATACTTTTTTTGTAAATTTATTCAGAAATAGAAACCGGTCATGGTAAAAGAGAAGTTAAAACCTCATTCCGGCAAAGATGAACTGCTTACCTGGGAAAAAGAGCTGATCTTGTTCAACGATGAGGTCAATACATTTGATTTTGTCATCGATACGCTGATTGAGGTATGCGGCCACGATCCCCTGCAGGCGGAGCAATGCGCCCTCATTGCTCATTTTAATGGTAAATGCGCCGTTAAGTCCGGGACGTTTGAGGCGTTAAAACCAGTATATGAAGAAATGACGAACCGTGAATTAACCGTAACAATATCCTGAATTATGCATTGGTTACTGATAGCGACATTTATTGTGATCGGGCTGCTTTTCCTGGTCCTGGAAATCCTTGTTATACCCGGTGTCGGAATTGCCGGCGTCATCGGTTTTATTCTCATCGCAGTGGGTGTCTGGCAGGCGTATGCCGGCCATGGAATGGTCGCCGGGCACCTTACCCTGGGCGGTACAGTGGTACTTTCCATACTGACCCTGGTGTTGTCCATCCGAAGCAAAACATGGAAACGGATAGCGCTCTCCACCTCGATTGACAGCAAGGTCAATGTGATCGATACGGAAAAGATCAGACCGGGGGATTCCGGAAGGACGGTCTCCAGGCTGGCCCCAATGGGCAAGGCAATGATCAACGGGGAATTTTTCGAAGTCAGTACCAATGGTGACTTTATCGACCAGCAAACTGAGATCGAAGTCGTGAAAATTGAGTATAATAAAATAATTGTTAAACGTAAATATTAATAATCATGGGTGATTCTCAAGTATTTGTCATTGTAGCCATCGGGCTTGGCGCAATATTCGCCATTTGGCTGATCTTCTATTTTATTCCTGTAGGGATATGGTTTAAAGCGCTGGTTTCCGGTGTGCGGATCTCGCTTCTGCAACTGGTGATCATGCGCTGGCGTAAAGTGCCGGTGACCATCATTGTCAACAGCCTCATCGCTGCCACGAAGGCAGGTCTGTCGCTGAACCGTAACGCGCTGGAAGCACACTTCCTCGCCGGTGGTAATGTGACCCGGGTCGTCAATGCACTGATCTCAGCCGATAAAGCCAATATGAAACTGGATTTTCAAACTGCCACGGCTATCGACCTTGCAGGCCGGGATGTGCTCGAAGCAGTGAAAATGTCCGTGAACCCGAAAGTGATTGATACCCCTTCGGTTACTGCTGTCGCTAAAGACGGTATCCAGCTCATCTGTAAGGCCAGGGTCACCGTAAGGGCCAATATCAAGCAACTCGTCGGCGGTGCCGGGGAGGAAACGATACTTGCAAGAGTAGGTGAGGGGATCGTCTCTTCGATCGGATCGGCATTGTCACACAAATCCGTGCTCGAGAATCCCGACAGTATCTCCAAATTAGTACTTGACAAAGGGCTCGACTCGGGTACGGCCTTCGAAATTCTTTCTATTGATATTGCTGATATCGATGTAGGTAAGAATATTGGCGCCTTCTTGCAAATGGACCAGGCCAATGCCGATAAAAATATCGCGCAGGCCAGGGCTGAAGAACGCCGCGCTATGGCTGTTGCCAAAGAACAGGAAATGAAAGCCAAAGCGGAGGAGTCAAGGGCTAACCTGATCCAGGCTGAGGCGGAGATCCCGAAAGCCATTGCCGAAGCTTTCCGGACAGGAAACCTGGGGATCATGGACTATCAGCGCTACCAGAATATTAAGGCCGATACCAAAATGAGAGACTCCATCGCTGAGCCTCCCGGTACCAAGCCTAAGAAAGGTATAAAAGACACTGATAAGGAAAGCTTCTGAACCATATTTTGAAATGGAATGACTCGTGACCGGATTCACCTGGTAATCCGGTTTTTATTCTTATATAAGGTATAAACAGGCGTTGAATTGACTTAAGGCTGAGATGATCACAGAGGTTGAGCTTCAGAAGATTACCACGAAATATGAAGGGTTGATGGCAGTCATGCAGGGAGGTTTGAGCGATTCCGAACGCCAGCTTCTCCATGAAGTATTTTATTATTGCCGCGAAAGTTACGGTGAAATCCGTCACATTTCAGGCGAACTGCTGATCTGTCATGTGCTTGCCGTAGCCCGGGTTGCAGCTGAGGAAATGGGACTGGGCTTCAATTCTGTCGCTACCGCAATGCTCCATGATTCTTATATCAATGATGCCAGCGGTTTTGAAGAGATCAAGAAGCGATTCGGGCCGGTCATCGCTTCCATGGTGAAAAGCTATGCCCGGATCAGTGAACTTCCTACCGGAAAGGTATCCCTGCAATCGGAAGCTTTCAGGAAACTCTTCCTGGCGGTTGTGGATGATATCCGCGTCATTCTGCTCAAGGTGGCCCATCGTCTGCGGGACCTGCGCATCATCGAAAAACTCCCTGCAGAATATCAGTCAAGGTATATCAGCGAGGTCAACCATCTTTACAGCCCGATTGCCCACAGACTGGGAATGTACCGCGTGAAAAAGGAGCTGGAAGACCTTTCGATGAAATTTACGAACCCTGATGTCTATCAACAAATCGGCCAGAAAATCAGGGAAACCGAATCAAAACGCAACGCGTTCATCAATGAGTTCCTCGCACCGATCCAGCGCGAACTGATCCGCCAGGGTATATCCTGTGACATTAAAGGGCGGCCTAAGTCCATTCCCTCTATCTGGGCAAAAATGAAAAACCAGGATGTGGAATTCGAGCAGGTTTTCGACCTTTTTGCAATCCGGATCATCCTGGATTCATCCCCGGAGAATGAAAAATCCGACTGCTGGAAAGCTTATTCCATCGTGACAAATATTTACCAGCCTAACCCAAAGCGACTTCGCGACTGGATTTCCTCTCCAAAAGCATCCGGCTACGAGTCCCTGCACACCACTGTTAAAGGGCCGAACGACCGGTGGGTGGAGGTTCAGATCCGCTCGCTACGGATGGACGAGATCGCTGAAAAAGGCCAGGCGGCGCACTGGAAATATAAAGGCTTCGGCTCCCGCGAAGACTCAGAGCGCTGGTTGCTCCAGGTCCGTGATATCATCGAGCACCCAGAACAGTTAAGTTTTGATGATCTTGAAAAGACCCAGCCGGGGAAAACGCCGGGAAAGGTCTTCGTGTTCACTCCCAACGGCGACCTGAAGGAACTCCAGGAAGGCTCTACCGTCCTTGATTTCGCCTTTGAAGTGCATACCAGCGTGGGCTATTCCTGCACCGGCGCCAGGATCAACAACAAGATCGTGCCAATAAAACAGGTCCTGGAAAATGGTGATAAAGTGGAGATCATCACCTCGAAGATCCAGAAACCGAAAATGGACTGGCTGAACTATGTGGTCACCTCCAAGGCGAAAAACAAGATCAAAAGGGCACTGAAGGAAGAACAATTCCTGGAAGCAGAAAAAGGAAATGAGATCCTTCGCCGCAAATTCAAGAACTGGAAGATCACGTTCAATGATGAAAACATCGACCGGCTGATTAAAAAATTTAAGCTTTCGTCTTCCATCGACCTTTATGGTTTGATTTATAATGAAAAGCTTGACCTGGTTGAACTTAAGCGCTTTCTTACGGGCGAATCCGAAAAAGCCGACGAGGTGAAGCTGCTTCCGCAGAAGGAAATCAAACCCGTACAATCCGCAAAGCCGGCAGCGGAACAGGAAGACGTTCTATTTCTCGATACCAACCTAAAAAAAGTTAATTATAAACTCGCCGGTTGTTGCAATCCCGTTCCCGGAGAACCGGTCTTCGGATTTGTGACCATCAGCCGCGGAATTACAATCCATCGCGAAAACTGCCCGAATGCCAAACAGCTTCTGTCGCGATTCGGTTACCGGAAAATCGAGGTGCGCTGGAAGGGCTTTGAAGACCGCCAGTCATTTAGGGCATCCATCCAGGTTACCGGCAGCGACCGAATCGGTATCATGAATGAAATCTCTCAAATAATATCCAATGATCTAAGAACCAATATGATATCAGTTAAAATAAGTGTCAAAAGAGGTGTGTTTAATGGCATTATCAAGCTTGAGGTGAAAAATGCAAACTCCCTTTTCGACCTGATGAACAAGATATCAAAAATCAGCGGCGTAACGCAGGTCGTAAGGGCAGACCAAAAACCAATTAGTTAACAGATTGTTAAAATTTCCATGCAGACAGGAAGCTTCTCAGCTGATCTATAATCCACCGTGATTTATCGTTAGAAATTTCTAAACGACTTTTAACATTTTTTACGAAATATCTCGTAAATAAACTTGACTTTTCCTTTCCTTATGAATTATCTTTGTTTTACGAAAAAATTCGTAAATAAAGATCATGAGTCAGACAAGCCGCAAATTCAAGCCTACAGAATCCGAACTGGAGATTTTATCCATCCTCTGGAATAAAGGCCCATCAACTGTGCGAGAAGTGAATGAGGAGATGAGCCGTTCAAAGAATGTCGGATACACTACTACTTTGAAGCTCATGCAGATCATGGCCGAGAAGGGCCTGGTTGAACGGGAGATGGATGGGCGCCAGCATATTTACCGTGCCGCAACATTGCAGGAAGAAGCCCAGGTCAGCATGCTGGACCGGTTATTGCAGACCGCTTTTGGCGGATCGGCTTCCAAGCTGGTGCTCCAGGCGCTGGGAAACCATCAAACCTCGGAAGAGGAATTACAGGAAATCAAGGATTTGATTAAAAAGCTCGAGGAGGAGAAGCCATGAGTTTTATTGCGTCCATCGTTCCTGACGAAGTCTTAAGGGCCTTTGCCTGGACCTTGATCCATTCTCTATGGCAGGGAGCTGTTATTGCGCTCCTGGCTGCCGGGATAGTTATCATTCTCCGGAACCATCGCCCTGAAATCAGGTATACCTTATATTGTCTTCTGCTTGCTTTGTTACCGGTATTGTTTGCAGGCACATTCTTATTTTATTATAATTCCGGCATTTCATCAAGCCAGCATATCATGGAAGCAGGAAGCAAAACAGGTGAAGGCGTTGTACCTGATAATATCCCGGTTATTTCTGCTGCTTCAGAGAATGAAACGTCTAACTGGTTTTTATTTCCAGCTCAACTAATAGATAAACAGGCGGATATCATGACATTGATCTGGCTGGCCGGCTTTTTCTTCTTTCTTTTCAGGTTTACCGGCTCCATGATCTTCGTGCATCGCCTTAAAAACACCGGGCTGATACCTGCTGGTCAGCAATGGGAGAAAACGGTAAAGGAACTTGCTATGAGACTGGAACTGAAGAAAAAGATCAAACTGGCCGAATCCATGCTGGCCAGGATCCCGCTCACGGTCGGTTACCTGAAGCCGGTAATCCTTCTGCCTGTGGGGACGTTGAGCGGGGTTCCGCCACAACAGATTGAAGCCATTCTATTGCACGAACTGGCACATATCCGGCGTAAGGATTATCTTATCAATGTATTGCAATCGGTCGTTGAGATATTCTTCTTTTATCACCCGGCAGCCTGGTGGATCTCTGGCATGATCAGGGAAGAAAGAGAGCATATTTGTGACGATATGGTTGTCGGTATTAATAAAGATCATATTAATTACATAAAAGCACTTACAATTATGGAAGAACTCAATTCAAAATCACCGCTGCTGGCCAATGCGGTGACGGGCTCAAGGAAAAAACTGCTTTCCAGGGTAAAACGGCTGATCAATCCTGCAAAATTCAGGGAAGGATTTGGTGAAGGGATCATTATTGTGTTGATTGTCATTGGATTAATCTCATCTTTTTCAATGAACGCCCTTTCTGTCTTACCGGATTCTCATGACCTTACAGGCCGTGAGTCAGGAGGTAAGGTCTACAACATGCTGCCGTTCTCCCGTGAGTCATTTAATCAGGATATTGAGCAGAAAGAGCCTGTTGCAGGCCCGGATACAATTGTTGCCAAATCTAAATCGGGAAAAGTGGTGGTTAAGCTGTACACTGATTCTACGGATACAGATGATGAAAAACAATTGCAGGTTTTTGTCGAGACTCTTGAAGACCAGGTTGGTGAAATGGAACGGGCCCGTGATGAGTACAACAGGGAAGTAATAATCCTGAAGAAGAACGCTGAGAAGTTGGACAGCCTGAGAAAGATTGTGATCATCAAATCAGGAGATTCTTTGAAAATGATCCGGAAAGATACTGTTATAGTTATCGCAGATGATTTCGATACCACCATAACAGTTGATGGAGGGATTGGATTTTATCAATTCGACATGCCTGAATTCAAAGATATTCCTGATTTATCCGAAATGCCGGAGATGAGTTATTTCTATTTTAATGAAGATCAAATAGATGCTGCAGGAGAACTGGAACGGGCTTACCGGGAACAATTCAGGGCGCAGCGGGAAATGGAGCGAATGCACAGGGAGTTGGAAAGAGGACAACGGGAGTTGGATAATGAATGGAAGTGGGTCCAGCGAAATCCCGAACCCGCAGTGAAAGAGTCGGAACGGATCATCAGGCAGGAACTCCGTGATAATGGTCTGACTGATAAAGGAAAAAAATATATAATTGAACTGGATGGAAAAGCCATGTATATCAACGGGGCTAAGCAACCTAAAGAAACATACCGTAAATACAGGAAGCTTGTCGAAAGCCTTGAACAGGTCGATTTTGACAGCGGCGAGACGTTCAAAATTATTTTCTGACATATAAAAAAACCGACGGCTTTAGCCGTCGGTTTTTTTTCGCATCACCGACGACTAAAGCCGTCGGTTTTTTTATAGGAGTGTATTCCTGTTATGCCTGTGCTGTCGGCCCTCCCAGGTGGAACGGCGGCATTCCTTCAGGATTCTCGGGTGTTTCAATATGCCCGAAAGTCGATTCATATTTGCCGATGTTATCCTTCAGGGCCCTGAGTAACCGTTTCGCATGCTGGGGTGTCAGGATTATCCTGGATTTTACTTTAGCCTTGGGCATGCCCGGCATCATTTTAATGAAATCGATGATGAATTCTGAATGTGAATGCGAGATCATGGCAAGATTGGCATAAATGCCTTCAGCCTGCTCTTCTCCCAGCTCGATATTGATCTGGTTCTTCGGTTGTTTGTTATCTGACATATTCAATGATTTTTTAAAAATTACAACTCATCGACGGCAGTTTCACCATAGCCTTCCTTGCTGGCCATGATCTCCTCATATTCTTCACGTGAGCCGACGATGATGTCTTCATATTTGCGAAGGCCGGTCCCAGCCGGGATTTTATGCCCGACGATGACATTCTCCTTCAGGCCTTTCAACTCATCGGTCTTGGCCTGGATAGCGGCCTGCGTCAGAACCTTGGTCGTTTCCTGGAATGATGCGGCAGATATCCAGCTGTTGGTCTGCAAAGAAGCACGGGTGATCCCCTGGATGACCTGGCGACCCGTTGCCGGGCGTGCATCCCTGGCGTCGATCAGTTGTTTGTCTTTCCGCTTCAGCATGGAGTTTTCGTCCCTCAGCTTACGTGCGCTGACGATCTGTCCGGCACGGTAAGTCAGCGAATCACCCGGATCAACCACGACTTTCTTGCCGAATACGTCGTCGTTCTCATCCTGGAAGTCCGTTTTGTTGACCAGTTCGCCTTCGAGGAACCTTGTATCGCCCGGGTCTTCCACCTCAACCTTTCTCATCATCTGGCGTACGATCACCTCGAAGTGTTTGTCGTTGATCTTCACACCCTGGAGACGGTATACTTCCTGCACCTCGTTCACAATATATTCCTGCACTTTCATCGGCCCCTTGATGGCGAGAATGTCGGAAGGTGATATTTCGCCTTCAGAAAGCGGCGTGCCGGCACGGATGTAGTCGTTCTCCTGTGCCAGGATCTGCTTGGTGGTCGGGATCAGGTAATGTTTTTCCTCACCTGTCTTGGAAGTGATGATCACTTCACGGTTCCCTCTTTTCAGTTTTTTGCTGATCGTAACCACGCCGTCAATTTCAGCCACGACGGCCGGTTCGGAAGGATTCCTCGCTTCGAACAATTCGGTGACCCTCGGCAGACCCCCGGTGATGTCACCGGTCTTGCCGATAGCACGAGGGATCTTGACCAGCGGTTCACCCGCCTTGATATCCTGTCCGTCTTCCACCACGATACGGGCGCCGACCGGGATGTCGTAGGCTTTCACAAGCTCTCCGTCGCCGGAAATAATGTTGATCGTGGGATTCTTCAGCTTCTGCCGGGGTTCGATCACCACTTTGTCCACATAACCGGTCTGTTCATCCGATTCAATGCGGTAAGTTTTTCCTTCAACGATATTTTCATACTGAATAGTACCTTTGACCTCTGCCAGGATGACCGCGTTGAACGGATCCCAGTCGCTGATAAGGTTACCTTTCTTAACTTCGGTATTTTCCTTGAAGTAAAGATTTGCGCCGTAAGGAATATGACCTGATGCAAGTACGATCCGGGTATTCTTGTCAACGATCCTCATTTCGGCTGAACGGCCGATGACTACGTCATAAGTTTTTCCTTCACGGTTTGTGTAGGTAACAAAGCGCAGTTCATCGATTTCGAGGATACCATCGTATTTGGCCTCGATCTTCGAAATGATGGCCACGTTGGATGCGGTACCCCCGACATGGAAGGTACGAAGGGTGAGCTGTGTTCCCGGTTCACCGATGGACTGTGCCGCGATGACCCCGACCGCTTCTCCATCCTGTACCATGTTTCCTGTTGCGAGGTTTCTTCCGTAACACCTGGCGCACACCCCCTTCTTGGATTCACAGGTCAGCACCGAACGGATTTCCACTCCTTCGATCGGCGATTCTTCGATGATCCTGCATTTTTCTTCCGTCAGCTGCTGGCCAGCGCGGGCAATCAGCTCGCCTGAATTCGGGTGGAAGATATCGTGCAGGGTGACACGGCCGAGAATACGGTCATAGAGAGACTCAACTGTTTCTTCGTTCTTCTTCAGCGCAGAAATTGTAATTCCGCGGAGGGTGCCGCAGTCGTCTTCTGAAATAATGACATCCTGGGCCACATCAACCAGACGGCGGGTAAGGTAACCGGCGTCAGCCGTTTTAAGGGCGGTATCTGCAAGACCTTTGCGGGCACCGTGTGTGGAGATGAAGTACTCCAGAACGGAAAGCCCTTCTTTGAAGTTTGAAAGAATCGGGTTCTCAATGATTTCCCCACCGGTAGCGCCTGATTTCTGAGGCTTGGCCATAAGACCCCTCATCCCGGAAAGCTGCCTGATCTGCTCCTTGGAACCTCTCGCCCCGGAGTCAAGCATCATGAAAATCGGGTTAAACCCGCCCTTGTCCATCGAGATCTCTTTCATCACCTGCTGTGTCAGCCTGGAGTTTGTATGGGTCCAGATGTCGATGATCTGGTTGTAACGTTCGTTATTGGTGATGAAACCCATGTTATAGTTATTCAGCACATCTTCAACCTCCTGGTTGGCCTCTTCAATGAAGGTCTCCTTGATCTGTGGAATGATCACGTCACCCAGGTTGAAGGAAAGGCCTCCCCTGAATGCCATGATGAACCCGAGGTTCTTGATGTTGTCCAGGAAATCGGATGTTTTCTTGGTGCCGGTTGCTTTGAGAATATCTCCAATGATATCGCGAAGCGCTTTTTTAGTCAGTAGCTGGTTGATGTAACCCATCTCACCGGGCACGACCTGGTTGAAAAGTACCCGTCCGGTAGTGGTCTCAACGACCTGGTTGACAGGTTGTCCATCCACAAGGTCTTCAACTTTTACAAAAATATTGGCATGGAGGTCCAGTTTGTCTTCGTTATACGCAATGATCACCTCTTCAGGTGAATAAAAACGCTTTCCTTCGCCTTTAACGGGATGCTCCGGGGTGCTCTTACGGCCTTTGGTCATATAATAAAGCCCAAGTACCATGTCCTGTGAAGGAACGGTGATCGGGGCTCCGTTGGCCGGGTTAAGAATGTTGTGTGAAGCCAGCATTAATAGCTGTGCTTCAAGGATTGCTGCATTGCCAAGTGGCACGTGAACCGCCATCTGGTCACCGTCGAAGTCCGCGTTGAATGCAGTACATACCAGCGGGTGCAACTGGATCGCTTTTCCTTCGATCAATTTGGGCTGGAAGGCCTGGATACCAAGCCGGTGCAGGGTAGGGGCACGGTTCAGCAATACCGGGTGTCCTTTCAGGATATTTTCAAGGATATCCCAAACAACGGCATCTTTACGGTCAACGATCTTTTTCGCCGACTTTACGGTCTTTACGATACCTCTTTCAAGAAGTTTCCTGATGATGAACGGCTTGAACAGCTCCGCGGCCATGTCTTTCGGCAATCCGCACTCGCTGAGCTTAAGTTCCGGGCCGACAACAATAACGGAACGGCCCGAATAGTCGACACGTTTTCCGAGCAGGTTCTGGCGGAACCTTCCCTGCTTGCCTTTAAGGCTGTCGCTCAACGATTTGAGAGGCCTGTTTGATTCGGTCTTCACCGCACTGACCTTCCTGGAATTGTCCAGCAAAGAGTCAACGGCTTCCTGGAGCATACGCTTCTCATTGCGCATGATCACATCGGGGGCTTTGATCTCGATAAGCCGTTTCAACCGGTTATTGCGAATAATGACCCTGCGGTACAGATCGTTCAGGTCGGAGGTGGCGAACCTGCCGCCATCCAGCGGAACCAGCGGGCGCAGTTCAGGCGGGATTACCGGGATGATCTTCATGATCATCCAGCTCGGACGGTTTTCAGTGCGTGTCCGGGCATCGCGGAACGCTTCGAAAACCTGGAGCCGCTTCAGTGCGTCCTGTTTACGTTGCTGGGATGTTTCAGTATTCGCCTTATGCCTCAGATCGTATGAAACCTTGTCGAGGTCCAGCTTTTCAAGGAGTTCGAATAGTGCCTCGGCACCCATCTTGGCGATGAATTTGTTGGGATCTTCGTCGTCCAGGTGCTGGTTGTCGGCCGGCAGGTTATCCATGATGTCGAAATACTCTTCTTCGGAAAGAAAATCCAGTTCTTTTATACCGTCTTTTTCCTTGATCCCGGGTTTAATGACCACGTATTTCTCGTAATAGATGATGCTGTCCATTTTTTTCGACGGGAGTCCCAGAAGGGCACCTATTTTATTGGGAAGTGAGCGGAAAAACCAGATGTGGGCAACAGGCACGACCAGTTGGATATGCCCGGTACGCTCGCGTCTTACTTTTTTCTCAGTCACTTCTACGCCGCAGCGGTCGCAAATGATCCCCTTGTAGCGGATCCGCTTGTATTTTCCGCAATGACACTCATAATCCTTTACAGGCCCGAATATCCTTTCGCAGAATAATCCATCCCGCTCAGGTTTATAGGTCCGGTAATTGATGGTCTCAGGTTTCAACACTTCTCCGAAAGATCTTTCAAGGATTGATTCCGGGGAAGCCAGGCTGATGGTTATCGAGTTAAAATCAATGGTTGTGTTTGATTCTCTTCTGAAGGCCATGTATATAGCTTTTATTTGTTCTTGTCAAAAATTTTATTCGAATGCTACTTCGAGACCAAGGCCGCGGAGTTCATGTACCAGAACGTTGAACGATTCCGGGATGCTCGGTTTAGGCATGTTATCGCCTTTGACGATGGTCTCGTACGCTTTGGCCCTGCCCTGAACATCGTCGGATTTAACGGTGAGGATCTCCTGCAGGATGTTGGATGCCCCGAAAGCTTCGAGGGCCCAGACTTCCATTTCACCGAAACGCTGACCCCCGAACTGTGCTTTTCCTCCGAGAGGCTGCTGGGTGATCAGTGAGTATGGCCCAATGGAACGGGCGTGGATCTTGTCTTCAACCATATGGTGAAGCTTAAGCATGTAAATGAAGCCGACGGTAGTGGGCTGGTGGAACCTGACCCCTGTTTCACCGTCATAAAGGTATACTTTACCGTCTTTCGGAAGCCCCGCCATTGTCATCTTCTCGTTGATCTGCGCGTAACTTGCACCATCAAAAATAGGTGTGGCATAGGTCTCGCCGAGTTTGTGCCCGGCCCAGCCCAGTACGGTCTCGTAGATCTGTCCCAGGTTCATACGGCTGGGTACGCCGAGCGGATTCAGCACGATGTCGACCGGGGTGCCGTCTTCGAGGAAAGGCATGTCTTCCTGTCTGACGATCCTGGCTACGATACCTTTGTTGCCGTGACGTCCCGACATCTTGTCACCAACCTGAAGCTTGCGTTTGCGTGCCACGTAAACCTTGGCCATCTGGACAATCCCGTTCGGCAGGTCATCACCTACAGTCGACTGGAACTTCATCCTGTTGAACCTTCCCTGCAACTCTTTATGCTTGATGTTGTAGTTATTGATCAACACCTTGATCAGGTCGTTCTTATCTTTATCGCCGGTCCACTTGTTGGGGTTGATGCTGGCATAATCCAGCCCCATCAGCATCTTCTGTGTGAATTTAGCCTTTTTAGGGATAATTTCTTCCTTGAAATTATTGTAAACGCCCAGCGAGGTCTTTCCGCTGACGAGGATCATCAGCTTATCGACAAGCTTCGACTTCAGGTCGTTGGCTTCCTTGTGCATATGGTCGTCAAGCTCTTTGAGGACATCTTTTTCCTTTGCTCTTGACTTACGGTCTTTGATGATCCTTGAGAACAGCTTGTTTTCAACGACCACGCCCTTCATAGCTGGCGGCGCCTTGAGGGAAGCGTTCTTGACATCGCCGGCCTTGTCCCCGAAAATAGCGCGGAGCAGTTTTTCTTCCGGCGTCGGGTCACTTTCTCCCTTTGGCGTGATTTTTCCGATAAGGATATCACCTTCCTTCACCTCAGCACCAACGCGGATAAGACCGTTTTCATCCAGGTCTTTCGTAGCTTCGGCACTGACATTGGGGATGTCATTGGTGAGTTCTTCGATACCTCTTTTAGTATCGCGCACCTCGAGAGTGAATTCTTCAATATGTATCGAGGTAAAGATATCTTCCTTGACCACTTTTTCGTTGATCACGATGGCATCCTCGAAATTGTATCCTTTCCAGGGCATGAATGCCACCATCAGGTTCCTGCCAAGGGCAAGCTCACCTTTCTTGGTTGCGTAGCCTTCGCACAAAACCTGTCCTTTCTTCACTTTCTCACCTTTTCTGACGATCGGGCGAAGGTTGATGCAGGTGTTCTGGTTGGTGCGGAGGAATTTGGTCAACTCGTAACGCTTGATATCGTCCTCAAAGCTGACGAGTTTTTCCATTTCGTCGCGGGTATACCGGATCACGATCTCCCTGGCGTCGACGTATTCTACAAATCCGTCGCCCTCGGCATTGATCAGTACCCTTGAATCACGCACCACGCCTGCTTCGATGCCGGTACCGACGAGCGGTACTTCCGGTTCGAGCAGGGGCACGGCCTGGCGCATCATGTTTGAGCCCATGAGCGCCCTGTTCGCATCGTCATGCTCCAGGAACGGGATCAGTGATGCGGCGATGGATGCAATCTGGTTTGGAGCGGTGTCCATCAGGTGGATATCGTTCCGTTCGATGATCGGGTAATCGGCCTGGTAACGTACCTTGACCTTGTCGTTGGAGAATACCCCGTTATTTTCCAGCGGGGCGCTCGCCTGGGCGATGATCTTCTTTTCTTCTTCTTCTGCGCTGAGGAAAATCGGTGGTTCATTCAGCATAACCTGCCCGTTTTCAACCCGCTTGTAAGGAGTTTCGATGAATCCAAGATTATTGACCTTGGCATATACGCAAAGTGAGGAAATAAGACCGATATTGGGACCTTCAGGGGTTTCGATCGTACAAAGCCTTCCGTAGTGGGTGTAATGAACGTCCCTGACCTCAAAGCCGGCTCTTTCCCTTGACAAACCTCCGGGACCAAGTGCCGAGATCCTCCGTTTGTGGGTCAGCTCCGATAGCGGGTTGGTCTGATCCATGAACTGGGATAGCTGGTTGGTGCCAAAGAAGGAATTGATCACCGATGAAAGGGTTTTGGCGTTGATGAGGTCCATTGGGGTGAATACCTCATTGTCCCTGACATTCATTCTTTCGCGGATTGTCCTGGACATACGGGCAAGACCTACTCCGAACTGGGCTGAGAGCTGTTCGCCGACGGTTCGTACCCTTCTGTTGCTCAGGTGGTCGATATCATCAACTTCGGTTTTTGAGTTGGATAATTCAACCAGGTACCGGATGATGGAAATGATGTCTTCCTTGGTCAGGACTTTGGTGTTCGGGTCGACCTCAAGGCCGAGCTTGGTGTTGATGCGGTAACGTCCCACATCACCCAGGTCATATCTTTTTTCGGAGAAGAATAATTTATCAATGATCCCCCTGGCCGTTTCTTCGTCGGGCGGTTCCGCGTTGCGGAGCTGGCGGTAGATGTATTCCACCGCTTCTTTTTCCGAGTTGGCGGTATCTTTCTGCAGCGTGTTGAAGATGATGGCGTATTCGAGGGTGTTGATATCTTCCTTATGAAGCAGAACGGTATCGATCCCCGAATCCAGGATCAGGTCGGCGTGTTCTTTTTCGATCACGACTTCGCGTTCGATCAGCACTTCGGTACGCTCAATGGATACCACTTCGCCGGTATCTTCATCGACAAAATCCTCGACCCAGGCCCTGACCACACGTGCGGCAAGCTTTCGGCCGATGACTTTCTTCATATTGGTTTTGTTGACTTTCACCTCTTCGGCCAGGTGGAATATTTCAAGGATATCCTTGTCCGTTTCATAACCGATAGCCCTGAGAAGCGTAGTCACGGGCAATTTCTTTTTCCTGTCGATGTAAGCATACATGACATTGTTGATATCGGTCGTGAACTCGATCCATGAGCCTTTGAACGGGATGATCCTGGCGGAGAACAACTGCGTGCCGTTGGCATGCATGCTGGTGCCGAAGAAAACGCCCGGTGAGCGGTGTAACTGGGAGACCACTACGCGTTCCGCCCCGTTGATCACAAAAGTACCCTTGGGGGTCATGTAGGGGATCATCCCAAGATATACATCCTGGATAATGGTTTCGAAATCCTCATGCTCCGGATCGGTACAGTATAGCTTCAGCTTGGCTTTGAGCGGTATGGAGTAAGTCAGTCCGCGTTCCATGCACTCATCGATGGAGTAACGGGGCGGGTCCACGAAATAGTCCAGGAACTCCAGCACGAAGTTGTTCCTGGCATCCGTTATCGGGAAATTCTCACTGAATACTTTATAAAGTCCTTCGTTTACGCGGTCTTCCGGGTTGGTTTCGAGCTGGAAAAAATCTTTAAAGGATTGGAGCTGGATTTCTAAAAAGTCTGGATAATCAGCTTTAACTTTTGAAGATCCGAAATTGAATCTTTCAGTCTTTTTCGATGCCAATGTTTTTTGTTTTGTGCCCTGGACGGGCGGTTTCGCAATTTATGAACTGATAGATGATGAAAAAGGGGACGAGCCTGATCCCGATTTTATCGGGGTCAGGCCCGGTAATTGAAAGGCTAATGTCATTTAGCCTGTTCATCAGATCTACTTAATTTCAACTTCTGCGCCAGCTTCTTCGAGCTGTTTCTTGAGAGCTTCTGCCTCGTCTTTGGTCACACCTTCCTTGATTGCTTTAGGAGCGGCATCGACCAGTTCTTTGGATTCTTTAAGACCAAGGCTCGTCAGTTCTTTCACGAGTTTCACCACACCAAGCTTAGCTTGTCCGGGGTGTTTCAGGATCACGTCGAACGTAGTCTTTTCTTCAGCCACAGGTGCGTCTCCGCCTGCTGCTGCTCCGGGAGCTGCAACTGCCACAGCTGCTGCTGCCGGTTCAATTCCATATTCGTCTTTGAGGATCTGTGCCAACTCGTTGACTTCCTTTACGGTTAAGTTTACCAACTGTTCTGCGAAAGCTTTTAAATCTGCCATTTTTTATTTATTTTTAAACGTTTACTATTCTGTTAATGAAATAATTGTTGTTATGCTTCTTTTTCCGACAACGTTTTCAGGATGCCAGTGAGTTTATGGCCGCCTGACTGAAGGCCGGAGATAACATTTTTAGCGGGTGACTGAAGCAATGCCACTAAGTCTGCGATCAATTCATTCTTCGACTTGAGCGCAATAAGCATATCCAGTTGGTCATCCCCTACAAACACCATCTCCTGCACATATGCGCCTTTAAGAATGGGTTTGTCGGATGTTTTCCTGAATTCCTTGATTAGTTTTGCCGGGACATTGCCAGACTCGGCTATCATTACGGATGTCGGACCATGTAAAATCGGGAAAAGGTCTTCAAAGTTCTTCTCCGATTTTTCCATAGCTTTTTTCAACAGGGTATTCTTTACAACCTGCAGGGTTACGTTCCTTTTAAAGCAAAGAGAACGGAGCCTGGTGGAGTTGCTTGAATTCAGGTTTGAAATATCCGCAAGATAAACGGTATTGCTTCTCTTCAGTGTTTCCGCCAATGAGTCTATCAGTTGATCTTTTTCTTCTCTTGTCATGACTTTTTATGGTATTACACTGTTAGGGATTTGGGCTCTATCTGCACGCCCGGGCTCATTGTACTGGACATATACACGCTTTTCATGTAGGTTCCTTTGGCAGCCGACGGCTTCAGTTTGATGATGGTCTGAAGCAGTTCTTTGGCGTTATCCACCAGTTGATCATTTGCAAAGGATACTTTACCGATTGAAGCATGAATGATGCCATATTTATCGACTTTAAAATCGATCTTACCAGCTTTAACTTCCTTGATCGCCTTGCCCACTTCCATGGTGACCGTTCCGGTTTTCGGATTGGGCATCAGGCCGCGGGGACCGAGGATCTTTCCAAGAGGGCCGATTTTGGGCATTACCTGGGGCATGGTGATGACGACGTCGATATCTGTCCAGCCTTGTTTGATTTTATCGATAAAATCTTCAAGGCCGACATAATCTGCGCCGGCATTTTTTGCCTCGTCTTCCTTTTCAGGGGTGACGAGAGCCAGAACGCGCACGGTTTTACCGGTGCCATGGGGCAGGGTAACGATACCGCGTACCATCTGGTTTGCCTTACGGGGATCTACGCCCAAACGGACATCGAGGTCTACGGAAGCATCAAATTTAGTATAGGTGATCCCTTTCACCACTTCCACCGCCTCGTTGAGACCGTAGCTCTTCGTCTTGTCAAACTTCGTAAGGGATTCCTTTTGTTTTTTGGTTAGTTTTGCCATTGTATTACCTCGTTTTATTAAATGTACGATTCATAGCGGTCTTTTGTCTTATGACGTCTGTTCGCCTTTGATCGTGAGGCCCATGCTCCTTGCAGTGCCTGCTACCATCGAAATGGCTGAGTCGATCGTAAAACAGTTTAAATCCACCATTTTATCTTCGGCAATAGTTCTGACCTGATCCCAGGTAACCGATCCCACCTTGTTACGGTTGGATTCGGGTGAACCTTTGGTAATTTTGGCCATTTCCATCAACTGCACTGCAACCGGGGGGCGCTTGATCACGAAGTCGAAGCTCTTGTCCCTGTATACAGTGATAATGACCGGGAGTAATTTTCCGGCCTGATCCTGTGTACGGGCGTTGAACTGCTTGCAAAACTCCATGATATTCACACCCTTTGAACCAAGTGCAGGACCAACTGGTGGCGACGGGTTGGCCGCCGACCCTTTGATTTGCAGTTTGATCATTCCAGCAACTTCTTTTGCCATGTTTTTAAAAGATTGAATGTTAGTTAATCAAAATATTTAACCTTGGCTATTCTTTTTCCACCTGCATGAAATTGAGTTCCAGGGGAGTTTTCCGTCCGAAGATCTTCACCATTACTTTCAGTTTCTTTTTTTCTTCGTTGATCTCTTCGATCACGCCTGTGAAACTGTTGAACGGCCCGTCGATCACTTTGACGGTTTCACCAACGATAAAGGGAACATTGACCCCTTCGCCCTGCTCCGCCAGTTCGTCAACTTTTCCGAGAATCCGTTTGACTTCCGCGGCGCGCATCGGGCTCGGCTCATTACCGGTGCCCAAAAACCCGAGAACATTCGGAATGTTCCGGATAATGTGGGTCAGTTCACCCACCAGGGCAGCTTCGATCAGTACATATCCCGGAAAATAATTCCGTTCCTTGCTGATCTTTTTCCCTTTACGTACCTGGTAAACTTTTTCTGTCGGGATCAGTACCTGCGAGACAAAGTCCTGAAGTCCGAGACGGTTGATTTCGCTCTCGATGTATTCCTTTACCTTTTTCTCTTTACCGCTTACAGCCCGGACTACATACCATTTTTTGACCTGTTCGCCCATACGAATCCCTCGGGATGAAAAAATTATTTTATCAGGTTAAAATTAAATCCAGCAATGCTGTCATTACTTAAAACAGCTTGTAAAACTGTTCCAACAATGTACTCAGTGACTTATCCATCAGAAAAACGATTAACGCGATGATCAGGGAAGCAACGGATACCACTATAGCACTGCTTTGCAGCTCACTCCAGGTTGGCCAGGAGGTTTTATGTTTGAGTTCGTCGTAACTTTCTTTAAAATATGCTTGTACTTTGTTTGCCATTTAGCTTGACTTTTTGCACGGGTGGTAGGACTCGAACCTACAACCAATGGTTTTGGAGACCACTACTCTGCCAATTGAGCTACACCCGTAAGCTCAAAGAAGGTTCGATCCCGGTTCCGATTGAACGGAACCGGGAAAATCAACCTACCCTTTATTATTTTATAATTTCAATTACCTGTCCGGCGCCCACTGTCCTGCCACCTTCGCGGATAGCAAAACGCAACCCTTTGTCCATTGCCACTTCGTGAATCAAATGCACTTCAATGGTCAGGTTGTCTCCCGGCATGATCATTTCAACACCCTGCGGCAGGTGAATCTCACCCGTAACGTCAGTGGTCCTGAAATAGAACTGCGGACGGTATTTATCATGGAACGGCGTATGACGCCCACCTTCTTCTTTCTTCAGGATATACACCTGGGCTTTGAAGTGGGTGTGCGGCGTGATCGAACCGGGGGCGGCAATTACCTGTCCGCGGCGGATCTCGTCCTTGTCAATACCCCTGAGGAGCAGACCGGCATTGTCACCGGCTTCACCACGGTCAAGCAGCTTGCGGAACATTTCAACTCCGGTAACCACTGACTTCAGTTTTTCTGCACCAAGACCAATAATATCAACCGGTTCGCCAACTTTGATGACGCCCTGCTCGATTCTTCCGGTAGCCACGGTACCACGTCCGGTAATGGAGAACACGTCTTCCACCGGCATCAGGAACGGCTTGTCAACATCGCGCTTCGGCAGTGGGATCCAGTTGTCGCATGCTTCCATGAGTTCCCATATCTTTTCGATCCACTTCGGCTCCTTGTTGAGGGCGCCGAGTGCTGAACCACGGATGATCGGCGTATTGTCACCGTCAAACTGGTAGAAAGTCAGCAGTTCGCGGATTTCCATTTCAACGAGGTCAAGAAGTTCTTCATCATCGACCATATCGACCTTATTCATATAAACGACAATCTTCGGTACACCGACCTGGCGGGCGAGAAGGATGTGCTCGCGGGTCTGGGGCATCGGACCATCGGTAGCGGCCACAACAAGAATCGCACCGTCCATCTGGGCAGCACCGGTAACCATGTTCTTTACATAGTCGGCGTGACCGGGACAGTCGACGTGCGCGTAGTGGCGGTTTTCTGTCTGATATTCCACATGCGCGGTGTTGATTGTTATCCCTCTGGCTTTTTCCTCGGGGGCATTATCAATTTCATCGAACGATTTAAAGGAGGCCAGTCCTTTGTCCTGCAGGTTGAGTGTGATGGCTGCAGTAAGGGTGGTCTTACCGTGGTCAACGTGACCGATCGTACCGATATTCACATGCGGTTTAGTACGTTGAAAGGTTTCTTTAGCCATATTTAATTGTATTTAAAAAATTTAAAAAGTTATTAATTATCTTTAATAAAATTAGAGCCTTTGATGAGAGTTGAACTCATGACCCCTTCCTTACCAAGGAAGTGCTCTACCCCTGAGCTACAAAGGCTTGATGTGAGCGGAAGACGGGTCTCGAACCCGCTACCTACAGCTTGGAAGGCTGTCGCTCTACCAAATGAGCTACTTCCGCGAGTGGGGAGAGGAGGATTCGAACCTCCGAAGGCTGTGCCAACAGATTTACAGTCTGCCCCATTTGACCGCTCTGGAATCTCCCCTTATAGCTTCTCTCAACCGACGGCTTTACCCGTCCGCTGATCTTTGGTCTGATTTATTCTGAAATTGAGCCGATGGGCGGATTCGAACCGTCGACCGGCTGATTACAAATCAGCTGCTCTGGCCAGCTGAGCTACATCGGCAAACTACAAAGAACATAAAAAAGCAGACCTTTTTAAAAAGGTCTGCAAAAATATAACTAATTGTTGAATTAACAAAACAATTTTCCTAAATCTATGAATAATTGTTAATAATTACCCCGAATCTTTTCCTTATATTTTTTTAACTGCCTCCTTAAAGCTTCAACTGCCTCATCAGCAGACTCTTCGAATGTGGCACTCTGTTTCTTCACGTAGAAATTGTTCCCCGGGATACTCACCCGTATCTCTGCAATTTTATTCTCCCGCTCATCGGTATTATCAACTTTAAGGGAAACGTCCGTGTCAATCACCCCATCGAAAACCTGGGTGATCTTTTCAGTTTTCTCCTTGATGAAGGCGATAAGCTTCTTATCCGCCTTGAAATGAACTGCATTAATGTTTAATCTCATAAATAAGTCCTCCATATTTAAGTTAAGCCCTTGGGTGGGCCTGTTTATATATTGATTTCAACTTCTCGATGGTGTTGTGCGTGTAAACCTGAGTGGCGGCCAGGTTGGCATGCCCCAGGATCTCTTTGATGGCATTCAGGTCGGCCCCGTTGTTCAGCATATGGGTGGCAAATGTATGCCGGATGACATGCGGGCTGCGTTTGCTGATCGTGGTTACCTGGTCAAGATAATGGTGAACGATGCGCTGCACCAGGCGTGGATATAACTTTTCGCCTTTATTGGTGAGGAAAAGACTGCTCTCCTGCACATGCCCGTTGAATGTAGCTCTTTTCATCCTTAAGTAATTACTTAACATCTCCGCCAGGTAATTACTAAACGGTATCAGGCGCTGTTTGTTGCGCTTGCCTGTCACTTTTAAGACATTTTTAACAAAATCGATATCTTGCTCCGCCAGGTTGATCATCTCGGAAAGCCGCATGCCGGTCGCATAGAACAACTCGATGATCATGCGGTCGCGGCTGGCTGGATACCCTTCTCCAAACTCTATAGTATTAAATAAGGTATCCATGCTGTTTTGCTCAACGAATGCCGGAAGCCTTTTTGATGTTTTCGGGGCAGTGACCCGGCTCATGGGATTTTCCTTTATTTCGCCTTCCTTGACCAGGTAACGGTAGAAGGATTTCAGCGTGGTGATCTTCCGGTTTACTGTGCGCGGAGTCTGGCCGTTTTCCAGCAAGGTAACAATCCATGATCGGATAACCTGGTGATCGGCCTGGATAAAATCTGTCGTCTGATATTGATTGGCAAGATACTGAATAAACTGGTCAAGGTCAGACCGGTATGCAAGGATAGTGTGTTGTGAGTAGCGCTTTTCGTAAGCGATATAGTCAAGAAATCGATCCGTCGTCATCCACCAAAAAATAAGAAGAAACTTTATTTCAAATATATAAAAAAAATATCAGAAATAAAACTTCTTCTTAAGAAAAGATGGAAAAAAAGAATTTTTATTGATCCATCGCTTCGCGAAGCTGCTGGATATAAATAGCTTTAAGTCTTTGTTTACGCTTGATAATGGAAGGTTTTGTGAATTGCTGGCGATCCCGTAATTCTTTTACGACGCCCGTTTTCTCAAATTTCCTCTTGTATTTCTTTAAGGCCCTGTCGATGCTTTCGCCTTCTTTTACCGGTACAATGATCATTTGTTATCCCGTTTTAATTTTTAATTAGTGATGCTTAATTTTTTTTTGAGTTTGCAAAAGTAACAAAATTTAAAATTCAAAATTCAAAATTTAAAATAATTGTTAAAGGTTTTCAAGGATGAAACCGGTCATCATCGTGTAAAGGTGAAGCCTGGTGATGCCGCCATAAAGATTGTGGTTCTTGTTCGGATACAGGAACATCTGGTACTGCTTGTTCGCGTTGTTCAGCGCGGTGGCAAAGTCCATGGTGTTTTGCACATGCACGTTGTCGTCGCCGGTGCCATGGATCAGTAAATATTTTCCCTTAAGCTGACCGGCAAGGTTGATCGGTGAATTTTCATCATATCCGGCCGCGTTGTCCTGTGGCTTCTGCATGAATCGTTCGGTATAGATGTTGTCGTAATAGCGCCAGTTGGTCACCGGTGCCACGGAAATGGCCGTGCTGAACACATCGGTGCCCTGGAGGATGCAGAGTGCCGAAAGAAACCCGCCGTAACTCCAGCCCCAGATGCCGATACGGGCGGGATCCACAAAGTCCTGCGAAGCAAGGAACTTTGCTGCTTCAATCTGATCTTTTGTTTCATATCGTCCCAGGTTCTTATAGGTCATCTTTTTAAAGTACTGTCCCCGGGAACCGGTACCGCGGTTGTCGACCGATACAATGATATATCCTTTTTGGGCCAGCATCTGGTACCAGGTGAAATCACCCGGCCTGTATGCATTCAGAACTGTCTGTGAGCCGGGGCCGCCGTAAACATCCATCAACACAGGGTATTTCTTGCCAGGGCTGAAGTCGGGCGGAAGGATTTTCCAGGCATTGAGCTCCGTCCCGTCAGTCATCTTAATGGTGAAGAATTCCTTTTTACTGAAATCATATTCTTCCATCAACTGCCTTAATCCCTGGTTATCTTCCACGGTCCGGATCACCTTTCCGTTAGGCTTGTTCACCGTGTAAACAGGTGGCGTGTTGGCATCCGAGAAGTTATTGATGTAATACTTGTAGGTACTGCTGAAATACGGCGTATGGGTGCCGTTTTCTTTGGAAACCTGTTTCATGTTCCCTTTCAGGTCGACCGTCCACAGGTCCCTGTTCATCGGAGAGGAAGATGCTGCGCTGAACCAGATCGCACCACCTGCAGGATCATAACCATGAACTTTGGTGACATCCCATGATCCGTTGGTCAGTTGCATCCCCTTGGTTGATCTGTCCAGCGTGTTGAGATAGATGTGATAAAATCCTGATTTCTCGCTGGTCGTGATATACCGGTTGTTATCAATGAAAAAGATGTGGTCGAAATTGCTTTCTTCGATATAATAAGGGTTTTCCTCGTGGTATACTATCTCGGTTTTGCCGGTTGCCGCGTCCGCGAGCAGGAACTGGAGCGTGTTCTGCAGCCTGTTGAGCCGGAGCACCAGCAGTTTATTCGGGTCTTTTGTCCAGAAGATCCGGGGTATGTACTGGTCGGTTTCAGTTCCCAGGTCCACCGGGATTGACAACTGGGTCGCCACATTATAAATGTGAATGGTGACCACCGAATTATCTTCACCGGCTTTAGGGTACTTGAACCGGTTTTCTTCCGGGTACAACGATCCCCATTCGGTCATGCTGAATTCAGGGACTTTACTCTCATCGAAACGGTAATAGGCAATTTTCGAACCATCGGGCGACCATTCGAATCCCTGGGTTATTGCAAATTCTTCTTCATAAACCCAGTCAGTGGTCCCGTTGATGATCTCTCCTTTTTTACCGTCGTGTGTGACAAGGATCTCTGTATTTTCCGACAGGTCGGTGATGATCAGGTTGTTGTCGCGTACGAAGGCGATCTTGTTGCCATCAGGGGAGAAGGTGGCCAGTCGTTGTTTACCTCCGAGCGACAGCCGTTTCAGGTTTTCTTTCGAGAAGTCATAGACATAGAACTCGGATATTGAGGAATACCGGTAAATGTTTTCAGTATTAGCCGGGATGAGCAGTTTAGATTCATCTTTACTGAAGGTGTAATCTTTCAGCTTGATCGGAGCGGTGTCATTTTCCGCGAACAGCTGTTTGTGGTACACCATGGTCCGGATGTAATTGCCGGTTTCATAATTGTAAAGGTTCAGCGAGTCTCCCTGGATCATGCAATAGTTTTCCCCGTCTTTCATCGGGTGGAGCCCCGGGATACCTTTCGGATAAAATTTACGGCTGTTGAAAATTTCTTCGAGGGTCAGTTCATTTGTCTGTGCGACAAGCATTCCTGAAAACAGTAAAAGGGCGGCAAACAGTAATAACGACAGTTTTTTCATTTATAAGAAGATTATTAAAAACAAATCCTTGCAACGTCCTCTTGCAAGGATAAAACTGCGGCAAAGATACAGAATCCGGATTAAATAAAAAAGACAGCTTTCAATCCAGTATAACACTTTGTAGATCTGTTATTAAAATTCTGAAGAATCAAGATCATTCTGCTATTGAAAATTAAAAGCATTGGTAAATTTTCAGGATAATTCGTTAAAGAATAAAAAAAGTTTAATTTTGCACCCTCTAAAATGGAGGGTTGTTAGCTCAGTTGGTTTAGAGCGCCTGCTTGACAGGCAGGAGGTCGGCAGTTCGAATCTGCCACAACCCACCACGGCCCCCTCCAAACCTCCCCCAGTTCGGGGGAGGCTTTTTTTACAGATCAGTTGGTTTAGCGCATCCCGCCCTGGCGGGAGGGTCGGCGGTTCGAATCCGCCACAACCCACTTTCACCTTCCGAATTTATCATCCTGCCTTTGAATCATCTGAGTTCTTAGTTCTTAGTTCTGAGTATTGAGTTTGAGTTATTAAGTTATTAAGTTATTTGCGATGTGAGAAATGCTCACGGCTCAAAAGATAAGCCTGAAGGGCTTGAAATTGAATATCCGTGTGTGCAACGCGCGGGAAAAAGCCTGCCGCAATCATCTCAACCCGGAAAGGGTTGAATTTATCACAGATAAAGAGCTTTCACCACAGACCACTGCAAAATAACTGAAGGGTCAAATTCAAGGAACAGGCAGATTTTACTGGTGTTTAATCAATATTTACCGAATCAATCTCCCGCATCACCCTGTCCGTCTCCGCCAGTGCCACAATGATCTTCTGGTAATGCAGGATATCGTCGAACAGGAGCGTCCGTCCCTTGCGGTCTTTGAGCCACTTCTGGGCAGGCTGGTAACCGCCGATATAAAATTCCCAGGCTACCTGCGGGACGTTGGCGAAATATTGCTCTTTGTTGATGTAGACCCTGCCATCCTGGTAAACGACCTTTTCCACGAGGTTGCTGCCGCCAAGCGGATATTGCGTGATCAGGTTGTTCAGCGCGGGGCTTTCCATGAGATGTAACTGCCGCAGTTCTCCTCCGAGCTTCACCAGCTTCCAGAATGTATCCGTATCCTTCGGGTACGGTACACGTGGAAAGTCTATCTTCAGGAACTCCTTGTACTTCTCCCGGTAGGTCGGGGAATGCAGGACGGCATAAATGTAATCGAGGATGTCGATGGGAGCGAAAGTATCGGGCGTGGTTTCTTTTTCGGGAGTGAAGGTCAGATCTAATTGAATAGCTAGCCGCTGGACTATTGCTGAGTTAAGATTAGGTGTTCTTGCTTGAACTTTTTCTAAAGCATGTTTCCCTAATTCTTCTAAATAAAGATATAGGGGAAAGATATAACCATTATCTAAAGTCGAAATGATAGATTTATCAATTATTCGATTAGTAATCCCAAACTTACTTGTCAGATTATTTCGTACTCCTCTTAAGCTTAAAAGCCCAATATTATTCTTATCCAAGAAATGTGTCATCAATGATTCTCTGGCTCTCTCCACTTTATTTACATCGTAGAAAATATATCTTTTGTCGAAAAATCTATATTGGATTTCCTTAATAGGTCTGTCTTCGCTAAAAAGGTTTATCAGTTCTATTTTTGTGAATGAGATTAATTTTGAATCATTTCCTGTAGTTATGCCCATGCCATATATTGCAAATAGAGAAGTAATATCAAGTCCTTCATTGTAAACTCTTTGAACCTTGAAATCTTTTGGGACTAAAAAATAATTTGGCCCCAAAACTTCTACCTCAATCCATTCATCCTGATGAATTGACAAATTGCTAAGGAACTTGTATTTTTCCTCTCTTTTCCCATAGAGGTCATAGTGAAAAACCTGTGCTAACTTGTTATCAATCATGGAATTCATCTTTAAAAAGTTCTTTTTCCAATTCTTCGACAGTCGGCATGGCGCTTTGAATATTTACCGGCAACTCATTAAAGGTGAACGCGCTTACACCAATCGGCTTATTAACGTCGCGCAGGGCAAATTCAACATTGAGATTGTCTTTGGTCCTGCAAAGGAGCATCCCGATGGTTGGCCCGTCTTCCGGTGATTTAACGATAGAATCAATGGCCGATAGGTAAAAATTCAATTTGCCAATAAATTCAGGTTCAAACTCCTTCGTCTTCAGCTCAATGACTACATAGCATTTCAACCTCACATGATAGAAAAGCAAATCGAGCCTGTATTCCTTTGTACCGACCTGCACTTCAAACTGCCGGCCCATGTAAGCAAATCCCTTGCCCAGTTCAAGCAGGAACTGGGTGATATTTTTCACCAGTTGCCGCTCGAGATCAAGTTCCTGAACATTTTGTTCAAGGGTCAGGAAACTGAAATTATAAGGATCTTTGAGTAATTGATTGGCAAGATCAGACTGCGGTTTGGGCAAAGTTAGTTTAAAATTGGTGATGGCCTTCCCTTGTCGGGCGTAAAGATTGCTTTCGATCTGCATCTGAAGTATGGAACGGCTCCAGTTGTTTGCGATCGTATGCTGTACATAAAATGCCGCTTCTTTTAGCTCTTTGATCTTTTGCAATATAAGAACATTATGTCCCCATGGGATTTGCAAAATAATATGAGGAAACGGTTCAGAATGGCCAACAAGTTGTTGGCTAATTGAATTGTCTGCAAAAAAGCCAACAGCTTGTTGGCTTTTTACAGCTGTACTCCAAAAATGATAGAACTTCTTACAGTATTTTAAATTTGAAAGGGAAAATCCGCTCATTTCGGGGAATTCCATTTTCAAATCTGAAGCCAGTTTTGATATGAGTCCATCACCATAATGGCTATCAGCTTGTAATGATGTTATTTGTCTGCCAATATCCCAGTAAAGCAGAATTAGCTCTTTATTTACACTTGTCGCAGCCTTTATCTGGCTATGCCTGATCCGGTTCTTTAAAGCCTGGAGCCAATTTTTATAACCCACATCCAAATCTTTCATCATTTCCTCCTCTTCACAAAAATATTAATGCTCACTCCCTGCATGATATCAAACACGTTTTCATCTTTTCCTCCCTCAGGCGTAACCTCTTTTTTCTTGGCATTGCCATGCAAATCAAGGATATAGATTTTGTCAAAACTCTCAGCCAGATGCTTTCTCATCTGCCGGTGAATAATTCCGTCGATAAAACTATTATTGGAAATATATGCAAGTATCCCTTCACCGGTCTTTTCAATAAAATGCTGCCCGAAACGGATAAATTTGATGTAATCGTCCGACAAGGGCTGGATGTTCTTTTCATTCAAATCCTTCTTATAATCGGAAACCAGTTTCTCAATCCATGGCGACTTATTGCTGCTGCTCACCGAATACGGCGGATTCCCCAGCACCACCATTACCGGCGTATCCCGTTTGATGAGGTTGGCTTCATTCGCTTCGTGGCTGAGCCAGGAGGCAAACAGGGTGCCGGTGTCGGGATGGTGTTCTTCCAGGGAGTTTGTGAGATAAACCCGGAACCGTTGCTCCTGGATGGGTTTATAACCGGTTTCCTTCAATAACAACTCTAGTTTTAGGTGCGCCATCGCGTAGGAAGCCATCAATATCTCGAAACCGTTAAGGCGAGGGATCAGATGCTCCTCCACGTAGTTGCTCCAAAGTCCCTGTTGTCCTTCAAACTTTTTGTGAACCTGGGAGATGATCTCGGCAATGAATGTGCCTGTTCCGGCAGCCGGGTCGAGGAACTGGACCCGGTGAACTTCTTTCTCAACCATCTTGCCCTGGACATTCACTTTGACCTTAACCTTGCCGGTGTCGGCCAGGCCCTGGGGCAGTCCAAATTCGTCTTTCAGGATGTCATCGACAGCCCGGACAATGAAATTCACCACCGGGTGAGGCGTGTACCACACACCCCGGCTCTTGCGAAGGGAAGGATCATATTCCGACAGGAAGGTTTCATAGAAATGGATGATCGGGTCTTGCCGGAGGTCTTCCGTGCCGAAGTCTTTGAGCAGTTCGGCCACGTTGGTTGCCCGGAACACATCGGCCAGCGCATCCACCAGCCATTTGATCCGGTCGTCCAGGTCGTAACCGGCAATGTACTGGAATAAACGCCGCAGGAACGGGTTGGTCTTGGGGACCAGGTCAGCCGCTTCCTGCCGGGTGAACGTCTCCAGGGAGGGATCATTCAGCCTTGCCGCGAACATGCCGTAGGCAATGGTCTGGGCGTACATATCGGCGAATGACTTGTAGGTAATATCGTGAATAAGAACCGTTTTGAACGATTCAAACTGGTCATGCAGCGTGTTGTTGGCCTCCTCGAACAGCGTGCCTGCCGAATTACTTTCGCTGCCGGTCAACGCCCGTTCAATGACATCTGCCAGCAACCTGGCCTTGGCTGCCATCAGCTTCGCCAATTTTTGTGCAGAAGTGATGGTCTGCCCGGTAAAGCTGCAAAACTCGGTGATCCTCCGGGTAAACAGGTCAAAGCCGGCCGTTTCCGCCACAATCTTTCCGTTCTCGATATGCCCTATGCTGATAGTCGTAGAAAGAACTCCATCGACAAAGAACTGAAAGGTCAGGTAATCGGTGATGATCAGGTTGTTCAGGGAGGTCTTGTAACGGTCGAATTGCTCCTTGTAGTTCTTGTTGAACAGGTCAGCCCCCACGTCCTTGGCCTCAATAAAACCTATCGGGATGGCTTTCCGCGTGATGATATAATCCGGCGCACCGCAGGCGATCCGCTGAGGCTCGTTGGTCACCTGCACATCAGGCACCAGGGTGCTGATCAACATCGCAAGGTGGCCCCGGTAACTGTGTTCAGTGGCATGGCCGCTTTTATAGAGCAGGTTGAGTTCTTTGAGGTATTCAGGGAGGGTCATAGGTAATATTTTCATCTGTAAATTTAAGATTTAATGGAATGGCAGTATTGTATTTGGTTTGTTTTTTCTTACCTTTCGGATGTCTAACCAAAAACCAAGTCTTATGAAGAAATTATGCTTAGTGCTGATTTTGATTGCTTTAATCAGTTTAGATGAAGCAACATGCCAATGGAACTCTAACGGCAACCATATTTACAACACCAACTCCGGATTTGTCGGCATCGGTACGGATACACCTCTTGGATTACTTTATGTGATGAAAAACGCTGCCGAACCTATGATTACAATTCGGAACACTGGTGGTGGAGGCGGTGCTACTTATTCTATGATAGATGATCTGAGCGGAGGTGACTGGAAATTCAAGGCTACTACGTACGGAGGATTTAAAATTCGTGATCATGCAAACGGTCTGGATGTAATCGTAATAGAACAGAACAGTGCTGCAAACTCCATTTATATTGCTAATGGCGGTAATGTGGGAATCGGAACTTCAAATCCAATTTTTCCATTAGATGTTCATGGAAGTATAAGATCCTTTACAGCTCAACTGCAAATAACTAATGATTTCGCTCAAGCAGACTTTCAAGGGTCATATATTGGGTGGCAATTAGGTGCTGGTAAAGGCTACACACGATTTGTCAACAATAAAGGAACTGGAGGCGATCAAGCATTCAGGTTTCAAAGTACAACAGATGGTGTAAATTTTACTGATATAATGCAACTGACAGCAAGCGGTAGGGTTGGTATTGGGACAATTAATCCTGTAGAAAAATTTGAAATTCAGACTGAGGGACTTTTCAGAGTAAGTCAGTCAGGTAACATATTTGGTGAAAGATTTGGGGGCCCGGTGCTAACATTAAGAAACACAGATATTTCAGAATGGACTACTCCCATGATTACATTTGAAAGAGGAGACGGATCTGGTCAACACGCTTATATAGATACACATGAAGATGATGCTAACGGAATTGATAAAATTGGTTTCACAATAGGAGGAATTTCATCTTGTTTTTACCTTTTAGCCAATGGTAATATTGGCATTAACACAATCACGCCACAATCTAAATTAACAGTTGTTGGTGGCGATGTCAACATTTTAGATATTGGAAGTGGGATTATCATGAAATCCCCTGATGGCCAATGTTGGAGAGTGACAATTGATAATAGCGGTAACCTAATTCGGACTTCTATCACGTGTCCATAAACGAATTTCCTCTTATCCCTGTTTGGGATCGCCCGATTCTGCTAGATAGTCATGGAATTGATGTTGGATACCCCTGAGGCAATTTCGTGCATCCTGGCGAGGAGGCATCGCTAAAATGATCAGGAATAGTAACTTGAATGATATTTTTTTTGTAACTTTCGACCTTTAAACATATATCCAATTCTAATCCAGAGACCTATAAATGAAATCTTTGAATAAGCTTCCAAATAGTCTTACAGGAATTGCAGGGGAATATTTTGTTGCCGGGGAACTTTCTGTTCGAGGATTCATGGCATCAATTACTTTGCGTAATAATGATAGAGTGGATATACACGCATCAAGTCTATCGGGCAGTAAAATATTCTCAATCCAGGTTAAAACTAATCAATCTGGTAGCCGGGAATGGATACTGAATAAGAAAGCGGAATCTATATATTCAGATAACCTGTTTTACGTTTTCGTGACACTAAAAGGGGAACTACAACGTCCTGAATATTTCATTGTTCCCAGCAAAGTGGTCGCTGAATTTGTTAAAGGAAATCATGCCAAGTGGTTAGCTACTCCCGGTAAAAGGGGGCAATCACATAATGATAGTCCAATGAGAAAATTTACCGATATGGACGGGGAATATATAGAACGGTGGGATTTATTTGTTTAAGAAAAGGGGCTTATTATTTTACTACTTTACGTTGTGAAAGCTGACTAAAAGATTATAATAACAGCCAATAAAATGGGATGGCCAATGAATCGGTGAGGACTGGTTAAACTGGCCGGCATATGAAATCAATTAAAAAATAAAAATATATGAAAATGACAAAGTGCTTCGTTGTACTAATCTTTATCTCTTTTCTTCAAAGTAATGTGCATTCTCAATATTCGCAAATATGGGAACGGCAGATAACTATTGGTGGAGGAAATACTTTTATTGGAGCTGAAAATACAGACTCCGATAATCAAAAAGAAATTCTCATCTACGATGCATTCAATGCCAGCCTTTACCTGTTAGATGGGCTTACTGGTGATATAGAATGGCAATCTGATACGAATGCGAATTTCGGCACTCTTATTGATATAGAAGGTGATGGGCAATATGAGATTCTTCAACAGGGTGGTGTTTACACTTGGTATCTGTATGGATTGGCAGGAACGAAAATCAGTGAAATAAATAGGTCTGTTATTAAGGCTAATAATTATCCAAACCCGTTTAATCAAATCACAACAATTAAATATACTGTTCCAGAGAATCTTACCCGAGTAAAGATTAAGATTTTTGATGGCAGGGGTCAGGAAATAAAGACTTTGGTAGATGAAATTAAATCTGCAGGAGAGTATGAGATTCTGTTCAATGGATATAATTTTTCTAACGGGATGTATTATTATCAAATTAGTATTGGAAATGAAGTAGGTTCAAAGAAAATGCTAAAAATGGATTAAGTGAGCCGAAATTATTTGATAATTTGATTAGCCAGGTATATGAGGCTCACGCAAGAGAGTCAAAAACTTCGCCTGAACGGTGAACCACTCACACAGTTCCTCTCCAGCAGCAGCCGTTTTACCAGCACGGTCAGTTCTTCCTTAATCATCTCACCCGCTATGTAGCGGTTGAACAGAATTTCCATTTCGGGGATACTCATTATCGTAAATTTTAGGTTTTCTATCTATTGATCCGGATTTTAAGAAAAAAGACCCGGTCGTTTGACAAATATTTTTATTTTTCGTATCTTTAGCTTTGATCATCATCAGCCAGGGATTATGAAATCGCTAATATTATTACTTCCATTTGCTCTTCTTCTTGGGTGCAAGACTGAGGAGGAGTTTAAGGAATTTGACTGTGGTACGGAAACAGTTAAATACCTGGGACAGGAGTATCATACCGTTCAAATTGGCGACCAGTGCTGGCTGAAAGAGAACCTGAATGTAGGAGAGTTCATCCTTGGAACAATGGAACAATCGGACAATGGAACCATTGAAAAGTACTGCTACAACAACGAGCCCGACAGTTGTGTCAAATACGGCGGCCTATACCAGTGGGACGAAATGATGCAATACACCACCCAGCAGGGTGTGCAAGGCATTTGCCCGCCGAGCTGGCACATTCCCACGGATGAGGAATGGAAAGTGCTGGAAGGGGCGGTTGACAGCCGGTATGGGATTGGTGATTCTACATGGGAAGGTTATGAATATCGAGGTTATGATGCCGGGACGAACCTGAAGACCACAAGCGGGTGGAATTATGGTGGGAATGGCACCGACCTGTTCGGCTTCTCAGGTCTTCCCTGTGGCTGCCGCTACGACATTGGTAGTGGCTTCTTCGATGTTGGCGGTAGCGGCTACTGGTGGACATCTACGGAGTACTTCGGAGGCTCTTTCGCATGGTTCCGTAGCCTTATTTACGGCTACCCGGGAGTTTGCCGGGACGTCAGCATCGAGAGAGGTGGTCTCAGTGTCCGTTGCCTTAAGGACTGAGCCAAACTCTTTAATCTTTTTCATAATATTCCACTTGCTTACCCTTTGAATCTGGTTTTACAGAAATTGTTCCGGTTTCCTGTTGAAGACGACCCGAAACTCCGCTCAGTAGTGAATGATCAACTCTTCGTACTCTGAGGGGTCATGCCCTATAAGATCATATCTGACCTCCTTTTCCAGGTTGCCGTTCTTATCATAATAACGCCATATTCCGATCCGGTAGAGGTAATCGGGATTATTTCGGTAATGATGCCTGGCCCTCAATCCGATGTGCTTAAACTGACCGTTTGAATATTTCGATTCGGAAATTTCAATCTCTTTAATATCCTTGCACCCGGAAATCTCTTCAATGATTTTATTGCAATAATCAAGAGGAGACAACCCGGAATATTTATACAGCAGCATCTCATTGATTTCACCGGAGGTTAAATCATCTTTATTAATATTGATCTCGTGTTTATGCTTTTCTAAATATTCTACCAGGTAAGCTTCAAGGTTCTCCCGGTCTTTTTCGTCTGATAGGTAGCGATTGTGAATCTCAGGATCATCTTCGATTAAATACTCAACTATTTTTTTGGACAAACCATACGTTTGCCCTGAGTTTATATCAATAATAGCGGCCAGATCACTGGTTCCCAGAGGAATTGGCATATAAAAATATTCTGTTACGTTAACAGACCATGTTCTCATTACAGTGAACCAATAGATGCAGTAGCGGCCCAGATAGGATACTTTACCGTAAGTTAAAGGTACCCCTGGCGATTTTGAGTAGGACAGGTAAACGTCTTTGCCGTCGCAGAAGCCATAAATAGTGCCAATGGCTTTGACTGCCTGTTTGCTTATATCTATTGTATAGGAATAAGTGGGTGGGCCAGGGGGGAATACCGTATAATCAAATTTAATTGAAGGCCTGTTGTACTTGAACTCATAGAAATCCCTGTAAATCCCGGGTTTCAGTTGAACACCCTCATCCGTGATCAGTTGCTGACCATATGATAACCTGACGAGGCAGATTAAAACTATAAGAACAGGCAAAGACTTCATGGGCAGGTTAATGTAATTGCAAAGATATGACATCCCAAGGCTTAAGTCAATTATTGAGTTTCGGATTATTGAGAAGATAATGGATGGAATAATTCACTCCGGTTGAACTGATCGATAATCCGGTCGGACTAATAAGCAGAAATGTTAAAATTTGCTTAATTATTTAGAATTGATATAAATAAAGAAATTATGTATATAGATTTGTAAATTCATTAAAAACCTCATCCTATGAAAAAAGCAAATTTTACCCTAGTTTTTCTTTTCCTGTTATACTTCTTCGGGCTGGATAAAGCCTCAGGTCAGTGGGCAACAAGCGGCAACAATATTAACAATACCAATACCGGCAATGTCGGGATCGGGAACAGCGCACCGGCTTCATTGCTTTACGTGGGAAAGAACATGGGCGAGCCAACGATTACGATCAGGAACCTGGGCGGGGGCGGTGGTGCTACCTACAGCATGATCGACGATTTGAGCGGCGCCAACTGGAAATTCAAGGCTACCGCCCTGGGTGGATTCAAGATCAGGGATAATGCAGCCGGGATTGATGTTTTCACCATCGAAAGCAACAGTGCGGCGAATTCAATCTATATCAAAAACGGCGGTTATACTGGTATGGGTACAATCGATCCACAGGCGAAATTGCATGTGCTTAACAATGACCGGGCATTAATCATTGATGGATTTAATCCGATCAATACAAATGCTTTCCAGGGTCTTGGTTTCCAGTACTATATGACTTACGGCGAAGGCGCCATCATGGCTTCTTATCCCGGCGGATACGGGTTCTTAACATTTCATACGACGATCGGCAGCATCTACGAAAGGATGCGGATCACCTCTGAAGGAAATGTAGGAATTGGCATGACAAATCCCGGTGCAAGGTTTCATGTGGAGGCTGCTTCAGGAACAGCCGCAATTATCAATAACCAGGAAGACGCCGGGAATGCACATGGGCTTTATATCAATACAACCAGGTCTAATACGGATGCCAATATTTTAAATGCTGCTGCCGGCGGTACCGGCAGGTTCATTGTGAGGTCGGACGGAAGGGTGGGTATAGGTACCAACATCCCAGCTGCAAGGTTTGATGTTACTGTGGATGGTAACAATTACGCACGGATTGGCCTGCCGGCTAATCAGCCCAATTACTTTTACCACAGGGAAGTTGTTGCGCAAGGTGATGGCCAGGCCGCATTGTATGCTTACAGGACGAGGGAATCTCAAAATGACGGCACGGGTTATAGCATCAACGCATCGAACTCTGCCGTTGCATCAAATAATTTCTGGGGTGACGTATATACATTTGGCACTTCAGGATTCAGCTACAATGATTACAATCGCACCGGCGGTGTCCTTGGAGCAGAAATAAGTGGTTTTTACTGGGGATCGTTAGGCTATAAGAACAGCGGCAATACCAGTTACGGCGGATATTTTACCAGTACCGCGACCGGCGCCGGCAAAAGCTTCAGTACGGCCATGACCGGCATTGGCATGGGCGCATGGGGCGACCTGATGGGAGCTGATATCCACGGAAAAGTTTATGGCACTTATTCGGAAGGCGAGCATTACGCGGTATTTGCCGATGGTGATGTTTACAATAATAAACTGGATATTCACCTGCAGGACAATGGTACAGAAACAAGAACGGTTTTATATACCAGTACATCCAGCCAGGTAACAGTCCATACCAGCGGTAAGGCTGTGCTTTCCGGCGGCAGAGCGATGATTTCGTTCGACCCGGCATTTGCAGCTTCCTTGTCTTCGGAAGAATCCCTGGTCGTTACCGTAACCCCGACCGGTGAAACCAACGGGGTTTATCTTGCACAGGTAACAAAATCAGGTTTTACAGTGGTTGAAAATAACGGAGGAAAGAGTAATGTTACTGTAAATTACTTTGCCATCGGCACGCGAGCGGGATATGAAAACCCGAGCCTGGCCCAGGAAGTGATCAGCGCCGACTATAGCAGCAAAGTCGCCCGCGGGCTTCATGCGGACGCCGACCTGCAGACCAATGGAGAGGGGCTTTATTATGAAAACGGAAAACTCCTGGTCGGGATTCATCCATCGACATTGCCGGATCCGAATAAACCGATTGAAGAAAGGCCCGTCAGTGCGGAAGTGGATGCTCCCGTGCCGACATCTGCATCAATTGATTCTGCAACGGTGCCCAACAAAGGATTAATAAACGGACACTGATTTTTTCTTATACTCATGCTTGCATTGGTGTGGTTCAGTGTGCTACCTGAACATCACATGCCCCATGCCGTCGTAATGAACCATTTCGTTATGGAGCTTGATTTGTGCGTTCGGGCAGTCGACCCTGTTGCAGACCAGGATGCTGTTAGTGAAGTCGGGTTTTTCGTCGAGGAAGAGCGTGACCAGGTTGCCGCCGCAGGAGCATGCGGAATATACTGGCAGGGCAGTGTCACAATGCGGGCAGGTGACCTCCAGCAATTCGCCCTTAACGAGACTGATGCCGAGCGAGATCCGGTGTTTCAGGCCGTAAACGGGATTCAGCGATACCATGCCTTCACGGCCGGCATTCCGGACTTTCAGCATGATGCCGTTAAAACCGTCGAAAACAGCCTGTTCGCTCACAAGGTTGTGGCCGTTCGGACAGTAACACCGGCCGATTACAACAAGGTCAGCCGGTGAGTTTTCTTTTTCTTTCTTTTCCGGATTCGGGAAGATCATCATGCCTTTCTGGTCGAACCTTTCCATGGTTTCACGATTTAAATTATAGCAATATATCCGAACTCTTCTGCGTTGATGTTGAATTAACCAAATATACTAAAATCCAGGTGAAATTCAAAATTAAATGCTTTTCAGAAAAATATACTACATTTAATCCGCGTAAGTATTTATACCATTTCAATGAAAATCAATAAAATAGCTAAAAATATCACCAAATTTATATTCCTCTGCCTGTTTGGTTCACTTTTCCTGTATCCGGAAATTTCCAATGCACAAAAGGACATCCTGATCGATGAAAGAGATGTCGAAAGCGGGGTGTCGCTGACTTACCGGGACACGCTCATTCTGCCTTCATTCGTTGAATTTGACCTGCCGGTGCTGATGAGGCCCGCCAGCCGGGTTTCAGCTATTTACACAGGTTTTTATTACCCGGATGAATTCCTTGAAATTGACAGCGTCATTGTGAAGAAAGGGATCAAAGGATATCATTACGGGATCAGCGATAGTTTGTTCATCTTGACGTGGTCGGATATCAAACCGGTGGGCATTTCTGAAAATGACACCCTTATGGTGCTGAAGATGAAAGCACTGGACCTTTCTTCCCTGGATGAAACCATCAGGCTGGAACTCTATGAGCAGAGTGAGTTCGCCGATTCCGCAGCTAACATACTTGACGGTATAACGCTTGAGATCCCTGAAATTTATTTCCTGTTCCCTGATCCGGAGGATACCATTTACGGTACCTCGGTGAGGATCTATCCCAATCCGTTCAAAGACCACGCCACGGTCGATATCTCATTGAAGTACGAAAGCGAGATTGCATTTTCCCTTTTTACCCCGGAAGGAATTGAAATCCGGCAATGGCCGCAGGAGATATACAGTGAAGGTATTCACCAGGTGTTCATTTACGGAGCTGATTACGCGAAAGGCACTTACCTGTTACGGTTCGCGCTCAAGAACCAGGAAGGGGAGTTTGAGAGGGTATTCAAAATCATTTCATTACGCTAGAAAGGGCTTATATAACTGATCCCTGTGTTTTTGAAGAGATTTTTGACATGTAAGAATCAACCGGCTGGTGCTTCCATTGAATTAAATGCAAGAAATCTTAGGAATTTTTAGTTTTTCTTCTTATCTTTGATAAAAGGACATGAAAGGTTTCAGATTTTCTTACAGTATCACTTATATGACCAATTCATAAGACTCATCCTGAACAGAAGCTAATGTAAAACCTCTAAATTTAAGCGTAATGGCAAAAGTAATTTCCTTATCCGTCAGGTGTCCTTATTGCGACGAATCGCTCATGGACAATCATCATCTGATCAATAACAAACCGGGAATCAAACTCCGAATAGAAACCTCGCTTAAACAGATAGGGACCATATGGCTAAGCTCAATTTACGGGGATTATAATTACAGTTGTGAATTCCACATTCCCGACAGGGATGTCGTCACCTTTACCTGCCCTCACTGCAATAAGGATTTAAAACGCAAGAACATCACCTGTGATCTTTGCGGGGCGCCCATCGTTTCATTCAACGCCGATGTGGGCGGCCGGGTGAGCATCTGTTCTCGGAGCGGCTGCAAGAACCATTACGTAGTTTTTGACGACCTGGACGGGGTGATCAGGAAGTTTTATGAGGAATACGGGTATAATTAAAAATTCTGCAGGATCCACGCCGCAACTTTAGCAGGGGTGAAGCCGAATTCTTCATCGAGCACCTGGTAAGGGGCGGAGAACCCGAAATGATCAAGGCCGAAGACGATTCCGTTGCAACCCGCCAATCCCTGCATTGTAACAGGAAGTCCTGCCGTGAGGGCGAATAGCGGAACGTCACCGGGAATGACACGATGCTGATATTCATGGCTTTGTTGCCGGAACAAACCCTCCGACGGAGCTGACACCACCCTGGCCCTGTAGCCCTTTTCCTTTTCAAGTATTTCAGCACAATCGAACATGGTGGAAACCTCAGAGCCGTTGGCCAGCAGGATGATGTCGGGCTTGCCGGAAGGTTCGCGAACGATATAAGCGCCCAGGCTGCTCTGCAAGGCCTGTTCGGTGCGGTTTCCGCCGGCCAGAGCGGGGATGTCCCTGACATTCTGCCTGGACAGGATAAGCGCAGTCGGGGTTTTCGTGTTTTTCATGGCCATTTCCCAGGCTGCCAGCGTTTCGGCGCTGTCGGCCGGTCGCAGCACCAGCATGCTGTTTTCGCCGCGATGGTTTTTAAGCTGTTCCAGCAGCCTGATCTGCATTTCCTGCTCTACCGGCTGGTGCGTGGGGCCATCTTCACCGACTCGGAACGAATCGTGGGTGAAGACGTATTTTACGGGGAGCCCCATCAGCGCTGCCATACGCATGGCCGGTTTCATGTAGTCGGAGAACACGAAAAAGGTGCCGCAGGCCACCAAGACGCCACCGTGCAGGGCAATGCCGTTAGCGATGGCGGCCATGGTCAGCTCAGAAACGCCGGCATGCAGAAAACCGCCTGAGAAATCGCCTTTAACAAATGCTTTGGAAGATTTGAGAAACCCTTCCGTTTTATCGCTGTTTGACAGGTCGGCCGACATGACGATCATGTTGCCGACATTTGCTGAATAATGGGCTAACACATCACCGGAGGTGTTCCGGGTTGCAGCATTCGGTTTGAATGGAATGGCTTGATGATTGATCGCTGGTACAAGTCCGGATAAGTATTTGTGCAACACTACGGCTTTCTCAGGATTTTCCTTTTCCCAGGCCAGTTGATTGGCTTTTCTGCGGGCAACTTCAGCCCGCTTCTGTTGCAGGATATTACTGTAATGATCCTTCACATCGGGGAAAACAGCAAATGGCCGCGCCGGGTCTCCGCCCAGGTTCAGGATTGTTTTTTCAACTGAAACCCCGGCTTTGGAAAGGGGCTGACCATGAGTGGATGTGAGCCTTTCCATCGATGATCCTTCGGCGTTCAGTGCGCCGTAGCCCATGGTTGTTTTACCGATGATCAGGCTGGGACGGTCTTTTTCGTCGAATGCCTTCCTGAGTGCCTGCCTGATCGCTGCGGAATCATTTCCGTTGATAGTCTGCACGAACCAGTTCCAGGCCCGGTACTTCGCTGCAGTGTCCTCGCTGGTCACGCTACTGACTTCCGTTGACAGCTGGATGTCGTTTGAATCGAAGAACATGACCAGGTTGCTCAATCCAAGGTGCCCGGCCAGGCGCCCTGCCCCCTGGGAGATCTCTTCCTGGATGCTTCCGTCGGAGAGGAATGCAAAGGTATTGTGGGCCATCCATTCTCCGAACCTTGCTGCAAGAAACCGCTCGGCGATGGCGGCCCCGACCGCCATGACATGTCCCTGCCCGAGCGGGCCGGAAGTGTTCTCAATGCCCCTCAGAATATTGAGTTCAGGGTGTCCCGGGGTGTTGCTATTCCATTGCCTGAAATGCTGCAGGTCTTCTGCCGGTATCCATCCACACAGGTGTAAAACGGAATAGAGCATGGGTGACATATGTCCGGGATCCAGGAAGAACCGGTCGCGCAACGGCCACGAGGGATTGTCGGGGTCAAATTCCAGGAATTCCGTGAATAATACATTGATAAAATCGGCGCCTCCCATAGCGCCCCCGGGATGGCCCGAATTGGCCTTTTCCACCATGGCGGCAGATATAATGCGGATATTGTCGGCTGCCCGGTCAGTGATCGGTTTAGTCATTTCTAATGCTAAGTTTTTGAGTTATTATGGCTCATAAAAATAAACCAGAAATGAAAGTGGCAGGTGAGGGGTTGATAAGTTTTGAAAAAAAGTTGGTGGTTAGCCTCAAGCCTCAAGCCTCAAGCCTCAAGCATTTATATTAAGCAATAGTTATCCCAAACCCAATTCCCTCAAGTATTTCCACGATGGATGGTGCCGGATTTTTCAGATTGATTGTAAATGCTGCGAATTCGCGGCGGGTGGGGTAGTGGTTGCGCAGGTCCTCGAAATTTTCCGGGTTCGTGCGAAAAGCAATGTCATCCTTCATTACGTCATAAGCGGAAAGAACGGCATTAAGGACGATCTGCTCCGGTGTTTTACCTTCAGTTTCTGGTTGAATGATTGGATTGGCCGGAAGAGGTAGCAACTGCGGATACCAGTCATTGAGCCCGAAGCCGAAAAACCGGCTGGCTGCCCTGACGCAGGCAGCGGTGCCGTTTGCTTTCCCTTCGACGGAATAACCGGCAATATGGGGTGTTGCTATTTCGGTCAACTGAAGCAACTCAATATCAATCAACGGTTCATCTTCCCATACATCGGCAATATACCCGGAGATCAGACCTTGCCTGACGGCTTGTTTAACGGAGCCGGTCTCGACCACTGCACCTCTTGAAGTATTAATCAAAAAAGGCTTTTTTTTGAGTTTTCGGAAGAAATCTTTGCCGGCCAGATGATGAGTACGGTCGGGACCGTCGAAGTTCAGTGGAACGTGGAAAGTAATTATATCAGCTGTTTCCAATATTTCTTCAAGAGTGACAAAACCTCCAGGCCCTTCTGTTCTTGCCCTGGGGGGATCGTTCAGCAGGGGGATCATTCCCAGCGTTTTTGCCAGGCGGGCAACCCGGGTCCCGACATGCCCGACGCCTATGATCCCAATCCTCTTTCCATGCATTGAAAAGTTATGGCTTTGGGACAGACTGGCCAGCACCGAAGCAATATATTGGCTGACTGATGAAGCGTTGCAGCCGGGTGCGTGATGCCATGCAATCCCGTTTAGACGGCAGAAATCCGTGTCGATATGATCGTAGCCGATCGTAGCTGTGGCAATGAATTTAATATTTGTTCCCTTCAGTAACCGGGCATCACAGTTGGTTCGCGTACGGATGATGACGCCGTCGGCTTCCCTGGCCAGGTCATGCGTTATCACTCCGCCTTTAACATAGACAACCCGTGCGTAAGGCTCCAGAACGCCCTTGATGAAAGGGATGTGGTCGTCGATGATAAGGGAAGGCAAGAGTAATGAATAATTTATTGAATAATTTATAATGAATAGCTTAGGATGAATCGTTATTGCAAAGTTAGATGATTGTTGGAAGTTGAGGTGTGGATATTACATTTTTTCTTGATCCGTGTGGACCTGCTGGAGGTTAAAGGTTTCAATATCAGCGATCAGCAGGCGGGTTTTGGTCTTATCTATGTCTTTATCAGGAAAGCTGAGGGCAAGTTCAAGGATTTTGATGTAGTCATTGAGGAACTTGTTCAGCATCAGGTTATAATCCCTGATATAACGCCTGACCTCCGATTGCATCACAGGGTATCCTGCGGCCAGGCCATAGCAGTCGAGTAAGCTCGGATCAAGGATCAGTTCGCTGAAATCCAGGTCGTTGATGGAAGGGTCGGGCATCAACCCGGATAGTTTGATCAGTAGATTGTTTTCCTCCACATGGAGCCTGGATAGCATCTGCTCTTCCATCGACCGGATATTTTCCTTGAGGCCCAGGTATTCCAGGTTCATTTCTTCTGAGCATCGCAGGTATTCGTCGGAAGTGGTGATCATTGCATCATAGAAGTCGATATAAACCTGAAGGTCGCCACGGAAAGCGTTGATACTCCGGTGGTCGAAAGCATCCTGCTCAACGACACGGACATCCTTTATCTTACCACTTTCCCTGTCGAGTTCAACCTTTGGTGTGGAGAAAGCGGCAATGGTGCTCACAATTCCGGACACAACCGAAGTGACGGGATTCGTATTGGCCAGCGAGTTCACGATGGGATTGCTGACGATTTTGCTGATCACCTGGGAAAACCTTCTGCGGTCGTTTTCATTTTTCAATTCCGAAAGAAAATGTTTTTCCGCCGCCGAGAAAATGATTTCGGTGAAACGGAACCCCAGGATGTCGCTGGTCGGATTGCTGGCTTGCATCAGTTTGGTGAACAGACCGGTCACTGCAATCTTTTCAGAGGTGTTTTTGAATTCCTGGTTCAGTCTTGAGATATTGGAAAAAGCATTGAAGATCTCATTGCGCATGGTACAATAAGACAGGCTGTCCTTGGCCCTCGTATTGCATTTTAAGCGTTCGTTCTCCGATTCAAGGCTATTTATCCTCGCTTTCAGATCATCCAGTTGCTTCTGTGTGCTGACGGGAACGGGCTGCGAAAACAGCAGGCCCGTACCGAGCATAACGCCAGTTAGTATGATGAAGCGACGGATCATAAGAGGTAGTGAACAGATGTAAAACCTTCATATTTATACAAATACAGTTACAAATTGTTGTTTATTGCTTCCCGGATCAGATCTTCCAGGTTTTCCGCATACCCGCACATATGCCATTTGACCTGCCTGCTTTCAGCATCCATCAGGATGAAGACCGGATAACCACCAGCTCCCGGTATAGCGCCGGATATTTTATTCTTTTCTCCGAGTAAAACCGGCATGGTTATCCCCATTTTAGAGCAAAAATTAATGATCCTCGCTGTATCCTGGTCGACTTCATTGATGCTGTAGAAATAAATCCGGTCTTTATATAGATGATATATCTTTTCGATCACCGGCGCGGATTTCATACAGGGCGAACAACCGACATACCAAAGGTCTAAGAAGAGGAGACCGTCCTCCGGAAGGAGGTAAAACTCACCTGAAAGATCATAAAGCTCAAAATGATCCAGGAAAACCTCTTGTTTGGGAATGCCTGCAGAGTCTGTTTCCTGGGGATCAGCCTGATTAAAGTAACTCAGATCTTTTTGATAAAGTGTGAAGTATGCCGGGATTTTTAATTCATCATGACCCGGGAAAATGTAATCGGAGAAAAGCTGTTCCTGAAAACTCTTATCAACTTTCAGGTAATTATATTCCTGCCTGGTTCCAACCAGCAGGTGATCTGAATTTCTGATCGAAATTTCGAGGGACACCTCTGACAACTCCGGAGAATTATTTGTCAATGGGATTGAAACGGTTGTCAGGTCCAATGTTCGGTCAGTGATATTCCACGACGGTTCCGCCTGGAAAATCAGGGTATCAATCTTAAAAAATGAAAACGAAAAATACTGTGCCATCGAATTGCCGTTGAGGTCATCTAGGCTTGTACCTATACAGATTATTTTTTTGGAGTCATGGTCTGCCACCCAGGAAGAATCCCGGTAAAATAACAGTTCCTTCTGCCCGTTCGTTGGGGTGATCCTAAGGTAGTGCAACAGCGTTCCTTTCTTTCTGAAAAGGATTCTTGCAAAGGAAGTGATCGTGTCTGTTTCAAATAATCTTTTTGTGGTGTATTGTGCATTAAAACTCAATGAGTCAATACGGAAAATGGTATCGACCATCTTGCAGAACGGATCATTCGTATTATTAAAAGGTTGGGTTTGTCCAGTTATTAGTTGTGAACATAACAATGCAACGGTAATCAGGAAGTTTTTTTTCATTGGTATAATTATTACGGTTAGATTAAAGTGTAAACTTCGATAGGAATTTTATCGCCGGAACATAGACTCAGGATTTGAAATCACAGTCAATTAAACTATTATCGAAGTTTACACAGGGTATTACTTGTTTCTCACAATTTAATTTCAACTGTTGTTGATGATGTCATATTGCATGTTCCGCCGCCTGACTGAAAGCAATGGCAGTATACTAACGGTATCCAGTCTTCCAGCCATTCGATTTTTGGCAGACAAGAATTGCAATTATCTCCTATGCATTGAATTTCAACACTCCCTGAGAATCCAGGAACAGACGACTCAGTTTTAGGAATCTCCTCAACAATGCAGAAATCATTTTTTACTTTCACCAGCATAACTCCGACGGCTGATACTTTAGACGAATTCCCAACCACCGGAAAATAAATCATGCACCGGTTCCCTTCCGGGGCCGTGCTGACCTGGTAGTCTTTCCCCAGTTGTCCGTCATTTTGGAGCCTGTTCATAAAAAAGGCTTTTAATGCTTCAGGATTGGTCAAAGCCAATGTCCCGTCTTTTATTTCCCCTATTTTCAGTTTGTCCTGCGCCTGTCCGGTCAGGATTGCAGCGCAAAGGACCATCATCGTAACTACAAGTTTCCTCATGGCTTTTTGTTTTAATGTTTTGCCTACTCTAAACGCCCTTTTCGGCCAACGGGCTTACATTCCACTCTCGCAGTCAAACTATCCTGCCCAACAAATTTCCGCATGCTGTCCGAAGGAAGAACCGGCGCCGCTGCCCTTGGCTGAACAGCCATTCGGGAATACCGGGATTAACCGGTCAGCAGTAAATTGTTCGAAATAAACGTATTAACTGGCCATCTTGAGTTAAATGAATAATTGGATCCGGGTTGGTCCGGTCATTCTGGATAAAAAATGAGACCGGGTGGCCGGCCCGTTGTTCACGGATCAACCAGACCCCTTTTTATCTATTAATCCGGAAAAAAGAAAAAAATACCCGGTCGGAGATGAACTTTTTTTTCTTAAGGTTTGAAAACCTTACTGGCGTAAGCAGTTCCGTAAGCTGCAAAAAATCCGGCAGCGCCATTATTGATGTTGCTTTTCACATTGGCAGGCGGTCCGCTGAACAATGGCGTCTGAAACCCAGTCTCGGACTGCAGGGTGACGATAAAATCATAGTATTCCTCCGGGATATTGCAACCCTGGAAGGTGATCACATCGTCCTCATAAAGCGTTTCCCGCGGATCCGACTGGTCCAGGAAACCAACCCCGATCCCGTTAGTGTAATTCCCGTTGTAAAAGGAATCGTCGACCACAAACCGGTCGCTGATGGTGTCCGTCAGCAAAACGCCGTTCTTGTAAATATTGAACATGTAAAAATCTTTCGTCGGCGGGTCCTGGTAATAACAGGTCACTTCATAGAACCCATTTTCTCCCCAGTCGGGCTGGAAGACCAACCCGATGGAATCAATGGGATAGATGGGGCTGGCTTTGGATTCAGCCATGTAGACCGTATGCCCGTTGATCTCTTCTTCCAGTTCGACCCTAAGTGTATAGGTGCGGCCCGGAACGGCTGCAAACAATGGTGAAGTGGCGTATTTGCCCGGTTGAGACTCAACCAGTTCTATTGTATTTCCCTGGTCGTCGGAGATCTCAACGCTTGCCCCGGTCACCGGCGGAGGGGCTTCGTTATAATAGTAGCTGGTGGTTCTGGACAACTCGACGTAATGCGTCGTCGTATCGGTCGTGATCGTTCCGTAAACAACAAGCCTGGTATATGTTTCATCCAGCTCGATATCAATGCGTTCCGTGCAGGATGCAATTGCCAGGGCCATGACAGGTATGATTGACAGCAGTTTTTTCATCTTAAAATCGGAAATTAAATGTTATCGCCGGAATGATCCCGAACAGGTAAGTCTGCTCAGCGTAAGTTACATAAGGGTTCTCAGCATCCTGGACGAAATTGATGGCCCAGGTATTGTGCCTGTTATAGGCATTATAAACGGAAAAGACCAGGTCCCAGTTAAACCAGCTCTCTTTGGGTTTCTGTTTAAGGGTCACTGAAAGATCCAGGCGGTGGTAATCCATCATGCGGTAAGCATTCCGGTCGGAATAGATGGGCAGGACAACCCCGTCGATCAAAGCGCGCCCGGTCGGGAACGTGACCGGTTTACCGGTGGAATAGATCCAGTTGGCCGACAGGCTGATGCGTTCGGAGGCATCGAAATTGGCCACGACGGACACATCATGCGGCGAATCATAAGGGGCAGGATACTTTTTCCCGTCATTGATATCGTTGAACTCGCGCCAGGTTCTTGAAAAGGTATAGCTAACCCAGCCACTCAGGCGGCCTTCGGGCTTGGCTACCATCAACTCGATCCCGTATGACCAGGAGTCGCCAAACCTTAATTCGCCCTCAAGCTGTTTGTTCAACAGCAATTCCGCGTGATCCTTGAAATCAATCGACCGGCGCATGTTTTTATAATAGACCTCCACAGAGGTTTCGAGGGTATTCTTCCTGAAATTCCTGAAGTAACCCAGGGCCACCTGGTCGGCTACCTGCGGCCTGACGTTCGGACTGGCTGAGAACCAAATGTCGAGCGGGGTGCCGGCCGTTGAATTCTGGGCCAGTTGAAGGTATTGATAAGTGTGTGAATAGCTTGCTTTGACGGAAGAAACCTCATTTAGCAGGTACACCAGCCCCAGCCTGGGCTCAAGGCCGGCATAGGTGTTATAGAAGTCACCTGATTTGTGTACTACCGAGCCGGACAGGTCAAAATCCTGGTCGTAAAGGTAAACGGTATCAGGACCGATATTCTGGAATAATGAAAACCGCAGGCCGTATTTCAGGATGAGAAGGCTGTTGACCGTGTAGTCGTCGCTGATATAGAGCCCGCTTTCAAGGCCGTAGGCCCGTTCAAGCTTATATTCGGTGAACAGGCTTTCTTCGCTGGTCCCTTTAGCCTTACCGGGATCGAAAACATGCAGCGTGCTGCTGAATCCAAAGCGAAGCGTGTGCTTCGTGGAAGGATAGTATGTGAAATCACCTTTTAACTGGTAATCCTGCAGGTTGGAGGTCCAGAGAAAAGAACTCGGTTCATCGTTGTTGGCGGTACCCAGGTTGTAATTGTACCGGGAGTAAACAAAAGTGAAATTGCTGAAGATCTTTTGCGAGAACAGGTGGTTCCATCGCGCGGTCGCCGTGGTATTGCCCAGTTTCATGTAAGCAAAGGGATTGCTGAAAATATCCTGGCCGAAATATCCTGAAAAGAATAACCTGTTGTTTTCGTCTATTGTATGATTCAATTTGGCATTGAAATCATAAAAGTAGAGCCGGCTGTCCTTCACACCTTCATCTTTTGCCAGGAACAGGAAGAGGTCTGCATAGGTCCTTCTGCCGGACAACAAAAAAGATGTATTGTCTTTGATGATCGGGCCTTCCAGGGTAAGCCTGCTGGAGATCAATCCAATACCCCCGGTTCCGGAGAACTTTTTCTGGTTGCCGTCTTTCATCCTTACATCCAGCACCGAAGCCAGGCGTCCACCGTACTGAGCGGGAAGGTCGCCTTTATAAAGCTTGACGTCTTTGATGGCGTCATTGTTGAATACGGAGAAAAAACCCAGGAAATGGGAGGCGTTGTACACCGTGGCTTCGTCGAGCAGGATCAGGTTTTGGTCAGGGCTGCCGCCCCTGACGCTGAACCCCGAGGAACCTTCGCTGACGGCCTGCACGCCCGGAAGAAGCTGGATGGCCTTAATGATATCAACTTCCCCCATGAGAGCGGGGATCTTGTTGATGGTCTTGACATCCATTTTTACGACGCTCATTTCGGGTGCTTTGACATTGGCGTCGCTGCGCTCGGCTTTGATTTCAACCTCTTTCAGAATAGCTGTATTGGGGCGTAATGAAATATCATTGTGAATGTCTTTCTCAAGGTTGATTTTTTGTTGCTGTACTTCATAACCGGTATAGGAGAAGCGGAGGGTGTAAGTCCCTTTGGGCAGGCTTACAGAATAGAATCCATACTCGTTTGCCACCGATCCGGTGCTGAGTTCCACTACCAGCACCGATGCCCCGAAAAGGTCCTCGCCGGTTTCAGCATCTTTGATGTGACCGCTGATGTTGTAGCGTTTTATCGATGGATCCGATTCATTTCCGGCGAATAAATGCATGGAAACGAGCAGGAGCAATATTGAGACCAGGTAAAGTTTCATTGTTTGGGTTAATAGGTGTAAAAACGATTGAGAAGTGTTTTTGTTTTGTTTGGTTTTACTATTATTCAGACAAACAAAATGCAAGGAAGTTGCAAGAATTGAAAAAATTTTTCTGATGACCGGGTATATTTTGGGAAAAAGCGGATTAATAGTAAAGAAAGTTTTTATCCGACGACTAAAGCCATCGGTTCCCTTCACCTCACCCCCTGTCCCCCGGTTCCCCGCTTTCGCGGGGACCTGGGAGAGGGGGAATAGGGGGCAGGGGGTAAAGGGGGTGAGGCCAGAGGAGCTTACGCCTTTAGTCGTTGGGTCCCAAAATATAAAGATTAACATGAAAAAGCTGATCCTTTTACTATTAGTTATGAATGTGCTTGTTATAAGCGATGCTGAAGGCCAGCAGGCCCGGATTGTGTTTTACAACGTGGAAAACCTGTTCGACACCCGGAATGATTCGCTGACGCGGGACGAGGAATTTTTACCGGAAGGCGATAAGAACTGGACATACGAACGCTTCCGGAGAAAAATCGTGAGGATATACCAGACGCTTGTGGCGCTGGGGGAGGGAGAGATGCCCGCGGTGGTTGGGTTATGTGAGATCGAGAACCGGTTTGTGCTGGAACGGCTGATCTATGACACGCCGCTGAGCAAAACCGGTTACCGGATCGTTCACCGGGAATCGCAGGATGCGAGGGGAGTGGATGTGGCACTGATTTACCATCCCGACCTTTTCAGTCCGGACACCTCCGAATGGCTGACCGTTCCTCTCTCTTCGCGTGAAACCACCCGTGAGATTCTGCATGTTACCGGCCGGATGTGGCAAAATGACACCCTTCATATTTACATTAACCACTGGCCGTCAAGGTACGGTGGTGCCGGGAGCAGCACCGTGAAGCGACTGGCCGCCGCCAGCACGCTCGCCGCATCAATAAAGGAGGTGATGGTACAGGACCGCGATGCGAAGATCATTGTCACGGGTGATTTTAATGACGAGCCGGGTGATGAAAGCATCCTGGCGATAAACAAGATCCTCGCTTCAGTTGATGGCGGTGAAACATGCAAGATGGTAAACCTTTCCGACAGGAAAGCGTTTACGGCAACAGAAGGGACAATAAAACACCAGGGAGCATGGTGTGTCTTTGACCAGATCATTGTTTCAGATGCTTTGCAGCAGGACCGGGGCGGATTGGTTATCAGTTCGGAACAGGCTGAGATCTTTAAACCGGAATTTCTCCTTGAACCTGATCTGACCTATACGGGGATGAAGCCCTTCAGGACATATATCGGCCCGGGCTATCACAATGGTTTTAGCGATCACCTGCCGGTGAGCGTAGTGATTAAAAAAGAATGAAAGCGGGTTCAGATCTGGATCCCTTTAAAGGCTTCCCGTATGGTTTCCATGTAAATATCACCGAAAGTAATGACGCACCAGGCCTGGAGTGCGACAATTTCTTCCCCTTTTAACCATTTCAGTGACTTCCTCAGCTCTTTCCCAAAAAGCGCCGGGCTAAAGCTGACTTTATGCAGGATCGTTTTTGTGTATTCGAGCATGGTTTTGACTTTTTAAGATAAACGGATGGTTATTATTTTTGTTGTACTGACATGACAAAATGTTACTTTTATCTGCGGCCCGATTTATGATAAGCGGTTGAGAATAAAATACTGATAATGGTAAGAGCGGAAGAGAAAAAAATGATCCGAAGCATGGTGTTCCCTTTCATCATGGTTTTGCTCATGTGGGCCGTTATGTTGATCGAAGTAATCGGGAAATACGATTTTTCATTTCTTGGCATCTATCCGCTGAGATGGCAGGGCTTACCGGGGATCATTACTACGCCTTTTGTTCACGGCGATTTCTCACACCTGATCGCCAATTCGGTACCCTTGATCATTCTTGGTTCGGCCCTGTTTTATTTTTACAAGGACATAGCCTGGCGGATACTGCTGGTGATCTGGCTCTTCAGCGGCTTCTGGGTATGGGTCGCGGCCAGGCCGGCCTTTCACATCGGCGCCAGCGGCATCGTTTACGGGCTGGCGGCCTTTATCCTGGTCAGCGGGATTATCCGGAAGCACACCGGGCTGATGGCCCTCGCGCTGGTGGTGGTATTTCTTTACGGCAGCCTGATCTGGGGCATCTTCCCCGAATTCTTCCCCGAAAAGAACATTTCCTGGGAAGCCCATCTTTTCGGACTGGTGGCGGGCGTTCTGCTTGCCTTTTATTACCGTAAGGAAGGTCCTCAGCGGAAGATTTATGAATGGGAACTGGAAGAGGAGGAAGAGGAGACGGGGAGACAGGGAGACTTGGAGAACGGGAGAGAGGGGGAGAATTATTGGAATGTTTCCCTTACGGATGATGAGATTGGTAAGATCAGGCATATTTACCGGCCGGGGAGCAAGAATCCGGGTATATAGTTGCAAGTCCCAAGCCTCAAGCTGAGTTCCAGAGTTCCAGGGTTCCAGGTTCCAGGGTTCCAGGTTCCAGGGTTCCAGGTTCCAGGTTCCAGGTTCCAGGTTCCAAAGTTCCAAGAGCCACCTGACCACCTGCCCACCTGACCACCTACCCCGCGTTCACCCGTCAAAACCCGGCGTTTACATATTAATCCCCGGCGTTTATCAATCTGTTTCATACCTGGTATCCTGAAGTCGTATTTTTATAAGATTAACTTAAATTCTGACTCATGAGACATAAACTACTAATCTTTCCGGCCATGATCCTGATCATGATGACCGGGCCGTTTGCTGCCGGCCAGAGCCAGCTCGCCGAAATCGACCAGTTTATCCTTGACCGGATGGAAGCGGTCGTTAAACCCGGCTTTGCCGCCTGCATCATCAAGGATGATTCGGTGGTGTGGAGTGGGAATTACGGTTATGCTATCCTCGAAGACAGCCTGCCCATGACCGATTCGACTATTTTCAACGCCTTTTCCATCGGCAAATCGCTGACAGCATCCTGTGTCATGCAGTTGTGGGAAGACAGCGTCATTACCCTGGAGGAGGATGTGAATGGCTTTTTACCATTCCAGGTTGATAATCCTTATGTTTTTAATGACAGTATTTCGCCACGGATGCTCTTGTCGCACACGTCCAGCATCATCGACAATGACCTGGAATCGTATATGACGGAAGGGGATCCGGTTATGACCATGGAATATTTTCTTGAAAATTACCTGAGCGATGGTGGAGAATTTCATAGCAGTAGTAATTTTTTAAATGCGGCACCGGGAACTATTTATAACTATTCGAATTTCGGCAGCGCACTGGCCGGATTCCTCGTTGAACCACTGACAGGAACGGATTTCAACAGCTATGCCAGGCAAAACCTGCTGGACCCACTGAATATGGACCAGTCGGCATGGTTTCTTGAAGAACTGGAAATGGAAAATCTTGCCGTAGGGTATGATTATATCGGGAATGAAAATGTGCCTTATCCTCATTATGGCCACCCGGCATACCCGGGCGTGTCGCTCCGTTCTACAGTGCAGGATCTTTCACGTTTTGTGATCATGCTGATGAATGGCGGGTTTTACGAGGGCAACCAGGTGCTGGAAGCCGCTACCATCGATACCATGATGGTCAGGCAGCCCCCTGGATATTTTTACTGCCTCGGGTTTCAGCATTCGTTCGTTTATAATTACCATAATACTTTCCAGCGGGTGCTGAAAGGGCACCTGGGTGGAGGGCAGTTCGGTTATGCCGGGGAAATACAGATCTGCAAAGAAGATAATACAGGCATAGTTTACCTCTCCAACTCCTCTGACTGGATGGCCACGGTTAAAAGAAGGCTCTTTGATTACGCGGCGATGATTGTCATTGCATTGCCTGCTGTTGATATAGACCTGGCACAATTCACCGCGGTCTGGGAAACGGCCCCCGATGCAACGGGATATTTTCTCGACGTGGCCATGGATGAAAATTTTGAAAATATTGTAGGAGATTACCTGGATAAGGACGTCGGGCCCGACACCAGTTACCTCGTTGCCGGCCTGGAGGCTGACCACGCCTATTATTACCGTTTGAGGGCCTACAATCAATACGATACCGGTGCTTATTCCAATACGGTGGCCGTGCCGGTTTACACCGGGATTAGTGAGTCGTCAGTCGTCAGTCGTCAGTCGTCAGTCCGGGTGTTTCCCAACCCCACTTATGAAATCGTGCATATTGAATATGAAATAAAAAATCCTACATCTGTCTGCATCCAGGTTTTCAATGCAATGGGTGAAATGGTGGTAGAGCTATCAAATGGCATCATGGAAATAGGGAAGCACCAGATCATATGGAATGTGGCGGATTTGCCGGCAGGGATGTATTTCTGCAAAGTGCAAGCGGGGCAGGAGGTTAGTGCTTTAAAGATATTGAAACAATGATTTCAATAAAAACCTCTGCGGAACTCTGCGGGATCTCAGTGAAACTCTGCGTAACTTTTCATTTATAGTTACACAGAGTTCCACAAAGAAGCCACAGAGAACTACAGAGATTTTGATTTTGAAATTTAGAATTTGTTTGGAATTTGGAATTTGGAATTTGGTATTTCATGAGTTGTGCTTAACTTTAGAAAAAATATCAAACCAAATATGCTCCGAACCATCATCGTCGATGACGAGCCGCATATCAGGGAAACGCTCCGGCATTTGCTGGCCAGGTTCTGCCCGCAGACGAAAGTAGTAGGCGAGGCGGAAAGCGTGGCCACCGGCATTCGGGAAATCCGCGAAAAAGTGCCCGACCTGGTGCTGCTCGATATTAAAATGGACGACGGCACCGGCTTCGACCTGCTCGACCATTTCGAAAACATCGATTTCAAGATCATCTTTATCACCGCTTACGAAAAATACGCCATCGAAGCATTCGGCTACAGCGCGATCGATTACCTGCTCAAACCGGTGAATCCGGATAAACTGTCCGATGCCGTGAACCGGGCAGAACAAACCGTGCTCAGGACTTTCAACACCCAGGTCGATACCCTGAAAGCAAACCTGAAAACACCGGATAGCAGGGAGCGCAGGATCATCCTGAAAACGTTAGAGAGTATTTACCTGCTGGATGTAGGCGATATTATCCACTGCGAGTCGGAAGGGGGTTATACCGTTTTCCACACACTGGAGCACGGAACGATCCTTGTTTCCAGGATATTGAAGGAGTATGATGATTTGCTTTCAGAGGCGGGTTTCTTCCGTGTCCACCGTTCACACCTCATCAACCTGAAACATCTCAGGAGATTCGACAAACAGGACGGCGGCTTTGTCATGATGAGCAACGGGGATAAAGTACCAGTCTCCTCCAGCGGCAGGGAGAGGTTATTGGAATTGTTTGACCAACTATCGGGCCAATGAATAATTCCACCGGGAGATTCTGCCATTTCTGTTTTCTTGCAATTTGTTGCATTGCCGCTCCCATGACCTCATCTTCCCAGTTTTACATCAAGTTACTGGTGCAACGTCCCGATTCACTTTACCCCATGCTTCATTCATCTGATGAACAAGTTCATCTAAAGGCTTACAACGGGCTGGCATTTTATCATTCCTTGTCGGATGCCGATTCGGCCATGTTCTATGCGGAAAAGGCTTTGCTTCTCTCAGAAAAGCTTGACAACGATCTTGAAAAAGGATCGGCTCTTCGAAACATGGGAAATACCTATGCCCTGAATGGTGATTATTCCCAGGCTTTGCAAAACCTGATGAAAGCGCTGGATATTTTTGAAAAAGAAGGCGAGAAGCGAAAGATCATGGAGGTCTATATCGGTCTGTGCAAACTCAATTATGATCTGGAAGATTATGAAACCTCTTTAGAGTATGGAAAAAAATTTATAGCCTTATATCAGGGTGAAAAAGCTAAAGGGAATACGTTAGCCAGTCCTTATGAGTACGCCCTTCTGATAGGATTTCTCGGCGGCACTCCCCGGGAAGCCGGAAATTACCCGCTGGCTGAGGCTTATTTCAAGGAATATCTGGCACTGAGCCGGAATCTTGAGGTTCCGGATGACATTCATACAGTTTTGGTTAAATCGCTGGCCGAAACTTTCCAGTCTGCAGGGCAATATGACTCTGCGCTTAAGTATACCTGCCTTGCCCGTGAATTCCTGCCGGGAAATGCCGGCATACCTTCCGGCCTGCAAACCGGTTACGAGGGTTCTATTGGAAATATATTGCTTCTGATGGGGAGATCCGATGAAGCGCTGCCATATATAAAGCATTCGTATTTCGGGAATAAAAGTACCGGAACGTATTATTACGCTTCACACGATGCGCGCCGCCTGGGATACATATACCTTGCAAAACAGTTGTACGATTCAGCCGGTTACTGGTTTAATGCAGGCCGCGATGACCTGGACAGCCTGAAAGACATGATCTCGCGGAAACAGTCCGAAACGAACCAGCCGGAGGTATTCACCGGCTACCAATTGGTGATGACGCTGAATCAAACAGAAATCCTGCAGCGGTATTACCTGTCGATGGTGTTAATTCAAAAAGCCCTGGCAGGCTTGTATAAAAAAACGGGGGATTTGGATCTGGCCATTACTCATTTTGAATGGATGGACCTTTACAAAGATTCCCTGAATGACATAAAGGATAATATCGAAGAGAGAAAATTGCAGGTTCGTTTTGCCAATGACCAAATGAGCCAGCAAATCGAACTGGTGCAAAAAGAAAACGATTTGAAACAGACCAGGCTAAAGAATACAAGGCTGGTCCTTCTTGGCATGGTGGCAGCAGGGGTTTTGTTTTCGGGGATAATGTTCATACTATTCCGGCAGCGGCGCATCCGTGAGGTCCAGGATAAGATAATGCTCGAGCAACGCCTGATGCGTTCACAGATGAACCCGCATTTCATCTTCAATAGCCTGGCCAGCGTACAGAATTTCATCGTCAGGCAGGACGACAAGAACGCCAGCATTTACCTGTCGCGCTTCTCCGACCTCGTCCGCAGCATCCTGAACCACTCCAGGGAAGAAAGCATCACCCTGGAAGAAGAGATCAGCACCATTGAAAATTACCTTTCCCTGCAAAAGATCCGTTTCCCCGACAAATTCGACTATCAGATTGACATTGATCCTGTTATTGATACTGAATCTTTAGTGATCCCGCCCATGCTGGCCCAGCCCTTCATCGAAAACGCCATCGAGCACGGGATCAGGCATAAAGCCGGCAAAGGGAAGATTGAAATAAGGATCAGGCACTCGAACACTCGAACAATCGAACAATCGAACAATCGAACAATCGAACAGTTGATCTTCGAAGTGGAGGATGATGGGATCGGGCGGCAAAAAGCGCAGGAAATCCTTAAAAAACAAAACAAAGACCATAAATCGCTGGCTACTATAATTACACGGGAGCGGATCGCGGCGCTGAACCGGAAGTCGAAGAAGAAGATCACCCTGGAGATCATTGATCTTACCGATGATCTTGGGCAGGCTTCCGGCACTTTAGTGAGGTTTGTGATACCGCTAGCTTAAAAATCCCAAATTCCAAGCACCAGGCACCAAACAAAAATCAAACTCCAAATCTCAAATTCCAAGAACCAATGACCAGTGACCAATGACCAGTGACCATCAACTTTAGAAGAATTTTGGCAATGCCTTTTCCAGGGCCGGCTTGCCTGATCCCAGCGAATTTTCCTGACCCAGCAGAAAATCATCAGCCACCTTTTTTAGGGCGGCAGCCAAATGATCCGTATCCAAAGGGGGCATTATCCAATCAACAGCTTGAAATAAGTGAACAGGGAAGGTACTCAGCCGTTCTTCAATGTCAATTTCATTCAGCACGGCCTTATTTTTAGCATCATTAAAGACATCAGTCCATTTGAAAGAGTAATTCAGGGCAATATGAATGATGTCGTACAAGTCTTTTGGCTCATCCCGGCTGATCATCGCAGTGAGTTTATTAGATAATATATTCAGCGGGGTATCTAAAAGTCCAAAACTCATTTGGACCGGGACGCCAGCCCGGTATGGAACTTCATTTACAAATTCTATCTTTAGAAATCCCTCCTCAATTTTGATAAATAAACGGGTAAAGTCATCCGAATAAAGAGATTGTTCATTATTTACATTAAATGACTTTTTTATCTCTTTGTTCAACGTAAAAATATAGTCCTTGTAATTAGGATCGGCATTTACGAAAAAGTCGAGGTCTTCACTGTATCTGTGGCCAAGATAGTATCGTCCAAGCGCAGTTCCCCCTGTTAGATAAAAAGGAAGGTTCAATGTGACCCACCAATTCAGGAAATTATCCTGTAACTTGTAAAGTTTCCTGTAGTCTTTTCCGGATGAAAGCATATTTATGTTGTAAAGAAGGCATTCTCAGGCTCTTAATAAGATCTTCGGTCAGCAACTCCTGTATCTGGGCAGGCGTGAATAATTGTAAAACAGTATACCATGAATAGGATTCGAGGATTTTTTTAAAGATTTTACTGCGGGTATAATGGCCGGCGCTTTCTTTCTCACCCCTGATCAATGCAGCCAATTCATTAGCAGAAATATTATAATCCCATGCCAGTTGACAGTATAAATCTATGCTCTTTTTTTCAGCCATTTCAATAATCAAGTATTAATTATTCAAAATTACTCTTTTTTCATAAAGACTCATCAATATAGCCCTGAATAATGAGAATGGGAATGCACGGGGGACGCTGGTGCGGTTCGTGCTGCCCATATAAATTCCAAATTCCAAGCACCAAGCACCAAGCACCAAGCACCAAGCACCAAGCACCAAGCACCAAGCACCAAACAAATCCCAAGCACCAAATTCCAAATTCCAAACAAATACAAAATTCAAAAAAATAAATTCAAAAAGTTTTGGATTTGAGTTTTAAAATTTTGAATTTGTTTGGTACTTGGTGCTTGGAATTTGGAATTTCCCCCACGTTCACCCCCCAAAACCCCTCGTTCACAAACTTTTCCCGGGCGTTAACAAATCTGTCAGCTTTTTAGCTTCGTAGTACCGTAACTTCATTCAAAAATTCAGTGCCATGAAAACCTGCTTGAATCAACTGCTTTGCATTGTTGTTCTGACAGCATTAATGCCTTTAGCCCGGGCTCAATCCATCCAGATCAACGCCTCCTTCCATAGCCAGTCGCTTGACACGGTTAAAAAAGTCAACATTTACCTTCCACAGGATTACTATGTTAATGATACGGCTCAATATCCTGTCATCTATTTCCTGCATGGTGCCGGAGGTGATCATAACAGCTATTCCCAGGTGCCGACAGGCCTTTATTCCATGGTAAATACCGGCGAAATCAATCCTTATATCCTGGTCAAACCGGATGGAAGCTGCGGGCCATACCTGGGCAGCTATTACATCAATTCTGTGCTGTATGGGAATTACGAGGATTTTATCATCGACGATGTCATTACTTTCGTCGAAAAGAACTTCAGGGCAAATAAGAGCAAATATGCCCGGTTTATCTCAGGCCATTCGATGGGAGGAGGGGGCGCTGCAAGGCTGGCCATCGAACACCCCGAACTATTCAGGGGATCGGTCAGCTTCAACAACGACCTGGTCGGCGACCTTATTCTGGATACATGGAAAGACCTGCTATTTGAAGAAAATGACGGCAGTTGCATTCCTAACTATAATGCAGGAGTGTATTCCCAGTTGTATATGACATCCTGCGGAGCCAAATGCCCTAACCTTTTAAATGATCCTCCGATTGATTTTCTGTTGGACAGTGCCTGCAATATCGTCGACAGTGTTCACGCTAAAGTTGCCCTTTATGATCCGGGCTATATAGTTCATAAACTGACTCCTGAAGACCGGCTGGCCTTTTTCATCAGTTGCGGGACTAACGACGAATACGGATTTTTCGATGCAGCATTTTCCTTTACTGATTCCCTGACCAAATACAGCCTGGATCATGCCTGGTATCCATTCGAGGGAACGCATAGCTTTAACATCCTGGCCTATATGGAAAGCCTGAGGTTTATCGATTCGCTTTATGTTGAAGGATTACAGCACGCTTCGATAGGTGAAAGGCAAATGGTATTAAGCCAGTTGACTGTTTCGCCGAATCCTTTTTCAGAAATCGTGCATATTGAATATGAAATAGTAAATCCCTCCCGTGTCAGCATTCAGGTATTCAATGCAATGGGTGTAATGGTAGCTGATCTGGCAAGTGGTATATTGGCGAAAGGGCAGCACCAGGTTACCTGGAATTCAGCACATTTACCGGCCGGGATGTATTTCTGCAAGGTGCATGCGGGGCAGGAGGTTAGTACCTTAAAGATTCTGAAACAATGATTTCAATAAAAACCTCTGCGGAACTCTGCGGGATCTCAGTGTAACTCTGCGTAACTTTTCATTTATTGTTACACAGAGTTCCACAAAGAAGTCACAGAGAAATACAGAGAATTGGAATTTGGAATTTGGAATTATGAGTGTTCAAAACCTTAAAAGCAAATATTTA
>CAYUQP010000002.1:0-46530 GCA_964447005.1 uncultured Bacteroidales bacterium
AGCTTGCAGCTTGCAGCTTGCAGCTTGCAGCTTGCAGCTTGCAGCTTGCAGCTTGCAGCTTGCAGCTTGCAGCTTGCAGCCCCGATTATGAGGCCGCAAAAGTAATACTTTTATTATTAATCGGCTTTTTTGGAAAATATACCCGGTCGAGTAGGAATTTTTTTTAAACATTCGACAACGCGCTGGCCAGGTTGTCGAATTTATGGTGATAATCTTCCATAGAACGGCGGATGATCTCATGGGCCTCATCAAATCCGAACACATGGGTGATCACCACGTTACGTTCCTGGCCGGGCAGGTCCTTGTAGGTAAGGAAGTAATGTTTGAGCCGGTCCACCACGAGCGCGGGCAGTTCCGAAATATCGTTGAAATGGCCGTAAACGGTGTCGTTGTATAAAACCGCGATGATCTTGTCGTCCGACTCATCCTTGTCGATCATCCGGAACCCCCCTATGGGCCTGGCTTTCACCAGGATATTCCCATGTGAGATCTCTTTCTCGGTCAGCACACAGACGTCGATCGGGTCGCCGTCGCCTTTGATATTTTCCCGTCCCGATTTCTCCATGCAGAACTCCGCCACGCTGGCCGCGCTGAAAGTCTGCGGGATGAAGCCGTACAAAGCGGGCACGACGTTGGAATACTTCTGCGGCCGGTCGATCCGCAAATAGCCGGTGACTTTGTCGATCTCGTACTTCACCGTATCGGTGGGCACCATTTCAATAAATGCCGTAACGATTGCCGGTGCTTCGCGGCCAATATCGACGCCATGCCAGGGGTGCGATTTGTAACGCAGGCCCATCAGCCGGCCTATAGGATCCATCAGGATGTTTGCCATAATAAACTGTTAAACTGTTAAACTGTTAAATTGTTAAATTGTTAAATTGTTAATTCCAATGTAATGACTATAAATGACTATAAATGACTATAAATGACTATTAATGACCACCTGATCACCTCTTCACCCCACCTGCCTGCCCGGATTGTCCGATAGGAACGCTTTCCACCCTGAAAACTTTTTTTCCTGCGTGCCGGGATTATTCTGGAAATAATGACAGACCGCGGCGGCAAGTCCGTCTGTGGCATCCAGGTATTCCGGCGGCTGGCTGAACTTCAGGATCGTCTGAAGCATCTGGGCCACCTGCTCCTTGGACGCACTGCCCCGGCCGGTGATCGACTGCTTGATCTTTCGCGGACTGTATTCGAAAATAGGGATGGTCCTCGAAAGGGCCGCCGCCATTGCAACACCCTGTGCACGGCCCAGTTTGAGCATCGACTGGACATTTTTGCCGAAGAATGGCGCTTCGATCGCCAGCTCGTCCGGATGATATTCTTCGATGAGCGATACGGTCCTGTCGAAAATTTTTTTTAATTTGTCCTCGTGTTCGGATAACTGATATAGTTTTAGCACGCCCATGGTCACCAGCTCTGCCTGTTTATCCCTGATGATAATGATGCCATAACCCATTATTGTAGTGCCAGGATCGATACCTAAAATAATCCGTTCCAACGACAAATTTTTCAGATTTTACGCATGAAAACACAAAATGCAAAAATACGAAAAACGATTAACTACCTGATCAGGGCAGGCATTATCATTCTGACCTACAGTTTTATTTATCACCAGGTGATTGTCAACCATAAGCTGAGGGAATTTTCGGATATACTCAGAAAGGCCCTGGATCAGGACAATGCATGGTATTTTGCAGCAATGCTGCTGGTCATGATGCTTCTGAACTGGAGCCTTGAATCATTGAAATGGAAGGTGCTGATCGATAAGATCGAGAGAATTTCCTTTTTCAGGTCCCTGAAGGCGGTCTTTGCCGGCGTCTCGGTCAGCATGTTCACGCCGAACCGCACCGGGGAATATCTCGGCAGGGTGTTCATCCTGAAGTCAGGCAACCCGGTGGAAGGTATTTTCGCAACCCTCATAGGAAGCTTTTCCCAGATCATCGTGACGTTCAGCGTCGGGCTGATGAGCCTGCTTTCTTTTGTTGACCATTACCTGCGTGAGCCCTACCGGATCGGTGAATATTTTTTTAACAGCCTGATCTTCATTGTGCCCTGCCTGGTTTTTGTGATCATCCTGGCGTATTTTAAAATTGGCATTCTTTCGGATCTGCTGAACCGGTTCATTCCCGGGAAATGGGAACGGGTAAAGCAATTTACGTCGATCTTCTCGAAATATACCAGCAAAGAACTGTCGGGAGTACTATTGCTGAGCCTGGCGCGTTTTGCCATCTTTTCGACCCAGTTTTACCTGCTGCTCCGGATATTCGGCGCCGGCATCCCGGTTGCAGAAGCTTACATCCTCATCCCGGTGATCTACCTGATCATGGCGCTGGTCCCGTCGGTAGCCCTGGCCGAGCTGGGCATACGGGGCTCGGTCTCACTGTTTGTGATCGGGCTTTTTTATGATAAGATCGGAATACCCGGCAGCGAAACCGAAATGATCATCCTGGCCGCCTCATCGGTGCTCTGGCTGATCAACCTGGCGGTCCCGGCAGTACTGGGAACATTCTTCGTCTTCAGCTTGAAATTTTTCAGGAAATGAGCCGGTTGTTGGTCACTGGTTATTGGTCACTGGTCATTAGTTCCGGGTTCCAGGGTTCCAGGGTTACGGATTGCGGGTTGCTGGGTTTGGATGTTGGCTCTTGTAATTTGGATTTTGTCTGGAATTTGGGTTTTGGAATTTGGTGCTTTATCGTAGCACTGATCTACATTGTGATCATTGGGTTCTTTACCTGGGGCTGGTACAGGGGGAGGAAGTCTTCAGTCTTCAGTCTTCAGTCTTCAGTCGTTCCCGGGAAAGTACCTGTAAGTGTGGTGGTGTCGGCGAGGGATGAGGAAGAGCGCATCGGTGACCTGCTTGATGATCTGATCAGGCAGGATTATCAGGAGGATCTGACGGAAATAATTATCGTGGATGATAAATCTATTGATAATACTTATAAGATCATTGAGGATTTCATGCAAAAAAACAATTCTTTAAAAATCATTTTATTAAAAACTGAAGAATTTAATGTTTCGGGAAAAAAGGCTGCGATTGACCTGGCGGTAAGGCGGGCAACGGGTGAGATCATTTTGACTACCGATGCCGATTGCAAGGTAGGACCGGGGTGGATTACAGCAATGGTGAATTCTTTTAACGATGAAAAAATAAGGATGGTTGCCGGCCCGGTCGTTTATTTGCCGCTTAATGGCTTCTGGAATGAGTTCCAGTCCATTGAATTCGCGTCATTGGTTGCTTCGGGTGCCGGGGCAGCAGGGGCGGGCCATCCCTTCCTCTGCAACGGGGCCGGCCTGGCCTACCGGAAAGAGGCTTTCACGCAAGTCGGCGGCTTCGCTGGAAATGAGCAATACCTTTCAGGCGATGATGTTTTTCTTCTTCATAAGATGAAAAAAGCCTTCGGAAGGCGTTCGGTCGTATTTTGCCACGATGAAAAAGCCATTGTAAAAACGTTTCCTGCGGACGGGTTCCGGAAATTCATCAGCCAGCGCGTCCGCTGGGCTTCGAAAAGCAGGGCCTACAGCGACCCCCTGTCCATTTTCACGGCCCTGATCGTCTTTTCCTACAGTCTTACCGTCCTATCGTCCTTTATTTCCGGATTCTTCAACCCATTGTTTTTCCTGTTTTCAGGCTGCCTGCTGGTCATTAAAATGATCACTGATTTTCCGCTTTTGTGGGGTGTAACGGGCTTTTTCAGGCAAAGAAGGCTGCTGAGGTGGTATCCTGTTTTCCAGGTTATTTACCCTTTTTATATTGCTTATGCAGGACTATTAAGTCTTTTTAAGAGAAGGCTCTGGTAATTAAATTCCAAGCACCAAATTCCAAGCACCAAACAAATCCCAAGCACCAAATTCCAAATTCCAAACAAAACTCAAAATTCAAATCTAAAATTCAAAACAGTTTTTGCTTTGAAATTTGTTATTTGGAGTTTGTTTGGAGCTTGGGATTTGGAATTTGGAATTTTCAGACGATCAGCATTGCGTCGCCGTACGTGAAGAATTTGTACTTCTTGTCGATGGCTTCCCGGTAGGCTTCCATGAGGAAGTCATATCCTGAGAAAGCGGCGGCCAACATCATCATCGATGACATGGGCAGGTGGAAGTTAGTCACTAGGGCGTCGGCCACGCTGAAATCGTAGGGCGGGAAGATGAACTTGTTAGTCCAGCCGCGGTACGGTTTCACCTTTCCGGAGATAGTCACGGCGGTTTCCAGCGCTTTCATGGTGGTGGTTCCCACGGAGATGATCTTTTTCCTGTTCTCCTTGGCCCCGTTAATGATCAGGGTGGCGGCTTCTTCGACGACCATTTCCTCCGAATCCATCTTATGCTTGGTGAGGTCTTCCACTTCGATGGTGCGGAAGTTCCCGAGGCCGACATGCAGCGTGATCTCCGCGAAATCGATCCCTTTCAGTTCGAGCCGCTTCATCAGCTCGCGGCTGAAGTGCATCCCGGCAGTAGGCGCTGCCACGGCGCCTTCGTGCTTGGCGTAGATCGTCTGGTAGCGGATATCGTCCACCGGTTCCACGGAACGTTTATGGATCTTCGGCAGGGGCGTCTGTCCCAGGTCGGTGATGGTCTTCTTGAAATCCTCGTAGGGACCGTCGAACAGGAATCGCAGCGTACGTCCGCGCGAGGTGGTATTGTCGATCACTTCGGCCACCAGGGAATCATCATCCCCGAAATAGAGTTTGTTGCCGATCCTGATCTTCCGCGCCGGGTCCACCAGCACGTCCCAGAGGCGGGATTCGCGGTTCAGTTCCCTTAGCAGGAACACTTCGATCTTGGCGCCGGTCTTTTCCTTGGTCCCGTACAAGCGGGCAGGAAATACCTTGGTATTGTTGAGCACGAAGACATCCCCGTCGTCAAAATAGTCGAGAATATCTTTAAAACTTTTATGTTCTATGGTGCGGGTTTTTCTGTTCAGCACCATCAGCCGCGATTCGTCCCTGTTTTCAAGGGGCCGTTCAGCAATAAGTTCAGAAGGGAGGTAGAATTTAAACTGCGAGAGTTTCATAGCGACACATTACATCTTTTCAATAAGCAGTGCAAAGGTAATACAATATGGAGGCGTTGTCAACTAAATATTAACTTAGTTTTACGTTATCGTGAATAATATTGGGCCGATTCATCGTCCTACCACAAACTTCCCCGTATATCTCCGCCCTTTCTGATCCCTGACCACCGCGATATACATCCCCGAAGAATATGTGGAAATATTCAAATAAATCATTCGATTAGAAGGCAAAACATCCCCGCTTCCCTGCTTCCCTGCCTCCCTGCCTCCATGCCTCCATGCCTCCATGCCCCCCTGCCCCCACGCCTCCACGCCTCCCTGCCTCCCATACACATCATACACTGCCATCTCCACCTTCCCTTCCGCCAGCACATCAGGCAGCGTAAGCACTACCCATTCCCTTGCCGGATTAGGCGAGATTTTTATCGTCGATTCGTATTCTTCCTGGGTGGGAATTTCATCGATATTGACGAACAAACCACAATCCAGCAACACCGTATCCGATTGAATTTCATACGGGCAAAGACTATCGTAAACCAACGGCTGGGTGTACAAGGTGTCATCCTCCAGGTTTTCATTCATTTTCCACATGTAAATGTCCCAGTCGGTATCGACAAAGAATTCTCCAATTACAACGATTTTACCATCAAAAGTTTTGATAATGCATGAAGGGGGATGATCTTCATCAAGCAGTCTTCTTTGTATAAGTGGATTCCCAATAGTATCAGTTTTAAATATTTCACAATATGCCGGATCGTACATTTGATTATCCGACCATGTTAAGCCTGTATAAATGATTGAATCATTTACAATTACCAACGATTCAGCCCCTCCTCTGGCAACAGTATCAGCATCCATAAGCGGATATTGACCGATCGCTTGCCCATTTTCATTAAATTTCAATAGAAATGGAACTTTTGGGATATACGGATTCTGAAACTGTATTGAAGAAGCATTATAAATCATACCATTGGTTGTGAAATAGCTTCTGCCTGCATATCCACCGAATCCTACCGGCCAATCCAGATTCCAAAGTTCATCTCCAGCGGTATCAGTTTTTATAAAATATGGCTTTAAACTGGGTTTAAAGCAACTTCCGGAAACCAGATAATTTCCATCCGGAGTTAAATCGAGATATCTGCCTTCTTCATTCGCAACAGTATCCTGTTGTGCCAGGTTCTTGATCCAGATGGGTCTACCTGATTCATCCATCTTCACCAAACTAATACGGATATGTTGATAATCACCACCATAATATGTAAGCATTCCCAAAAATTGTCCGTCAGGTAATTGAATAACACCTGTAGCGTAATTCATATTAACAGATAAGAAGATATTACACCATTCAATTTCACTGCAAGGATTAAGTTTAACAAATAATGGATCTCTCCAATAATCTTCCTGGGCTGTTGCACCACATAATATCAATCCCTGATCATTGGTTTTATCAAAATCAGTAAAGAAATTTTCAACTTGGTAATTTCCAAACTTTTTATCCCAGATTAGATTACCATTAATGTCGGTTTTTATAAGCCATCCGAACCTGAATTGTTCTGCATTTTTCAGAATCGAACCACATATAAAATATCCTTTATCATAACATTCGATGATTTTTTTACCATATTCATCTTTGTATGTTCCATAAATTTTTGGCCAATCCTGAGCTGTTCCTGATAATCCCCATAACAACACTATCAAAAAGATTAGAAACCAGTATGTCAATCTATTAGTCATAATCATGGATTTAATAGTAAGAAAAAATTCAATGATCTGCCTAATATCGACCTTTAATTAATTTTTCAGTTCTAATTAGTTTGTCATTGATAATCAGACTAACAATGTACAATCCATTTGAGTATGAAGAAAGATTGATGACTACCTGATTCTTCCTGGAATCAAGTTTGATTTTCTCCAGCACTTTACCTTGAAGATTATCAATCTTTATGCTTCCACATTCATCGAATTCAAGAGAATTAAAGTAAACAATAACATAATCTCCTGATGGATTTGGAAATAAGATGAGCTTATCGTTTTTAGGAAGATCCGGTTTTTGTGGGTCAAGATCATAATATGCCGGATACGATTTGACATATGATGAAAATGAAACACGTTCAGTAAATTCCATGTATCTGCCTTTTAAAAGTAAGCTCCTGGCATAGGAGCTTAGTAGCGGGAGATCGGAATTCATTATTAAGCATAGAGACTGGACAGAGGACGAATCAAGCTGACGGGGATTCAAGCTGCTGACATTCATCATCGTCAAAATGTCGAAATAGTCAAGGTATTGATAATATGTCTCCAAGTCTGCCGAAGTCAAATTGATGGATGCTGGTATTTCATTCAAAATTTGTAAAGCTTCTTCAGTTTGATTATTGTCCCAGAAAGCAAAGGCCAAGCGGTATTTCGACTCAAGGCTGGTTTCATTCTGTAAAAGATTGATAAGGCTGTCTTTAGGATTAATTAGGGTTGTATCGGATAAAAATTCACGGATAAGTTTATTAACAGCCTGCGAACGATAATTTGACCAGTATCCTATCTTTGACTCAAGGCTTTCCAGGGCGCCAATCTGTTCAAGGCCTTGCATGATCTCTGCCATCATGTAATCAGGCATGGGATCGTAGCGGCCATCCAGTGCATCCAGGATATCGCCGGATTTGGCAGATTGAGGATTAGCCGTGAGTACGTCACGGATCATGGCGTTTGGCAAAACAGTTTCTTTATAAATTGCCTGTTTTAGTATAGTATCAGATAAATAAGGCGAATCCGTCAACAATTGGTCCCGGAGTTCAAGTGCTTCATAAGGCAAACTGGTGACGATCTCAAAATTTAAATTTTCAGTACTTCCTCCGTCAAGAAGCGAATCAAAGGTGTTTTGCAAAGTTGCCAGCTGAATATCTGCAGTAATTTTCTCTAACCGCGGATCTTCCACGCTCTTATAACCAGGACTTGATGGTCTTTTTGGACATGCTCTTGTCTTTAAAAAGTAGGTTCCTTTATTGACTAATAAAATATCATTATATGAATAATTAGAACTATCAAGAGGAAAAGTTACATAGTATGGGTCTTCGGCATGATGATAATAATTAAAATGATCAGCGTTGTTGAGATAGCTCCAGAAATACTTTTCATTGTTTCCATTATCCACAGCTTGCAAGCCCTGCACGTCGGGAGTAAAGGTGTTGCCGGCCAGCATGTAGCTTAAGGTATCATCCGTTCCCTGGTTTTCTTTAATACCGGCTCCTCTGCCTCTGCCGGAAAACGCTGAATCGGTAACCATCATATCATTTAAACAAGTTCTGAAATCATTGCATTTCAGGCAAAGTCCTGTTTCTTTGCCTTTATTGGTCCCTTCCGCCACGATTCCGGCATCGAGCCCGGTAAAATAATTGTTATAAATCTCGTTTTCATCAGTACCGGAATCTTTTATATAGATACCAATTTTAATCACACTACCTGAATCAGGAACCATAGCGTTAGGCCCGGCAAAATAATTGTTTTCCACCAGGTAACCGGAGGAACCATCCATATACAATCCGCCATAGAATGCATTTTCCTGTCCCGGGATCAGATCATGCCCAGTGCCTGTATTGAAATGTGAGGAAACCACAACCGGGTGATGATACCCGGAAAGGTACATACCTGCGGTATTTTTATCAAAAACGGATTCGGAAACATCCAGATACTGGAATCCTCCTGTACCGAATGCCCGGATCCCGTACCTCAGGTTTTTAAAATAACATGAATCGTAACTGGTACATGGAACGGATTGGCTGTTACATCGGCCTTTTACATATACCTGGGCATCGAGGGCACAGATGCCGGCGCCTCTGTCTGCTTCGGCAATATCTTGTCCAACAGTTTCTTCAAATAGAAATGAACAAGCATAGAAATCAACTCCATTGACTCCATCGAGAAGGACGTGATTTTTAACTTTTCCAATCAAACCATCCGGATCGCAGGTTTTAAAAGCGCTATTCCGGAAGACACTGGCATTGGATATTTCATTGCCATTTAAAGGGTGGTCGTTGATAAAAGGCAGAAACTCAACATCAGTTTCGTTATTCAGAAAGATGGCGTCTTCAGCTTCTACAATACCGCCTGACCCGGCAAACAATGTATCACCATCGATAATCTTCCCGACAAAAGCGCCTGTTACTGCATACTCAATTATTCCGCCATTACGGATTCCCAGATATCCCTGGTTGGTATCCGGGTATTGAGAAAGTGAACTGTCGCCCCACACCTGGATACCGTTCCACAGTTCATTATTGCACAAACGGGTCAATTTGCCGCCATCCAGGATCAGTTTACCGCCGGGCTCGATAATGATATCGGCATCAGGGCTCAGCATGACCGTATCTTTGACGATCAGCAGGCCGTTTCGTTGAATATGCAGGTCTTTGCACTGTGCCCGGCAGGTATCGGACCATTCCACCAGTGAATTAATGGAATCGTATCCTGGTAAGGTTTCACAGCCGTTATAAACCAATGTGAATTCGAATATTGGATCCATGTCGGGCTCGTTAAGGTGAATATGAATATGAGCCAGGGAGCCGGTCTGAGCGCCCTGGAACATTTTGATCCTGAAGGTGGTGGTGTCATTATTCATGCAAATTGAATTTTCTGGCGGATCAATTAATTGGAATTGATAGGTGGGAGATTGGTATTCAATCTCAACAATGCCATCGCCAAATAAGTTTTGTTTGAGGTTCAGCTGAGCTGTTCCGGTATTCTTAATTTGAATAGAATATGTGATATCATTAGCAGTATCACCTGCAATCATAACCAAATCCCCATCATTTATCTGGCTGCCAAATAATCCTGATCCTAAAGAAACCTGCATCGCTGGTGCTACTGATAACCCATTAAAATTGATATCTGCCGGTCCAATACGATTATTGTTATCATTCCAGTCTTTTTCATCCGAGCAAAGTAGCGGACAAGTTTCAGGTTTAATAATTTTAATTCCCCAATTATAATAGCCATCTTTATCCTGGTCGAGACATTTGATCTCGTGTGTAATCGAATCGTCCCAAACTGGAAATTCGATCAGCCTTTTTTCGCCAAAATCAGATATTGGGGACTGAATTGTATCAAAGGGATTATCCTCAAACCAGCTATTCTTAAAAATCCAACTGGTATTGAAATTCTCATCCGTTTCATAGCCTATTAGGCACATACTATGAGTCCATGGTTTATATCCAATTGCAATTGGACCATAAGACATTAAATAAGCTTTCAAATCATCATAAGATGGATTTGTAATGGAGAATTGGCTAGTGATTCTCACAATACTTTCCGGATTAGTGCATAAACTATATTGGCATTGTGGCGAAAAATGATCAAATCCACCATATTCGAGGCAGTTTTCATCAATAACCCCATCAGTGATACAATACGTAAAAGCTTTATAAACAGAACCTCCAGAATCACAATTCGTTGTCAGAAGGTTGCATAACAAATCCTGTTCTGACAGATCATAATTAATGGAATCATTATAAAATAAATTAATTACAGCTTCGAGAGTGCTTATCGATGCAAATGCCCAGCAACTTCCACAGCTTCCCTGGTCCTGATTTAGTGGGGTTATCCAACCCTTTGGGCCAAAATCATATTTGGAGCCAGGAGTCGTCGCATCATGCTTACTGCGCCAGTCAAAGCTTTTAGGCAATAAAGAATTTGAATCAGGCATGATTTCATATCGTGAAATATATTTGAACACACCATTTTTATAATAATCAAATCCTTGCATGTTAAATTTATCATTTGAAAAGATTGTTCGTTTATCTGTAAAGAACTTTTCAACAATTTCATTATCAGATGCCGTCCAATTCCATCCTCTGGCCTGAATATTGGCATTCATCTGCTGGATTTTAGCTAGGTCTTTATTTCTCTTCGCCTGATATTGACGAAAGGAAAATTCTTCCTCATATTCAGAATTAATATTAAGATTTGATATAGATATTTGAGCGTTAATGATTTGGATTGTGATGGAATAAGTTAAGGATTCATCCAGAAAACAGGTTTCATCACAGGCATTGTCCAGGGTAACCACCGAGTCATTGACGATTAATGGATACGCCTCATAAACCATCCATTGCATGTCATTAATATCAGTATAGATGATCCTCACCAGGCTGGTATCGCTGTAAAGGTTCACTGAACCAGAGATTGATATCCCATAAATTTTATCTACACCTTCGAAAGGAAAAATAACCTCATCGGAGGTAAACGTGTTATTAATCTCAATGGTCTGTGCTTTCATCTGGAAGCAAAACAGGCAGCTAAGCGCCAAAAAGAGAATGGCCGGAATTCTGCCGGGGGGGGTAAATGTTCTCATATTCAATAGTTTAAAGGTTAATAATTATGGGGGGAGTAGGGTTGGGATAAAGATAGAGCTTTTCTACCTTAAAGTCAAGGAAAATTTTTCCTCTGACGACTTATACCGCCGGTTCTGACTCTAACTTCGAACTATCGGTTTTAACCGTTAGTCTACAAACTTATTAGAACATTGAATTGTTCAATACTCAACGCATCCTCAATACGATATTCCCCGATCCTGGTTCTCCGAAGTGATGAAAGGTAAGCCCCGGAGTTCAGCGCCTCGCCGAAATCCCTTGCCAGCGCGCGGATGTAGGTTCCCTTGCTGCAAACCACCCGAAAATCGACTTCCGGCAGGGCAATCCGCGTGATCTCAAATTCACGGATGGTGATCGTTACCGGCTCCAGTTTGATCTCCTTGTTTTTTCGTGCAGAAAGATAAGCACGTTTACCATCGATCAGTTTTGCAGAAAACGTCGGAGGGATTTGCTGAATGGTGCCAGTGAATTGTTTTGTGGCAGCCAGGATCATTTGTTCCGAAATATGATCGGTCGGGAAAGTCCGGTCCGCGGGCTTCTCGGTATCATAGCAGAGCGTGGTGGCGCCGATGAAAAAAGTTCCGGTGTATTCTTTGTCGAGGCCGGTGAGGTGGACGATCTGCTTGGTCATGCCGCCGGTGCAGATGATCAGCAGGCCGGTGGCTTTGGGATCGAGCGTGCCGGCATGGCCGACTTTTAATTTGGTCTGAAGGTTTTTTTCTAAAATTCGCCTGATTTTGTTCACCGCATCGAACGAGGTCCAGTCGAGCGGCTTGTCGATCAGCAATAATTCACCTTTAATAAAATCAAAAACCATAATCGGGATTCACCTTTGCGCAACTTTGCGTCTTCTCTGCGCAACTTCGCGTAATAGCTAAAGAAAAATTAATCCCTGGATTTTTTCATGATGGCGAAGATCTCCACCACATAGCCGGCGATGATGAGGATGGGCGCCAGCGTCATCCTGCGGAAGTTGAAAATGTCGTAGCTGAACACGTTGGGATCTTTTGATCCGCCGCCGATCATCAGGAGAAAGCCCAGGACGATCAGCCCCAGCCCGATCAGCAGGAGTTTGTAGTTTTCCTTGCCAAAAGCAAACCCGGCGCGGGATTCCGGCTCCACAACCTTCGCGGCAGCCGGCTTGTCTTTTACGGTAACTTTCTTCTTGTCAGCCATTGTCTTATAATTAAAAAGCAAAAGTATTAAAAAAATCAACCGATGCCGAAGGCATCAAATATGCATCTGAATAAATCCGCACGATGCCGCAGGCATCGAATATGAATAGAAGAATATCCACCAACCCGATGTTCGACCCCGTTCGGGGTCGAATTTGAATTTGTTACGCCATCCCCGGCTATTCAAATTGGAACCCTTCGGGTTCCGCGTTTCCCCTATTCAAATTGGAACCCTTCGGGTTCCTGCTTACCGGCATCAAGTGTTGAATTTCCGAAAGGCAAGGTCAATAATAATAAAGTTCCCGAATTTAAAATTTAAAATTCAACATTCAACATTAATAATAAAGTTCGTCTTCCTTCATGCTGATGTATTTCCTCACCGCGAACCATGTGGAGATCCACGCAAGGAACATCCCTGTGAGAATGACCAGCCCGAAAACAATGAGATAAAGGTTCAGGTCGTAAAGGTTCACCAGTTCCGGGACCTGGTCCATCAGGATATAAAGGACCGCAGCCAGGATGATGATGGCCAGGATCGCGCTGTAAAATCCCTGGAGCACACCGCGCCGGATGAACGGCCGGGCGATGAACCCCCTGGTTGCGCCGACCAACTTCATCGTACGGATGATAAAGCGGTTGGAATACACCGATAAGCGGATGGTGTTATTGATCAGCGCCATCGCGATCAGCAGCAATAAGCCGCTGAACCCCAGCAAAATATAACTGATGCGCCGGATATTTTTATTGATGAGATGCACCAGCGATTTCTGGTAAAAGACTTCCTTCACCACAAGTTCATTCATCAGCAGGTTTTCGATCACCTCCAGGCTGTCGACATTGGCGTAACCGGCTTTGATCCTCAGGTCGATGGAAGGAGGCAGCGGATTGTAGCCGAGAAAATCGATAAAGTCTTCGCCAAGTTCTGCCGTGAGGTCACGGGCAGCTTCTTCCGGCGAAATGTATTGCGAGGTTTTGACGAAGGTCGAGCCGTCGAGCCGGTGCTGCAGCGAGATGATATCCTCCGTGGGTGCATCTTCTTTCAGATAAACCCTGAAGCCGATATTTTCCTTCACGTAATCCGACAGTTTCCGGGCGTGGACGATCGTCAGCGCCAGCAAACCCAGCATGGTCAGCACCAGTGTGATGCTCACGATCGTGGTGAAAACGCTCGATTTGTAACGCCTCCGGGTATATCTTTCTTCGGGGTTCGACATGGGCACGAAGATAGGACTTTTTCATGAACCCGGCATCCGGCGAATATTTGTAAATTTGTCGCCTCACCCAGTACCTCACCCCCTTGCCCCCGGTTCCCCGCTTTCGCGGGGACCTGGGAGAGGGGGAATAGGGGGCAGGGGGTAAAAGGGGTGAGGTCGGACAACTATGGACTACAACTTCAACGCGATTGAGAAAAAATGGCAGGATTACTGGCGGGAGCATAAAACCTTCAAAGCCTATAATAATTCTGACAAACCGAAATATTACGTGCTCGACATGTTCCCGTACCCTTCGGGTGCGGGACTTCATGTCGGCCACCCGCTGGGTTACATTGCCTCCGATATTTACAGCCGCTACAAGCGTTTGCAGGGGTTCAACGTGCTCCACCCGATGGGCTTCGACGCTTACGGGCTTCCCGCGGAGCAATACGCCATTCAGACTGGCACGCACCCGGCCGTCACGACTGCAAAGAATATAGCCCGCTACCGCGAGCAGCTTGACCAGATCGGGTTGGCGTATGACTGGGACCGCGAGGTGGTGACCAGCGACCCCTTTTACTACAAATGGACCCAGTGGACCTTCATCCAGCTTTTCAGGCACTGGTACAACAAGGAAAGCAACAAGGCGGAACCTATTGATCATCTTATTAGGGTTTTTGAAAAAGAGGGAAACGCGAACTTGAAAGCCGTTAGCGATCCTGCAGATATTTTTACGGCCGATGCATGGAAAGCCATGTCGGAAAAGGAGCAGCAGCAGGTCCTGATGAAATACCGTCTGGCTTATCTTTCCGACGCCTGGGTGAACTGGTGCCCGGCCCTGGGGACCGTCCTGGCCAACGACGAGGTGAAAGACGGTTTTTCGGAACGCGGCGGCCACCCGGTCGAGCGCAAACAGATGAAGCAGTGGTCCTTGCGCATCACCGCCTACGCGCAACGCCTGCTCGAAGGCCTTGAAAATATCGGATTCAGCGAGTCGCTGAAGGAAGTGCAACGGAACTGGATCGGGAGATCGGAAGGAGCGGCGGTTTATTTCAGTCTTCAGTCTTCAGTCTTCAGTCTTCAGTCTTCAGTCATGGAACAATGGAACCCTGGAATCCTGGAACAATCAACCCGGAACCTGGAACCCGGAACAGTCATTGAGGTCTTCACCACCCGTCCCGACACCCTCTTCGGAGCCACCTTCATGGTGCTGGCGCCGGAGCACGGGCTGGTGCCGCAGATCACTACGCCCGACCGGAAGGAGAAAGTGGAGGAGTATGTCGAGTGGGCCAAGAACCGCTCGGAACGGGAGCGCATGACCGAGGTGAAACGAATCACCGGGGAATTCACCGGCGCTTATGGCATCAACCCGCTGACAGGGCAGGAGATCCCGATCTGGGTAGCGGATTACGTGCTGGCCGGCTATGGGACAGGCGCCATCATGGCCGTCCCGGCCCATGACAGCCGCGACTTCGCCTTCGCGCGGCATTTTGACCTTCCCATTATACAGGTAGTTAAAAAAGAAAATGAGGAAGAAAGCGATCCGCAGCAATGGTCGGAATCATACGACGCCAAGGAAGGTGTGATGGTGAACTCGGGCTTCATCACCGGGATGAAAGTGAAGGATGCCATCAGTGCGACCATCAAAAAGATCAACGAACTGGGCGTTGGATACGGCACAGTGAATTTCCGGTTGCGGGACGCCATTTTCAGCCGCCAGCGCTACTGGGGCGAACCGTTCCCGATTTACTACAAGGACGGGATGCCGTATCCGCTGGACGAAAGCCTGCTCCCGCTGGAGCTTCCCGAAGTCGATAAGTACCTGCCGACCGAATCGGGCGAGCCGCCGCTGGCGCGGGCAAAAAACTGGAGAACCCCGGAAGGGTACCCGTTGGAAACCAACACCATGCCGGGATTCGCCGGCTCGAGCGGCTATTACCTCCGCTACATGGACCCTTGGAACAACGATGCATATTTTTCAAAAGAAGCCAATGAATACTGGCAGGACATCGATCTGTATGTCGGTGGCGATGAGCACGCCGCCGGCCACCTCATTTATTCCCGCTTCTGGAACATGTTCCTCTTCGATATCGGCATGGTTTGCCGCGAAGAACCGTACAAACGGCTGATCAACCAGGGAAAGATCCAGGGAAGATCGAGTTTTGTATACCGGATCAACGGCACCAACAAGTTCGTCTCTTTCGGGCTGAAGGACCAGTATGAAACCTCTGCCCTGCATGTCGATATTGAAATTGTGGACAACGACGTACTGGATATCGGGGCGTTCAAGAAATGGAGGGCCGAGTACCACAATGCTGAATTTATCCTCGAAGACGGCAAATACATCTGCGGCTGGGAGATCGAAAAGATGTCGAAATCCAAGCACAACGTGCAGAATCCTGACGACCTGATCGCCCGCTACGGAGCCGATACGCTCAGGATGTACGAGATGTTCCTCGGACCCGTCGAGCTTTCCAAGCCCTGGGATACCAAAGGGATTGAAGGCGTTTTCCGTTTCCTGAAAAAATACTGGAGATTATTCTTTGATGAAAATGGAAATTTCATCGTTTCCGAAGAAAAACCCACCCCGGCGGAACTCAAGATCCTTCACAAAACCATCCTGAAAACCAGGGAAGACATCGAAAGATTCTCTTTCAATACAACTGTCTCCAGCTTCATGATCTGTGTGAACGAGCTGACAGACCTAAAATGTAACAAGCGGGAGATCCTGGAACCGCTGAACATCCTGATCTCTTCCTTCGCACCGCATATTGCCGAAGAACTCTGGTCGCTGCTCGGGCATGACGAAACGATCGCCTATGCATCGTTTCCGGAATTTAATGAAGAATTAATACGCGAAGATACGTTTACCTATCCTGTTTCGTTTAATGGTAAACTGAGGTTCCAGCTTGAGCTGCCCAATGGCATAGCTCCGCAGGAAGCGGAAGCGGCTGTCATCGCATCCCCGGAATCTCAGAAGTGGCTGGCCGGCGGGGCACCGAAAAAGGTGGTGTTCGTGCCCCGTAAGATTATAAATGTAGTTGTGTGATAATTTTAAATTTTGAATGCTAAATTTTAAATTCGGGATTATTGTTAATTCGTTGAATATGTTTGTTATGCATTTAAATAAAGATACCCGAATTCAAAATTTAAAACTTAAAATTTTTAATCTCCTTCTGTTTTTTTTATTTCCACTCTTTCTTTTTGGTCAGGGGAATTTTCGTAGCATCGAAAACAACACTTTCCAGCGCGGTGAATTCCTTAAATACCGTGTTTTCTATGATTCCTGGATGACTTACTGGATGACTGCCGGTTATGGCACGATGGAAATTGACCCTGAACCGGTCAGGATCAACAACAGGGAAACTTATCATATTACGGTTGAAGGAAAATCATCCAATGTTTTCAGTGTCTTTTTCAAAGTCCGCGACAAGTATGAAACATTTATCGATGCCGAAGGCATGATGCCGCTCAAATTCATACGCTACACAAGAGAAGGCGGCTATAAAAAAGACGATACCGTCTATTTCGACCATAAGTCGCTCAAAGCAACCAGCACGAGAAAAGTCAAGGAAATCACACGCTATGCCCAGGATATCGTATCGGCATTTTACTATGTCAGGACCTGGGATTTTGACACGGCGGAGGTAGGCGATAAATACTATGTCAACTTTTTCCTCGATGATTCACTATATCGCAGTGAAATCATTTTCCTGGGCCGGGAAACTATTAAAACAGATTTCGGAAAAATAAATTGTTTGAGATTCAAGCCCCTCATGGCCGTCGGGGAAGTATTCACAGAACCTTACCCGATGGAGATGTGGGTGACGGACGATAAAAACAAAATTCCGGTGCTGATGCGTTCCGGAGTGTTCATCGGGTCGGTGAAGATCGAGCTGGTGGAGTTCAGGGGGCTTAAGTGGCCGTTGGGTGGTCATTAGCGCACAACCCCCTCCCCTTAGTCCCCTCCCCCAATTGGGGGAGGGGATTTAGGGGTAGGGGCCCGGTTTGGCATGAAATTCGATTAAAATCTTCATGTAACATATATTATAATTCAGCCATGAATAAAACATTTCTGTTGGTTCTCATTTTTGCAATTAGCTGTACCACGATGGGACAAAAATCTTACGAAAAAGAATGGAAAGAAGTCGAATCCCTTACCCGGAAAGGGCTGCCGCAATCCGCGCTGAAAATCGTCGACTCCATCTATCTTGATGCCAAAACCGATAACAATGCCCCCCAGTTCCTGAAAGCGGCCCTCTACCAGATCAAGCTGCGCGCCGACTACCAGGAGGACTATATGGAGAACAGCATCACGCAGATCAGCAAGGAAATACAGTCCAGCCGCGAGCCCGTGACCCAGATCCTGCATTCCGTCCAGGCTGAGCTCTACTGGAGGTATTACAAGGGCAACCGGAACAAGTTCATGGACCGCACCGTTATCAGCAATCCCGACCCGGGCGACATCCGGACCTGGGACATGAAAACCCTCGTAAATGAAGTGTCAAAGCATTACCTGGCCTCGCTGGAAGAGGCCTCAAAACTTCAACAGGTCAGGCTGGACGGGTTTGACCCGATCCTCCAGACAGAAACCGGTTCGAAAGTTTACCGGCCCACGCTGTATGATTTCCTCGCATTCCGCGCAGCGGATTTCTTCAGGAATGAAGAGCCCGGGATAACAATGCCTGCAGCAGGATTCCTGTTCGACCGGGAAGAATATTATGCACCGGCCCGGGAATTTGCATCAAGCAGCCTCCCTTCTGAATACAGTGATGACTTTAAGTACCATGCATTAACAATTTACCGGGAACTGGTCAAGTTCCACCTGAATGACAGGGAACCCGCGGCCCTGATCGACGCCGACCTGGCCAGGATCAAATTCGTGAACGAAAACTCGATCCTTGAGAATAAGGATGAACTGTACCTCGGAGCCTTGCAGAATTTGAAAAAGACCTATCCTGACGACCTGATGGCGGCCGAGGTGGCATACGAGATCGCCCTGGAACACCAGCGCAGGGGACAGAAATATGATCCGTTCCAGCCGGAAACCAACCGCTGGGAATTGAAAACGGCAAAGGAAATTTGTGAACAGGCCATCAGCCGATACCCGGGCAGCAACGGCGCTCAGAACTGCGCGACCCTTTTGAGAGATATAACCGCGCCGGTGCTGTCGTTTACGATGAATTACGCCGGACTGCCGGGAAAACCCTTCCTGGCCGGCCTGAACTTTAAGAGCGTAAAGACTGTGTATTTCAGGATCGCAAAAGTGGATCCTTCCGAAGACCGCCTTAATCGCCAGAAAGAACGCGAGGAAGCCCTGGCAGAAAGATACCGTACGCTCCCTGCAGTAAAGCAATGGACCCTGACCTTACCCGACGAGGGGGACTTTCAGAAACACACGGCCGACATCAGGATACCTGCGCTCCCGCAAGGTTACTACGTGATCCTGGCGTCGGAGAACGCCGATTTTTCCTATGAAGAAAAAGGTACCGCCTTCGCCACTTTCTGGATGAGCAATATCAGTTACATTTCGAGGATTAAACAGGAAGAGGGAAAACTCGAAATATTTGTTCTCGACCGTGACAAAGGGACTTCCCTGAAAAATGCCGCCGTAAAAGCCTTTAGCCGGGAATATGACTATCCGTCGCGTTCTTATGTAAACAGGCCGGTTGGCAGTTATACCACTGACGAGTCCGGTTATGCCGAGATCGTGTCGGCAGGCAATAATTCCCGGTCTTTTTACCTGGAATTCAGCCTCGGGGATGATCTTTTCTTTACAGAGAATTATTTTTACCTGTACCCATCCCGGCCGGATGATAAAACCCGCATTAACACCCATTTTTTCACGGACCGGTCCATTTACAGGCCCGGCCAGACGGTTTATTTCAAGGGGATTGTCCTGGAAACGACCGGGGATAAAACCGTCATCAAACCTGATTTTACTTCGGTCGTGACCTTCCATGACGCAAATGGCCAGAAGGTATCGGAGCTGGCCATGACGACCAATGCGTTCGGTTCGTTCAACGGGACTTTTACCGCCCCCACAGGCGGGCTGACCGGGGAAATGACGATCCGCAATGAAACCGGCAGCATCGGATTTGCCGTGGAAGAATATAAAAGGCCGCGGTTCAAAGTCGAGATCAATCCGCTCGAAGGCAGCTACAAACTGAATGAAACAGTGAACGTGACCGGGACGGCCATGAACTATAACGGCAGCGCGGTCGACCAGGCGGAAGTGCGCTACAGGGTGGTCCGTTCCGTTCGTTTCCCCGTCTGGCGAAGCTGGTGGAGATGGTTCCCTGAAATGCCGGAAAAAGAGATCACCAGCGGGATGACTACGACCGGCGCCGACGGGACATTCAGCATTAGCTTCACGGCCATGCCTGACCTTCAGGCAGATAAGAAGCGCCAGCCGGTGTTCAATTACCGGGTTTATGCCGATGTGGCCGATATCACCGGCGAAGTCCGATCGGCCGAAACAAACGTATCGGTGGGCTACCAGGCAATGCTGGTCAAGGTGGATTTACCCGACGAAGTGAATCTTGCCGGTGAAAATGCATTCCGGCTTACGGCCACCAACCTGAATGGCCGGCCGGTGAAAGCCGAAGGTAAGCTGATTCTTTACCTTATGGATGCTCCCGAACGACTGATCCGCGAACGCTCCTGGGGACGTCCCGATGTGTTCCTGACGGAAAAAGAAGCGTTCCTCCAGGCTTTTCCTTTCGAATTGTATGATAATGAAGACGATCCGGAAACCTGGACCAGGAAAGACATGATCGTTGAAAAGACTTTCAATACGGAAACGGATTCGATATTCAAATTTGATGACCTGGAGCAAATGAGCGAAGGGGAATACCTCCTGGTGCTGGAAACTATCGATGCGTTCGGCGAAAAGATCGAAACAAAGAACTATTTCACCCTCTTCAATCCTTCCGGGAAGTCAATGCCAAATTTCGATCCGTTCTGGCATGTGATGCTTAAAAACGAGGGCGAGCCGGGCGATGTGGCATCGCTGGTCGTAGGTACTGCAGAACAAAACGTTAAACTGATCTATGAAACAGAACTCGACGGCAAGGTGATCAGCAGGCAATGGATTGCGCTGAGCGGGGAGAAAAAGAAGCTTGATATTATGATAAAAGAGGAATATCGCGGTAACTTCTTTATAAACCTGGCATTTGTTAAAGGAAACCGAAGCTACCAGGTTTCTGAAAAGATCACCGTTCCTCACACGGACAAACAGCTTAAGATCACCGCGGAAACTTTCCGGGACAAGATCATACCGGGCAAGGAGGAAGAATGGAAACTCAGGATCACCGGCATGAGGGGGGAGAAAGTGGCGGCGGAGTTGCTGGCATCGATGTACGATGCGTCACTGGATGCGTTCCGGGATCATAGCTGGTATTTTGACCTGTACCGGTACCGGTACAGCGCCGGAAACTGGCAGGTCACCAATGCCTTCAGCCAGGTGAACAGCTCTTTTGTTTCCCGCAGGCCTGACCGGGACCAGTTTCCTGTGACCCGGAATTATGACCGCCTGAACTGGTTCGGATTTGAATATTACGGATCTCCTTCTCTCCGGGGCGGCATGCTGGGCAGGCCGATGAGCAATGCCATGATGGAAATGGATGGCAAGGCTGCCGATGTCACTGCTCTCGAGAAAACCGCGGAAGCAGAAGAAGTGATGACAACAGACGAAATAACGCAGGAAGCACCTGCGGTGACCGCTCCCGACCAGCCGGTCCGGACGAATTTCAACGAAACGGCCTTCTTTTTCCCGGCCCTGGCGACCGATGAGAACGGGGATGTCATTTTAAAATTCACCGTGCCGGAGTCGCTCACCGAGTGGAAAATGATGGCCCTGGCATACACGAAGGACCTGAAGACCGGCATGCTGGTGAAAAATGCCGTCAGCAGCAAGGAACTCATGGTGATGACCAATGCGCCGCGTTTCTTCCGCGAAGGCGACCTGCTGCTATTCTCCTCCAAGCTGGTCAGCCTGTCTGAACAAAACCTTTCAGGACAGATCACCGCCGAATTTTTCGACGCTTACACCATGAAATCGCTGGATGTTACCCTGGGCAATACGTCGGGGAGCCGGAGTTTCACGGTGGAAAAGGGCAAAAGCCAGGTGTTCTTCTGGGAGATCAGGATACCGGAGGGAGTGATGGCGGTGGTTTGCCGGGTAAGGGCCTCTTCCGGTGAGTTTGCCGACGGGGAAGAGGTGGTCGTGCCGGTGCTTTCGAACAGGATGCTGGTCACGGAAACCCTGCCGATGCCCGTCAGCAAAAAAGGAACGAAGAATTTCAAATTCACCAAGCTGATCGAATCTTCGGCTTCCTCGACAATTAAGAATTACCGGCTGACGCTGGAGTTCACCTCAAACCCGGCCTGGTATGCCGTCCAGGCTTTGCCTTACCTGGTGGAGACCACCCATGAAAGCGCCGACGGCATTTTTGCAAGATATTATGCCAACACGCTGGCATCCTGGATAGCCAATTCCAATCCGAAGATCAAACAAGTCTTCGAAAACTGGAAAAACCTGACCCCCGATGCACTGCTCTCGAACCTGGAGAAGAACCAGGAACTGAAGTCGGTGCTGCTGAATGAAACACCCTGGGTGATGCAGGCGCGCAACGAGACGGAGCGCAAGCAGCGCATCGCGTTGCTATTCGATCTCAACCGCATGGCCACGGAGCAGAAGTCAGCCCTGGCCAGGCTCAGGCAATTACAAACCGCCAACGGGGCCTGGACATGGTTTGAAGGCATGCCCGAAAGCCGGTATATCACCCAGCAGATCGTCACCGGCATCGGGAAACTGGAATACGCCGGCGTGATCGAACTGCAGCGGGAGCCCGGGCTGATTGGCATGGTCCAGCAGGCTTTCCGTTACCTGGACAACCGGATCGGGGAGGATTACAATGAAATTCTGAAAAACAACAGGGACAGGATGGATGAAGACCATCTCAGTCCCACACAGGTGCAGTATTTGTATGCTTACAGTTTCCTGAAGGAATACGTGAAAATCAATCCGAACAACCGGGAGGCGTATGAATATTTCAGGGGCCAGTCGGCAAAATACTGGCTGAGCCGGAACAAGTACCTCCAGGGCATGATCGCCGTGGCGCTGAACCGGCTGGAAGTTGCTGAAGCGCCTGCCGCCATCATGAGATCGCTGAAGGAAAACGCGCTCTACTCCGACGAGATGGGCATGTACTGGAGAGAACCGGAAGGGTACTCCTGGTACGAAGCCCCGGTTGAACGCCAGGCCATGCTGATCGAAGCATTCACGGAAGTGGCAAAGGATCCGGAATCGGTTGAGCTGATGAAGATCTGGTTGCTGAAACAGAAGCAGACGCAGGACTGGAAGACTTCGCGCGCCACGGCCGACGCGGTCTACGCGTTATTACTCCGCGGGACCGATCTTTTAGCAAGCGATCAACTTGTGGAAGTAACCCTGGGCGAGGAAAAGATCGATCCGTTAAACCTGGACGGAGTGGTTGTGGAGGCCGGGACGGGATATTTCCAGTTGACAAAATCCGGCAGCGAGATCACTCCGCTTATGGGCAATGTGAAAGTGGTAAAGAAAGATGAAGGAGTAGCCTGGGGTGCTGTTTACTGGCAGTATTACGAGGACCTGGACCGGATAACGCCGGCCGCTTCACCACTGAGCCTTGAAAGGGAGCTTTATGTCGAAAAGAACACCCCGTCAGGACCTGTCCTGGAGCCGGTGCTGGACAACAAGATCCTGAAGACCGGCGACAGGGTCGTATCAAGGATCATCATCCGTGTGGACCGCGACCTGGAGTATGTCCACATGAAAGACATGCGGGCCGCGGCCTTCGAGCCGGTCAACAGCCTTTCCGGCTACCGCTACCAGGGCGGACTAGGTTATTACGAATCCATCCGCGATGCTTCGGTGAACTTCTACTTCGATTATCTCCGAAAAGGGACGTATGTATTTGAATACAAACTTAATGCAACGCAGAAAGGAGAATTCTCCAACGGCATCACCTCGATCCAGTGCCTGTACGCGCCGGAATTCGCGGCGCATGCGCAGGGGGTGAGGGTGACAGTGGAATAGGACGGGAGGACTGTAAGACTGTAAGACTGTAAGACTATAAGACTGTAAGACTGTAAGACTGTAAGACTGTAAGACTGTAAGACTGTAAGAAAGTTGGAACCCGCAACCCGTAACCCGCAACCCGTAACCCGCAACCCGTAACCCAAAGTGCCCACGAAACACTACACCATACCCATCTTTATCCCGCAGCTCGCCTGTCCCTTCCAGTGCGTGTTCTGCGACCAGGAAAAGATCACGGCAAGAGGACATATTCCCGGGATATTAGAAACCAGAAACACGATTGAGGAATATTTGAAGTCGTTTCCTAAGGGGAAAAAGCATGTGGAAATAGGATTTTTCGGGGGGACGTTTACCGGGATCCCGGTGGAGGAGCAGGAAAAATACCTGCAGGTCGCTCATGATTATCTTGAAAAAGGATTGCTTCAGGGAATACGGCTTTCGACGCGGCCGGATTATATTGATGAGCCCCGGTTGCAGCTTTTAAAAAAATATGGCGTCACCACTGTCGAACTAGGCGCACAGTCCTGTGATGATGAAGTACTCATTCAATCGGCCCGGGGACATACCGCGGAAGACATTGAGATGGCATCCCGCCTGATCATAAACAAAGGATTTCGTCTTGGCTTGCAAATGATGATCGGCCTGCCGGGCGATACACTGGAAAAAGCCGTTTTTACCGCTAAAAAAATCATCGAACTTGGCGCCGTGGAAACCCGCATTTATCCGCTGCTGGTCATTAAGGATACGACGATTGAAAAATGGTACCACCAGGGCAAATACACGCCGCTTTCACTCGAAGAAACGCTGAGCTGGCTGAAAGAACTGATCCTCCTGTTCGAAGATTCGGGCGTGGAGGTGACGCGCGTCGGCTTGCATTCCTCGGTCGGCCTGGAGACCGGCAAAGAACTCATAGCCGGCCCCTGGCATCCGTCCATCCGCGAACTCGCCATGACCGAGCTCTGGTGGGACCGGCTGAACGTTCTCACTGCTTTCGAAGGGATCGATGAACTCCGGATCACCGTTCATCCTTCCCAGTATAATTTTGCCGTCGGGTATTACGGGAAAAACAGGAAAAGACTATCGGAGTTTATTAAAAATGTCAGGTTTTTAAAAGATAAAGAATTGAAAAAGAATAAGTATAATGTTGAATTTTAGGATTTTGTTAACCACAAAGTCGCACAAAGTACACACAAAGGCACACAAAGAATTTTTATTTTGCAGACCATTCCTTCGTGCGCCTTTGTGAAAACCCTTAGTCGCCTTTGTGGTAAAAAATCAACCTTTAGCAATGCTAGTAATCATTGATCAAAAAATATCAGCCAGCGCAAAAGAAATGCTTTCTTCCTACGGAGAGCTTATGGAGTTGCAAACCGAAGGCATAACCTATCCCGCCATTTCCGGCCATCCCGATATCTTCTTCTGCCAGGCGCCGGGCAGGTTATTCGTAGCCCCGAACCTTCCGCAGAGATATTTTGATCAGCTTAACGAACACCGGATCGACTTTATCACCGGCAAGCTGCCGGTCGGGCCGGAATACCCCGCATCCGCCCGCTACAACGCCGTTGCCACCGAAAACTGCCTCATCCACAATTTCCGCATCACCGATCCTGTGATTACCCGCGCCCTGGAAGGCCTGGAACAGGTGCATGTCGACCAGGGCTATTGCCGCTGTAACCTGCTGCCCTTGCGGGATGGTCATTTCATTACGTCGGATAAGGGGATTTATATGGTTCCAGGTTCCAGGTTCCAGGTTCCAGGTTCAAAAATAATAGAACTCCCGAATTCAAAATTTAACATTCAAAATTCAACATTTCCAGAAGTTCTTTACGTTTCACCAGAACCGATCCTTCTCGAAGGTTTCCCCCATGGCTTTTTCGGCGGTTGCTGCGGGGTTTGGGACAATAAAGTGTTTGTCAACGGCAGCCTTTCCTTGCACCCGGATGGCGGAAAAATAGTGGAGTTTTTGGGTTTGCTCGGTTATCAGATCATTGAACTTAGTGAGAAGCCACTGACGGATGTAGGGAGCATTCTTTTCATTGGTGGTCATTGATGGTCATTGGTAGTCATTTATTGTCATTTATTGTCATTAATTGTCATTAATTGTAATAGGTAGTCATTGGTAGTTATTGGGTTTAGATTGCTTAATGCTGCTGAAACGTACGATCTGCACAGGTAAACCCGCTAACGGTCAATCGACCGGTAATGTTTCTCCGGTGATATTTTAAATTCATCCTCAATTTTCTTTGTTAGTCATTTCGCATCGAATTCATTCCTTATGAAAACACAGAAAATTAGGCCCAGTGTAAGATTTATACCTTATATCAATTTTGATATATTTGAAAGGCTGATAATTAGCATCTTCATAATTCTTACAGGAATTCGTACTTACGCTGAAAGCCCCGGAATCGAGATCAAAGGCAGAATTTATGCCCATAATACTTCGCAACCCTTGGAATATGCCACCGTGAGCCTGATGTCGCTGCCGGATTCTGTCAATATTGATAATGCCATTACGGAAACGAACGGCTCGTTCCGTTTTAAAAACGTGGTTAATGGCAGCTATTATCTTGTGGTTCAATATATGGGTTATGAGAAAAAAATGATCGAAAGAATTGCTATTGCTGATGATTCGCGGTGGATGCCCTGCAAAACGCTCCTTCTGTCCAGGTGGATGCCCTCGGTAATGTCCTGCTCCGGGGCAGCGCCGACTTAACACTGCCGATTCCGTTTACCGGGAAAACATCGATTCAAAGCGTAAGATCGACCGGTTATCCGTGGACCTGAAGCTTGGGGCTGATTATGATATCAATGACAACAATGCCCTCTCCTTTTCCGCGCAGCTTGGAAACTGGAAATTCAGCAGGGACATTTCATCAGCCTATAATTATTCTTTTACCGATAGCGCCGGGATTGCTCCAGTCCCGAAGTTGGATACTGATTTTGACTATTCAAACCGTGTTTTTGCCGCTTATGGGAGTGTTTCAGGAGAAGATTATTATTCCGAAAACTGGTACCGTTACGAAGGCCCGTTTTTCATCTTCACCCTGAGTTACAGGCTTAACAACTTCAAACAAAAACAACCCAACGAATGCGTACGTATGGATTTCGACAGCGGCCTCGACCACTAGTACCGTCAACATAATAGGACCTTCCAATATTTTGTCAAACTGTCCAACTGTCCAACTGTCCAACTTTGCCTATCTTCGCAGCCAGAATTAAACAATCAGAACCATGCTTCGATCCCACACCTGCGGCGAACTTCGCCTCTCCGACACCGGCAAAACCGTCACCCTGGCCGGCTGGGTGCAACGCTCCCGCGACCTCGGCGGAATGACCTTCATCGACCTGCGCGACCGCTACGGCCTGACACAGCTCGCATTCAACATGGAAACCAACGCTGACCTGTGCCTGCAGGCCCGCAAGCTGGGACGCGAGTTCGTCATCCTGGCCACCGGCAAAGTCATCGAGCGCAGCAGCAAGAACCTGAAGATCCCTACAGGAGAGATCGAAGTGATTGTTGAAAAACTGGAGGTGCTGAACGCCTGCAAGGTGCCGCCGTTCACCATCGAGGACGAGACCGACGGCGGTGAGGAGCTCCGCATGCGCTACCGTTATCTCGACCTGCGCCGCAACCCGCTGCGTAAAAATCTCGAGCTGCGCCACCGCATGGCCATCGAAACCCGAAACTATATGGATTCCCTGGGATTCCTCGAAATAGAGACCCCTTACCTCATCAAATCCACTCCTGAAGGCGCCCGCGACTTCGTCGTCCCTTCCCGTGTGCACAACGGCAAGTTCTACGCCCTGCCGCAATCGCCGCAGACCTTCAAGCAGATCCTGATGGTGGCCGGTTACGACCGCTACTACCAGATCGTCCGCTGTTTCAGGGACGAAGACCTGCGTGCCGACCGCCAGCCGGAATTCACCCAGATCGACTGCGAAATGGCTTTCATCACCCAGGAAGATATCCTGAACACCTTCGAAGGCCTGGCCAAACATTTGTTCCAGCGTGTGAAGAATTACGAAACCGGTCCCTTCGCCAGGATGACCTTTGCCGATGCCATGAAATACTATGGTTCCGACAAGCCGGATATCCGTTTTGACATGAAATTCACGGAACTCAACGACCTCGTGAAAGGAAAAGGTTTCGGCGTATTTGACCAGGCAGAGCTGGTCGTCGGTGTCTGTGCCGAAGGATGTGCGGAATATTCCCGCAAGCAGCTCGACGAGCTCACCGAATTCGTTAAAAAACCCCAGATAGGCGCCAAGGGGCTTGTCTATATCCAGTGCAAACAGGACGGGACGGTCAAATCAACAATAGATAAGTTCTATTCGCCGGAAGAGCTCAAAAAGATCGCTGAAGCCTTTGCTGCGAAGCCGAACGGCCTGATCCTCATCCTTGCCGGCGATGCGCATAAAACCCGCAAGGCGCTGAACGAACTTCGCCTGGAAATGGGGAGCCGGTTAGGATTGCGCGATCCCAACGTGTACAAGCCACTCTGGGTGATCGATTTCCCGCTGCTCGAATGGGACGGGGAAACGCAGCGCTTCTATGCCATGCACCACCCGTTCACCTCACCGAAACCGGAAGACATCCCGCTGCTCGACTCCGATCCCGGATCTGTCCGCGCTAACGCTTACGACCTCGTCATCAACGGTGTGGAGATCGGCGGCGGCTCGATCCGTATCTATAACAAGGAACTGCAGAAGAAGATGTTCCAGATCCTCGGTTTCACCGACGAAGACGCACAGAACCAGTTCGGCTTCCTGATGAACGCCTTCGAATACGGCGCCCCGCCACACGGCGGCATCGCCTTCGGTTTCGACCGCTGGGTGGCCATGTTCAGCGGCGTCGATTCGATCCGCGAAGTCATCGCCTTCCCGAAAAACAACGCCGGCCAGGATATGATGATCGACTCACCTTCTGAAATTGCCGGCGAGCAACTTAAAGAACTGGGGATAAGAGTCAGTGGTACTTTAAAATAGTGTAACGTGTTACGCGATACGTGTTACGCGATACGTGTAACCCGCAACCCGCAACCCGTATCCCGTAACCCGTAACCCGTAACCCTTTTCCTGCTACTCGCTAATTCCCATTATTTCTCCGATCCGCTTTGGGATATCTGTATTATCCATCACCCCCGTGAATCGTTCCGCACCTGCGCCGAAAGCGTAAACCGGCACGTTGATCGCAGTGTGGGAACCTGAACACCAGGATACACCTGCTTTCTGGTTAATCAGGCGAATGGCCTGGTCGATAAAAGGTTCTGATTCATTGTAGGAGGTAATGTCGGTTATGGTGATGGCCATGCTTTCTTTGAATAAAACCCGCAGCGATTCTTTTTCTTCTTCGCTTAACAGCGTGCCCCATTTCCTGCTGTTCAGCCCCAGGTCATTCTCGAGGGCCTTCAGCATCCGCTCAAAGTCGGCATCGGTGTCGCCCGACTGGTTAATCCGGAATATGGCCACGATCTTATTCAGCTCGTCGACCGATGAAAGCTGGTATTTCAACAGCCCGGGATTGGTTTCGTATTTTGTGCGGGCATATCCGAGTGACAATCCCCCGGTTTCGTGATCGGCCGTGACAATGATCAGGGTTTCGTCGGGATGGTCCTGGTAAAATTTCAGCGCTTCCCGGACCGCCCCGTCAAAGGCCAACACCTCATGCAAGGTAGTTGCTGCATCATTGGAATGGCAAGCCCAGTCGATCTTTCCTCCTTCCACCATCATGAAAAATCCTTCTTTGCCCGAAAGCATGGCAATACCTTTGGCGGTAAAGTCAGCCAGGGTGAGGTCGCCGGGGTCCATGTCAAGAGCATAAGGCAGGGTGGCGCCTCGGGCGGTCCTGGGCGACATGACCAGCGCCTTGCCGCTCCCCGGTTTCAGGGCGCTGAAAGCTTCTGCGGTATTGACAACCCGGTAACCGCTGTCCGCTGCCAGTTTTAACAGGTTCACCTGTTCCCCGTTCAAGGCTCCGTCAGGGGTCACGAATCCGCCCCCCGCGAAGTAATCGAATCCGCTCCCGGCAAGTTCGGTGCCAATTTCAAAATAATTGTTCCGGTCGGGCTGGTGGGCGTAAAATACAGCCGGCGTGGCGTGGTCAATGGAAACGCTGGTGATGATCCCCACTTTGCAGCCCTTGTTTTTGGCTTTTTCGGCGATGGTTTCAAAGGGCAAATCGCCCGCCGGGTCCATCGAGATCCGGTTGATGTTCGTCTTATGGCCGGTGGCAAGGGCTGTCCCGGCCGCAGCCGAGCAGGTGATCAGCCGGTTGTTGGCGTAGGTCGTGCTCTGGCCCGTGTATGGGAACTTGCTGAAACTGAGCGGCTCGAAGCCTATCCTGTCGTTCACCGCGGCCAGGTAAGCCTCCGCCAGGCTGACCTGGGCCTGGCCCATCCCGTCGCCGATGAACAGAAACACATATTTTGCCTTTGGATTATCTCCTGGAGAATAAATCCCGGCAAGTACTGCATTTTGGAATAAAATTATTGAAAACCAGAATGCTATGATGTTTAAAATGATTTTTCCTTTCATATTTTATGAATCGATGAAAGTTGTAAAAGTAAATATTAGGGTTGATATATTGCCTCTAATACACGAAGTGGTAACAAATTCTTCTGTGGATCTCTGTTAAACCTCTGAGGAACTCTGTGAGACTTAATAACCCTTATGTTACACAGAGATCAACAGAGTTGGCTCAGAGTTTCACAGAGCGAACGAATTAGAAAAGCATCCCGAAAATGTAGGCGGCATTAATAGAAGTTAAATAGTAAATTTGCGGCATGCCAAATAATTTGAACCCTGAGGATATCGAGATCATGGCCCCGGTCGGGTCGTATGAATCCTTGATGGCGGCCATACAAGGCGGGGCCGATGCGGTCTACTTCGGGATCGGCCATTTGAACATGAGATCCAAATCAACATTGAATTTTACGGCGGAGGACCTGAAAAATATTGCTCAAATCTGTACGGAGAACCGAATCAAATCCTATATCACGCTGAATGCCGTGATCTATGACGAGGAGATGGAATTGATGGAATCGATCGTCGATGCGGCAAAGTCTGCCGGTATTTCGGCCATCATTGCTTCCGACCAGGCGGTGATCCAGTACGCGAGAGAAACCGGGATGGAAGTGCACATGTCAACCCAGACCAATATCACGAACATCCGGGCGGTCAGGTATTATGCCGCCTTTGCCGACGTGATGGTCACTGCCAGGGAATTGGACCTGGAACAGGTTAAAGCCATAACCGAAGCTATTGAAAAGGAGCAGATCAAAGGCCCGTCAGGAAACCTGGTTAAAATCGAGGTATTTGCCCATGGCGCCCTTTGCATGGCGGTTTCGGGTAAATGTTACCTCAGCCAGGACACGAAGAATTCATCGGCCAACCGGGGAGCCTGCCTCCAGCTCTGCCGCCGCTCGTACCATATTGCTGACCGCGACGGGGAAGTGGAATTTGAGCTGGACAACAACTATATTCTGTCTCCCAAAGATCTGAAAACCATCGATTTCATCGATAAAATACTCGAAGCCGGCGTGCGTGTGCTGAAAATCGAAGGCCGCGGCCGATCGCCAGAATACGTAAAAACCGTCACCCGCTGCTACCGCGAAGCTGTTAATTCAGTGTGTGAAGGAACCTTTAGCAAGGAAAAACTTGAAACCTGGAACCTGGAACTTGGAACCGTTTACAACCGTGGTTACTGGGACGGCTACTACCTCGGCAAGCAGGTGATGGAACTGGCCGGGCAGTATGGCTCGCAGGCCACCCGCAAGAAGATTTACATTGGAAAGATCATGAATTATTATTCTAAATCGGGCATTGCAGAGGTGAAAATCGAAGCGCACCCCCTGCGTACCGGTGATGATATCCTGGTCATAGGCCCTACGACCGGCGTAGTGGAGAGTAAAGCCGGGGAGATATGGCTGGATGAGAAGAAAGTCGAAAAAGCAGGTAAAGGCGACCTGGTCACGATCCCGGTAGGCACATTCCTCAGGCTTTCGGATAAGCTTTACAAATGGGCTGATGCAAAAGAGGTTCAGGCACAGGCCGATTAAAAGACTAATTTCACGAATGAATTATTTCAACCTGCATACCCATTCAAATTTCTGCGACGGAAAGGAAGATCCGGAAGCCTATGTTTTACAAGCGATTGCCAGGGGCTTTCATACCCTGGGTTTTTCAAGCCACGCCCCGGTACCTTTTAAAAATTCATTCGCCATAAAAGATGAAAACGAGCTCCGGAATTATTGCTTTCGTATCCGGGAACTGAAAGAAAAATACCGTGACAGGATTTCGATTTACCTCGGTCTCGAGCTGGATTACATCGAAGGCATCTGCGGAGATTTTGCCGGGATGAAGCGAAAATGGGGCCTCGATTACACGATCGGTTCGGTCCACCTCGTCAGGAACAACAGCGCCGAAGGACTCTGGTTCATCGACGGGCCGCGGGTCGAATCCTATGATGAAGGTTTGCAAAAGGTCTTTTCAGGAGATATAAAAAGGGCGATAAGTGCTTATTACGAGCAGGTTAATACCATGATCATTTCGCAGCAACCGGATATTCTCGGGCATTTCGATAAGATCAAGATGCACAACAAGGAAAGATATTTCCGGGAAGAAGAGCCCTGGTACCGTGACCTGGTGATGGATCTGCTCGAAACGATCAGCAAAGCCGGCGTGATCGTCGAAGTGAATACCCGGGGCATATATAAGAAAAGGTGTAACGACCTGTATCCAGGGGCCTGGATTTTAAAAGAAATGAAGGAAATGGGCATCCCCATAACGCTGAGCGCCGATGCGCACCATCCTTCGGAGATCGATGCGTATTATTCGGAAGCGGTTGGAATCCTGAAAGGAATGGGGTATAAATCGGTGGTTTGTTTTAATGATCGTACCTGGTCGGAAGAGTTTTTTTGACGCTGTCAGAATGACGAAAATCCTGACAGCGTCCGACGAAGGAGGACCTGTCAGCGATTAACCACAAAATCGAATATCGCCCGATCCTAATACGCCCATTTCAACAGGATCGCGCCCCAGGTGAAACCGCCGCCGAAAGCGGACAGAACCAGGTTGTCGCCTTTCTTCAGCTGGTTTTCCCATTCCCAGATACAGAGCGGGATCGTCGCTGAGGTCGTATTGCCGTAACGCTCGATGTTGATCATGACCTTTTCTTTGGCAAGTCCCATCCTGCGCGCCGTAGCGTCGATGATCCTCATGTTGGCCTGGTGGGGGACCAGGAAAGCGATATCTTCCGATTTCAGGTTGTTTCGTTTCATGATCTCAACAGATACATCCGCCATCCCGACAACGGCGTATTTGAACACCGACTGCCCTTCCTGGTATATGAAATGTTCCCGCTGGTCGATCGTTTCCTGGGAAGCCGGTTTAACAGCACCGCCGCCCTTCTGGTGCAGCCACTGCAGCCCGATACCATCCGTTTTCATGATGGCATCCATCAACCCGACTTCTTCGGTGGTCGGCTCAAGGAGCACCGCGCCGGCCGCGTCGCCAAACAGCACGCAGGTGGTCCGGTCCGTGTAATCGACCATCATCGACATCTTTTCAGCGCCAACCACGATGACTTTCTTGTGCGCACCGGATTCGATAAATTTCGAGGCCGTTTGAAGCGCAAACAGGAAACCTGAGCACGCAGCATTGATATCAAAGCTCCACGCGTTTTTCAATCCGCACTTATCGCCGATCACATTTGCTGTTGCAGGAAATGCATAGTCAGGCGTAACGGTTGCACAGATCAGCAGTTCGATCTCTTCTGGTTTTGTGCCTGTTTTTTCAAGCAGGCCTTTTACTGCAGGCGCACCGATATCGGAAGTCCCTTTGCCCGGCTCGCGCATGATCCTTCTTTCTTTGATGCCGGTACGGGTCATGATCCATTCATCATTCGTATCGACGATCTTTTCAAGCTCTTTATTTGTCAGGATATAATCAGGCACCCAACCGTTTATACCGGTTATGGCAGCTCTAAGTTTTTGCATTGGATCTGTTTATTCTTTGTTAAGGGAAAACTTTTGCAACGCCTTCTGGATTTTTTTGGAAAGACCGGCATCATGAACATCTTTTGAAAGCAGGAGCATGTTCTTGATAGCGATATCATTGGAAATGCCGTGGCCGACGATCACCGTGGAATTGATCCCCAGCAGCGGTGTCCCGCCAAAATTCTCGTAATTCATCCGGTCGATATACTCGTTTTTCACGCCTCTTTTAACCAGGAGCCTGTAAAACGATTCCATCAGTTTAAGCACTACATTGCCGGTGTAACCGTCGCATACGATCACATCAGCCTTGTCTTTAATAATATCACGCCCTTCAACGTTCCCGATGAAATTGAAATCTTTCGAGTCTTTCATCATGGCAAAGGAAGACTGGCATAACAGGTTGCCTTTTTCCTCCTCGGCACCGAGGTTGAGCAGGGCGACCCGCGGGTTTGTCAATTTGTAAACATGTTCTGCATAGAGCGAACCGAGGATGCCAAACTGGTACATCACGTCGGGCTTAGCGTCGGTAATGGTGCCTACGTCCAGCAGGATGCCGACGCTTCCGTTCTCTTTGGGTACGACCACCGAAGTACAAGGGCGGATAATGCCCTGGATGGTGTTGACGCTGTACATCGACCCGACCACCATCGCGCCGCTGTTGCCGGCACTGGAAAACGAATCGATCTCACCGCTTTTTAAGTATTGGAACCCAAGGGAGATGCTCGATTTCGGTTTCTGGACAATGGCTTTGGTCGGATGTTCCCCCATCCCGATCACCTCGGGAGAGTCGACAAGGATGAATTGTGACGGATCGATGCCGCAAAGGCCGAGCTCCTCCCGGACCACGTCCGCCGGTCCGAAAAGTACGATGCGGTCGGACGAAGATATCTCATTAAGAGCCAGGCAGGCTCCCTTTATGGTAGCTTTCGGGGCGAAATCCCCGCCCATGACATCGAGTCCGATTTTCATCAGTTCAGTCGATTATTTAATTGAAGGAACTTATTCCCCCGTTTTGCTCATCACCAGCTTACCTTTATAATACAGGTCGCCGTCGACATAATAAGCACGGTGATAGACATGAACGGTGCCGGTGGACGGGCATGTCGCCAGCGTCGGCTTTTCAATCTTGTCATGTGTTCTTCTCTTGTCCCTTCTGGTTTTCGAATGTTTTCGCTTTGGGTGTGGCATATCTGTGTTTTTTTAATTTTCCAGGTTATTTTCCTTGTCTTTCAATTTCCGGAGTGCATCCCAGCGCTGATCCACCGGGTGCTCCTCTGATTCGTTGATAAATCGGGTCACTTCAGGGTTGCATAAGCTGTTCCCCTGTGCATCGGTGCCGTGAACTTTCTTTATGGGAAGCAGCAGGTGAACGTACTCATAAAGAAACTGGCTGATATCCAGCTCATGTTCCTTTTCAGTTATCACCAGGATTTCCTCCGACTCCTCCATATGGTCCGCACCATATTTGACAATCAGTTGCTGGTTTCCCTCCAGTGCAAGGTCGAAATCTTCTCCGCAACGGTCACACGGAACGATGACGCTGCCGCTCAGCTCAAAATGAAATATCATCATCCGGGCCTGCTTTTCCAGCATACAATCCACATGGACCCTGCCTCTTTTGATCTCCGAATATTCAAAGTGCTCAAAGAACTTGTCCTCAATCTCAAAAGTAAAAGGATGATTTCCAACCTTTAACCCGCTGAAAGGGATCACGAAATTCCTCATGTAATTCATCTCAATCCCTCCTAAAAATTGGGGGGCAAAAATACAGATATTATTTTGAATAACAAAAGAATAATTAGAAAATCAAAATTTCATCACCTTGTGTGAATAATTTAACAAAAGGTTAATTTTGCACTCGCTTTATCAAACTGACATAAGCAATAATGCATATCATTAAGAAATACTAAATCCTTAAAGTGATGTTCAATAAGATGATCGCAGCTATGCTGCCCTTTATGCCGAAAAGCTTCGTGTGGATCTTTTCGAAAAGATATATTGCCGGAAAAAAGATCGAAGACGCTGTCAAAGTGTCCAAGGAACTGAACAGCCAGGGTATTAAAGTTACCGTCGACCTGCTCGGGGAATTTATTACCAAACTGGAAGAAGCGGAGAAAAATAAAATTGAGTACCTGCAGATCATCGAAAAAATAACCAAAGAAAAGATCGACGGCAATTTTTCCCTGAAACCTACCATGTTTGGACTACTGATCGACAAAGAAGTATGCTATCAGAACATTCGCGAAATCGTGGCCAAAGCCGCCTCATACAATAACTTCATACGGGTCGACATGGAAGATTCCCAGTGCGTGGACCTTGAGATCGAACTCTACAGGAAACTTAAAGCGGAATTCCCCAAAAACGTCGGGCTCGTCGTTCAGGCTTACCTGAAACGCACGCTGAACGACCTGGAGAACATGATGGACCTGCATTCCAAAGAAGTCCCCCTGAATTACAGGCTTTGCAAGGGTATTTACGTGGAACCGGCTGAAATCGCTTACAAGAAATACGAAGAGATCAACAAGCATTTTCTGGAAGACCTTGAATTCATGTTTAAGAATGGCGTTTACCCGGGTATCGCCACACACGATAAACCGCTGGTGGATGGCGCCTACAAGCTGATTGACAAGTATAATGTCCCGAAAAACATGTACGAGTTCCAGATGCTTTACGGTGTAACGCCCGAGCTCCGGAAATCGATCGTCGACAAAGGCCACACCATGCGTGTCTACGTTCCTTTCGGCGAACAATGGTTTGCCTATAGCACCCGCCGCCTGAAAGAAAACCCGAAAATGGCCTGGCTGATCATCAAGGCCATCTTCGTGAGGGGATGATCTTTATCGTAAAGACGTAACATGTTACGTCTTTACAAGAAATATGTATCTTTGCCCCCAAATTATCAATTACACCCCATGGAAAAAAAGATCGGAAAAATTGCCCAGATCATCGGGCCGGTTGTTGACGTTTCATTTGAGGATGAAACGCACCTGCCCAATATTTACGATGCCTTAGAGGTTATCAATGACAATGGCGAAGTGGTCATCCTGGAATGCCAGCAGGATATCGGCGAAAATACGGTCCGTACCGTAGCAATGGACTCCACCGACGGCATGCGCCGCGGGATGGAAGTCACCGGCACCGGGAAACCGATCTCAATGCCGGCCACCGAAGAGATCCGCGGACGCCTGTTCAACGTGATCGGCAAACCGATCGATGGCCTTGGCGATGTGAAAGATCAGAAGCAATACCCGATCCACAGGGAACCGCCTACTTTCGAAAACCTTACTACCCGCCAGGAAGTGCTCTACACGGGTATCAAGGTCATCGACCTGATCGAGCCTTACTCCAAAGGAGGAAAGATCGGACTGTTCGGTGGCGCCGGCGTTGGCAAGACCGTCATCATCATGGAACTCATCAACAACATCGCGAAAGTTTATTCCGGCATGTCCGTGTTTGGCGGCGTTGGAGAACGTACCCGTGAAGGGAACGACCTGCTCAGGGAAATGATCGAATCAGGTGTTATCCAGTATGGCGATGCTTTTAATGAAGACATGGAAAAAGGCGGCTGGGACCTTTCCAAAGTGGACCGCGAAAAACTGAAGGATTCCAATATCACCCTGGTGTTCGGCCAGATGAACGAACCCCCGGGCGCACGTGCCCGCGTGGCCCTTTCAGGCCTAACGCTGGCGGAATATTTCCGTGACGGGGATGAAAAATCCGGCGGCAGGGATATTTTGTTCTTCATTGATAACATCTTCCGTTTCACACAGGCCGGTTCCGAGGTATCCGCGCTGCTCGGCCGTATGCCGTCGGCAGTGGGTTACCAGCCCACCCTGGCCACGGAGATGGGTATCATGCAGGAACGCATCACCTCCACCAAAAGAGGTTCCATCACCTCAGTCCAGGCAGTGTACGTGCCGGCAGACGACCTGACCGACCCCGCTCCGGCTACCACCTTCGCTCATCTCGACGCCACCACGGTGCTTAACCGTAAGATCTTCGAGATCGGTATCTACCCGGCTGTCGACCCGCTTGATTCCACCTCGCGTATCCTCAGCCCGGAGATCGTCGGCGAAGACCACTACCGTACCGCCCAGCGCGTGAAACAGATCCTGCAGCGCTACAAGGAACTTCAGGACATCATCGCCATCCTCGGGATGGACGAGCTCTCCGACGAAGACAAGCTGACCGTGAGCCGCGCACGCCGTGTGCAGCGCTTCCTTTCCCAGCCGTTCCACGTGGCGGAACAGTTCACCGGGATCCCCGGAGTCATCGTTCCGATCGAAGACACGATCAAAGGCTTCAAAATGATCATGGACGGCGAAGTGGACGAATACCCGGAAGCCGCGTTCAACCTCGTAGGCACCATCGAGGAAGCAATCGAAAAAGGAAAGAGAATCCTGGCAGAAAACCAGTAACCAGTCCTCAGTCTTAAGTCTTCAGTCTTAAGTCATTGATCAAAACCCTATGGCACAAATGACTAAAGACCAAAGACTAAAGACTAAAGACTAAAGACTAAAGAGTATGAAACTCGAAATAATCACCCCCGAACAAACCCTGTATTCCGGCGAAGCGTCACTTGTCCAGCTCCCCGGCATCGATGGCTCCTTTGAGATCCTGAACGATCACGCCCCGATGATCGCCGTCCTGGGCAAAGGCAGGATCAAATCACAGGACGCGCAGAAACAGCTTCAGTATTTCGAGATCAAGGGCGGGGTCGTCGAAGTGCTGAGAAATAAAGTGCTGGTGCTGGCAGAGTAGCGGTCTTTGGTCTTTAGTCTAAGGTCTTTAGTCTAAGATCTTTAGTCATAGTGTTGAGGGTCAGCTTAATAAACCGAATTTCTTGGGATTGTTCATCATATAGTTTAATAATCTGCCGATTCCTTTTGATTTTTCAAGAAACTCCTCATAAACATCTGATTTGATGTATTTGCACTCTAATGCAAATTGTAACCAAACCTGTGTTTCGTTGTTTTCCATAAACGCATCGGATAATTTACTAATGAAATGAGCTTCATAACGCCTTTTTGAATAAGCTTCAGCTAAATTTGCGTTTACTGCCCTGGATGATCTTCTGATCTGATCTGTTAGTGAGTACTTTTCTTCCTTTGGAAATTCTTTAGTCATTTCAAAAATACTCATTGCCAAGCAAAAGGCACTTTTATAAGCCTCCAAATTTTCAAATCCCGTTGCCATAATATAGTTTTATCTATTAATCCGGATTTTTAATCAATAATACCCGATGAAAATTGAAAAAATTCACATCTTTTTTAATTAATTATATTTCAATTACATACAATTAATTAAAAATGAACCACGACAATTTTTCAAAACATTTCCAGAGGAAATAAAAATTATGACTAAAGACCAAAGACTAAAGACCAAAGACTAATAAAAAATTCCTACCTTTGTGAAAAAATTAACAACAAATTTTTTAAAATGAAAATATCTCATATTGAGCACATTGGCATTGCAGTTAAAAATCTTGCCGAAGCGATCCCTTTCTACGAAGAAGTACTGGGACTCAAGTGCTATGCGATCGAAGAAGTAAAGGACCAGAAAGTTAAGACGGCTTTCTTCAAAGTCGGGCAGACTAAGATAGAACTCCTGGAATCGACGGATCCTGAAGGGCCGATCGGGAAATTTATCACCAACCGCGGCGAAGGGGTGCACCATATGGCTTTTGCAGTTGAGAACCTCGAAGAATGCCTGAAGGAAGCCGAAGAAAAAGGGGTCCGGCTGATCGACCAGCAGCCCAGGAAAGGCGCAGAAGGGCTTCACATCGCTTTCCTGCACCCGAAATCGACCATTGGAGTGCTCACGGAATTCTGCGAAAATAAAAATCACTGATATCCATGGCAAAGGAAAGATTTATCCATGACCGCCACCAGGAGATCCAGCAATTGCTGGACAAGCGGGAACTGGCTAAACTCGGCGGAGGGCTGAAACGGATCGAGGCGCAGCATGGCAAGGGGAAACTTACGGCCAGGGAGCGCATCGAGTTGCTGCTCGACGAAGGCAGCTTCGAGGAATACGATATGTTCATGGTGAACCGAGGTGAAGATTCCGGCCCGGCCGACCAGAAGATCCTCGGCGACGGCGTGGTCACCGGTCACGGCACCATCGACGGCAGGATCGTTTATATTTTTTCCCAGGATTTTACCGTCTTCGGTGGCTCCCTCTCGGAAACTTTCGCCCTGAAGATCTGCAAGATCATGGACCAGGCCATGAAGGTCGGTGCCCCGGTGATCGGGATCAACGACAGCGGAGGGGCCCGAATCCAGGAAGGCGTCAGGAGCCTGGCCGGTTACGCGGAGATCTTCGAGCGGAATATCCTGGCATCGGGCGTTATCCCGCAAATATCGGCCATCTTCGGGCCCTGCGCGGGAGGAGCCGTGTATTCGCCCGCCCTTACGGATTTTATCGTGATGAGTGACAAGACCAGCTACATGTTCGTCACAGGCCCAAAGGTGACCAAAACGGTTACCGGTGAAGATATAACGGAAGATGACCTGGGCGGCGCCCAGGTCCATGCCATGAAATCGGGCGTCTCACATTTTCTTGCCGATAGCGAAGAGGAAGGGCTGATGCTGATCAGGAAACTGCTCAGTTACCTGCCCCAGAACAATTTTGAAGACCCGCCGGTTGCCGAATGCAACGATCCCATCGACCGCCTGGACGACCACCTGAACGAGATCATCCCGGAAGACCCGAATAAGCCGTATGATGTGAAAGATGTTATTTACGGCATTGTGGACCATGCCGAATTCCTGGAGATCCAGCGCCATTACGCCAAGAATATCGTGACCGGTTTTGCCCGGCTCAGCGGTTTCCCGGTCGGCATCGTGGCCAACCAGCCGATCTTCATGGCCGGTGTACTCGACATCAACGCTTCCCGGAAAGCAGCCCGTTTTGTCAGGTTCTGCGATGCATTCAATATCCCAATCCTTACCCTGGTAGACGTTCCCGGGTTCCTTCCCGGCAGCGCCCAGGAGTATGGCGGAATTATCATTCACGGCGCAAAACTGATGTACGCATATGGGGAGGCGACCGTGCCCAAAGTCACCGTCACCCTTCGTAAATCATACGGCGGCGCTCACGACGTCATGAGTTCAAAGCAACTGCGCGGCGACCTCAACTACGCGTGGCCTTCCGCCGAGATCGCCGTGATGGGACCGGCCGGCGCCATTGAGATCCTGGAAGGAAAAACCCTGAAAAACATGGCTACGGAAGAGGAACGCAACGAGTACATCGCCATCAAGGAAAAAGAGTACCGCGATAAATTCGCCAATCCCTATGAAGCGGCCAGGTATGGTTACATCGATGATGTCATTGAGCCGCGCAACACCCGGTTCAGGCTGGTTCGGGCCTTCACCACGCTGGCCAGCAAAAAAGACAGCGTACCACCTAAAAAACATGGGAACATCCCTCTTTAATCATTGCAATCATTCATTTTACTTATGAAAACAGATTGGTCAGTTATCATGCAGGATGGGGTCATTATCAGTGTCGTCGGGATACTGATCGTTTTTTTGGCCCTTTTATTCCTTTACAGGGTATTCGCCTGGGTTTCCCTGTTGATCAGCATGAATATCAGGCAGAGACTGAGGCGCCAGGGAAAGCTTGCCGCAGGGGACCAGGACAGCCTGGAGATCCCGGCCGACCACAGCGCAGCCATAGCAATGGCCCTCTACCTTTACCAGGAACTCCACGATGAGGAAAGTAACATCCTTACCATAGAAAGAAAATCAAGATATTACTCTCCCTGGTGCAGTAAGTATTATAACATGCGAAAACCAGTTCAGTATTACCGCAAATAAATTACCAAACCATGCGATTGTTCAAATTCAATATCAAAGGCCAGGAATATGAGGTTGAAATCAAGCGTGTCGACCAGGGTATGGCCGAAGTGGAAGTGAACGGCACGACGTATCATGTGGAAATGAAACAGGAAACCAGGACATCCAAAACGCCGATCCTGGTGCGTCCCGAGCCGGCCGTTCCCAAGAGTGCGCACAAGTTCAAGAAAAAGATCGGCGGAACTAACGAGGTCAGATCCCCGTTGCCGGGCAATATCATGCATGTTTATGTAAAAGAAAATGATGAAGTGAAAAAGGGCGACAAACTGCTCATGTATGAAGCGATGAAAATGGAAAACATGATTTTTGCCGAAAAAGACGGGGTGGTGGCGAAAGTAAAAGTCAAGCCGGGCGATAATATCCTGGAAGGAGATGTTTTAATGGAAATTTCCTGAGATTATGAGCGCACTTGACGGAATATTAAAATTTCTCGAATACACGGGGTTTGCCAATGCTTCGGCCGGCAACCTGATCATGATCGTTGTGGGGCTGATCTTTATCTTTCTTGCCATTAAATATGAATATGAACCATTGCTGCTGATCCCTATCGGTACAGGGATCCTGATCGGTAACATTCCGTTCTTTTCGTCGGAAGATGTTTCATTCCAGATTGGCATTTATGAAAAGGGCAGCGTGCTGAACTACTTATATTACGGCGTTATAAAAGGAATATATCCGCCATTGATTTTCCTTGGAATAGGAGCGATGACCGATTTCTCCTCGCTGATCTCCAACCCGAAACTGATGCTGCTCGGGGCAGCAGCTCAGGTAGGAATATTCGTGACCTTCATGGGAGCCCTGATCCTCGGGTTCAACCTGCCCGAAGCGGCTGCAATCGGGATCATCGGCGGTGCCGATGGCCCTACGGCAATATTTCTCTCATCCAGGCTTGCGAACGGAGAGATCATTAACGGTTTGCAGACCCAGAACCTGATCGGCCCGATCGCCATCGCAGCTTATTCCTACATGGCCCTCGTGCCGGTGATCCAGCCCCCGGTGATGCGACTGCTGACGACCAAAAAAGAACGCTTAATCCGTATGAAATCGCCCAGGGCCGTGTCACGACTGGAAAAGATCATGTTCCCCATTATCGGATTATTGCTTACCCTCTTTATCTCTCCCGGGGCTCTGCCTTTGCTGGGCATGCTGTTTTTCGGCAACCTCCTGAAAGAGAGCGGGGTGACCCGGCGCCTTGCCGACACCGCTAAAACTTCCCTTATCGATATCGTGACGATCATCCTGGGACTGACAGTCGGTGCTTCCACACAGGCCAGCGTCTTCCTGACCCCAAAATCCATCATGATCTTTGTGCTGGGGGCACTTTCCTTTATCGTGGCTTCTGCCAGTGGCGTTTTATTCGCAAAATTCCTGAATCTTTTTCTAAAATCCGAAAACAGGATTAATCCGCTCATTGGTGCTTCAGGAGTTTCTGCTGTACCAGACAGTGCCCGTGTCGCCGAAATGGAAGGATTAAAGGAAGATCCGGGAAATCACTTGTTGATGCATGCCATGGCGCCCAATGTGGCCGGCGTGATCGGATCGGCCGTTGCAGCCGGTATTCTCATGAGTTTCCTGATGTAGTGCCGGAATTTTGTACCTTTGCCGGAAATTTATAGCTATGAAACGATTATTAAATATCCTGCCGGTCCTGGCAGTGATTTCAGTTACTTTTCTGGCTTCCTGCAAAAAAGATAATGGTATAAATATTTTTACAGTAGAAGATGATAAACAGCTTGGATTGCAAATGAAACAGGAAATTCAGTCTAATCCGGCGGAATTTCCTCTCCTGCAGCCCAACCAGTATCCGGAAGCCTATGCTCACATGGAAGAGGTCAGGGATGCCATCCTGAATACGGGATTGGTCGACTTTGACACTGAATTTGAATGGGAAGTGTACATTATCAAAAATGATTCGGTGCTTAATGCGTTTTGCACCCCGGGCGGATACATTTATTTCTACACCGGGCTGATCCGGTACCTGGATAATTATGCCCAATTTGCCGGCGTTATGGGTCACGAAATGGCTCATGCGGCCGAAAGGCATTCCACCGAACAGATGACTAAAGCCTATGGACTGTCAATGCTGCTTTCAGTCGTACTCGGAGAAAATCCGAACATGATCGCCCAGATGGTCGCAGAACTCGCCGCCGGGGTTACTTCGCTGGCATTCAGCCGGGATGATGAATATGAAGCCGATGAACTGTCTGTCAAATATCTGTATGAAACTTCATATGACGCACGGGGTGTGGCCGGATTTTTTGAAAAAATGGTCGGCAGCGCGGAACCACCGGAATTTCTGAGCACCCATCCCAACTCTGAAAACAGGGTGGAAAAGATTTATGAGGTATGGCAGAGCCTCGGTGGAAAGACCGGTGAGGCCTACCCGGCGGAGTACCTGGCTTTTAAGAACAGTTTGCCATAAACCTTGTTTCAGGTTTCATGTTCCAGGTTCCAGGTTCTAGCTTTGTATTTTAACCAGGAACCAGGAACCAGGAACCAGGAACCTTCAAACAACTTTTTATGCCCAACAACGAAGAACTCTTTAAAAAAATCATTTCCCATGCCAAGGAATACGGTTTCGTGTTTCCTTCAAGTGAAATTTATGACGGACTGAGCGCTGTCTATGATTACGGCCAGTATGGCGTCGAACTGAAAAACAACATCCGGAATTACTGGTGGAAATCCATGGTACAGCATCATGAAAACATCGTGGGTATCGATGCGGCCATCTTCATGCATCCAACCACGTGGAAAGCCTCCGGGCACGTTGATGCATTCAGCGATCCGCTCATCGATAATAAAGATTCCAAGAAGCGCTACCGGGCCGATGTCCTCGTCGAAGATTACATGGCGAAACAGCAGGGAAAGATCGACCAGGAGGTGGAGAAGGCCAGGAAAAGATTTGGCGAAAGTTTCGATGAAAAGCTTTACCTGGAGACCAATCCGCGAATCCAGGAGTACAAGCAGAAGATCGAGGCCGCGCGCACAAGGCTGGTGGCTGCCATGGAATCCGCAGATATGGCTGCCTTCAAACAGCTCATTATCGACCTCGAGATCGCATGCCCGGTTTCAGGGACACGCAATTGGACCGATGTGCGGCAGTTCAACCTGATGTTTGCCACCCAGATCGGTTCCGTGGCCGAAGAAGCCAACGTGATCTACCTCCGGCCTGAAACAGCACAGGGTATCTTCGTGAACTTCCTCAACGTGATGAAAACCGGCAGGATGAAGATCCCCTTCGGGATTGCCCAGACCGGCAAGGCTTTCCGAAATGAGATCGTCGCCAGGCAGTTCATTTTCCGCATGCGCGAATTCGAGCAGATGGAAATGCAGTTCTTCGTGCAACCTGGCGAAGAGATGAAATGGTTTGAATACTGGAAGGAACAGCGCATGAAATGGCATCTCGGCATGGGCATCCCTGTTGAAAAATACCGCTTCCACGCTCACGACAAGCTGGCCCACTACGCCAATGCCGCATTCGACATCGAATTCGATTTTCCTATCGGATTCAAGGAACTGGAAGGCATCCATTCAAGAACGGATTTCGACCTGGCGTCGCACCAGCAGTTCTCGGGTAAGAAACTGCAGTATTTCGATACGGAGAAGAATCAGAGCTACGTGCCTTACGTCATAGAAACTTCCATCGGCCTTGACCGCACATTCCTCGCCGTGCTGAGCTACGGCTACCAGGAAGAGAAGCTGGACGACGGCACCGAGCGCGTGGTGCTCAGGATCCCGCCGTTCCTGGCCCCGGTCAAGGCGGCTGTCCTGCCGCTGGTCAAAAAGGACGGTCTGCCCGAAAAGGCCCTCGAAATCTTCGACAGCCTCAAGTTCGACTATATGTGCCAGTACGACGACAAAGACTCCATCGGCCGCCGCTACCGCCGCCAGGACGCGATCGGCACCCCATACTGCATCACTGTCGACCACCAGACGCTGGAAGACGATACGGTTACGATCAGGGAGAGGGATTCGATGTTGCAGGAGAGGATTAAAATGGAGGAAGTGGCTAGTGTTATTGGGAGGAAGCTGATACCTCAAAACTGCTGAAAACAATGCCCTCAACTACAAAGAAAGAACGTCCTCTCTACAAAATCTTCACCGCCGTTCCTCCCAGCTATGACCTGATCAACCGAATCTTCACGCTGCGGCTGGATGAGAAGTGGAGGAAACAAGCGGCCGCGGAATGCCTGGCCGATTCTCCGGCAAAGGTCATGGACCTGTGCACGGGTACGGGCGACCTGGCGGTCAGACTGGCTAAAATGAGCAACGGGAGCGTTGAGATCACCGGGTATGATTATAGCCAGCCTATGCTTGACCTGGCAAAGAAAAAGGCGATGAAAAATGAATTTCCCGGGATTATCTTCACCCAGGGTGATGCTGCGGCGATGCCTTTTCCTGATGGTCATTTCGATTCCATCGGCATCGCGTTTGCATTTCGCAACCTGACCTTCAGAAATTATGATACACGCCGGTTTTTAGACGAGATCCACCGTGTACTGAAGCCCGGCGGAAGGTTTGTCATTATCGAAAGCAGCCAGCCGAAACGGGCCTGGCTCCGGTTCCTTTTCGGGATCTGGACAAAATATTTTGTTTATCCTGTCGGCAGCCTGATCTCCGGTAACCGTCCAGCTTACAAATACCTTGCTTTTTCGGTCGTTAATTACTACAAGCCGGAGGAGATCTGCGATCTGCTGAAAAACCACGGATTCTCTGACGTGACCTTCAAACAGCTCACTGGCGGGGTGGCTGCGTTGCACGTCGCAGTGCGGTAGTCGCTGGTCTTAGGTCTTTGGTCTTAGGTCTTTGGTCTTAGGTCTTTGGTCTTAGGTCTTTGGTCTTAGGTCT
>CAYUQP010000002.1:46630-61422 GCA_964447005.1 uncultured Bacteroidales bacterium
TTGGTCTTAGGTCAATTTTTCCCAACTAAATAACTAAATAACTCAACCTCAAAACTAAAAACTCAAAACTAAAAACTTTTTCCTAGCTTTGAGGTAAGTTAATTATTGACCAAAACCTCCTCCCCATGTCAGCCACGATTTTTAAGAACTGCTTGCTTGTTTGTGTTTTCCTCTGCATTTCCATCAGTATGACCGCTCAGCCGGATACCATCCCGGTCAGGGACGACCAGCCGGTGAAATCATCGAAGGAAACCTTCCGGCAAGCGGATTTCGGGATAGGCCTTGGCCTTGATTATGGCGGACTGGTTGGGGTTCAGCTCGGATTTGTGCCGGTGAAACATCTTTCCCTTTTCGGCGCCTTGGGATATTATATGACAGGGACCGGGTGGCAGTTAGGAATGAAAGGGCTTTTTTTGCCTAACACCTCCGATTATCCGTTCCGGCCCTTCCTTAAGGTAATGTACGGTAGCAACTCGCAAATCAAAGTGGAAGGAGCCCCGGAGTACAATAAAATATACAAGGGATTTACCGTCGGGTTCGGAGCGGAGTTCAGAGGGGGCAAACACCGGCAGAACGGCATCGACCTTGACCTGAACGTGCCATTGAGAACATCTGAATTCTGGGACGATTACAACGACTTGAAAAACAAACCTTATATTGACTGGAAAAATGATTTGTTACCGATTGCCGTTTCCATAGGATTTCATCACGAGTTTTGAGTCTTTGGTCTTTGGTCTTTGGTCTTTGGTCTTTGGTCTTTGGTCTTTAGTCTTTAGTCATTTGTCTTTTGTCTTTAGTCTTTTGTCTTTAGTCAATAATTCCTAACTAATCAACTCAATAACTAAAACTCAAGACTCAGGACTCAAGACTCAGGACTCAAGACTCAAAACTTTCACAAGCTTCCACGCCGCTTCCACATGCCTCCACTCAACATTTGTATTCGCGATCACCATCCGGATCGTATACTTTCCGTCGACTTTAGTATGCGACATGTAAGCTTTTCCCGTGGCATTAATTGCTCTTAGCAGCTTTTCATTGAGGCCGTTCAGTTCATTCACGTCATCTATGCCTTTGGGTTTGTATCGGAAGCAGACCAGGTTCATGGTGACCGGCGCCATTAATTCAAAATCCTCTTCGTGGTGAATGAGTTCTGCCAGGTCCTTAGCCATCCTAATGTGTTCCCTGAGTTTTTCCTGCAGGGCCGCAACGCCATAGCTACGCAGCACGAACCAGAGCTTCAGCGCACGGAAGCGTCTGCCCAGCGGCACGCCCCAGTCGCAGTAATCGTTCACCCTGCCCTGGTCCTGTGTGCGGAGGTATTCCGGCACGATCTGCATGGTCCTTAGCAAAGCAAATTTGTCTTTCACAAAATACGCCGAGCAGTCAAAGTTGGTGAACAACCATTTATGCGGGTTAAAGACAAAACTGTCGGCCTGCTCCACGCCCTTGATCATCCAGCGGTATTCCGGCAGGATGAGCGCTGATCCCGCAAACGCGGCATCGACGTGCAGCCAGATATTGTGGCGGGAGCAGACTTCGGCGATTTCCTTCAGGGGATCGATGGCCGTCACGCCGGTGGTGCCCAGCGTGGCCACCACGCAAACAGGTTTGTTGCCCACCTTGAGGTCCGATTCGATCGCCTGCAGGAGCAGCCTGGGATCGAGACGGAACTCGCTGTCGACGCCGACTTTGACCAGGTTCTCCCTCCCGATGCCGGCAATTTTGACCGCTTTTTCAATAGAGGAGTGGGTCTCGGTGGAACAGTAAACCCTGAAATTGTCGGACCACTGCATTCCTTTTTCATTCACCTGGTATTCTGAGAGCTTTTCCCTTGCTGTCAGGATTGCGGTCAGGGTGGCGGTTGAGGCCGTGTCCTGTATCACTCCCTGGAAATTCTCCGGCAGGCCGGTCATGCCTTTCAGCCAGTTCATCATCCGCTCCTCCAGCTCGGTGGCGGCCGGTGAGGTTTCCCATTTCATGCCCTGCACGCCCAGTGTGGCAGTGAGCATTTCGGCCAGTACAGAAGGATAGCTCGAGTTGGCGGGGAAATAGGCAAAGAAATTCGGGCTCTGCCAGTGCGTGAGGCCGGGAAGGATGATATTTACAAAGTCACTGAAAATATCCGCGACCTCTTCTCCCCGGACCGGCGCCTTTTCCGGGATCTGCCGGTAAATATCACCCGGCCCGGCCGGTGATTTCACAGGCAATTTTTCCACTTCCGACAGGTAATCCGCCATCCAGTCGGCCAATTCATGGGCGTATTGCCGGAATTCGTTGTTATTCATATTTATATCATTTAAAGTATTACAAAGATTCATGCTTTTTTTTTCTTAAAATACTTGATTTTTGAAAAATTTTGATTAAATTTAAAGTGCATTAGAATATATATGTAGATTTACTGACAGGTTAATCAGCGGTATCGCTGTATGACAATTGCTAGGAGGAACTAATATGGATACGAGGAAATTTGAATACCTGGAAACCATCCGCGAAACGATAGAGATGGGTGATTATGATGAGCTGGATGATTACGTGGAAGACATCCGCGACCAGGTGAAGGGAGACCCTGAATTTGAAGAACTTTTCGGTGAGATCAAGAGCAGGAACTTCGGTGATGTCATTTCTTTGATCGATGAATTTATTTACCAGGATATACAATCGGAAGCCAATAGTTTTCTGAATGATGAATCGCTGAAAGAACTGGCAGGATTTGATCCGGGAAATGATTTCAATTCTGACGGAGAAGAGATTATCCGGGAGGAGATCACTTTCGAGGAATTCAATGACGATGATTATTCCGCTGCCTCTTCTGCTGATGACGATTTCTGATCCTCTCAACTACCCATATGAAAAATAAATTATTCTGGGCCATAGCCCTCCTGCTGATCATCATCGGCATGCTTCTTTTTTTGACCGCCCGTTACGCTGACCGCATCGCCGATCCTTACGTACGGTCGCTCCTGGAGCACAACAAGCCAATGGGCCATCGTGTCGATTATAAAAATATCCGGGTAAACCTGCTGCAGCGAACTGTAAAGATCAAGCAGGTCAGGATCTATCCGGATGAAAGCCTGGACAAGGATGAAAAAATATGGATGGAGATCAGGGTCGGGCTGATCAGGCTGACGGATTTCAATATCAGGGAGCTGTTAATGCATAAGACGCTCAGGATAGGTGATTTGATCCTCCTCCAACCGGAAGTCGATGTACATCTTCCGTTGAAAGTTACGCCGGAAACCGTGGATGAGGTCGATGTAGATACTGCGACCATTTCAAAGGCCCCTTTGTTGAAGAACATCACGCTCAGCAGGATGCTGCTGACTGAAGGTAATTTCCGCCTGGTTCGCAACGAGGTTGTCCTGGCCCGTTCCAATGATATCAATGTACTTATTAAAGATGTCACCCTGGCCAGGAACACCAACGCCGATCCGATTGGTTATACCTATGGCCAGGTAAAGGTTACCTTATCGGATATGGTTTTGCACTCCGAAACCGGGCTTTATAACATGAGCCTGAAAAAGTTTGTCTTTGATAAAGCTGACTCTTCCCTCGTTTTATCCGGATTTGAAATGAAACCCAAGTTTGATAAGAAGGAGTTCGCAGCAAAACTTTCCTTCCAGGATGACCGGTTCGACATAGAGGTCAAAAGTATTTCAGTCTTAAGGATCGGTATCAGGCAACTGTTTGAAGGCATGCCGCTTCATATTTCAAAGTTGCTGGTGGACGGGGCATCGGCTGATATTTTCCGTGACAAGAACGTCCCTTTCAACTTAAATAAATTTCCGTTATTTCACAATGAAATGTTCCTGAAAGCCCCCATGCCCATGGTGATCGATACCTTGTCAGTGGTTAACTCTGCAATAACTTACGGGGAACTGGTCGCGGAAAGGACCGAACCGGGCATGATCCGCCTTGAAGCCTTTGACCTTCAGTCGTATGACCTGAATAACCGCCCGCAGGAGGATGATTCGGTGGAGAGCGTGATGAAACTCGAGGTACGCGCAAAAGTGATGGGAGAAGGGCTTTTGTCAGTTACGCTCACCCTGCCGCTGGAAGGCGACACCAGGGCGCTGGTATGTTCGGGCAGTGTCGGAGCCATGCAGCTCAGCCCGCTCAATGCTATGCTCGAGCCTTCCATCAACATGAAATTCAATGCCGGAACACTTACCCGGATGACTTTCTCTTTTTCAGGAAATGATAATATATCGGATGGATGGATGGAATTCCTGTACAATGACATCGACGTGGTGATCCAGAAAAAGGATGAAGGAAAGGAATGGGGGTTTGTATCTTTCCTGGCCAACAAGGTAACGAATTCGAACAATCCTCCTCCCGGGAAAACCGATTTTAAAAGCGTGAAAATCGGCTTTGAACGGGATAAAAATAAAGGAATGATCAATTATATCTGGAAAACTATCCAGAGCGGGATGGTGCGTACTATCCTTCCCACGAATAAATTTACCATTAAGCATCCCCAGGAGAAGCAAGAACCAGGGGGAGGAAAGAAGAAGAAACGACGGAATAAGGAATAGTGAATAATGAAAAATTAAATTTATTGGGAATTACTATGAGGAAAGGAGCTTTTTCAACTGCTTTTTAATTTCATTATTCTCCGGGTTAAATTTCAGTGCTTTACGGAAATCCTGTTTTGACTCTTTAGTTTCTCCTAGTTGTTGGTTGGTCATTCCGCGGTATAACAGGTAATAATCGATATTATAAGGCTTAAATCCGATTCCAAGGTCAAGGTTTTCCAGGGCTGTGCCATAATCCTGCATGGCATAGCAGAACACCCCCAGGTTGTAATAAAACTTTGCATTGTAAGGGTACTTTTCGATCGCTTTCCTGTAATTCTCCCCGATCATCGCAGCATCCACGCGCAAATTGCCATACATGAACAATGCATTGGCCTTATTGGCACATTGTTCGGCCAATGAAGGATCCAGTTGCCTGATATAGTCAAGGTCCTGCTCCACTGCTACAATATTTTTAAGGTGCGTATTTGCCTTCAGCCGGCTGATCAGGGCCAGGATGTTCTGCGGGTCTGCCGCCAGGGCCTTGTCCACGGTGGCAAATCCTTCCCGGTATTTGCCCTGCGAGATGTGCAGGTTCGCCACATTCTGCAAAATGTAGGTGTTGTCCGGATGCTTCTTCAGGGCGTCGTTCCATACCGTTTCACCCGATTTCCAAATCTGGGTGCGCTGAAAGGTCAGGATGAAAAGAATGACCAGGTAGCCGGCCAGCGTGAATTGCGCGATCCGGAGAAATTTTCTTTTCTTTTCTTTTATAAAAACAAAAAGACTGTAAAGAATAATGAAAAAACCGATGGAGGGCACATAGTTGTAGCGGTCGGGCATGATATTCTCCGCTACTGGAATGATCCGCAGCATCAGGAAAATGTTGAGAAGGTAGAACATGATCCCGAAGAACACTGCTTTGTTTTTTTTATAAAAATAAATGGATAAAAAGATCACTGCAATGAATGTCAGCAGGTACAGCCACATGTAAGCCGGAACAGCTTCGCCGGGCTGGTTCGGATAAGGATAAAGGGCCGATAAATTCACCGGCAGGACCATTTTCAGGATGTAGTTTGTCAGGACATACGCCGCATCCAGCACCGGTTCATAGAAGGCCATGCTCCGGTAATCGAGGAAATAGCCGGTATATTTCTGGGCCTGGAGGTTCAAATAGCCGAAAAACAGCGCTAAAGCCAGGAAAGGGACCTTTTCAAGGATCACCTGGCGGCTCAGCAGCTTCCTGCCGCGCAGGTAGTCGATCAGCAGCAGGGTGAAGAAGAAGGATACCGCCTGGCCTTTTGAGAGTAATGATAAAGTAATAGTGACCAGTGAATAATGATAGTATTTCCATCGTTTTTTATCGAGGAAATTGATGTAGGCGATGGCAGATACAAGATAAAACAAGGTATACAGCATGTCTTTCCGTTCGGTGATGCGGGCCACGGATTCGACATGGATCGTATGCAGGCCGAACAGCAGGGCGACCAGGAAAGCCATCTCCGGGTTGCTGAACAATTTCCGGATCAGCCAGAAGACCAGCAACGTGTTGGCCAGGTGCAGCAACAGGTTTATAAACTGGTACTGGAACGGGTCAGGGCCGCTCATCAGCCAGGTCAGCCCCAGCGAAAGCATGGTCAGCGGGTGGTAATGCCCGTCGAAATAAGCGCTGAAGATGAACTTAATATTGTGCCAGCTCAGGTTCTGGATAATGGCATTGTTCAGCACGTAATTGTCGTCGCTGAAATAGGTGAAGCCGTTGCGAAGCATTGGCATGCAGGCCAGAAAGGTTAATGTGACGAGCACAATAATTTGAAAATTCCGGTTCAGCTTTATTCCGGCTATTTGTTCCGGCGCGCTGGAAGCCGAACTATTCCTTTTGTCCTGCCTGTATTTTTTTATCATACGTCAAATTAACGGCAAATTCTTTTATCGTTGGCGTTTCAAAACCATCGATATCGATCCAGCCGAAATAATTATGGCTGTCTTTGACCAGTTTTACCGCGATATAGTCGCCTTTCCAGTTACAAAAAATCACATTGTCTATGATCTCGAAAGAGATCCTCACCTCGTCCGACCATTCCAGAGCGTCGTTAATTGGGTCTCCGGCCTGAAGGTCGGTTTCACTGCACATTTCACCCGGCATTGTTGTAGCAATGTAAGCCTGGTCATGCAAAGCAGAAACCCTGGTATTGTGATCGTTATACCAGATCACGCCGACATGGTCGAAATGACCGGGCCAGGTCGAACCAGCGACTTCGAAATCATCCGTTCCGTCGCGGTCAAGATCGACAGGGTAATTAAAATCACCCTGGCACTGGTACGGATCGGGGTAAAGCACCTCGATATCATATACCATGGCTACGTCCGGAATGATATCGCTGAAAAGGATCTGGTCGGCAGGCGCCGGTTCTTTCCCGCATGCCGCCAGGAAGATGACTGAAACGATCAGAATCCCTTTAAAATAGCGGTAAGTATTCATAATGAAATGACTTTAGCGAAGGACTAAAGAAACATAAAGGTACGAAAAAAAAGAGGCTGCTCGGAAATATGAAACAGCCACTTTTTCTGTGGTACCAGCGGTTCCCACATAAGAAGGACCTCAAAACCTTATCATAACTGCATTGTAGCAATTTCATGAATATGCTGTTTGGCGTTTTTTAGTAAAGTAGAATGCCTCATTATTTAGTAGACTTATCTTTTAATGATTTAAGTTTCTCGGACATTAATTCAATAATCTGTTCCTTATCTACCAGTTGTTTTCTCAAAGATTCCAATTCCTTTTCATTATGAAGTTTCATAACATATCTGAATATGACCTCGTTAATAATACCCTCCTTTGATATGCTACTGTTATTATTATCAAGATCTATGAATTTGCCCTTTATATCAGTACCTATAAAATTGAGTGCACTTAATATTTCATTTTTATATTGATCTAATCCATTTGCTTTAATTTCAGTTTCAATCATTTTTCTATCCGACTCATCAAAATAGATTATAGCTGATGGATCATCAGGAAAAAAAGTAGAGATAGGAACCTTCAAATAAGCTGCAATCTTTTCCAATGTATCTATTCTGGTAGTATTCTTGGCTAATAAACTCTGGAGACCGCTGAATGTAATATCTAAATCTATTGCGAGTTTTGATAAAGTAATACCCTTCTCTTTACATAAATTCCTGATTATAGACAAATTAGCCATATTAACAAAAAATAGTTGATATAAATGTTCATATATGAAGTATAATGTATCAATTTATTTCATATACTTGCTTTGTTTTTAATACACAAATATAATATAGAAATATTTAAAATTATGGCAACTGAAATAAAGTTTGTTACCTCAAAGGAGGAATTAGCTGAAGTGATTGAATCAATCATGATAAAGCTGGAGTCAAAGAAACAAAAGGGAGTTGGTGAGAAGTTGTATTACATCAACCAGGTCGCTAAAATGCTGGGAAAGTCGCACACAACTATTAAGAAGGCCTGTCTTTCCGGCTTGATCAGGACAACTCCAGATGGCTTGATTCCTGAAAGTGCACTTGAAGATTACCTGGCAGGAAAACATTAAGACTTTAGCCATGAGAAGGGAATTTAAAAAAAAGACAAGGGCCTATAATTTACGAGCCAAAAAGCACATGATCAGGAACATTCCTAAACAAGAGCTGGAGCCCTTCATGCTTGACCAGGCGTCTTACTTGAAACTCAAAAGATTCTTTGTCGAGCTTTTTATACTCAAAAACGAAGCATGGCCCGAAAAGAGTCTGTGGCCCAAGTTTTCAGGACTTCCTGCATATCAGGTGGATATTATGGGAACTAATTCCAAATCGTTTCTACTGATCAGATTCTCAAGGCCGGTCTGCCGGCAGGATAAACCTGCCGGTGTAGTTTATCGCATTGGAGAAGGAAATGAATTATTTGAACTCTTTTAAGCATACAATATGAAAGCATATTTAATGAATAAAACCCTGCCTGGCCGCTGGTACTTCGAACTTGAAACGGCTCCATCATTCCCGGGATCCTTGCCGGTCAACCCATCGGATGCAGATCTGCTATTGCTTGGCGGTTTCATCGATAGCAGATACACAAGTGAAACCCTCTTCCTGGTCTCGAAAAATACAATCTTCATCAAGAGATTTTCTGGAGCTCCAGGCCTTAGGGATCTATTTGTGCAAATCACTGTAAATCAAGCAATGGTTTGGCTGTTTAAGAACGGTTACCTCGCTGATCCGGATGCACTCGACATTAAGGACCTGCTGAAAAAAGCGGTGTACGAAACTCCAAAGATGACCAACACAAACAGCCTGCATGAGCACATCCAGCGAAAGGTGAAGAAGAATTTAAAACCCGAGTACCCTATACCCAATACTTTCATGGAGGGTGAAAGCAGACAGAAGGTCAAATGGCCTTCATCATTCAACTCCTGGGATTAATCATAAGAAATAATACAATGGAAAAAATTAAAATGAAATGGCTAACGACCGGAGATATCTTCGAGCTATGGCAATCTGAAGACCATCCGGATGCACTGCAAGGCGATCCGATCTGGACGGATGATCAGAATACAAACTGGGGCAGAGTGGCTAAATGGCCCGTTCCTTATGGTTTCATAAGAGTAGATGACCCGGAATTTCATCTTTATAGTCCTGTTCTCTCAGAATATTGGAGGTTGAAAGTGTTTTTTGCATCACACTATGCAAGATCAGAGCAATCTAAAATAACTTACGGAATTCTTCGTGTCCTGCCATTCCTAGAGATTGATTTTCCAGGAATGCCAAAATATACTATCATAAAATTTAAAACCATCAAGGGCGAAGATCGGCTTGTTGTCCATTTTGAAGAACGAATCATATTACCGACCGGCGAACGGTCCGACCGTTTTGTCATATGGACAAGGCCGGCGCTTAAGCTGGACCTGTCTGGAAAGGAACCGGACTGGATCCCTTTCTTCTAGAAAACAAAACCCGGGTGGGAGCCCGGGTTAATTTAATCCTTATAAACTCGTAAAATGAAGTAATTATGACAACAAAAGTAAAAGAAATTTCAGTAGATTCCTTTGAACTGAATGAGGAATTGTGGCAGGTCCTCCACTTAAACAGAACTGTTACTATGGCTGTTGACTTTTTGAGTCAAACATGCTCTACAGAAAGCATTGAAGCCATTCAGGGCACCCTCAGGCAACAGGAGAAAATGCTTGAGAGAATATTTGATGTGCTCAACAAACCAAAAGGAGACTAAAGTAATCAATGTCAAAACAAATGCACATCAAAGAAGGAAGGTCAGTGAACTTCGTTTTTTCCATAGAGGAATAACGCCGGTTGCGGGCCTTCCTTCTTCTTTTGAAAAAATTTAAATAGTAATGATAATCAACACATTAAAAAACTGTCCTTTTTTTTCGAAGCCTGGCAGCTTACTTTCGGGCTATCGTTTTGAACGATCAATATTTAAGTGAATACATATGAGGGCTTGCACTTTACATGAAGATATTTTTTTGAGTACTGTGATACTGGCGGAGTACCCCATGCGAGCCCGGGGGAAACGTCAGTATCCTTTTTCAATATCTACCGATAAGGGGATAAAAGCCCTGAGTAGTGAGGCATTGTGCCATATGCCTCATGAAAGGGGCTTTATAATGATAACTTCCATATCAGGAAATTAATTATAGAGAAATGATTGATACTGAAAATTTTGATCAGATTGTCAAATGGACAGAGGAGGATTATGGATCCTTTCAGTCCGGATCCAGGAATGATTTTGTATTTGCTCTTGCCAGTAAATGCTGCCACAAGGGCATTGACAGGCAGGTTGCGCTGCGGGAAATTACTTCCAGGTATAAAGAGAAGGATTTCACATACAATGAGATCAGGAGTTCTGTGGATTCTGCCTACAAGCGCAATGGAAATGCAAAACCCATTGAAGAACCTAAAATATTCAAACCGAAAATTTCGGACTTCACAACAAGGGATATCAATCCTGATGAATTTGAATTCTGGAGACAGTTTCAAATTACACCTCAGGTTTTAGCAAAAAACCATTGCCTGGCAGTAGATCATTATTACATAGGTACACTCAGGATTGAATCAACGCCTCAGAACCCTGTATTTTGCTACAAAATAAATAATGATACGTACAAAATATACCGGCCGCTGGATAAAAAATACAAGTTTTCATGGTATCCGGAGAATAATAAGCCGGCCGGCTGGTACTTTGGTCTAGACCACTGCAGGGGGGACCAGGAAGTCTTTTTAACAGGAGGCGAAAAGGATGTAATGACCTTGTCTTCCCAGGGTAAGGAGGCCTTCACACTCAATTCCGAAACAGCATCGATGCCTCAGAACCTGGCAGAAGAACTCAAATCAAGGTATAAAAGGATAGTGGTCCTTTATGATTCAGACAGTACTGGTGTTAAACACAGCGAGAAGATCTGTGAGAAGTTCGGATTTGTCAGAGGCATTTTGCCGGCCGGCGTAAAAGATGTATCGGACCTGATCCGGGATGGCCGATCCCTGGAAGAGATCAAATATGAGGAAGCAAAAGATATCAATCCAGCTCCACAGCTGCAGATGGACTTCTATAGGATAAAATGGGACAAGGAAGGCAATATTTCAGAGTTAAAAATCAACTTTGATAAGTACGATAAAATTCTTTACTCGTTAGGTTTCCGGCGCTATGATGTCAAAAATGATTATATATTCATAAAAATTCAAAATCAAATAATTGAGCAGGTGACTCATACAAAGATCCAGGACGGATTTATGAGTTACCTCAGGAACTTACCCGAGAAGCTGGATAAAAGTGTAACCAGGCAAATGCTCATTGAAAAATTCAAATCAAACCCGGCCGCTTACTTTAGCGAAAACCGCTTTACTTTTCTGTCTCCTGATTCCGAAATTATCTTTAACAGTGATACAAAACATGAAGCTTTCATATACTTTAAAAATGGATATGTTAGGTGTTCTCCAGGCAAATTTGAATTAGTTGATTACAAGAGACTACAGGGATATATTTGGAAAAACCAGGTAATCAAGAGAGATTTTATCATGCCTGAAAAACAAAACTTATCACTTAAAGACTTTGGTATGTATGGCGAATTTATCTTTAATATTTCGGGTCGAAAAGATGATAGATGGCGATCAATCTGCTCTATTATTGGATATCTCCTTCATTCTTTTACAGAAGGTAAGCTTAAGGCTGTTGTGCTCACTGATAGCGTAATTTCAGAAATTCCTGATGGAAGGACGGGTAAGACTCTTTTTGCTAAAGCAACTGGTTATATCAAAAATTATTGCGAAATCAATGGAAAGAAATTCAAATCTGCCAAAGATTTCAGTTATCAAACGGCGGACCTTGACACACAAATTCTATGTTTGAATGATGTCAAGAATAGCAAGCAACATCCATTTGATTTTCAGGATGTTTTCAATGATATAACTGAAGGGATTGAAGTAGAAAAGAAGAACAAGCAGCCTTTCAGAATATTTCCTAAGATCATCATAACAACAAATAGGACGCTGGATATTGAAGGTGCCAGCGCAAAAGACAGGTCAATTGAATTTGAATTTTCTGATCACTATAGTGATAAATTAGGCCCAAATGATGAATTCGGTTGCTGGTTTTTTTCAAATGACTGGTCCATAGAAGAATGGAGCAAATTTGACACTTTCATGATGTGGTGCATTTGCCTTTATTTAAAGGAAGGAGTGATCGAAACACCACACATCAATCTTAATAGAAGAAAGCTTCTGGACAGGACAAATTCAGATTTTTTGGAATTTATGGATGAAAAAATGAAAAATGGTGAAATAAAAATAGGTCATGAATACTCAAAAAAAGAATTGCATGAAAGTTTTTTAGAAGAATATCCTGACAATAAAGAAATTAATACATGGAAACTTCAAAACAATTTCACAAAAGCGCTAAAGACTTGGGCAACTTATACACCTGGGATAAGTAGGAACGTAACTGAGAAGAAAAGCGGAAGTAACAGATACATAATATTTTGTGGAGAGTAAAAAAGGCCCGGCATATTTTTATTATTTTCTTGCGTCCTTTGCGTCCAATCAATATAAAATAAAGTAAATCAATGTTTAAAAATAAACACAGAAAAAAAACCAATTGCGTCCACAGCGTCCGCAGCGTCCAAATTCTTAAAATCAAAGTAGGACGCAGACAGAACATTTTGGACGGTGCTGGACATAAAAAAAATACAACTGCGTCCTACTTAATACACTAGTATACAATTAATTGAATTATATATGACGCGGTGGACGCTGCAAAACACTATTTATTCATACACCCATTAAATTCGATGAAAAATGCATAATGTTATAACCTTACTTCGAGAAGATTACACTAAAAAAGATGATACTTCAAGTGTGATCCTGCAAATTTACATCAAAGGCAGAAGAGTTGCTTTACCTACAGGGGTGCATATTCAGGCGGGTTTCTGGGATAATGAAAACAAGATCATAAGTCCGAAACACCCGAAATCAAAGGATTACAACCTCATTATAGAAAAATGCCGGTCCCTGGTCAATGAAATTCAAATTAAATACCGGCTCCAGGATAGGGATATTACTCCTGACCTGCTCAGAGCTGAATTTAAAAATCCCTCAAGGTTTATGAGCTTTACAGACTGGATGAGGTCCGAGATCAAAGAGCGTAAAAGCATGATCGCTAATTCAACACTCAATATGCATCATTCGATACTGACTAACCTGGAGAAATTTAAGAGAGAGATATTGTTTGCGGAAATCGATGTTAAATTTCTGGAAAGTTTTGAGCGGCACTTAAAGCTGAAGGAAAAGAACAGCATTGATACAATAAGCAAGAAGTTGAGAGTGATCAAACTCTACCTCAACCGGGCAAAACGAAACCAGGTCATTCAGATCAATCCATTTGATCAATTCAGAATCAAACATGGAAAAGGGAGGATCATTTACCTGGAGGAGCCAGAGCTCAGGCAGATGATCGAATTTTATGGAAAGGAAATGATCCCTAAGAACATGAAAAAGGTTCTTCGATATTTCTTGTTTTCGTGCATCACAGGCCTGAGATTGAGCGATGTCAAGAAACTGAGGTTCGATCATATCATCAATGAAATGATTGTCATTGTTCCCCAGAAGAAAATGAACACGGACCATGAAACCGTCACCATTCCTCTTTGCCAGGCTGCCAAGAAGCTGTTACATGAAACCAATCCGTTCATGATCAAGGGAAAAATCTTTGAAACATACAGTGATCCGGCAACAAACCGATACTTAAAAGACATTGCGAAACTGTTGAAAATCAACAAACACATCACTTACCACACATCCAGGCACACCTTTGCAACCCTGTTCCTGGAGAAGACTAACGACCTGGCCAGTCTCCAGAAACTCATGGGACATGCTTCCATAATGCAGACAATGGTTTACGCCCATGTTTCTGAGACTAAAAAGCGGGAACAGGTGAAGATCTTCGATCGAATTTTCATGTAATGTAAGGGACCATTTCAAAAAAGATGTGTATAGTGAGTCGCTATACACATCCGATTCACCTGACTGATTTTATACCTGGAATATCTCACAGATAGGCCAGCTCTCCAAACCTGAAATTACCATTTTGCAGCCTTAATAATCGTTTGCTTTTGTATTCCTGTTAAAAAACATGGTATAAAAAGACTCTTAACATCATAAAAATCAAAAACATCCCTAAAATTCCGCTTTGTTTCACGGGACTCCCTGCGGCGCCCTGTCCCGTCCTGAAGGATTTTTTTGAAAAAGTTGCGTGCAATATGCTGGAACAATAGACAAGGAGCCAGTTAGATACTTGTAAACGCTAACCGATATCCCCCCCATTGAACGTAATTACACAGAGACGTGTATACCGTATCGGTATACACATCCCGTAAATTATCATCCGGATCCCGGGGAGTTGGGCACCGGTTGACCTGGTCAGCTTATGCAGGTGTACACCGATACGGTATACACCTCCAACTATACCAGGGTATCGGTCAACCAGGTCAGCCTTTTTGAAAGATGTGGTAACCGATACGGTTACCACATCCGATGACTACACCGGGGCACTGGTCAACCAGGTCAGCCTGATCGGGCTGGGGATCATCATCCGGATCCCGGGGAGCTGGGCACCGGTTGACCTGGTCAGCATGTCGATCGAGCTGGGGATCATCATCCGGATCCCGGGGAGCTGGGCACCGGTTGACCTGGTCAGCATGTCGATCGAGCTGGGGATCATCATCCGGATCCCGGGGAGCTGGGCACCGGTTGACCTGGTCAGCA
>CAYUQP010000002.1:61522-73898 GCA_964447005.1 uncultured Bacteroidales bacterium
TCATCATCCGGATCCCGGGGAGCTGGGCACCGGTTGACCTGGTCAGCATGTCGATTAGCTGGGGATCATCATCCAGATCCCGGGGAGCTGGGCACCGGTTGGCCTGGTCAGTCTCTTTGATAGATGCGTACACCGATACGGTATACACATCCGATGACTACACCAGGGCACCGGCCGTCCTGGTCAACCTGATCGGACTGGGGATCATCATCCGGATCCCGGGGAGCTGGGCACCGGTTGACCTGGTCAGCATGTCGATCGAGCTGGGGATCATCATCCGGATCCCGGGGAGCTGGGCACCGGTTGACCTGGTCAGCATGTCGATTAGCTGGGGATCATCATCCGGATCCCGGGGAGCTGGGCACCGGTTAATTAGGTAAGGTAAAAAAACGGCCCTGGTTGCATAGTTAACCTCTGGAGAATCGGTTATATGATTTTCTTCAAGGCACTGATACATACAGCTAGATCATGGAAAGTTAAAACTACTGAAAAACCAGAATCCGCTATTTGCAGTGCCTTCAGGTGCTTGTCCTTTTTTTAAGCACCCCTGTTGCTTATAATTGTATACAAATTTTAAAAACTATCATGGCAAACACAAAACACTTTTTTGGAGAGCTGAAGCTGATCAGGCCCGTAAGCTTCAGACTACCTGAGCCCGAATACCGCAAGCTTGTAAAAAATCTTAACGGTAATCGAATTAGTGATCTGCTTAGGGATATTGTTACCAATTACAACGGGCAAGTATGTAACTCAAAATCCAATGACAATGAATAGTAATGAAAAGAATCCTGCTCCAATCTCAGGCTTGGAGCCGATGATCTGGAGCAAAAAACTTGGACAATCGATCCCTTATATCAAGGATCTGGAAACCAGTGAAAAGAAGTTTCTGAAAGAGAGAAAGGGGAAAGGTCTGAGAATCCTTGAAAAAATACGCTCAGTATATTATGGAAAATCCCGTTTTTCCCAGGCAAAAGCATCTGAGAATAAACCTGCAAATGCAGGCATTCAGAAGGAGAAAGCAAAAGAAATACCTGCAGCTCCAAAATTAAAAGAGGCGGCCTTGAAAGTGGGAAACAATGAAAATGTCACTAAACCAGGTAACACCTTTGAGCAGAATATCGATGCTGTAGCAAAAGAGTTTTTGGGCAAAGGAGGCGGACCGGGAAAAGTGATCAATGAGAATGTCACCCGCACTGATATGAACTTTGAGCAGAACCTGTCTGCAATAGATGAGGCCTTTCTTGGCCAGGGCTCAGGCCCAGGTAAAGTGATCACCGAAAATGTCACCGATCCCAAAAAGAGTGTGGTTGAAAACCTGGATGCAATAGCAGAAGCTTTTCCCAATGAATCAGCAAAACAGACTGGTTTCATCAAGAATCCAGGAAAGAAGAATCTTAAAAGCTGATCAAGATGGCACAAACTGAAGTTGCAAAAGCAATAGTCGATGTAGACGGCCGGCAGGCTGGAGCTGAACTAAAGAAACTTGAGGACAATGCAAAAAGTTTAAGGAATGAGCTTGCTAAACTTGGCAGGGATAATGATCTGGCAGGTTTCAGGCAGAAGGAAAAGGAGCTGAAGCTTGTCCAGAACCAAATGCGAAACCTCAAGAAGGAGACTTATGATGTGGAAAAAACCCTGAAGCGATTGAATGGCTCCAGCTTCAATGAGTTGGCAAAAGCTCAAAGGATCCTGAAAAGTGAGATCAAGAACATGAACCGGGAATCTAAGGAGGAGATCAGGCTTTACAATGAAAAGGTTGCTAAGCTGAAGCTTGTGGAGAAGGAACTGGGAAAGGTCAAAGCCGAAATGTACGGAGTGGATCGAGCTCAGAGGAGTTGGTTTGGAAGTGTGACCGGCGGGTATCAAAAAGTTGTCGGATTAATTGCAGGAGTAACGGCTGCAGCTACAGGGGTTGCCTATTCTTTTAAAAAATCCATCGATGCTGCGAATGAGTTTGAGGATTCCCTGAGCAATCTTTCAGCTCTTACCGGCCTCCAGGGAACGGATCTCGAGTGGCTCAGTGAAAGTGCAAAGCAATTTTCTGTCGAGACAACAAAGTCAGGGGTCCGGATCAGGCAAAGCGCAAAAGAGATCCTGGATGCTTACACGGTCATGGGATCACAGCGGCCCGAACTCCTGAGAGATAAGGAAGCCCTTGCTGCAGTTACTGAGCAGGCAATCATTCTCTCAGAAGCGGGGAAGATCAAGCTGGAGCCGGCTGTTGCGGCCCTGGCAAACACGCTCAATCAGTTCAATCTCTCAGGAGAAGAAGCTTCCAGGGTTGTGAATGTAATCGCTGCAGGCTCAAAAGTGGGAGCTGCAGATATCGATTATGTTTCAACTGCAATTGAAAAGGCAGGCACAACGGCAAATCTTATGGGGATATCTGTTGAAGAGGCAGTGGGAGCCATTGAAACCATAGGGCCAAAATTTTCGGAAGCGACAACTGCAGGGAACAGCCTGGATAAAGTGCTTTTAAAGATGTCGGATAAGCAAATCGGTTATAAGGATGGGGTGTTTGATCTTTCCAGGGCTCTGGATGAACTTTCAGTAATGTTTGATGGAGGGGTAAGCGCTGCTTCTATTTTCGGGGTTGAACATGCGAAAATGGCTGAAGTACTGGTCCAGGGGCGGGATGAATTCAAGCGTTACACGGCTGAAGTTACCGGTACCAATATTGCAATTGAGCAGGCCAGTATCAATACAGATACGAATTCAGCAAAGCTTGCTCAGGCTAAAAACAAGCTCAACCTGGTTGCTATAGAGCTGGGGGATCGGGTTGCGCCGGCTTTTACTTCTGCAAATAACATCCTGGCAGGCCTCATGAGCGGACTGGTCAACCTGTTTAATGTGTTTGACGAGTACAAAGCATATATCATCTCAGGCACTGTAGCTCTTGCAGCCTATTCATTGGTAGTAAATGCCGTTACCATTGGAGAAAAGCTCTACACGGTTGCGACAAAGGTTGCTGAAGCTGCTACAAAAGCATTTAATACAACCTTAAAAGCAAGTCCCTGGGGAATTCTGGCTGCAGTCATAACGGGTGCTGTTACGGCGCTGGTTGTTTTTGGCAGGGAAATGAAGACAGTTACAGCAGAAATGAGGGTCCAGAAGAGAATGAGTGATGCACTGGATGAAAGCCTTTCCAGAGAGACGGCATCCATGAATCAGATGTTTGAGAATGTCAAGCGGCTAAATATTTCATCCACCGAAAGAAAGGATCTGATCAAGCAAATCAATGATCAGTATGGCCAGTATCTTCCAAATTTGCTCACTGAGAAGTCAAGCATCCAGGAGATTGAGGCGGCTCAGAAATCCGCAAATATTGCCCTGGAGGAATCGATCAGGAAAAAGGTAAGGAATCAGGTCCTGGTTGATGTGCTTACAGAGAAGACAAAAAAACAACTGGAGCTGGAGAGACTTCACCGGGAACAGGTTGCTAAAACCGGCTTCGATTATGGTACGGATGAACGGTTTGACACGGTTGAGATGTCAAAGGTAAGGAGAGAGCTCAATGACCTTCAGCAAGAGTATGTTTTTCTCAATAACATGATCAATAGTACAATTGAGCCATTACCTCAGAATAAAATTGACACTATTCAGCGACAGATTGATAACCTTGAACAATCTTTATCCGGGATAACGGATAAATCAAGTGATGCTTACAAGCAGATCGATAAGCTGATTAATGACAAAAAAAAGGAGCTGGAAAAATTAAAAAAGGATGATGATGATGATGATGATGATGATACGAAAGTTCCACTTCCACCGGTGGAAGAGGATAAAGAACTGGCGGACCGGATCAGGAGGGAGCAGGAATACAGGCAATCAATTCTTAACAGAGACAGATCACTCATTGAACAGGAAAACCTGGCATACCAGCAAAGATTGACTGATGCTGGAATTTTTCAAAAAAAGAAGGAAGAGATGACTGAAGAGGATCTGTTAATTCTTGAAAAGCTTGAAACCGAGCACATCAATAATATCAAGAAGATAAACAGTGATTCAGCGGAATTCGATCTGAGAAAAGAGCAGGAAGAATTCGATAAGATCACACTTTTGAGGCAGATAGCTCATAACAATGAACTTGCCGCCGTTGCTAACAATGAGGAAGCAAGGGCTGAACTTCAAAAGAAATATGAAGAAGAGGAGCTGGAGCGTAAAAGGATTTACCTGGAGAAACTGATCGAACAATTGCAGGGGGCGCTTGCCGGCGAAGACACTTTTCCAGGAATCGATGAAACATTGCTGAGTGATGAACAGCTTGCAGATTTTCAGTCCAGGATCGAACAGCTAAAGCTTGATCTATCTGAGTTAAACCTGAAGAAGGCAGAACTGGCTTCATCAGGCACTGAGGAAAAGCCCGCATTTGGATCAAACCTAACACTGAAGACTGATATTTTCGGGATGTCCACTGAGGACTGGGTTTCCACAATTGAGAATATAAAAGAAGGAAATTTAACCCTGGAGGATACTATTAATATCATAGGATCACTGACTGAAGCTTATTCAATGTACAGCCAGATAAGGAAAAACCAGGAAGATAAGGCACTGATGGAATATGAGTCAAATATTGAGAGGAGAAAAGAGTTGCTGCAGTCGCAGCTTGACAGGGGTGTTATTTCTCAGGACCAGTACAATCAAAGAGTTTCCGCTCTGGATCAGGAGCTGGATAAAAGAAAACAGGCCATTGCAATGAGACAGGCTCAAAGAGAAAAGGCCACAGCGCTCATGGGTGCGATTGTAAATACAGCGCTTGCAATAGTCAATGCCCTGACAACAAAACCTGCCTGGTTAGGACTTGTTTTGGCCGCAATGGTAGGAACAATGGGAGGTATGCAAATTGCAACCATTGCATCACAGCCAATGCCTCAATTTGCATCCGGTTATTATGATGCAATCGGGGGTCAGGATGGGAAAAAATACAGGGGACCGGTAATCGATTCCCCAGGGACCGGCCTGATCTCCTCCCCATCGATCCTGGTAGGTGAAAAACCTGAGATTATCATCGATCCATATACAACCAGGAACCTCATGATCAATTATCCTGGTGTTATTGACGCAATCAACCATGCCAGGATGCCACAATATGCATCTGGTAAATATCCTGCATCAACTGAAAAAATTACCGAAAGGCCTTTACCGGTTGAGTTTTATGAGACTATCTCAGAGTTGAGATCAGTTATGCAGACAATTTCCAGGAATGGAATTCAGGCTAAATTGCTTGCTGATGATGAATACATCCGTGCTCATAACAAGGTATCTGAAGAATATCAAGATCTAAGAAATCAAACCAGTCTAAGAAGCTAAATGATTATGGAATCCTCACAATACGAAAAATTCAACCAGGCAATGCTTGAGTTTAAAAAGGTCTTCGTACCGGTTGATTCAGCATCTGATGCAGATGAGACATTTACAACCAGGCAGGTTTATGATAAATTTATCAAGCTTACTTATGCCAGGGATTTTCCAATAACGGAATTTCAGGATCTCTTGGAGAAGCATGGATTCAAATTCAGGTATTTTATCGATGGATTTGTCTGGCCTATGAATTACAGGGTAAAATAAAGCCGGACCGGTTATGAACGGTTTGGATCTACTGTGTGCCAAAAGCTGACCAACGTAAGAAGTTGGTCAGCTTTAATTTTTATGCATCCCAGCGGCTTATTTCGGTCTTCTTCTTACCATCCCTGATTCTCCCATAAATAGCAGTGGTTTTAAAGTCAGTATGGCCCAGAATCTCCTTAACCGTCTCCATTGACATGCCCAGATCAAGTGATATGGTTGCGAAGGTGTGCCTGGCACAATGGAATGAGATTGATTTATTGATTCCTGCTTCTTGAATGATGGTCTTTAAATATCGGTTTGTGGGTTGATTTGTGAGAACCCGAAAGGTTTTCTTGTTTTTAAGTCGCTGGTCCGGTATTAGAGCCTTAGCCTTTTCAGATAATGGAATCTTTACGGTTTTACCTGTTTTATGCATCTGTAGTGAGATGATCTCATTGTCATGAATATTGATATTCCTGAGGTTTCTCAGATCATCAAATCTTAAGCCGGTGTAACAACTGAATAAAAAATAGCTTAAAACGTTCTGCAGCCTCCAGTCAAGGGTTTTCGATCGGTGCAGCTGCTCAAGCTTCTGCAGCTCTTCGATTGTGAGAAATTCCCGGTTCCCCTGAATGCTTCCAATCTGATAATTCTTCATGCAATGATCACGTATTACTCCATCCATCAAAGCATGATTAAGAATTACCTTTATGATCTTCATGGTCTTAAGCCGGGTATTTGTGTTATTGTTCTTTTTTGTGGAGATATATTGTTCAAAATCACGCAAAAATGGAAGTGTGATTTCTTTGAAAGTGATTCCAGGAGCAAATTCATCGATCTTTTTAATCTGGCTCTTATACATCCTGGTGGTATTGCATGACACCTTACCTTTATTTGATTCAATGTATTTTTCTGCATAAGATTTGAATAACTGACTGCCATAGCTTTCATCCTGGAAGTGACTGGCAAACTGCTTCAATGAGAAATTCTGGCCTGACAGCTCCATGTCATAAATGATCCTGACTGCTTTTTCATAGAATCTAGTCAAGGCCATGTTTTTCATCCAGTGGTGCGGATCCCTTTTCGAGATCCTGTTATCGATAAAGTGCTCAGGTCTGATATAGATCCCCAGGGGAAAATATTTTACTTTTTTTCTATGTGTTATCCGGATCCGGATATTGACGGTCCCATCATTCTTGATGTAGTCGGTTTTCAGGCAAATTTTAACTATTGGCAACATGGCTTTGTTAGTAAAAAATTAGTAAACCAACAGCCAAATAAGGTTTAAATAGACCTTAAGATCTGTGAATGATTGAGAGGGTAGGAAATTGGATGTGAAAGGATTACGAAGAATCCTTTCACATCTTGTAGCGGTGTAGTGGTACCAGCGGGAGTCGAACCAGCGACACACGGATTTTCAGTCCGTTGCTCTACCAGCTGAGCTATGGTACCAACCGTTTTGGGAGGGCAAAGATAAGTAAAAAATTTCTACCTTTGCAACCCTTTTTAAAACTTTGCACAAAAAACTCATCATCGACATCGGAAATACGCTGCAAAAACTCGCCATTTTTGAAGGGAAAGCGCTTATATTCAAAGAGACGTTCCAGCGCCTGGGGCCTGCCGATGTGGCTGCTTTTATAGAAAAACACGGGCCATTCCACGGGATCATCCAGTCGGCGGTCACCATTTACCCGCCGGAGATAGAAGCGATACTGGGCCGTGCAGCAAAATTCATCCTGCTGACCGACCTGGTGCCGCTGCCGTTCAAGAATCTTTACGAAACGCCGAAAACCCTCGGTAAGGACCGTGTAGCAGCTGTCGCCGGCGCTTTTTCGTTGTTCCCGGGCCGCAATGTCCTGGTGATCGATGCCGGCACCTGTATCACCTATGACATTATCAACGAAAGAAGTGAGTATCTTGGCGGGGGGATTTCGCCCGGGATCAGGATGAGATTCAAAGCCATGCATACTTTTACCGGTAAACTGCCGTTAATAGAGCCGGAGGAATTCGATGGACTCATCGGGACGACAACCCGCGGGTCGTTGCTTTCCGGGGTGTATAACGGCGTGAAGGGAGAAATTACGGATATTATTGACCAATACCGGCAACATTACAGCGATCTTCAAATAGTTATTACCGGCGGAGATCATGATTTCTTGCTCAATAAACTAAAAATTAGCATCTTTGCAGCCCCCGAACTCGTCCTGCAAGGACTGAACGAAATTTTTGACTATAATGACCATTAAGGTTAGAGGAAAGATTTTACTTACCGGATTATTGGCGCTGATCTCAGCCCTGGTATTTACAGTACAGGGTCAGATACAGATCAATTCACCGTACACCCGCTTCGGGGTTGGCGCCCTCGTGGAAAATGGGATGGATCCGCGGATCACCGGAATGGGTGGATTGTATTACGGATTGCGGGACAACAACCTCATCAATACGGCCAATCCGGCTTCCTATGCAGCCTTTGATTCGGTCAGCTTCATTTTCGACGGGGGTGTTTACGGGCTGCTTACCAACCTGCAGACCAGCCAGCAAACCGACCGCGGTGATTATATCTCCCTCAGCCACCTGATGTTCGGCTTCCCGGTGACCCACTGGTGGAAGACCAGTTTCGGCATCCTTCCTTTCAGCTATGTGGGTTACGATATTTATGCGACGGAAGAACAGGAAGGCCTGCCCACGATTGAAAATGTATACCAGGGTTCCGGGGGTTTAAGCCAGCTTTACTGGGGAAACGGCTTCCGGATCGGGAAGAAGCTTTCCTTGGGCTTCAACCTGAAATACATGTTCGGATCGATCTACCGCAGCCGTGGCATCTCGTTCCCCGACTCGATCGAGATGAAAAACACCTATGTGAAGGGTTCGATCAGGCCACGTGACGTCTATGGCGAGGTAGGGGTTCAGTATAAAACGAACCTTAATGAAAAGCTCTTCATGGTGGTGGGTGGCGCTTTCGGCCCCCGGGTCGACATCAATTCCAGGGCCACCAGCCTGACTACTACTTATTTCGGGGACATCAATTCCGTGCAGTTTTCTTACGACACCATTTCTTTTGTGCTGAACAAAGCGGGCACCTGGACGCTTCCGGTCAGGACGGGCGCAGGGATCACATTGGGAGAAGAGAAAAAATGGCTTGCCGGCGCCGACTTCAGCTGGCAGAACTGGGAAAAGTATACTTATTACGGCCAGTCGGACTCCCTCAAAAACCGCTGGAATATCAGCATTGGCGGAGAATATATCCCCAATGCCACCGGCATGGGTTCCTATTTTAATAAAGTGGCTTACCGCGGTGGACTGCATTTTGGTAAAACGCCCTTATACTTTAACGGACAACATCTTAATGAATTTGGCATAAGTTTTGGATTGGGTTTTCCTATAAAGAAATCCAAATCGATGGTTAATCTGTCAGCATCCCTGGGGAAAAGAGGAACGATTCAATACGGCCTAATTCAGGAAAATTTTATTAGATTTACACTCGGTGTGAATGTATTTGAAAACTGGTTTTTCAAAAGCAAATATTACTAAATACAATATATCATGAAACGTTTATCTTTTGCAATCATCTTCAGCCTTCTGCTGGCAGGCGCACCTGCACTGAGCTCATACGGGCAGGACGATTCACAGTCCGGCGGCCCCGGTCGCTTCGGTTCCGACAGTGTGACCTGCGTAATGAATATCTCGCTGTACCGCGAATTTTTCAAGCAGTGGAAGGCCAGTGATTATAAGAACGAGGTCATTAAAGATGTGATTGGCCCGTGGCGCTGGGTATTTCTGAACTGCCCCAAAGGAACCGTGAATACCTATATCGATGGGGTGAAGATCGTTTCTTACCTGATCGAAACTGCCAGTGAAGCCGACCTGAAAAATGAATATATCGATACGCTGATGATGGTTTACGATCAGCGGATCCAATATTTTGGCAAGGAAGGTTTTGTGCTGGGGCGAAAAGGAGTGGACCTTGCTACCTACCGCCCGACGGATGTGGAACAGATCTACCGGGACCTGAAACGTTCTGTTGAGCTGGAAGGTGATAAAACAGCCGGCCCCGTCGTGGTTTATTTCATGAATTCATCGGTTAACCTGGCTAAGAGCGGAAAATCCGATTCTACCATCATTTTTGATGCGTATGATGTTTCCTCGCAGATCATCGACAATAATTTGAAAACCAGTGCAGGCAATGCTGAAGAAACGGCCAACTGGAAAACCATACAGGGAAATGTGGAGCTGATCCTTGAACCGTTTGCGACCTGCCCCGACCTGATCTCTATTTACCGGAAGAAGCTTGATGAGAATCCTAACGACCTGGAGCTACTCAAGAAAATTTCCGCTATACTTGACCAGAAAAAATGCCAGAACGACCCGTTCTATTTTGAAACAACCAAGAAACTCTATGAGCTTGAACCCTCGCCTTCTTCAGCTTATCTTATCGGGAAGATGCTCCTTAACGAAGGCAAATATGCAGAAGCGATCGATTACCTGAAAGAAGCAGAGAAGCTTGATGACACTTCTGCCATGGAGAAAGCTTTCATGTACATTGCCCAGGCTTATCATTCGTTGAATAATTTCCCGGCTTCGAGGACATTCGCTCTGAAAGCTGCCGCGCTCGATCCTGCAGACGGACAGCCTTATATGCTGATAGGGGATCTTTATGCTGAATCAGCCGCCAGCTGCGGTGATAACGACCTGACCAAGCATGTTGCTTTCTGGGCCGCCGTTGACAAGTATTACAAAGCTAAACAGGTTGATCCGTCTGTTGCCGAGGAGGCGGATAAACGGATCGCTTCTTACTCTATGTACTTCCCGGCAGCGCAGACCATATTCTTCTATACTTTGAAGGAAGGAGACACCTACAGGGTGGAATGCTGGATCAATGAAGACACTAAAGTGAGGGCTGCCAAACAATAACAACGCGGTTCATTTGAATACCTCATCTCTCATGGGAGAGAAAACGATCAGACTTTCTATTGCGGCCGGCATGGCTTTGCTGATGATTTCCGCATTGCTCCCGTCATGCAGAAATGATGTGCAGGAAGTGTTGTCGCTTGATGTGGTTGATACCCTGCCGGAAGTGACGGCCCGCGAAGTCGAAATTTACTACAGCGAAAAGGCCCGGGTGCAGATCAAACTGGTCAGCCCTTACCTTGTAAGTAAAAACGAAGAAGAACCCCTGCTGATCTTTCCGGATGGATTCACCGTTTTCTTTTATGACACGGCGATGAACCTTAAATCGTCCATTACTGCTGATTATGGTATTTCTTACGAGAAAAAGAAACTGATGGAAGCCCGGCACAATGTCATTGTCGAAAACGTGGATAAAGGAGAACGCCTGAATACCGAAGAGCTTTTCTGGGACCGTGAAAAGCAGCAGATCTATTCGAATAAATTTGTCAGGCTGACGACCGGTGAGCAGGTGGTTACCGGTGACGGGCTGACCTCGCAGGAACCCTTTGATGAGATATTGATAAGCAATCCGAAAGGACTGCTGGAAATAAAGGAAGAATCCGCCAATGATTAATACCACCATCATCATAGTGACCCTGGCTTTCTCCGCTTTTTTTTCGGGGATTGAGATCGCATTTATCAGTTCCAACAAGCTGAAAATGGAGCTTGACAAAGGGAAAGGCATTCTTGCCGCCCGCATCATGTCACCATTTTATCGCGATCCGTCCAAACTGATCGGTACCTTACTGCTTGCCAATAACATTGCCCTGGTCATTTTCGGCATCGCGATAGCCAACGTGCTGGAACCGGTATTCCGATCATGGCTCCCGGACAACCTGGATTCGGAGTTTATCATCCTGCTCCTGCAAACCCTGCTGGCAACGCTGATCATTCTCATCCTTGCCGAATTCCTGCCAAAAGTCATTTTCCGCATCAATCCCAACCTGATCATCAAATTCTTTGCCGTACCGCTGTTGCTCACCTATTACCTGTTATACCCGGTAGTATACCTGTTTACAGGCGCCGCAGGCTTTTTGCTCGAAAAGCTTCTCAAGGAAAAATTCACCAAACAGGAGCAGGCCTTCACCTATGTGGACCTTGACCAGTACCTTGATGAACTGGCTAAAAATGAAGAACAGATCGAGGACATGCAGCAGGAGATCCAGATGTTCCAGAACATGATCGATTTCCGGAAAGTGAAATTGCGCGAAACCATGGTGCCGCGCAACGAGATCATCGCCATTGAGGAAACCGCATCTGTTGAAGAGCTGAATGCCGCATTCATCCTTCACGGCTTTTCAAGAATACCTGTATACAGCGACACGGTCGATAACATTACCGGGTATGTACATTCATTCGATATGTTCAGGAACCCGAAGAGCATCCGGTCGATCATCAAGCCCATTCTCTTCATCCCGGAGACCATGCAGGCCAACATGGCCCTGACTAAGTTCATCCGGGAACGGATGAATATCGCGGTGGTGGTGGATGAATTCGGCGGTACCAGCGGGATGGTCACGATGGAGGACATCATTGAAGAGATCTTCGGGGAGATCCGGGATGAATATGATGCGGAGGAATTAACGGAAAAAATGGTCGGACCTGGTGAATTCATCTTCTCTGCCAGGCTGGAGATCGATTATCTTAACGATGTTTACAAACTTGACCTGCCACGTTCTGAAGACTATACAACCCTTGCAGGGCTTATCATTCATAACCATGAAAGCATCCCTTCAAAAGGGCAGACCATCCTGATCAAGCCGTTTCGTTTCGACATCCTGCAGGCCAGCGATGCCCGTATCGAAATGGTGAGGCTTACAGTCGAAGAGTCTTAGGTCTTTAGTCTTAGGTCTTTAGTCTTAGGTCTTTAGTCTTAGGTCTT
>CAYUQP010000002.1:73998-175745 GCA_964447005.1 uncultured Bacteroidales bacterium
AGTCTTAGGTCTTTAGTCTTAGGTCTTTAGTCTTAGGTCTTTAGTCTTAGGTCTTAGGTCTAGGTGAAGCATTTAATGACTAAAGACTCAGGACTAAAGACTCAAGACTTCATAATAATCTTTTTCTTTGCACCGGTAAGATTTTTTTATACTTTTGCACCTCTTTTTTAACAATCTATCAATATGGCAGTAATCGGAACAATTCGTAAACATTCGGCCCTGGCCGTTATACTTGTGGGGGTGGCTATTGCAGCTTTTATTATCAGTGACCTGTTCACCGGAAAAAGAGGAGGAGGGAGTCAGATCCCCGCAGTGGGCACAATTGCCGGTGAAGAGATCACCGCAATGGATTATAACCGGAGGGTTGAAGATAATCTTGAAATCCAGCGTACCAACCAGAACAAGGAATCCCTTACTGCACAGGAAGCTTTTGATGTCAGGCAAAGTACATGGAACCAGTACCTGAATGAGATCATCATGGGGAAAGAATATGAGAAGCTCGGGCTCTCAGTGACTACCGAAGAACTTTATGACCTGGTGCAGGGCCCGCGGCCGCATAACCTTATCAGGCAGTACTTCCAGGATCCACAGACCCAGCAATACAGCCCGGAACTGGTCCTGAATTTCCTCCAGAACCTGGACAATATGCAGCCGGAAGTGAAAAAGCAGTGGCTGAACCTGGAAAAGTACATCAAGGATGACCGGATGAACCAAAAATACCAGGCCCTGGTCGCAAAGGGATATTATATGCCGGAAGCGTTTGTTTCACTTGATAATCAGAATAAAAAGAGAAATGCTGAAGTAAGATATGTCGGGGTTCGCTATACCTCCGTCAGTGACGACCAGGTAACCCTTACAGAAAAGGATTATGAAACCTACTATGAAAAAAACAAGCACTCTTATGAGCAGGAAGCTTCAAGGGATATCGATTATGTGATCTTTGAAGTGCTGCCCTCCGCAGACGACCGTATGGCCACCCGGGAATCCATTTACCAGATCTATGATGATTTTCGCAACGCCAGCGATTTCATAAATTTTGTGAATGCGACTTCCGACAGCCGTTACGACAGTACCTGGTTTAAAAAAGGACAATTGCCGGTCAGTCTCGATTCCATCATGTTTTCTTCCACACCAGGAACCTTTGTGCCTCCTTTCGAAGAAAACAACAAGTGGCAGATGGCCCGCCTGATGGATATTCAGTCAAGGCCTGATTCCATGAAAGCCGAGCATGTGCTCATCGCCTACCAGGGCTCCATGAGAGCTGCTGAAACGGTGACCAGGACCAAAGAACAGGCTGAAAGGAAGGCCGACAGCATACTGAATGTGCTGAAAGCTGAACCTACGAAAATGCAGGCACTGGCGTTCACCCTTTCCGACGATGGTTCTGCGAAACAAAACAACGGAGACCTGGGATGGTTCGCCGACGGTGCAATGGTAGGGCCGTTCAATGACGCAGTTGCAAAAGGCAAAATAGGTGATATCGTGAAAGTTGAAACCATGTTTGGTTACCACGTGCTCAAGATCACAGGCAAGAAAGACCCGGTAACCAAAGTCAGGGTAGCGATCGTGGAGCGCGCCATTGAACCAAGCAGCAAGACCTTCCAGGATATTTACACCCAGGCAAGCACCTTTGCAGGAGAAAACAATTCCCAGGCTAAGTTTGAAAGCGCTGTCACCAATCTCGGCCTGAATAAAAGAACAGCAACTTACCTGCGCGAGATGGGCAATACCATTGCCGGGATAGATTATCCCCGCGAGATCATCCGCTGGGCTTATCATGAAGATATCAAGCTGGGTGAAGTTTCACCGGTATTCGATGTGGGGGGCGCTTACGTGGTGGCCATCCTGACCAATGTCCGGGAAAAAGGCTCCATCCCCCTGGCACAGATGAAAGAAAATATCAAATCGTTTGTGATGAATGAGAAAAAAGCAGAGATCATCAAGGAAAAAATGAAATCTTCAGGAAATGATATTTACCAGATAGCAAGGGATTTCAACACAAAAGTCGATACTAACCTCACGCTGACCTTCTCAGCCAGGAATATTCCCGGTTTTGGAAGTGAATTCCAGGTGATCGGTGAGATATTTGCCATGAATGAAGGAGACCAGTCAGAGCCCATCCAGGGAAATGGCGGCGTATTTGTAGTCAAACTTGACCGTTTCTATGAACCCGCTTCGGCTTCTGATCTGAAAAGCAGCCAGGCCCAGCTTCACAACTCGTTCCGTTCCCGCCTCAGCGGCAACCCGATGTTCACAGCCCTTCAGAAGAAAACGAAAGTCGAAGACAACCGGCTGCTGTTCTTCTAGAACAAAGCCAGGCGGTTCGCGTCCAGCTTGATAAAGATGAAGAGCAGGATCGTGAATGCCCATAACGAAGATCCCCCGTAGCTGAAGAAAGGCAGGGGGATGCCTATAACGGGCACCAGCCCGATCGTCATCCCGATATTTACCACGAAATGAAAGAATAGTATCGAGATCACGCCGTATCCATAAATACGGCTGAAATCAGAGCGTTGCCTTTCAGCCATTTTAATAAGGCGGTAAAGCAGGAAAACGAACAGGCCGACCACCACACTGCTGCCTAAAAATCCCCATTCTTCCCCAACAGTGCAAAAAATAAAGTCAGTGCTTTGTTCAGGCACGAAATTGTATTTGGTCTGGGTCCCCTGTAAAAACCCTTTTCCGAGCAATCCACCTGACCCAATGGCTATTTTGGACTGGTTGACATTATAGCCTGCGCCCTTTGGGTCCGATTCCTTTCCCAGCAAAACATTGATCCTTGTTTTCTGATGTTCTTCAAGGAAATTGTCAAAGACATAATCCACCGTGAATACAACAGCAACCGATGCCATCCAGATTGCAATGACAATCCACCATTTCTTCCTTAAAAGCCGGTTATAATAAAATAACAGGAAAGACAGCACGGTCAGGATCAGGATCATGATATACTGGTTGATCAGCAGGGTCATGATAAATAATACGACCACGATCACGCCGGAGATCAGGAAATAACCCGACAGGCCTTCCCGGTAAAGGACCAGTATAAGGGCAACATACACAACCGCTGAACCGGTATCGTTCTGCCACAGGATAAGGACCGACGGGGCAAATATCAGTGCGGTGGCGATGATTTTGGTGCGCAGCACATTAATATCCGTGGCATACGAACTCAGGTATCTCGCAAGGGCGAGACAGGTGGTAAATTTGGCAAACTCAGCGGGCTGGATGGCTACCCCACCGATCTGGAACCAGGACTTGGAACCTGAAATCTCCGTACCGATCAGCAATACGGCGATCAGGACCAGAAGGGCAACGCCGTAAATGATATAGGCAAAAGCATTGAACACCTTGGCGTCGATCAGCATGATCATAAAGGCAATGGCCCCCCCGGCGAGGATCCATATCATCTGCTTCCCATAGCGCTGCGATATATCCAGGATGCTGCTGTGCGTTTCGTCATAAACGGATGCATAAACACTGACCCACCCCATCAGCACGAGAATGATATAGATCCAGACCGTCAGCCAGTCAATTTTACCGTATATGTTCCGTTGCCTGCTCATGGGACGTTTATGAAGTCTGCATTCATCATTCGTTCTTCGGTGGCCACCTGTTTCACATTTCTTTTGAGGTATTTTTCCATCACCAGGGTTGCGATCGGGGCAGCCCAGGTGGCGCCATATCCCGAATTTTCCACCACACATGCGATGGCTATTCTGGGGTTGTCTTTCGGGGCGAAAGCGATGAAAACAGAATGGTTCTTGCCGTGTGGATTTTGTGAGGTTCCTGTCTTTCCGCAGCATTCCACGCTGTCGATCCGGTACCACCTGGCCGAACCGCCCCCGCCATGGTAAACAAGCCGCATGCCTTCGATCAGGGTATTGTAATACTCTGAAGCGATTTTAGGGTAGATCTTCTTTTCAAAAATCCTGGCCGGCTCCGGATCGCCTTCCACCGCTTTCAGCAGGTGCGGCGGATGATAATAGCCCCTGTTGGCAATGGTGGCCGCCGTATTGGCAAGCTGTAACGGTGTTTCTTCTATTTCCCCCTGTCCGATCGAAAGAGAACGGATGGTGATCGCCCGCCAGCCCTTTTTCCCGTAATATTTATCATAATACGTATCCTTGGGGAGGTTTCCCTTTGACTGGTCCACCACATCCCCTTCCAGCACGCCGCCAATGCCAAAGCTCAGCACCAGGTCGCGCCAGTAATTATAACCTTCCTGCATCGTGGAAAACTTTTTTTGCTCCAGGATAGCTTTGTAAACCTGCCAGAAATAAGGGTTACAGCTTTGTTCGATCGCATAGAGCAGGTCCAGCGGCGAGGGATGGCTGTGGGAGCAGGGGATCGGTGAGGATGTGACCCCGTTGCACCCGTAGCGGGTGTATTCATGCAAGGTCCCTTCCTGGAGCCCTATCAGTGTATTCACGGTTTTAAAGGTGGAGCCGGGAGGGTACTGTGCCTGGGCGGCCCTGTTGAACAAGGGCTTCAGCGTGTCCTGGTTGAATTTCGAGAAACTTTTTGAACGGCCCCTGCCGACCAGGAGGTTGGGATCGTAAGTCGGACTGGATACCATGACCAGGATCTCACCTGTGGCCGGTTCTATTGCCACGATGGCCCCTCTCTTGTTGCGCATCAGTTTCTCCGCGTATTCCTGCACCTCAGCGTCAATGCTTACGGTGATGTTCTTCCCTGCGATCGCAGAACTGTCATATCTGCCATCCTGGTAGCTCCCCATTTCCCGGTTATGCACATCAACCAGCTTGATCTTAACCCCTTTCTTTCCCCTGAGGATCGGTTCATAAGCTTTTTCAAGACCGGTAAGGCCGATATAATCCCCCATCCTATAGTACGGATCACGTTCAATATCCCTGTTGTTCACCTCGCCGGTGTACCCCAGCACATGCGCTGCAGTAGGGGTGTCATACTTGCGCACTGTGCGCAGCTGAACATAAAAACCGGGAAACTTGAAAAGCACCTCGTCGAGGTAACCGAAATCTTCTTTCGAAAGCTGTTCAAGAAAAATGGTGGGCTTGACCATTGAATAACTGCGCGCTTTTTTGATCCGTTGCCTGACTTCTTCGATGGGTATGTCGAGCAAACGGCAGAATTCAACGGTATCAAATTCTTTCACCTGCTTAGGGACAATGAGCAGGTCATAAGCCGGTTCATTGTAAACCATGAGTTTACCGTAACGGTCAAAAACCACGCCCCTCGGAGGATATTGTGTAACATACCGCAATACGTTGTTATCGGCTGAGAGCTTGTATTCGTCCTGGATTACCTGGAGAAGAAAAAGTTTAATAATAAAGGCTGCTCCGGCGATCAGGAACAGGGTGATGAATACATATTTCCTGCTTTCCAGGGATTTCTTCAGAACGACCATGGTTACGGTAATGGTTTTCTCACAATATATGGCGTTGTTTCCACATTACTTTCATTCAATGCACGGTCAACCAGCCTGAATTTTAAGAACAGCGTGTCGAAGTCGGAATTATAATTATAGATGAACACCGTATCGTAAATCTCCCCAGAGATCGCTTTTGTTATTTTTTCCGGTAGTAATGGCGGTATCCTTGCGCTTAGCGAGATCGTGTCATATTGTTCGGTCTGCGGGTTATAAAATGTAAGCGGGACCTCTGTTTCAACGCCGTTTCTGACTTCAAAATAATCGATGATCAGATTGTAATAATACCTGCTGCCGGGATTGAAGGGGGGGAATGTATCCCTGTCTGCAAGACCGATATCCCCGTCGCCGTCGGTAAACTCGAATTTTAAAACACCCCGGTCGTAAACCCCGGATGTTTCATTGTAAAGCTTCTCGAAATCCATGTAAGAGATGATCGGCTCGGGCGGGTATTCATCAGGCCTGATGCATGAACTGACGGCAATTGCTGCGAAAGCTGTCAGAATAAAACTTACTTTTATAATCAATTTCATGTTTATCTCCGGATTCTTCAAAATTAAGCAAATTTCATTCCTGATTAAGTCAAAAACATGATCCTTTCAGAGGAAATAAAACAGGCGATTTTCACAATATCAGGGGAAAATGATTTTGAAAACATTGCATTAAAGATTTTCCGCTACCAGGTTACGGCAAACAGGATTTACGATGATTTTTGCAGGGCCCTGGGAATTTTGCCGGAGAAGGTGATGCACCTGCAGGAGATCCCTTTCATGCCGGTCGGTTTTTTCAGGGACCACCGGGTCATTTCCGGAAATAGGGACGATTTTGAAAAGATTTTTCGCAGCAGCGGCACCACTGCGAGTGTTTCTTCGCAGCATTTTGTGAAGGACCTGCAATTATACCGTGAAAGCTTTACCCGTTCCTTCAGCCTCTATTACGGGGACCCCGGACATTTCAGGTTCCTCGCATTATTGCCGGGATATTTGGAGCGACAGGATTCTTCACTGGTTTACATGATGGATTCCTTTATCCGCCTTACTGCCGGTAACGGAAGCGGTTTTTTTCTTCATGACCTTGATGCCCTGCAAAAAAGATTACTGGAAACTAACGATGGCGCTACCCGCACGATCTTATTCGGTGCGTCCTATGCATTGCTGGATTTCGCGGAGCTATACCCGTCGGATCTTTCCGGCATAACCGTCATGGAAACAGGCGGGATGAAAGGAAGAAAAAGGGAGATGATCAGGGAAGAGCTGCATGAGATATTGTGCCACAGGTTCAATATCGGCGGGATCCATTCGGAGTATGGGATGACAGAGCTCCTGTCGCAGGCATATTCACAGGGGAACGGGCTTTTCCGGACGCCACCGTGGATGAAGGTGATGATCCGGGACACGAACGACCCGATGCACTTTTTACCTCCGGGAAAAACGGGGGGCATTAATATCATCGACCTGGCCAATCTTCACAGTTGTGCCTTCATCGCCACGCAGGATCTTGGAAAACTTCAACCTGACGGTTCGTTCGAGGTGCTTGGCCGCTTCGACGACAGTGACATCCGGGGTTGCAATCTGCTTGTGGTTTAAAGAATAGCACACGGATTACACGGATGAGACGGATTACCACGAAACCTCCCGGCAGTGCCCACATCCCCTGGTATGGCGTATTTTTCCGCAGAATGAGAAGAATCTGCAATATGTCTCCTGATTTACGGAAGACAGCGATATCGGCAGAAACGGCCGGCCTTGGATACTCGTAACTGTAGTTCAAAGTTCAAAGTTCAAAGTCCAAAGTTAATCGAATTATACTTTGTCCAACTGTCCAATTGTCCAACTGTCCAACTGTCCAACTGAAAAAAAGCCCCGCCGAAGCTGACGGGGCCCTCACTTAACCAAAAATGCTTAGAGAAAGGACGGATATGTTTATAAAGGAAAGCTCGGTGCTGTTTTTATTTTTTGACGCAGGCCCTGATCTCCATTTCAGCTTCAGCGAAATCGCCAGGGCTTTCCTCCTTGCGGTATTGCTCAGTCAAACGGGCGGTCAGCTCGTCATACATGATCTTTTCCGTGTCAAAGGGGATATCATTGATGCTGGTTTCTTGGGATGCATCTTCTATCTGTTCCAGGAGATAATCCAAAGCAATTTTCCTGGTATCGAACGGTATGTCATCCACATAAGATTCTTCTTCGAGCCTGGCTTCATCGCCGCCAAGAATTGCTTCAACGGCTATTTCCCATGTGTTGAACGGAATATCGTTGACATTGGCTTCTTCTGCGAAAACCGGATCGTTTAAGGAATAAATTTCGGTGATTGGTTTGCCATGGTTCTGAGCTGCCAGGCCAAAGATCAGCAGGATGGATAAAATGTACGTTTTCATGGCTTAATTTTTTTAAGATTCAGGAACGCTAATAATCTTTCATAAACTATGCCAAATGTTATAAAGAACTTAATATCAATATGATGTAAAAAGTAATGAATATCCTGAAAAGAAGGTAATATGTATTTTAAGCGTACAAAAATGTACGGAGCCGAACATTTTTTCAGGAAGGTTTTCCGCTGATAATGATCACGAATTCCCCTTTGACGGGATTTTCTTTATAGTAATTTACGATTTCCCCCAGGGTACCCCTTACCGTTTCTTCATAGATCTTTGTAAGCTCCCTGGATACGCTGGCCTGCCGGTCGGTGCCAAAATAGTGGGAGAACTCTTCCAGGGCTTTGAGGATCCGGTGCGTGGATTCGTAGAGGATGAGGGTGCAATCGGCTGCAGCCAGGGCCTCCAGCCGGGTTTTACGTCCTTTCTTCGCCGGAAGGAAACCTTCAAAGAGGAACCGGTCGCAGGGAAGTCCTGAATTGACGAGGGCGGGAACGAAGGCTGTGGCGCCCGGCAGGCATTCCACATCGACCCCGTTCCGGATGCATTCCCTGACCAGCAGGAATCCCGGGTCGGAGATGCCCGGTGTACCGGCATCCGTAACGAGGGCCAGGTTCAGCCCGCTTTCAATGCGCTCCACGATCCCTTTGACAGTCTTGTGTTCGTTAAACTGGTGGTAGGGGCTCATTTTGGTCTCTATTCCGAAATGTTTCAGAAGAATGCCGGTCTTACGGGTGTCTTCCGCCAGGACCAGGTCGGCAGATTTCAGCACTTCAATGGCCCGCAGCGTGATATCGCCGAAGTTTCCAATAGGGGTGGGAACAAGGTAAAGCCTGGCCATGGCTTCAGAATTTTCTCCTGACCAGCTCAACGAACTTCTTTACTGTAGGCGATTCGCTATCCCAGTTGAACGCGATTTTCAGGTCAAGCATCAGCAGATCGGCCTGGGCTGAGGTCATGGCCGCATTCAGGTTCTGGATCGCGTCATCGTAGATCCGCATATTGCCTTCAAAAAGTTCGTTGATGAAAAGGAATTTATCGTTAATACCGATTGTATTTCTTAGATCGATAATTTTATTCTCCTGCAGTTTATCGGCCAGTCTTTTATCAGTTCCTTCACGAAGGCGGTCGGCGAGCGTGGTGCCGGAATTTTCGGAGAAAAGGTCCAGGGTGATGCGCTGTGGCCTGTCGGCAGACCTGACCGGTTCGGATGAAGGTTCCGGGGTATCCGGAACGGGTTCTGGGACCGGGACATTATCAGCGGGAGGGGCTGCGATTTCCTCTTCTGCAACTGGGAGTGGTTCTTCGGGTTTTTCTTCAACAACCGGTTCAAAACCGAGAATAGCCGGAGCAACCCTGGAAGGAGGTTCTTCCTCCGCAACAGGTGCTTCAGGTGCGGCAGGCGTTTCGGGAGCCACCGGAGGCGGCGGAGCAGCGATTGGTTGTTCCTCAAAGGCCGGCTCAGGCTTCGGGACGATGACTCCCCCCATGTTTTCCATTTGCAGGGTCAAAAACAGTTCATAAAGATCACGGATGCCTGCCATGACCAGATCCAGTTCGATCACGGGGATTCTGCCCTCGTAGGTTTTAATGATCGCGAATTGCTCCTGGATCACTTCCAGTTTTTCATCGATCAGTCCTTTTATGATTTTCTTATCCATTTCCCGGTTCTATTAACAAATAATGTTTTCTCAATTCCGATATAAAAATAATAAGATTCCCGCACTTGACACTTAACACTACACACTTAACACTATCCCGGAAATCCGCCAAAAAAAATGTTAGCGGCAAACAGCCATGACTTATCCCTGCTGCGGGTGTAATTTTGGTTCATAATTAATCAATTACCCATCATCAAAAAACGGAGGTTGTTATGAAAACCAGGAAATTATCACTCGAAATGGCGCTCTTTGTCCTGTACCCGCTCTTTGTGCTTCTGGTAGTGGCATTTACACTGCTTTAAAAGAAACGGCTATGAGAAAGAAAGAAGGTAAGCCAAAATCAAGGAGGATGTCAGCCAAGTCGGACATCCTCTTTTTTTTTGCCTCACCCCCTGCCCCCTCTCCATTTTGGAGAGGGGGAATTGTTCTCAGTGTTTTCCACTAAAAAATAAGTTCGCCATATTCAGCCATGATTAAGCCCTGACGCCACTTTACCTTTGTATCATGGATAGTGAATAGTGAAAAACGAAAAATTAACTCAAAATTTAAAATTTAAAACGTAAAATTAAAAAATGGAGGTTATTATGAAAACTATGAAATTCACATTGATTGCGGCGTTGCTTGCCTTCTTAATGGTAAATGTTGCCGGTGCAGATGATTTCAAGAGCAAGCCCAGGTTCAGCGTGGTGAAGAACATCACCCTGGAACAGGCAAAAAAGAACCCGGGAATAGTGAACGCATTGTATTCCCAGGTGGATCTTGGGAAATTGATCCCGAGTAAAGACTATATGTATGTTGGCGAGATGAAATATCATGGCCAGGTTTACCGCGTCTGGGGCAGTTATGTTGAATGGCTTGCTTTCTTCCGCCTGATCATCATACCTCCGGTGCATTACAGGGACGAGATGAAAGCGATTGAATAAAAACGGAGGTTGTCATGAAAACTTTAAAAATCACAATGGTAGCGATAATTGTCACATTCACAGCATTCTCAGCAATCTGCAGTGACATGACGGATGACAAGCCCAAATTCAGGCAGACAACGCTCATTACCCTTGATCAGGCCATAAAAAATCCAGGCATGGTCATAGCTATTTATTCCCAGGTCAATCCGGATGATCTGACCTGGCTGGTGGGAAAAATCTATGTTGCCGAAGTAGTTTATCACGGACAATTATTCCGGATCAAAGCGGGTTATGGCACCTGGATACATTTTCTCAGGAATAAAATTAATGAGCCTATGCGGGCAGTATCCGGATTAAAATACAAAGATTGAATCAGTTCAACTCAAAACTTAAAACCCAAAACTCAAAACTATAAAAACGGAGGTTATTATGAAAACGTTAAAATTAACAATGGTTGCAGCCCTGGTCGCTTTCCTGATGGTAAATGTTGCCAGCGCCGACGGCATTAAAGAAAAGCCGAAATTCTCAAGATGTGTTTGTCTCACCATCGATCAGGCGATGAAAGATGCCGGCCTGTTGGCGGCCATGCATGAACAAATCGGACCTGAGATCCTGCGCTTCCCCCTGCCCCCGATCGTGGCGGAAGTGAAATATAACGGGACCCTATACCGGATCAGCGGCACACGCCAGCAATGGATCCGCTTCTTCAGGATGGATATTTATCCACCGGCCATGTCTTTCGATATCCAAAGGATGAGAGGGACTGATTAATCCAACCTGCTGTCTTTTCTAATTCCCAAAGGGTGTCTCGGTGAGAGCACCCTTTTTTATTATAATAAAAGCTTATGACCAAGGACTAAAGACCAAAGACTCTCACTCATCCCACCAAACCCTGTCAGTGATCGATATCCCTTTCGGCACGTTTTGATTATAAACTAACTCATAGATGGAATAAGGAAAACGGCGGGGTATTTCGCCGGTTGCTCCGACAGGATTGGGCGGGATGACGGGATAGCCGGTGCGGCGCCAGCTATGGTAAACTTCAGGTTGGTAGAATGTCGCAATGTATTTCTGTGTCATGATCTCTTCGAACAATGATTCCCCGGTCAGGGTGTTGATCTGGATGGCATAAGCATCAAGCCATGCCTGTTCGGTAACGTTGAATTTGGCCAGTGATGCGGAAACGGCATCCAGGAGCACAGCTTTGACTTCAGTTTCATCGGCTCCGGTTTTTAAAAGTGCTTCTGCTTTAGTAAACTGCATTTCAACATAGGTGATAAGATAACTGGGGGAATCGGGGGAAGCAAAAGCGGTCCCGGGTTTGGATGCAGCCCCGTTTGCCTGCCCCGGAACAGAGCCGCTGTAATCCCCGCTCTCATCTGTTGTTGCAAAAACAGGCAATCTCGGGTCATTTTCCTCTTTCATCATATCAACAAAAAAAGCACCCATACGAACGTTACTTCGCTCATTCATAAACTGGTACAGTGGATTAGACTCCGTTTCACCAACGCCAAAATTAAATTGCAGGTCGTCCTCGTTCCCTGTGAACGCAAGTTGAACATGTTCCAGTGCTTTTTCATAAGCTTCACTGCCGATTTTTTTTGAAAGATGCAAAAAATACCTGGCTTTCAGTGCATGAGCCGCTTTGATCCACTTTTCGGCATCGCCATTATAAAAGTAATCTCCTTTGATCCCGATAGGATCTTCAGCGACTGAGAAGACTTCAATGGACCTGTCAAGCATAGTTTGAATTGCCTGGTATATGGATTCCTGCGAATCATAAACCGGCTGCAGGATAGTGTCTCCTTTCAGGGCCTCTGACCAGGGTATGTCGTTCCATGCATCCGTAAGCTGACCGAGTGTGAAAGCAGTCAAAACATGCGCCAGACCTTCATTATGGGGGGAATCTTGCTCAACGGCTTTTTTGGCCAGGACCTTTGCATCCATCAGGATCTCGCTATATGCTTCGTTAAAAATATATACAATGTCAAGGGGAACAAAGACATAATTGGAGACACTTAACGCCTGCCTGTCAATGCCATCAAGCTGCTGAAGCCAGATCGACTGGTATCCTGTGATCTCAATGCTCCCCAGCATTTTAAAAGCGATATCTGCCTCAATAAACGGGACCAGTGATTCCATGCCAACATCTGAAGGACTGTTGGGATCGGTATTGATCCCCGGATCGATCCATTTTTCGCACGACTGAGTGATTAACATCATCATCAGCGAAGCAATCCAATATTTAAGGCGGGTCTTCATTTTCTTATAGTCCTAATTTAATTCCTATTGTCATCCCTTTAGTCCCAGGGTTGTTGAAATAATCATTTCCCTGCCCGTTCGATGAACCGACCAGGCTGGTTTCCGGATCGATTCCCCTGTATTTAGTGTGCAGCCACAAGTTTCTGCCTGACAGGTAAAACGAAAGCGATTTGACCCTCCTGCCAGGTTTCTTGTTGACCGGTTCATAACTGAGTGTGATCTCCCTGAGTCGGATCCAACCTGCCTTTTCAACAAACTGTCCTCCGGGTCCTGTAAATGAACTTCCTTCTCCCAGGAGATACCAGTTAAGATCTTTCACCACCTGGATATCGTTGGGAGAACCGTCGGATTCTTTCACCCCTTCGAAAATGACCAGGTCGTCCGGTTCACGTGTTTCCGTGTCGGCATGATTACCGAAATAGTAAAGTGCCCCGCGGGTGCCATTACCCATGTCACCGCCTTTTTTGATATCCAGCAGAAATGAAAGAGAGATGCTTTTCCATCTGATGATGTTGTTCCATCCCAGGATCCAGTCGGGATTGACCGTACCTATGTTAACGATTGTATCATAGTTACCGGTCGGGAAGCCGTAGGAAGGGCTGTCCGGATTATCGTCGATGACCAGGTTTCCTTTTTCGTCCCGTTGCCAGTCATAACCAAAGATGCTTTGATAAGGAAACCCTTCATAAGCGGCAATGATAATACTCCTTCCTCCGAGCACTACCGCATCGACCCCCGGGGCGAGTTTTTTTACTTCGTTATTGATTTTTGTAAAATTAAAGATCGCATCCCATTTCCATGAGGATGAACGGACCGGCTGTAAGGCCATGACTATTTCTATCCCGTCTGAGGCCATTTCTCCGGCATTCATATATTTGTAGAGATATCCTGTCGTGGCTGAAATGGGGACATTAATTAACAGATCTTTATTGACCTGGTTAAAATATGTCAGATCCAGGCCAATTCTGTTATCAAGCCAGCGCAGATCAGTCCCGATTTCCCAGGTAATGGTTTTTTCGGGTTTAAGTTCATTATTTCCGATAGTATTGGACAACGTGAACCCGGATTGGCCCATCAGCGGGAAGGCCAGGCCTGTGGCTTCATAAACAGAGGCTATTGTGTAACTGGTGAAACCCGAAGTGGTTTTATACGGTAAGGCATCGTTGGCGACCTGCGCCCAGGAAAACCGAAGTTTCCCGAACGGGATGATATGGTTATCCCTAAGCGGGCTGAGTTCTGTGAATACCCACGACAGGCTGGCAGAAGGATAAAAAAATGAATTATTCGCAGCCGGAAGGGTGGTGGACCATTCATTTCGCCCGGTCAGCGTGAAATACAACGTGGAGCGGAAGGAGATGTCGAGTACTCCGTAAAAGGCTGCCCTTCGGACCTGTGTGGTATATTCAGACGAACTGATGCTTGATGCATTCATCAGGTTATAGAAGCCGGGGATCTGAAGGCCTGTTCCGGTGCTGGAAAGTTCAGTGCTGTATGTCTCGAAGATATTATGCCCCAGGGAGATCCCGGCATGCCAGTCGCTGTTTATCTGATGATCGGTTTTAAGGATCAGGTCGGAATTGATGTTTCGCTCGTTATACTTGTTGATCCAGACAAAACCGCTGAAATAGTTGGCACTGCCCCGGGCAAAGTAGTTTTTCCAGTTATCGCTGAAATAGTCGATACCAATCCGGTAATCGAGCTGCAACCAGCTGGCCAGGCGCCAGTCAAAACCCGCGTAACTGATGATCCGGTCGATATTGTCAAAGAACTTATTCTTGTTTGCAGTCCAGTAGGGATTGTCATAGCCTGATCCATGCCGGTAATTACGCTGGCTGCCATCTTCGAATTCATATCCTGCCGCGTTATTAAAGGTTGGTGGGGTGCGCGTCAGCCCCAGCATAACTCCCGTGGTGTTGTCACCTTTTTGAATAAGATCGCCTGAAGAGTGGATATAATTCGCACTGGCGAAAAGGTTGAATTTGCCGGTCAGGTCAAAATCCCCGTGTATTCTCAGGCTGAACCGTTCCCAGCGGTTTTCCGGCACGACACCTTCAGAATTGTTATAGGAGGCAGACGTCAGGAAAGAGGCTTTTTCATCACCGCCTGACAACTCCAGCGCGTAGTTCTGTGATATGGCGGTGCGGAAAAAATCAAACTGGTCATAGGTTCTGACGGGTTCACCGGTAGCATTTTCATTATTAATGCCGACGATGGCCCCGTCAACGTCGAAGCCAGGGTATTGCCAGTCGGCGGCATTGCGGGAATAGCTGCAGGTGTCGAGCCTGGGGCCCCAGGAGGTCGGGGCACCTGAGAACCAGTAGTTGTAAAGCCCCTGTCCGTATTTATACTGAAGTTCCGGATGCTGTGACACCTTATCAATGGTCAGGGAGGTCCGGAAGATGGTACTGACCTGCTGCCCCGGGGCTTTCACTCCTTTCCTTGTCGTGATGACAATGGCTCCGTTTGCAGCCCTGATCCCGTAAAGAGCAGTTGCTGCGCCGCCTTTTAACACCGAGACCGATTCGATATCGTCAACGCTGATATCCATGGCCCGGTTCGACATGTCCACCCCGTCGCCAACCTGGTACAGGGCAGTATTGGATATTGGAATGCCGTCAACGATGAATAAGGGCTGGTTGTTCCCATCGATGGATGAGGCGCCCCTGATCGTAATATAAGAGGAAGCGCCTGCCGAACCGGACGAACTGGTAACCTGTACACCGGCGACTTTTCCGCTCAGGGAGTTGAGGAAATTGTCATGATGTACCTGTTGCAGCTCAATTCCCGGGAGTTTCTGCACGGAATAGCCCAGGGCTTTTTGTTCCCGTTTAATGCCGATTGCTGTGACCACAACGCCTTCCATCATCAGCAGGTCAGTCTTGAGCCGAACATCCAGGACCGTATCCCCGGTGACAGTGATTTCCTGTGATATCATGCCCATGAAGCTGAATTTCAGATGGGTTTTACCTTCCGGCAGGGATAATTTAAATTGACCCTTAAGGTCGGTAGAGGTTCCCAGCAGGGAATTTTCAACACTGATATTGACCCCGGTAAGCGGTTCCCCGTTGTCAGCGTGGGTCACTTTTCCCGATATTTCTATCTGGCCGTTAGCCAGTAAAGCAGCGGAGATCAGGGCAATTACAATGTAAAACCGGCGTAGCATTTTATATGTAATTCCGGGTTAATAATTGGCACGGCGAAAGATAGTGAAAAAAAGAATGAAAGTCAATAGCGCTGGCGGTGAAAAGAAATACAGGGGACGGCTCGATTGTTCTATTGATCTATTGTTATGGATTTTAATTGCACGCGGATAACACGGACCCCGAGGGATCGGGGCAAGTTGCGACGGATTTACACGGATTTATTCAAGATTCCCGAATTTAAAACTTAAAATTTAAAATTTAAAATTTGACCGCCTGTAGTTTCCCTCCCTGATTTCCGCCAATTTTTATCTTCCCCACTTTCCGCCATGTTTTTCCTGCCACGCCATAATACCTTTGTTCAATCATCAACCAATAGTCATAAATCATCAATCAACTTAACACTAAACCCTAAACCCTTAACACTTAAAAAACGGAGGTTTTATGAAAACGTTAAAAGTAACCCTGATCGCAACTGCAGTTGCACTGGCGTTTGCCACGGTGGCCAATGCCGATGGTATTAATGAAAAGCCAAAGGATGGGAAGGTGATCAGCATCTCCTTTGCCAAGGCTATGTCCATGCCGGGGCTTGTGACAGCCATGTACGCCCAGGTCAACAGCGATGACCTGCTGACCGGCGGCGCACAGTATGTCTTTTATGCCCAGGTGAGATACAATGGTGTGGTCTACCGGATCAGCGGAACCCTTCTGCAATGGATCCGCTTCTTCAGGCTGCAGACCGACCAACCGGTCAATCTCTATGAAAAGCCCGGACGGTTCGATATTCACTGACCCAGAATCATCCTGCCTCACCCCCTTTACCCCCTGCCCCCTATTCCCCCTCTCCAATTTGGAGAGGGGGACAGGGGGTGAGGTCGTCGGCGAGGGGGAATTTTATTTTTTATAACTTTGAAAAAAATTCCCAAATTCAAAATTCAAAATTTAGAATTTAAAATTTGTTCTACGAGCGTTCAAACGGCAATACGCGATCCGGCTGGATCGAAGTGATCTGCGGATCGATGTTCTCGGGCAAGACCGAAGAACTCATCCGCAGGCTCAAACGCGCCCTGATCGCACGTCAGAAAGTGGCGATCTACAAGCCGGTCGTGGATGTCCGCTATCATACTGACAACGTCGTTTCGCACGATGAGAACTCCATCCCCTCGACGCCCGTCGAAACGGCAACCCAGATCCTGCTTTATGCCAATGATTATGATGTGGTCGGGATTGATGAAGCCCAGTTCTTCGATGATGAATTGGTCAACGTCTGCAACAAACTTGCTGAGATGGGCACCCGCGTCATTGTGGCCGGCCTGGATATGGACTATACCGGGAAGCCTTTTGGCCCGATGCCGGCACTGCTCGCCACGGCGGAATATGTCGATAAGGTTCATGCAATCTGCATTAACTGCGGTGGCCTGGCCCAGTATTCCCACCGCACCAGCGAACAGGATGGGCTCGTGGTGCTCGGCGCCACCGACCGGTATGAACCCCTGTGCCGGAAGTGCTATTTTGAGAAGAAAAGTTAAATTTTTATAACTTTGCAAGCCGAACTATTTTTAAACGAAATAAAATGAAAAAATCAATCTTAATCTTAACCGTATTATTCATGGCATTCCAGCAAACCGGATGCACCCAGGGCAATCCGACCACTGAAACCCTTGTGGTTATAAAGACCAGCTATGGCGATATCACCGCGAAGCTTTACAACGACACCCCGAAACACCGGGATAATTTCATCAAGAACATCAAGGAAGGATGGTACGAGGATTCCCCGTTCCACCGGATCATCAAAGGCTTTATGATCCAGGGCGGCGGCAACAAGGACGGCCGCCAGGATCCGGGCTATACCGTTCCGGCAGAGATCCTGCCCAACCACCTCCACAAGAAAGGTGCTCTCGCGGCTGCCCGTACCGGCGACCAGGTCAATCCCCAGAAAGCTTCTTCGGGATGCCAGTTCTATATTGTTCAGGGTGGTGTGCTTAGCAATGAAACGCTGGATTCCTACGAACAGCGGTATAACACCAAATACAGCGCAGAACAACGGCAGGCTTACACAACCATCGGCGGATCCCCCTGGCTCGATGGAGGCTACACTGTGTTCGGTGAAGTGGTCTCCGGTTTCGAAGTGATCGACAAACTCGCTGCAGTGCCCACAGGCCCCGGCGACAAACCGGTGAATCCCGTGACAATGAAGATTGAGATCGTTGATTAATGCAAGACCTTATCACCCAATACCTCTCCGAAATCGATCTGTTCTCCACGTCCAGCGCGGAAGAACTGGAGCAGTTCCGTATTAAATTTCTCAGCAAGAAAGGCCTTATTCCTGCCCTCTTTGAGGATTTTAAAAACGTTGCCCCGGAAAAGCGCCGGGAAATGGGACAGGCATTGAATGAGCTGAAGAATAAGGCACAGGATAAGATCAACCAGCTTAAGGAACAGATCGAAGCTTCCAAAGCCGAGGTGAAATCAGGTATCGACCTTACGCTGCCCGTGGATTTCAGCCCGATGGGAGCAAGGCACCCGCTTTCGGTCATCCGCAACGAGATCGTGCAGATCTTTTCACGGATCGGTTTTGTGGTTGCCGAAGGACCGGAGATCGAAGACGACTGGCATAACTTCTCGGCCCTGAACTTCCAGCCGGACCACCCGGCCCGCGACATGCAGGACACGTTCTTCCTCGGAAAAGACCCGGAGATCGTATTGCGTACCCATACCTCGTCGGTCCAGATCAGGGCGATGGAGCAACGGAAACCGCCGCTTCGGGAGATCTACCCGGGCCGCGTGTTCCGTAACGAAGCCATCTCGGCCCGAGCCCACTGCATCTTCCACCAGGTGGAAGGTCTGTACGTGGACCATGATGTTTCCTTCGCCGACTTGAAGCAAACCCTGTACTATTTCGCCCATGAAATGTTCGGCGAGGGGACCAGGGTCCGCTTCCGTCCGAGCTACTTCCCGTTCACCGAACCTTCGGCGGAGATGGATGTTTCCTGCTTTGTCTGCGGTGGCAAAGGCTGTCCGATCTGCAAATATTCAGGCTGGGTGGAGATCCTGGGCTGTGGCATGGTCGACCCCAGCGTGCTGGAGAACTGCGGCATCGACAGCGAAGAATACACCGGGTTTGCTTTCGGAATGGGAATTGAACGGATCACGATCCTGAAATACCGGATCCAGGATATCAGGTTGTTCTTCGAGAATGACGTCAGGTTCTTAAAGCAGTTCACCGGCTTGATCTGATTACAGAAGATGAATCTCGATCTCCTCAAAAATAATCTCCAGATTTTTGATCTTTCCCTTAGGAATCTCATAAGCAGCTAAAGCCTGCGGTACTTTCTGAATTTTCCCGATCATCTCTTTTTTAAGATTTGCCGGTAAAATATCATTGACGATCAAAAAGAAATCAGCGCCTTTTTCAGAGGGGATAAGCCTGCCTTCTTCATGGTAATTGGAAACCAGGTAGTAATTCCTGCGGTCTTCCGGATTGGTAAAGATATAAAATGAGTAAGCCTTTGAATTCTTTTCATCGCCTGAAACCAGGTCATCCGTTCTCTTGAAATGAAATCCCAGTTGTTCGTTCATGAAAAAAGCAAAACGGTAATCTTTCATATGGCAGGCTATACCGATGGTGGTGTAGTCGTAAGAGATCCCGGCTGTAAGTTTTATTTTTTTTGCCACTGCGATAAATTTGAAATTTGAAACTTGAAACCCGGAACCCGGAACCTGGAACCCGGAACCCGGAACCTGGAACCCGGAACCCGGAACCTGGAACTATTCAACTGGCTTTATCGCCACAGCCTGACCGCCGCCGGCCGCCAGCTTCATCACAAACTCATCATCTTTCTTCACAAACTTCTTCTCAATCACGTATTCCAGCGGGTTGGAAATCCAATCGGCACCGGGGCCGTCGGCATAGATCACCGCTTCGTAGTTAAGCTTCTCCTCGAGGAAATCCAGCTTGAAAGTGAACTCCCTGGGGCTTTCATCCGTTATCGAGCCGATATACCAGGCCCCTTTCTTTTTCCTTGCAATGGTCACGTAATCCCCGATCTTTCCGTTCAGCACTTTTATATCATCCCAGTCAGCAGGGACATCCTTGATGAACTGAAAGGCAGGATGCCCCTCGTAGTTTTCAGGCAGGTCGGCTGCCATCTGCAACGGGCTGTAAATGACCACCATTAACGCCAATTGCTTGGCCAGCGTGGTGTTGATCCGGTTATCGGGTTTATATTCTTTGAAGTAAATGCCGATGATCCCCGGGGTGTAATCGAAGGGGCCGGCCAGGACGCGCGTGAATGGCAGGATACAGGTGTGTTCGGGAGGATTGCCCTCGCTCCAGGCTTCATATTCATTGCCCCGGCCCCATTCCCTGGTCATGAAATTCGGCCAGGTCCGCTCCAGCCCGGTTGCTTTGACCGTTTCATGCGCATCGATCATGAGATGGTGCTTTGCCGCCTTTTCGATAATAAGCTGCTGGTGGTTCACCATCCACTGTCCGTGGTGGTACTGGCCCAACGGCCTGATCTTCCCGACATAACCGGTTTTCACCGCGTGGATGCCCAGCTCCTCGTAAAGGGCAAAGGCCTTATCGACTTCTTTCTCATACCATTCGGCATTGCCTGCCGTTTCGTTATGTGCGATCAGGTAAACGCCTTTGTTTTTCGCGTAAGCGGCCACCTCTTCCAGGTCATAATCGTCATAAGCTTCCGTCATCGGGAATTCCACCCCGTCGACCCAGTTCTCCCACTCTTTGTTCCATCCTTCCACAAGTACGCCCGGGATGCTGTTTTCAGACGCGAAATCGATATATTTCTTCGCGTTCTCCGTGGTCGCGCCATGCTTCGGACCTTTCGCCCAGGTGTATTTCCCGATATGCATCCCCCACCAGATGCCGATGTATTTCATTGGCCTGATCCAGGAATTATCTTTGAGAGTATCTGCTTCGTTCAGGTTCAGGATCAGGATGGATTCAATGAGTCCGGCCGCGTTGTCAGACAACTGGATGGTCCTCCAGGGCGTCCTGAAGGGAACGTCCACTTTCGCTTTCACGCCGTCGGGCCAGGGAACCAGGTCGCACAGCAGGGTTAACGGTTCTTCGGCCGATCTGCGCAATCTCATCTCCGGGTAATTTATCAGCGCGGCTTCATGGATGCTAAGGCACAGGCTGTCGGTCGACTCCATGGTCAGCGGGGTGTTCGCCGAATCAATCCGGCTCAGGAGGGTGTTTTTGTAAAGAAACTCATGGTTGTCATAATCGCCCGGGATCCACCAGGCGCTGAAGTCTTCAGTAAACCTCAGCTCTGAAAGCTCTCTGGTGATCTCAACCCTGGAAAGACCATCCTGTTCGGGCACACTATACCGGTAAGCCACGCCATCATCAAAAGCTTTAAATTCAAGTTCGAGTATCCTGCCCGGGTCTTCCTGCTCTTCCAGGGTGATTTTAAGATGACTGTGATGGTCCCTGATCCTGTTCCGCTGCCCCCAGACCGGTTCCCAGCGGTCATAGTTGCCGGTCAGGGTGGCCTTTTCCATTTTAAATCCCTCCGAAAGGGGTGGCATGTCTTTCAGTTCAAATCCGAGTCCGGATGTATCCACCACGGTGCGCCCGTTGCGAATTACCCGGTAAAATGGTTTCCCATCTTTAAGAATAAAAACGATATGATTTTTCCCATCCGGCGAATCAAGCTGAATCGTTTCATCCCGCGAACACGAGGAAATTAGCAAGCCGAAACACGAAGCAAGAATGAAGAAAGAAACAATTTTTTTCATAAATACCCGAATTCAACATTTAAAATTTAAAATTCAAAATTCCTATGGGATTACTTCCCAATCAGCGAAATTCTCAAAATTCACGTATGTTTTCGGCTCCGTAGTCCAGAACTGGTTCGAATTATAGGTCCATCCCAGCGTTTCGGAACCGCCGCCGCTCTGGGTTGTAATTAATAACGTCCCGCTGACGCTTCCTATTGCGGCAGCCTGATCTCTGGGCCAGTCCTGGTCGCCGCGGCTGGGGTCCACCGGGATCCATCCGTAGTTGGGCAGGTAAACCTCGGCCCAGCGATGGAACACGTCGTCCATGCTGGCGTCCTCACCTCTTACGACCACCGAACCGGCGTACCTGGCCGGGATGCCTGCCGCACGACACATCGAAATAAATACAAAGGTGTATTCCGAGCAGGAGCCGTTACCACGGGAAAGAACCGTCGGGGCCGTGTTCCAGCCGCCTGTCATCTCGTAATACATGTTCGCGTTGATGTAATCGAAAATGTCACGCACGATCCAGTATGGGTTTTCTTTTTCGCCGACGACATCCTTCACCACTCCCTGGATCACCGGGTGGGTGATCTGGAACTTTTCATTGTCTTCCAGGTACATTTCAAGGTCTCCGGGGATTTCACCAATGGATCCGACTTTGTCGGGGAAGATGAAATAGCGCACCTCCCAGGTTTTCACCGTGGTAAGCATCTCAACGGTTTTTGTCTCGCCGGCTTTGATATTCTCGAAGGTGAAATGGGCGGTCCGTTGCCCCCAGCGGTCGGTGACAAAAGTTGAGGGACGGATGTTATATGAAGGTTCGCCGATCAGTTCCTGGTTGTGACGATTGACCGGGACGGCAATGATCAGATCGGCAGTGGTCACCTTTCCGGGACCGAAATTCTTGATCTGGTGGGTGAAGATCATTTTTCCAGGTCTCTCTTTTGTTCTCCTGAATTTTTCATCGTCATTTACTTTGAGCTGGTACATCTTATCAAGCTGGTAATCCATGTGCCAGAGGTACTGGCCGTCAAAGGCCAGTCCGGCAGGGTAGGGCCCCGGTGTCGTCGTGATCAGGATCACACGTCCGCTTTCCGGGCTGACCATGTAAATCTCATCGCGGTCACGGTCGCATACCCAAAGATATTTTCCGTCGTACGCCAGCCCGGAAGGATTGGTCGACGGGGATTTGAAGGAATTGATGGTCGTGCCGTCATCAGGGCTGAACTGTATGAGTTCATTTGAAAGATCGTCAATGCACCAGAGGTATTTTCCGTCATAGGCCAGTCCGATCGGGCTTTCGGAGGGCGCGTCAAGGGTTTTGAAAATATCTCCCGTTGCCGGGTCAATACGGTAAATGATCCCGTTATAATCTTCCGAAATGTCTGTTCCGCCTTTCAGATCAGAGTTCCAGAGGGCAGTTCCGTCCCAGGTCAGCGCCAGTGGCCAGTAGCCGGGCGATTCCAGGGTCCTGATCACCTTCCCGCTCTCCGGATCGAGACAGTATAGCAAATCGGTCTTGCGGTCGGTCACCCACAGGTTTTTCCCGTCATAAGTCAGACCTGTGCAGTATTTACCCGGCAGGTCGAATGATCTGACCACTTCACCCGGGTAAGCGGAAAGAATGAGCGATGGAGTAATGAATAAAAAAAGTAAAAACAATCTCGCTTGTTTTAGAAGGACTTTAAAAATCATGATGATCATGTTTGAAATTCAGGGTATGAAATTAATAAATAAAACAGACTCATAACCTCACCCCCTGTGAGGGTGTATCAAGTGTCGGCATTCCTTCTAGTAACCATTCTGTAGATTTCAACTCCAACGGGTAAATCCGTTGGTTATAAGATCGTTACAAATTTTAAACCGACGGATTTACCCGTCGGAGTTTCGAAAAAAATGGAAATTATGGACTTTTGTTACAACCTCAATAGGGGGCAGGGGGTAAAGGGGGTGAGGTTGTCGGCGATGCGAAAAAAAGAGGCCTCTCAGATCTTTAAATTAATCAGTCATCCAGCAATTCTTCACAGGCCTTCTCCGCAGCCACCTGTTCAGCGGCTTTTATTGAAAAATCCTGGCCCTGGGCAACGGGCTGACCGTCAATGTAAATCTCAACGAGGTATTGCTTCCGGTGCCCTTCTCCCAGTTCCCGGAGCACCCTAAATTCTATCTGGCGTTTCCCGCGCTGGGTGTATTCAAGGATACGGCTTTTGAAATTGGTATCGGTCTTTTCAATCTCATCCACATCCAGGTGTACATCGATGATCCGTTTGATGATCACTTTTTTTGTGAAATTGTAACCTTTGTCGAGGTAGATCGCGCCGATCAACGCTTCGAAGGTATCCCCGTAAATCGACTTGCTTGAGGAGAATGAACCGTTCCCCTGAAAAATGAGTTTATTCAGCCCCATTTTCAGTGAAAGTTTGTTGAAGCGGTTTCTGCTGACGATCCGTGAGCGCATTTCGGTAAGAAATCCTTCATGCTGGTACGGGAACTTTTTATACAGGTAATCGGCAACCACCGAGCTCAGCACGGCGTCGCCAAGATATTCAAGCCGTTCGTTGTTCACCTGTTGACCTTTCAGCCATATCTGCGGAGCCGATTTATGCGATAATGCAACTTTATACAGGTAAATATTCCCGGGATAAAAACCCAGGAGGTTATTGATGGCAACGTAAAGGATTTTGTCTTTCTTAAACGGAACAATGAGGGATTTGAGCATCACCGGCAAAGCCAGGGTTTATTCCTGGAATTTTTTAAAGATCAGCGAAGCGTTATGACCGCCAAAACCGAATGTATTGCTCAGCGCATAGTTTACGACCCGTTTTTTAGCGGTATGAAATGTGAAATCAAGGTTGTTGTCGATTTCAGGATCATCCGTGAAATGGTTGATCGTCGGCGGGACCAGATCGTTCTTAATGGCCAGGATCGTGGCAATCGCTTCAATCGCACCGGCCGCGCCAAGCAGGTGCCCGGTCATCGATTTCGTCGAATTAATGCTGATCTTGTAAGCATGATCCTTGAATAAATCGATGATCGCCCTGGGCTCGGCAATATCCCCGACCGGGGTTGACGTACCGTGGGTATTGATGTGATCGATATCCTCCGGCCTGATGCCTGCGTCTTTTATTGCACCGGCCATGGCCAGTGAAGCACCTTTGCCGTCAGGATGAGGCGCCGTCATGTGGTACCCGTCGCCGGAAAGACCTCCCCCAACAAGCTCTGCATAGATTTTAGCACCCCTGGCTTTTGCATGCTCCAGTTCTTCAAAGATGAGCCCGCAGCCGCCTTCTCCCAGGACAAATCCGTCGCGGTCCTTGTCAAAAGGCCTTGAACCAGTTTTAGGATCATCGTTCCGGGTGGAAATGGCATGCATGGAATTAAATCCGCCGACACCCCCAATGGTAATGGACGCTTCCGATCCGCCGGTAATGAACATATCGGCATGGCCCAGGCGAATGTAATTGAACGCGTCGACCATTGCATTGGCCGCTGAAGCACAGGCGGAAACCGTCGAGAAATTAGGCCCCATAAATCCATAACGGATCGAGATGTGCCCCGCGGCAATATCAGCGATCATTTTTGGAATAAAAAAGGGATTGAACCGGGGTGTCCCATCGCCCTGGGCGAATGCTATAATTTCATTTTCAAACGTTTCCAATCCCCCAATGCCGGAAGCCCAAATGACGCCAACCCTTTCCTTGTTGATTTTTTCAAGGTCAATGCCTGAATCAACAACGGCCATGTCGGCGGCAACCAGGGCAAACTGGGCATAAAGATCATATTTTCTGATCTCTTTCCGGTCAAAATACTGACCCATGTCGAAGTTTTTGACTTCGCAGGCAAACTGTGTTTTGAATTTCGAAGCATCAAAACGAGTAATCGGCCCTGCGCCGCTAACCCCATTGATCAATGCGGTCCAGAAATCATCGACCGTATTGCCCAACGGGGTAAGGGCTCCAAGTCCGGTAATTACTACTCGGCGTAGAGTCATGTAGGACAGAAAGATTTATTTGGTGTTCTCTTCGATGTATTTGATCGCATCACCAACGGTTCCAATCTTCTCAGCCGCATCATCAGGGATAGCGATGTTGAATTCTTTTTCGAATTCCATGATCAGTTCAACCGTATCCAGGGAATCAGCGCCTAAATCGTTTGTGAAGCTGGCTTCGGGAGTAACTTCGTTTTCATCAACACCAAGCTTATCAACTATGATAGCTTTTACTCTGGTTGCTATGTCAGACATACTTAATATGATTTTGGTTAAACAAGCTGCAAAGAAAATAATATTCTTGACACAAAGCAACAAGTAAAAAAAATATTTTGCGCACGAAGTTTTCTATTTGTTTAAATATCAATCATATAAATTATATTAATTATTTGAAACCATGTTATTATTATGCCTGCCTTATTAATTATGGATCAGGTAATTAAACAGTTAAAGAGACGGGGAGCAGGAATTTGATTAAATTTGGTCACAAGAATACTCGTTTACGGATGAAGAATATTGCCATTTTCGCTTCAGGCAGCGGGACCAATGCACAGAATATCGCTGAATACTTCAGGCAGCATCGTGATATAAGGATTTCCCTGGTCCTGGCCAATAAACCGGATGCTTACGTGCTCGAAAGATCTAAACTGCTCGGGATACCATCCTTTGTTTTTAACAGGAACGATTTTTATGAAAATTCTGTTGTCATGGATATACTGAATGAATACCGGGTCGATTTCATTGTGCTGGCGGGATTTTTATGGTTTATCCCTGAAACTCTTCTAAAGGCTTATCCCCGCAGGATCATTAATATCCATCCTGCCCTTCTGCCCAGACACGGAGGCAAAGGCATGTACGGCGAAAGGGTACACCAGGCGGTGATCGACGCAGGTGACGAACAGACCGGCATTACCATTCATTTTGTCAATGAGCGTTACGATGAGGGAGAGATCATCTTCCAGGATTCGTTCAAGATTCTTCCCGGTGACACGGCCGGGAGCATCGCGCAAAAAGTCCATGAACTCGAATATAAACACTTTCCAAGGGTGATTGAGGGGGTCATTTGTGGTCATTGATGGTCATTGATGGTCATTTTTAGTCATTGGTGGAGTGAAATTTTCTTTAGAAAACTATTTAAACCAAATAAGTTTTCATATTTTTGCTGAAAATTTTTCAGATGGAACCAAACGAAAGGGTGATCCTCAAATCCATCGAGCTGTTCACGAAATATGGGATACGGCTTGTAACCATGGATCAGATAGCTGACGAGGTCGGTATGTCGAAACGAACGATTTACGAGTTGTTTAAAGACAAGGGCACGCTGGTAAAATTTTGTCTCGAAGAAATGTTCAGGATGCAAATTCAAGAGACCCAGGAAATTCTTGCCAAAACCTCCAATGTCATTGAGGCATTGTACAGGATGGGCATATACAGGGAAAAGAAATTAGCTTCGGTTAATTTCCTGTTTTATGAAGATATCCGGAAACTGTACCCACAACTCTGGGAACAAATGAAAAGGTTTGCCAGATCCGGAGCCGATTCCCTGAACCGGAAAATCCTGACAAAAGGGATTAAAGAAGGCATTTTCAAAAAAGAATTGAAAGTTGAGATCATCGATATCTTTATTACTTCCATGATGGAAATTTTTCATAAAAAAGATACCTTCCCTGAAAACACTTCTGACGAAGATTTGATCAAAAACATCATTGTACCTTATTATTTAGGCATTTCTACAGAAAAAGGAAAGCAATTAATCGAACAATACCTTACCGCAACACCCAGTTAATCAACAATATATTATTTAACTCACTGATTGTTCTTATGCGAAAGACATCATTTTATATCATATTATCGGCTTTTCTGGTCCCGAACTGGATGTTCGGTCAGGACAAGCTTTCCCTTTCTCTGGAACAAGCCAGGGAATACGCGCTGCAGTACAATAAGCAGGTCGAAAATGCCGCCCTGGCTGTGGAACTGGCGCAAAAGAAAATAAATGAGTCGGTTTCCGCTTTCTTGCCCCAGGCTGATCTTTCCATGGATTATTCAAATTACCTCGGGGCTGAAATGGAGATCAGGTTCAGTGAAGAAGCACCTCCGACGCTTATACCCTTTAACCCGACAAGTAACATGTACTTCACCGTTTCTCAGATGATCTTCAGCGGGAATTTCATTGTGGGATTACAGATGGTGCGGATTTACAAGGAAATGTCCGGTACCAATTATCTCAAAACAGAACAGAACATAAAGGAGACCACCACGAAATCCTATCATACTGCGCTGATTTCAGCACTTTCGATTGAGATCATCAACGAAAACCTTGCAAATACAAGGCAGATCTATGAAAACACCAAAGCGATGGTTTCTGTCGGAATGGCTGAAAAACTTGACCTCGACCAGTTCGAAGTTCAGCTTTCCCTGCTTGAAAATGCGTTGAAATCGGCGGAACGACAGCAGGAACTTTCATATAACCTTTTACGTTTCCAGTTGGGCGTCCCGGTTGATACACCGATCGAACTGACCGATTCGCTTGAATTTTTTCTGGATAACTTTGATTTCACCGGATTGTCCATGCCTTCGTTCAATATTCAGAACAACCTCGATTACCAGGTGATGCTCAGCCAGGAAAGGCTCTCCTCCAAGCAGGTCGATCTCCAGAAAATGAATTACCTTCCGGTGGTCAACAGCTACTACCAGTACACAAGCAAGATCATGAAGTCTGATTTTGACCTTGCTCCCAAAAACGTGATCGGCCTCAGCCTTAACCTGCCGATATTATCAAGCGGCATGCGGAATTCGCAGCTAAGCCAGGCCAGAATACAATACGAAACCGCGCAAAACAACAAGAGCCTGCTGGAAGAACAGTTATTGCTGCAGGAACGCCAGCTTCGCTTCAACCTGGACAACGCGATCGAGCAGTACCTTAACCGGAAGACCAATGTGGATGTAACCTACCGGATTTACAAGAACTACCAGTTCAAATACGAGCAGGGAGTCGCCTCCAGCCTTGACCTGACGATTTCCAACAACAATTACCTTCAGGCGGAATCGGACTACCTGGTGTCGATACTTTCTTTGCTTGACGCCCAGCTTTCCCTGCAGAAACTTTTAAATACGCTTTAAAAAATTCAAATCAATTATAAGAATGAAATTCATTAACAAAATCCCGGTCATGCTGCTATTAGCCGCAGCAGTTTCAGGATGCTCATCGAAGACAGATCAGCAGAACCCGGTCAGTGAAAGCAACCCGGATAATGCTGTAAAAGTGGAAAAAGTCAAGGTTATGGCCCTGGAATCAAGGGTGATCGCGAAAACGGTTGAATACACCGCTACCCTGAAAGCGTTCGAGGAAGTGCACCTGGTCCCCTCAACCCCCGGCCGTATTGATAAGATCTTTGTTGAAGTCGGAAGCAGGGTAGGCCAGGGTGACCTGCTGGTACAAATGGACCAGACCCAGTTGCAACAGGCCATCATCCAGCTTAAAAACCTCGAAACAGATTACAAACGGCTCGACACCCTTCAAAAGGTCGGAAGTGTAACCCGCCAGCAATTCGACCAGATCAGCACTCAATATGAAGTGGCCCGCATGAACGTCGATTTCCTTAAGGATAATACGCGGCTTGTGGCCCCTTTCAACGGGATCGTTTCGGGAAAATATTTTGAGGACGGAGAGATGTATTCCGGAGCCCCGAACACTGCTTCGGGAAAAGCGGCGATCCTGTCTATTGTGCAGATCAATCCGCTCAAGGCCATCGTCAGCATTCCCGAAACATATTACCCGCTGGTCAGCGAGGGCCTGAAAACGGATATCGTCTGCGATCTTTATCCCGGCCAGCTTTATTCGGGTGTGATCATGCGGAAGTATCCCACCATTGATCCATTGACGCATTCATTCCAGGTGGAGATCAGGATTGACAATCCCGGTGAAAAACTGCGCCCGGGGATGTTCGCCCGGGTGGACCTGGAGCTTGGGGAGATGAATGCATTGGTGGTACCGGCACTGGCGGTCCTTAAAATGCAGGGATCCAATGAAAGGTACATTTTTACGGCCGAACAGGGCAAAGCCAGGAGGATCTCCGTGGATATCGGGCAGCGCTTCGATGACCTGGTGGAGATCATCTCACCGGAGATCAAAGAAGGAGACCGGTTGATCATTGCCGGCCAGTCGAGGCTTGTGGACCAGGTGCCGGTTGAAATCGTGACAGAATGATCCGGTCCGTCCATCTTTTTTGAACTTTTAATAGAAATACGATGAGTATATATAAAAGTGCCGTAACGAAGCCCATTACCACGCTGATGATATTCACAGCGGTAATGGTACTGGGTATTTATTCCCTGATCAATATTCCCATCGATCTTTATCCCGAGATAGAACCTCCCTTCATCAGCGTGATGACCACTTACGCAGGGGCCAATGCTGCCGATATCGAGACCAATATCACCAAACCCATTGAGGATGCGATGAATTCGGTGGATCAGCTTAAAGAGGTCACTTCCGTTTCCTATGACAACCTTTCGCTGGTCACCCTGGAATTTGAATGGGGGGCAAACCTGGATGATGTGCTGAATGACGTCCGGTCGGTCATCGACGGGGTTTACAATTACCTGCCGGATGGGGCCGACAGGCCGTCGATCTTTAAGTTCAGCACCAGCATGATGCCGATCATATTCTATGCCATCACGGCCGAGGAAAGCTACCCGGGACTGGAAAAGATCATCGAAGAGAAGCTGGTCAATCCGCTCAACCGGATTGAGGGCATCGGGTCGATCAGCACCATGGGATCACCAAGGAGGATCATCTACGTGGATGTCGATCCGCGCAAACTCGACGCGTATGCACTTTCACTGGAACAGATCGGCAGCATGATCGGGGCGGAGAACCTGAATATGCCCTCCGGCAATGTTAAAATGGGAAAATTCGACTACCAGCTCCGCGTCCAGGGTGAATTTTCAGAAAGCGAACAGCTAAAACACATCATTGTCGGGAATGTCGCAGGCAAACCGATCTACCTCAGGGATATTGCCGTAGTGAATGACACCCTGAAATATGGATTTCTCGACGAGCGGATCAATGGAAAAAAAGGCATGCGGTTGATGGTCATGAAGCAATCCGGTGCAAACACGGTAAGCATTGCCAGGGATGTACATGCTAAAATGGACGAACTGGTCAAAACACTGCCGCCGGACATCAGCATTGATCCGATTTTCGACAGCTCGGAATTCATCAAAGGATCGATCGATAATCTTTCCGAAACGCTGATGTGGGCTTTCCTGTTCGTAGTCCTGGTGGTTCTTTTCTTCCTTGGAAGATGGAGGGCAACGATCATCATCATCCTGACCATTCCCATATCGCTGGTGGTATCCTTTATTTTTCTCTTTTTCACCGGGAGCTCGCTGAACGTGATCTCGCTCTCATCGCTGACCATTGCGATCGGGATGGTGGTAGATGACGCGATCGTGGTGCTGGAGAACATCACCAAACACATCGAGCGGGGGAGCAGTCCGCGCGAAGCCGCCATTTATGCAACCAATGAGGTTTGGCTCGCCGTTATCATTACTACGCTGGTTATTGTGGCCGTGTTTTTACCCCTGACCCTTGTCGGCGGAATGACCGGCGTGATGTTCAATGAGCTGGGCTGGATCGTTACGATCACCATCGTCACTTCAACTTTAGTTGCCATCACCCTGACGCCCATGCTTTCTTCCAGGTTGCTGAAAACATGGGTTCCGAAAGAAAAAAATCTGAATTCGGCTTATGATAAATCTATCAGAGTTTTCCTGGATAAAATCGATAATTTTTATGAAAGGACCATCCGGTGGTCCTTGCACCATAAGCGGCTGGTAATGTTTGTCAGCACGGCAATTTTCGTCGGAAGCCTTGTGTTGGGGGCTTTTTTCGTGAAAACGGATTTTATGCCACAGAGCGATGAAAGCAGCATGAGTGTGGCGATTGAGCTGCAAACCGGGTTACGGATGGAAGAGTCCATGAAAACGGCGCAACTGGTTGAAAAGATCATCAGGGAACGATACCCTGAGATAACGATCATTTCCAATTCCACGGGGGCTGACGATGAAGGGAGCTTCTTCTCATTGTTCAGGGCTACAGGATCCAACCGGGTGAACCTGATGATGCGGCTCACAAAAGTTACCGAGCGGACACGATCCGTGTTCGAGATTGCCGATGATCTGCGAAACCAGCTTGATCAGATCGCCGAAATTGTCAATTATGAGATCACTACCTCCAATAATATGCTTGGTGGAGGTGCCAACACGGTGGATGTGGAGATCTTCGGCTATGATTTCAATACCACCAACAAGCTTGCCGATGAGATCAAAGCCCGGATAAACAAGATACCGGGGGCCAAAGACATAAAGGTTAGCCGTGAAAAAGACAGGCCTGAACTGCAGGTGGTACTTGACCGGGAAAAAGTGGCATTGAATGGTCTGAACAGCGCCGTGGTGTCAAGCTTTATCCGGAACAGGGTGGATGGCCTGATCGCATCGAAATTCAGGGAAGAAGGCGATGAATTCGATATAGAGCTTAGATATGAGGAAGACTACCGGAACTCGATCACTGATCTTGAGGAGATCACGATCATCAATCCGTCCGGAAATAAGATCAAGCTGAAAGAATTGGGGACAGTGAAAGAGTACTGGTCCCCTCCGAATATTGAGCACAAGAGGCGTGAAAGAATCGCAAGGATCTCGGCTAAACCGGTGGGCATATCATTGGGCGAGCTGGCCGAACAGATCAATGCTGAGATCAAAAATATCGAGGTGCCGCCGGAGATCATGGTGAATGTCGGCGGCGCTTATGAGGACCAGGTCGAGGGTTTCCAGGATATTGGGCTGCTGATGATCATGAGCCTGATCCTTGTTTTCATCGTCATGGCCTCACAGTTCGAGTCTTTTGCCATGCCGTTCGTGATCATGTTTTCCATCCCGTTTGCTTTCACAGGCGTGGTGCTGATCTTGTTCCTGACCAATACGACGCTTAGCCTGATTGCAGCCCTGGGGGCGGTGCTGCTCATCGGGATCGTGGTAAAGAACGGGATTGTGCTGGTGGACTTCATCAACCTGATGCGAGACAGGGGGTATGAGTTGTACGAAGCGATCGCTCTGGCGGGCCATTCCCGGTTACGGCCTGTTCTGATGACCGCTGCCACGACGATCCTCGGCATGATGCCGTTAGCGCTTAGCAGGGGTGAGGGTTCGGAAATATGGACTCCTATGGGCATCACGGTGATCGGGGGACTCGTTTTCTCGACGGTGGTGACCATGGTGATTGTTCCTGTAGTGTATGCTATTTTAGCAAAACGCGGTGAGCGCGACAAAAAAAGCAAGCTCCGGAAGCGTTTTCTGTTCATGGATAATTAGAAAGCCCGGGTGACCGGGAGAAAGGGGATCAGGATATGAAAGCAGTATTTATTGTTTTTAACCAGGCTCACACGGAACGGGTTGAGTACATGTTAGACCGGCTGGAGATCAGGGGGTATACGTGGTGGACTGAAGTACACGGCAGGGGATCGGAGACGGGTGAACCGCGGATGGGCACTCACACCTGGCCGGAGATGAATTCCGCCGCCTTGACCATTATTCCTGACGAGAAGGTGGATGAGTTACTGGAAAAGATCAGGAAGCTGGATGATATCAACCGTGAGGTCGGCATCCGGGCATTTATATGGGAAATTGCGGGAACTTATTAAATAACAGGGAATTAGGAACCCGGGGGCATTTTTAGTAATTAACAATTGTTAATAACCTATGTGATTAAGTTGTGAATACTGAGCCAAAAAAAGCCTTGACTAAGGCCTTCGATTTATTCTATCTTTGTATCATCAGGTCAGCGATAAAAGGCTGGCTCGGGCACGCAGGGCAGAGGCAACGCTAAGTCCGCAAGGAGGAGGCAGCGACAAAGTCCGCTCCGGACGAAAAGAAGCCGCAAGGCAACAATCGCGAGGGGGAGTCCAGATCAAACAATGCCGAAAGGCAACGCGAGAGATGACCGGCGGCCGCAGAGCTGAAGACCGGGAAGCTAAATCCGGCGCAAGTTGGACATGCAGAACGGGATTCGATACCGAGGAGAAGGAACTGAAAGGAACCGGATTCAAAGGTCAGTCAAAATAACAGTAGCCTGGCACAATCCGGGAGCTTTGGCAACCGAAGCGTGAACGGGGATCGATCCGAACAGGATTGGTCCCCGTTGTGTTTTTGTCGGCTTCGGTTATTAACAATTGTTAATAACTCCGGTTATTAACTTGTGAATTTGCAGTCTGAGAAAACCTTGACTCTGGCTCCCAATTCGACCTATCTTTGTTTCATCAGGTCAGCGATAAAAGGCTGGCTCGGGCACGCAGGGCAGAGGCAACGCTGAGTCCGAAAGGGAGAGGCAGCGCTAAAGTCCGCCCCGGACGAAAAGAAGCCGCAAGGCAACGGATCGCGAGGGGGAGTCAGATCAGACGACGCCGAAAGGCAGAGCGAGAGAAGGCCGGCGGCCGCAGAGCCGGGGAACGCAGAAGCTAAATCCGACGCAAGAAGGACAAGCCGAACGGGTCCCGACCCCCAGGAGAAGGAACCGAAAGGAACCGGATCCAAAGGTCAGTCAAAATAACAGTAGCCTGACGCGAACCGGAAGCTCCGGCAACCGGCAAGTGAACGGGGATCGATCCGACAAGGGTTGGTCCCCGTTGCGTTTTTAATTGTTGGTGTGAGGATTTTAATAGCACACAGATGACACAGATAAAACGGATTTACACGGATTATTCGGATTTATTCGGATCTGGTTCACCTAAATTCATTCTTTCTATCTTCCCGTACCCCCGTCTTCCCGATCTTGTCCTGCAAGTTCTCTAAAAGTCCACGTAGTGGATAAGCTTTTGTAGAAAATCGAAAGGATTGAATATCAATTCCCTGAAAGGGATTTGCAAAAATATTTCCTATTGCACCGGGTATTTTTCATGTTATTTCCGGATAAATATAAAAAATGAAATTATGAAGCCCGGAACGTATGCACAGAATTATGTACATATAATTTTTGCTGTAAAAAACAGAGAAGCTGCCTTGAAAAAGGATATTAGGCCCAAAGTGTTTTCATACATGAGTGGTATTATAACATCTCTTAAGCATAAATCAATCATTGTGAATGGAATGGCTGACCATGTCCATATCTTGTTAGGGCTAAATCCTAATGTTTCCAGGAGTTGTTTTGAGTTCTATTATTTAGTGATAATTCTGCCCAATTTTTGATTTATCTTATTGCTGATATTTTTCAATGTTTTATGCTTCGCCTGCAAAATTAAAATGTCGTCATCATTATCAGTATGTTTTAATTCCTGTAAGATTCTGCTAATCATCTGATCAATGGTTTTCCCCTTGAATGAAAGCAAGGTTGTTTCTATTGCTACTGAAAGCTTCTCCTTTTCTGAACTCACCTGAATTCTATTTTTAAGCCAATTTTTACTCAATTCATATGGATCACTTATCATTGAAATAACTACATTAATGAATTGCTGATCCTGATTTTCAAGAATTAGCATCTTTTCGTCAGGGTCTCTACCCTCAATTAATGCTGCATTGTAAAGATCAAATATCATTTGATATTCAGTATTCGAAAACTTCAATTCATCTCGATCAATCTCTTCAATAATATATTTTGCCACAGTCATTCTTTGAGGGGAGACTTTACCGTTTTCGTCTTCCTCATAGATTTCTATTTCATAATTTGAATAAAGTATAAGCAGTCGAATTAAATGATATTCCTGATTTTCAATTAAATGGTCCTCCGCCTCCACCTGTCTCGGCGACGGCATTTCGGGAAGCTCGACCTCCTGCTTCGCCGCTTCCTGCTCGGCCTGCTTCCGGTTGCGCTGATACAGCAGCTTGTTCAGCGACGACATCAGCACCTGCTCCTGCACCTCCATCAGCGTGCTGCATTCCTTGATATACACCGAACGGTAGATCGGATCAGGGATCAGCGAAATACTCCCCACGATCTCCTTGATCAGTCCCGCCCGCTTGATCGGGTCGCTGGCCGCCTCTTTCAGCAAAAGGCTGGTCTTGAACCGGATGAAATCCTGTGCTTTCGTGGTGATCAGCTCTTCAAGCTCCGCCCTGCGGTGCTTGCGGGCGAACGAATCCGGGTCCTCACCGTCAGGAAACAAGACGATCCGGACATTCATCCCCTGCTCCAGCACCATGTCGATCCCGCGGAACGACGCCTTGATCCCGGCCGGGTCACCGTCATACAGGATCGTAATGTTAAGCGTGTACCGTTTGATCAGCCTGATCTGGTCTTCTGTCAAAGCGGTTCCCGATGAGGCCACCACGTTCTCAATGCCGGCCTGGTGCATCGAAATGACATCCGTGTACCCTTCCACCAGGTAACAGTTGTCATTCCGGATGATGGCGCTCTTGGCAAAGTACAGCCCGTAAAGCGTCTGGCTCTTGTTGTATATCTCCGACTCGACCGAATTGACATACTTGGGAACATTATCGTCCTTTAGCAGTGTCCTCCCGCCAAAGCCCAGGATCCTTCCCGTGATGTTATGGATTGGAAAGATCACCCTGCCCCTGAACCGGTCGTAACTCCTTGTCTCTTTAACAATCGTGAGCCCGGTCTTTTCCAGGTATTCCAGCTTATAGCCGTTTTCCAGGGCATGTTTCGTGAATGCATCCCAGCTTTCGGGGCTGTAACCGAGCTGGAACTTTTTAATCGTGTCGGGCTTCATGTCCCGGCTCTTGAAATATTCCAGCCCGATCGCCTTTCCGGCTTCGGTTTCATGCAACTGCTGCGTGAAGAAATTCAGAGCAAAGGCCGTGACCTGGAATAATGTCTCGCGTTCGGTTTCAGCCTGCGTGTCTTCCGGCTTGACCTCATCTTCCTCCACCGCGATGCCATATTTTTTGGCAAGATAGATCAGCGCTTCCGGGTAGGTGAAATGTTCATGCTCCATCAGGAAATTGACCACGTTGCCGCCTTTTCCGGAGCTGAAACACTTGAAGATCCCCTTGGCCGGCGATACGTAGAACGATGGATTCCGCTCGGCCGTGAAAGGGCTGAGACCTTTATAATTCTGCCCACTCTTCTTCAGTTTCACAAATTCCCCGATCACCTCCTCGATGCGAGCGGTGTCGAGTATCCGTGCTATGGTCTGCCTGGAGATCAAGTTTCGGTCGTTTTTCTTTTACAAATATAGATTAATTAATCCGCGTTAATTCGATGGTTGAAAATTGCACACGGATAACACGGATAAGACGGATTTACACGGATTTATTCGTATTTTTATCCCCTTAAATTTAATAAAAATGCCTGAAAAAGAAATTCAGCTTCTGAAAGCGCAGATCGATAAGCTCAAGGCCAAAGATTTTGACCTGGACGCCTGGAAAAAAGCCACCATCATCATCCTTGCCCGCATCTTCGGCGAAAATACCCTGAAGGTGAAGCAGATCGAAAACATAGAATACGATTACAGCAGCTGGTCGCTGCGCGATACGACCGGCTCCAGCAATTACCTCGACAGTTGTAAAAAGCTCGGAAAGGAAATCCTGCAGGCTTCCGTTGACGAGCTCGAAACCCTTGGTATTCCTGTGCAAGGAGAGGAAAAGACGGACGAATTTTTCCTGGTGATTACCGGCGCCCTCCAGGATGAGCTGAAGGGCTCGCAGGTCAAGGAAATTAAGCAAATACTGTCGGGCGGCGAGAGCCCGGAGGAGAAAAAGGAAAAAATCCTGGAAAAGCTCAAGGAATACGGCAGCGAAATATCTCACGATATCCTTGCCAATATCCTTACCAGCCAGCCGATGATCAAAAAACACATTCAATAGATGAACGAACAACCGATGACCCAGGGTGACCTGGACACATTTCAGAAAGCCCGGTTAGTGATGGACTTTCTCCACCGTATCATGATCCACCATGCCATGTGGTTTGCCGAAGTGCAGCATCAATACGGGAGGGACAAGGCTTTGGAAGTGATGAAAGAAGCCTATGCCAGGAGTTCCGGGATTCAACTGAACCGACTTGCCAAAACCCTCGGTTTTGAAATGAAGGAAAACATTCCCGGGCCGCTGCTGGACCTGCCTGACGAGAAGCTCGACGAGCTGACCGAGAGCGTGGCGGTGAACTGGCTGGCCAACGACGGCGTCTGGTTCCAGGCGGTCGAGTTCAAACACGGCCTGCTCGACGCCAAGCGCTGCAACGATACCTGCTGGGCCCATTTCTCGCCATTCGAGGCCTGGTCGATACGAAACCTCATGGGACTCCCCGAAAATCCCGGCCTGGAAGGGCTGAAGACCGCCCTGCAGTTCCGGCTCTACGCCACAATCAACAAGCAGTCCATTGTCGAGGAAACAGAGACCAGTTTCGTTTTCCGCATGAACGAATGCCGCGTGCAAAATGCCCGGAAGCGCAAGGGACTGGAAGACTACCCCTGCAAATCGGGCGGACTGGTGGAATACACCACCTTTGCCCGGGCCATTGACCCGCGAATCAAGACCGAATGCATTTCCTGCCCGCCGGATGAACACCCTGCCGGGTTTTACTGCGCATGGAGGTTCAGCTTATAGTCCTTAGTCTTAAGTCTTAAGTCTTTAGTCTTAAGTCTTAAGTCTTAAGTCTTAAGTCTTAAGTCTTTAGTCGATTTGGGATTGATAATTTTGCTTTGCAATTGATAATACCGGGTCGTAATAATTCTAATATTCGACTAAAGACCTAGGACTAAAGACTAAAGACTTTTTTCCCTACCTTTGCGCTTCTTTTTAAAAAATTGCAATTTTAATACTGTATGAAAAGAAAATACAGGGAATACAAAGAACTGAACCTGGTCCGTATTGGCAAGGAGATCAACGCCTACTGGAAAGAGCACGGAACGTTCGAGAAGAGCCTGCACCTGAGGGATGGACACAGCGAGTTCGTTTTTTACGAGGGGCCGCCGTCAGCCAATGGCAAACCGGGCATCCACCATGTGATGGCCCGCGCGATCAAGGACATTTTCTGCCGTTACAAGACCCAGAAAGGATTCCTCGTGCAGCGTAAGGCGGGATGGGACACGCATGGCCTGCCGGTTGAGATCGGTGTGGAACAAACATTGGGCATTACCAAGGAAGATATCGGAAAGAAAATTTCCGTCGAAGAATATAACCGCACCTGCAAGCAAGAGGTGATGAAGTACAAGGACCTCTGGGACGACCTGACCATCAAAATGGGATACTGGGTCGACCTGGATGAACCCTATATCACGTTTGAGAACAAGTACATCGAAACGGTCTGGTGGCTGTTGAAGCAGCTTTACAACAAAGGACTGCTTTATGAAGGCTACACCATACAGCCCTACTCGCCGGCAGCAGGGACGGGTCTGAGCTCCCACGAATTGAACCTTCCGGGAGCCTACAAAGAGGTGAAGGACCTTACGGTCACCGCCCAGTTCAAGGTGGTCAGGAATGATCAGTCCGAATTTCTTTTTGAAGATGCCCATGGTGAGGTCTTTTTCCTGGCCTGGACGACAACGCCCTGGACCCTTCCTTCGAATACCGCGCTGGCAGTCGGGAAAGACATTGACTACGTGAGGGTGAAATCTTACAATCCTTATACCTATCAGCCGATTACGGTGGTCCTGGCCAAAGACCTTCTCCATAATTTCTTTCCTGAGAAAAATACAGAATTAAAGCTTGAAGAATACCAGGAAGGACAGAAGTCCATACCTTTTGTGGCCGGCAAAACGTTCAAAGGCTCCCGGCTGGCCGGCATCCGCTATGAACAGCTTCTGCCTTACGCCCAGCCTGAGACCGGCGATGCGTTCCTCGTTGTCACCGGTGATTTTGTGACCACTGAAGACGGCGCAGGGATCGTTCATATTGCTCCCAGTTTCGGCGCCGATGACTTCAAGGTGGCCAGGGAAAACGGCATCGGAGCCCTGACGATGGTCGACAAATCAGGTAAGTTCATCGACTCAATGGGTGAATTCGCCGGGCGATATGTAAAGCCGGAGTATGATCCGTATTTCAGAAAGGGAATCGACGAAAGCGTCGATGTAGACCTGGTGGTGAAACTTAAAAAAGAGAACCGGGCGTTCAAGACGGAAAAATACGAGCACAGCTATCCGCACTGCTGGCGTACCGACAAGCCGATCCTCTATTATCCGCTCGATTCGTGGTTCATAAAAACCACGGCTTACAAGGAGCAGATGATGGAGCTGAACAAAACGATCAACTGGAAACCTGTTTCCACCGGTATCGGGCGTTTTGGCAACTGGCTGGAGAATTTGGTGGACTGGAACCTTTCCCGTTCGCGTTACTGGGGGACACCGCTGCCGATCTGGGTAACGGAAGACCGGAACGAACAGAAATGTATAGGTTCCGTGGAAGAATTGAAATTGGAAATTGGAAATTCGGTCAAAGCGGGATTTATGAAAAGTAACCCGCTGGAGAAATTTATCCCGGGTGATTTTTCCGCTGAAAACTACAACACGTTCGATCTGCACCGTCCTTACGTGGATGAGATCATCCTGGTTTCGCCGACTGGAAAGCCTATGAAGCGCGAGACCGACCTGATCGACGTGTGGTTCGACTCGGGCGCCATGCCATATGCCCAGTTCCATTACCCTTTCGAGAACAAGCACCTGGAGCATTATTTCCCGGCTGATTTCATCGCAGAAGGCGTTGATCAGACCCGCGGCTGGTTTTTTACGCTGCATGCCATCGCCGTGATGCTTTTTGATTCGGTTTCCTTCAAAACCTGCGTTTCCAACGGCCTTGTGCTCGACAAAGACGGCAATAAAATGTCGAAAAGGCTTGGCAATGCCGTGGACCCGTTCACTACGATCGAAAATTACGGTCCCGATGCAACCCGCTGGTACATGATGACCAACTCGCAGCCCTGGGACAACCTGAAATTCGACCTCGACGGCATCACCGAAGTGCAGCGCAAGTTTTTCGGAACGCTGCACAACACTTACGCGTTCTTCGCTCTTTATGCCAACATCGACAAGTTCCATTACGCTGAAGCGGAGATCCCGTTTGAAAAGCGGCCTGAGATCGACCGCTGGATCTTATCGGAACTGAACTCGCTGATCCGGAAGGTGGAAAGTTATTTTGATGATTTTGAGCCGACCAAGGCCGGGCGCGAGATCCAGGATTTTGTGATCGATCACCTGAGCAACTGGTACGTGCGGTTATCAAGGCGCCGTTTCTGGAAGGGTGAATATTCGGAAGACAAGATCGCGGCCTACCAGACCCTTTACCATTGTCTTGAAGTGGTTGCCCGGTTAGCTTCGCCGATCGCTCCGTTCTTCATGGAGAGGCTCTATACCGATCTCAATGAAGTGAGCGGCAGGATCAAAGCGGATTCAGTGCATCTGACCGACTTCCCTGTAGCCGATGAAAGCCAGATCGACCTGGACCTCGAAGAGCGGATGGAGCTCGCGCAGAAGATATCCTCGATGATCCTTTCCCTGAGAAAGCGGTCGAACATCCGTGTCAGGCAGCCGCTGAACAAGATCATGATCCCCATCCTGAACGAGCATAACAAAACGCAGCTCCAGGCGGTGGAGAACCTGATCCTTTCCGAAGTGAACGTGAAGGAGATCGAATATCTTACCGAAACTGCAGGCATACTGGTCAAAAAGATCAAGCCGAATTTCAAGACACTTGGGCCACGTTTCGGCAAACTGATGAAACCGATCGCGGCGGCCATATCTGTGCTGAGCCCGGAACAGATCGGCAAGATGGAGCAGGAAGAGTCGCTGAAGCTGACCGTAGAGGGGGAACCGGTTGAGATCACGCTGCATGATGTGGAGATCTCCACGGAGGATATCCCGGGCTGGCTGATCTCCTCTTCGGGGAACCTGACCGTTGCGCTGGATATCAACATTACCGATGGATTGAAACAGGAAGGCCTTGCACGTGAGCTGATCAACCGTATCCAGAACATAAGAAAAGAACGGGATTATGAAGTAACCGACAAGATCAGGGTGCAGGTCGAAAAATTGAATTACCTTGATTCCGCGATAGATAACAATTTATCGTATATTTGCGCCGAAATTTTAGCCGAGTCTCTTATCCTGGTCGATAAAATCGATGATAAGAACAGGGTAAGCGTTGAGCTGACTGAAGAGTTCAGCACAAATATTTTAGTTGAAAGGGAGAATTAATTTATTTCTAACATTTTAATATTCGGGCCATGACAGAGATTAAAAAACAGAAAGCCGAATTACAGGAAAAGACGAGATATTCCGACGAAGAACTGGAGGAGTTCAAGCAGATCATTCTTTCCAAACTTGATAAAGCGAACGAAGACCTGAGGCTGCTTATGGAAGCCTACCATCTTGACGGTGAGCATGGTACTGATGACACTTCACCGACCTTCAAAATTCTGGAAGAAGGGTACCAGGTGATGTCGAAAGAAGAGAACAGCCGGCTGGCATCGCGTCAGCAGAAGTTCATCAATAACCTGGAGAATGCCCTTCTGCGTATTGAAAACAAGACTTACGGCATTTGCAGGGCAACAGGCAAGCTGATCTCCAAAGAGAGGCTGAAGAGTGTACCCCATGCCACGCTAAGTATCGAAGCCAAGCTTAACCAGAGGTAAGCCTTGAAGAAAGCCATTCTGATTGTTTTCATCATCCTGGTTGCCGACCAGGTATTGAAATTCTGGATCAAGACCCACATGACACTGGGAGATGAGATCCATGTGCTGGGCAATTGGTTCATTCTTCATTTCACTGAAAACGAGGGCATGGCTTTCGGCATAACCTTTGGCGGCGCGGCAGGAAAGCTGGCGCTGAGCATTTTCCGAATCATCGCGGTCATTATCATTGCAATCTATATTTCTAAACTCAGCAAGAGGTCATCGCATCCCGGGCTGATCCTCAGTTTTTCACTGATCATGGCCGGCGCCCTGGGCAACATCCTCGACAGCGCCTTTTACGGGCTGATCTTCAGCGCAAGCAGCTATCATACCGTGGCCACGCTGTTCCCGGCGGATGGAGGCTATGCTTCGTTCCTGCACGGCAAAGTGGTGGACATGTTCTATTTCCCGGTTATTGACACAATTTTACCCGAATGGGTCCCCTTCCGCGGCGGGGAGCGCTTCATCTTCTTCCGCCCGGTTTTCAACATTGCCGATGCTTCGATCACCACCGGCGTTTTCATGCTGCTGATTTTCCAGAAGAAGTTTTTCGCGAAGCATGAAGAAAAGGTGCAGGAATCAGGCGAAAGCACGAACAGTCCTTCAGACGAAACAGGCCCTGAAAGGGTCAAACATGAATAGGTGAAGTATCCGGCCAATTCACATGCGACCCTGACAGGGTCGAATAAAATCCAGAACCATTTGTTTGCTATTCAAGTTGGAACCCGAAGGGTTCCTTCCCAGAAATGACTCAGGCAAAGCGCTTAAGAAGTTCTGATTTAATATTCAAGGCTTAAGATCTTGCGAATTTAACCAAAGGTAGGTATTCTCCCTGATCTGCTGAATGAATCGCTTCGATATATTGTTTTCCTGAATCTCCAGCTCTTACAAGGTCTGAACTTCCCCATGAAAATACAGGTTTATTGAAAATATGATTGATAATAATATCGGCCATTAAGCGGGAATGCCTTCCATTTCCATTTGGAAAACAATGAATGCTTACTATTCTAATCCCATAAGTACTTCGGTAAATTATCAATCAAGTCTTTTATTTTCGCGTCCAATGCTTTTCTTAATCTTTCTTCTTTGTTTTCCTGATCTTCAAGTTTCATAGATTGAGAGGTTCTTACTATGATCTCCCTGGCTATTTCACCAGCCCTCTTTTCTATCATTTTTTCAATACTACCATCCATTGGAATAAATCCATAAACAAGTTTCAAATTAAGTGCAAGGCCGGCTTCTTTCAATGATTTAATTGTAATTGATCCACTTGCTTCTCTATCTTCCAATTCCTTAGCGCTTTGCGGAGTCACATTCAATTTTTTTCCATATTGCCGAAGCGTCATTTTGAGTGCAGATCTTACTGCATTAATCCAGCCTTTCTGAGGAATAACCAATGTTTCCATACCTTTAAAAGGATCCAGTTTCATGTCGATTTGTTCGATCAGTAATTTTTGATTTTTTCTATTCATAAAGATATAGCCTTAAAATAATTTACAAATATAAGGATATACCCTGAAATAAACAAAATACCATAAGGTTATACCCTGAAATAATTTAATAGTCCACTCTTTACATAATTATTAATCCGCTTTTTCCTGAGAAATACCCGGTCGGAAATAAAAAATCTTCCGAAATCCCGAACAGGCGAGATTTGATATAATTTTATAAAAAAAGATTTTCTCTAACGGTCGCCCATTTGTAAAAATTGATTAATTACTTAATTTTTACTACCTTTGCATACTTTTTAAATTCAAGCTTCCAGGTTATGGAAAAAAAGCGAATCCTCTTCGTATCGCAGGAAATCACCCCATATACTGAAGAAACACACATCGGGCGCAAAGGGCGCTACCTCCCCCAGGGGATACAGGAGAAAGGCAGGGAAATCAGGACGTTTATGCCCCGTTACGGGAATATCAATGAGCGCCGGAACCAGCTCCATGAAGTCATTCGCCTTTCGGGGATGAACCTCATTATCGACAACAACGACCACCCGCTCATCATCAAGGTGGCTTCCATCCAGCAGGCCCGCATGCAGATCTATTTCATTGACAATGAAGATTATTTTCAGCGGAAAGCAGGCCTTTATGATAAAAACGGGGCATTTTTCGAGGATAACGACGAACGGGCCATCTTCTTTGCCCGCGGCGTACTGGAAACTGTCAAGAAACTGGGATGGGCGCCCGACCTGATCCACTGCCACGGCTGGTTCACCAGTTTTATTCCGCTTTATGTCAAACGATCTTACAGGGATAATCCGCTCTTCACCGAGACAAAGGTCGTTATTTCGGTTTACGATGATGATTTCAAGGAAGAATTCCCGGCCGATTTAGGCAAGAAAGTCAAATACGACGGCATCACCAAACAGGACCTTGCATACTATAAGAAGGTTAATTACGTTAACCTCATCAAGGCTGCCATGGAATATTCCGACGGGATGATCGCAGGAAGCCCGGAGATCAACAAAGGGCTGCACGAACATATCAGAAAATCAGGAAAGCCTTTCCTGGAATACCAGGAGGAAGACAAGTACCTGGATATGTTCTCGGATTTCTATGATAAGATCCTCATCGAAGATCCGGTGGCATCGCGCTAAGTCTGATTTTTTCAGGCATTCTATTTAAAAGATGTATCGTGAGCAGATTTTATAAGTCAAACTGGTTGCCCGCGGGGCTTATCCTGGTGTCGGCCTTACTTTTTACAACCTGTAAGGATGATTCTAACAGCCTGGGACTGGAGATCCAGCCCCCGAACGACAAATTGCAGGTCGTGACCAGCGATACGTCGACAGTGATCGCCTACAGCCAGGTTGTCGACTCCATCAAGACCGATGAAACATCAAAGAGCATGCTCGGAAGTATGGTTGACCCGGTGTTTGGCCAGACGACGGCCAGTTTTTACACGCAGTTCCGGCTCGGGCAGACGGCTATCAGCTTTGGCAGCCTCCCATTACCCGACTCCCTGGTGCTTAAACTGGATTATGACGGTTTTTACGGCGATTCGGCCGCTGCCATGACCATCAGGGTCTTTGAACTGGATGAACAGATCGAGGTTGACAGCGCGTATTATTCTAACCAGTCACTGGCCGCAAAATCCGTCCTGCTGGCAGAAAAGACCTTCATCCCGGATTTTCAGAGCAAGGTGGTGGTCTGGGACGACACGCTGGCCCCGCATCTGCGCATCAACCTGACCGACCTTACTGTTTCGCTGGCCGTCAAGCTGCTTGAAACCCCTTCCGACAGCCTCACCAGCAACAGCAGCTTCCTGAACTATTTTTACGGGCTTTATATCGAAGCGCAACCTGTCAGCAGCGGGGGCTCGATCTTGTATTTCGACCTGCTTTCGTCGTTGTCGGAGATGGTTCTTTATTATCATAACGAGGAAGAAGACTCGCTGAAATACAGCTACATTATCAACAGCAATTGCGGTCGCTTCGGGCGTTTTGACCATGATTATTCCATGGGGAGCCCTGATTTCGTTGCACAGGTTGTTGAAGGTGATAAGGTGCGCGGAAAGGATATCAGTTACGTTCAGGCCCTGGGAGGCGTCAAGACATTTATCCGCTTCCCGAACCTGAAGAATTATTATGCTGACGGCAACATCGCCGTGAATGAGGCCCGTTTTTTCCTTAAAGGCTTTGAATATGAACCGTTCCTGGATGTAGCCAAATTGCTGGTCATGGTCAAAAAGAATGCTGACGGATCGTATGCTTTTCTAGATGACCAGCTCAACGGAGAAGGGTACTTCGGCGGGTATTACGATGAAGTTCTTGATGGATACTGGTTCAGGATCACCTCAACCGTCCAGGACCTGATGCGTTCCACCGATCCTGATTACGGATTTGAGATATATGTGTCCGGGGGCTCCGTCAATGCCGAAAGAGTACTGCTGAACGGTTCGGATCCGGCGATTGCGGGCACGGAAGAAAGTAAAATGAAATTAGTACTAACCTACACAACCATAAACTAATGTGCGGAATCATTGCTTACATTGGTCCTGAAGAAGCTTATCCTATCCTGATGAAAGGACTGTTCCGGCTCGAATACAGGGGCTATGACAGCGCAGGGCTGGCCATTCTCAATGACAACCTGAAGGTTTATAAAACAAAAGGTAAAGTTTCTGATCTCCAGGTCTATACCAAAGACCTCGGTTTGACGGGCACGGTCGGGATCGCGCATACCCGCTGGGCCACGCACGGTGAGCCCAATGATATCAATGCCCATCCTCATTTTTCGCAATCGAGGAACCTGGCTATAATTCATAACGGGATCATCGAGAATTATCTCACCCTAAAGAAAGAATTGATCAACCGCGGATATCAATTCACCAGCAATACCGATACGGAAGCGCTTGTACACCTGATAGAAGATATCCAGGTTCACGAGAACGTTGACCTGGTTGAAGCGGTGCGGATCGCCCTGAACCAGGTCATTGGCGCCTACGCGATCGTGGTGATCTCGAAGAACCATCCCGATATGCTTATCGCGGCGCGGAAGAGCTCCCCGCTGGTTGTAGGGATCGGTACCGATGAGTTCTTCATTGCCTCCGATGCCACGCCGATTGTGGAATACACCCGGGATGTCGTTTATCTCAACGATGAAGAACTGGCTATTTTAAAGCGTGGTGAGCCGTTAAAGATCAAGACCATCAAGAACAAGGAAAAGACACCCTATATCCATAAGCTGGAGCTGAACCTGTCGGCACTTGAAAAAGGAGGCTACGAGCATTTCATGCTGAAGGAGATCTTCGAGCAGCCCCGCTCGATCCGCGACAGTATGAGGGGCAGGCTGAGGCTGCAGGAAGGGATCGTGTCACTGGGAGGCATTGTGGATTATGAGCAGAAGCTCATGACGGCCGACAGGATCATTATCGTGGCCTGCGGGACTTCCTGGCATGCGGCGCTGGTCGGCGAGTACCTTATCGAGGAGCTGGCCAGGATACCGGTGGAGGTGGAATACGCTTCTGAGTTCCGCTACCGCAATCCGATCCTCTGTGAAAAAGATGTCGTTGTAGCGATCTCCCAGTCAGGCGAGACCGCGGACACACTTGCCGCAATTGAGCTGGCCAAGCAACGCGGCGCCACCATACTCGGTATTTGCAATGTCGTAGGCTCTTCCATTCCAAGGGCCACCCATGCCGGTTCTTACACTCATGCCGGGCCCGAGATCGGTGTTGCATCCACTAAAGCTTTCACGGCCCAGGTCACGGTGCTTGTACTGATGGCGCTGACCATTGCCCATAAAAAGGGCACCCTGCCCAAATCGAAGTACCTGCGCATACTCCATGAGCTGGACCTGATCCCTGAGAAAGTGGAAAAAACGCTGAAGGTGGATCCGCTGGTGCAGCATATCGCGGCGTTATACAAGAACCACCGTAATTTCCTTTACCTGGGGCGCGGTTACAATTTTCCGGTAGCGCTGGAAGGAGCATTAAAGCTGAAAGAAATATCATATATCCATGCTGAAGGCTACCCGGCCGCGGAAATGAAGCATGGCCCCATTGCCCTGATCGATGAGGAGATGCCAGTGGTATTCATTGCCACCAACAAGGGCACCTACGAGAAAGCGCTCAGCAATATCCAGGAGGTGAAAGCCCGGAAAGGCAAGGTGATCGCTATTGTCACCGAGCACGACGAGCAAGTGCGTGACATGGCCGACCACGTGATCGAGATTCCCGAAACGGAAGAAATGCTGGTACCTCTGCTGGCAACGATCCCGCTGCAGTTGCTATCCTACCATATCGCTGTGATGCGCGGGTGCAATGTTGACCAGCCGAGGAATTTAGCTAAGAGTGTGACGGTGGAGTAGGGAGACAAGGAGACAAAGAGACTGGGAGACAAGGAGACAGGGAGACTGGGAGACTGGGAGACTGGGAGAATTCTAGTGATCGATAGACCATTTTTCTGGACTTTTTCTCATCATTACTAATTTGCCCAAAATATTATTATAGTCGGTCATTAACTCTTCGTATTTTAGATTTTCAATATAATTGAAATCCTTTGAAAATTTAATCCAAACTTGCGTTTCAGCTGCTTCGCCTTCGGCATCAAGAATTTTCGATACGAATGATTTTGTATAATACCTTTTCCTGTATGCTTCTGACAGGTTAGCGCAAACCGATCTGGATGACCTTCTTATTTGATCAGTTAAAGAAAACTGTTCTGCTTTGGGAAAAGATTTCGTTAACTCAAAGATTTCCAATGCAGCATGATATGACTGCTGGAATACTTCTAATTCCTCATGATTTTTGATTTTCATAAAACAAGAAATTTTAATTAATACTATTTCTTGTTTATCCGGAAAACACTAGTAAAATACCCGGTCTGTTAATAACTTTTTTAGCCTATAATCTCCCCATCTCCCCTTCTCCCCGTCTCCCCGTCTCCTTGTCTCCCCGTCTCCCCGTCTCCCCGTCTCCCCGTCTCCTTGTCTCCCCGTCTCCTTGTCTCCCCGTCTTCCTTAAATCCTCTTCTCCACAGCCACCCAGTCCACCATCCTCCAGAAATCAGCAATATAATCCGGCCGGCGGTTTTGCTTGTCGAGGTAATAGGCGTGTTCCCAGACGTCGCAGGTCAGCAGGGGCTTCAGGTTACTGCGGAGCGGGTTACCGGCGTTGCTTTCCTGGGTTATGACCAGCTTACCATATTGATCCAGCGATAGCCAGGCCCAGCCGGAGCCGAACAACGTGGCGGCTGCCTGGGTGAAATGCTCCTTGAAATTGTCGAACGTGCCGAAATCCCGATCGATCAGGCCGATGAGCTTACCGTCAGGCAGCCCGCCACCGAAGGGACTCAGGCAATGCCAGTAGAAGGTGTGGTTCCAGACCTGAGCTCCGTTGTTGAAGAGGCCTCCCGAGGCTTTCATGATGATCTCCTCCAGGGTGGCGTTCTCCAATCCCGATCCGGGAAGCAGCTTGTTGAGATTGGTCACATAAGCCTGGTGATGTTTTCCGTGGTGGAATTCCAGGGTCTGTTTTGAGATGTATGGCTCCAGGGCGTTCAGCGCGTAAGGGAGCGGGGGTAATTCATGGTTCATAATGGCTTGGTATTTAGTTCAAAGTTCAAAGTTCAAAGTTAGTGAGAATTGAATGCAAAATCAATTAAACTTGGTCCATAAAAGTTTGATTTAATAATAGCAAATGGATCACGCAATGGTGTCTCAAAAGTCGGAAGCTTCCTTTTATTTCGAAATTCCGACGGGTAAATCCGTCGGTTTATTTATTGTAACGATCTTGGAACCAACGGATTTACCCGTTGGAGTTGGAATCTACAGAATGATTCCGAAATAGTTATAAAATATCAACCGACGGCTTTAGTCGTCGGTGATGTTAAAAAAGACTGCTGTGACTTTTGAGACAGCATCTCGTCATCCGCGTGCTATCAAAAAGAAGCAAATCTTACTATTCTGTGATCAAGGTATCTAAAGCGATTATGAAGATTTTATCGACCTCGTGGTAGATGGGATAGAAGGCGGCGTCATCCAGGAGATTGCGGCCGATGTAAGCTTTCAGCAGTATTTTCATCTTTTCCCGGGAGTCATTGAGTTCCTGCATGGTATAAGGAATTCCCTGGTCTTTGATATAATCCAGCAACTGCCGGAACAGCGCATCATCCACCTTAAAATTCGTGATGAAATCATCCACGGTTTTAAAATGCTGAAGATCAGCACGATTTTTATCGGTATAGTCGAAAGCGAAACGGAAGACAAGGTTCTGCCGGTTCAGCAGGTTGTAGAGCTTGTCTTTTTCCTCCGCTTTAAGCGCCACATAGACGTCGGGCATGATGCCGCCGCCGCCGTAAACCACTTTTCCGCCAGGGGTGTAATACTTGATAGTGTCGGCAAAGGCGATGCTGTCGGGGTTCTCCATTTCACCGCTGATGAAGCGCTGGTGCAGTTCCTCGTAATACTCTTTGGAACCATGGTCATACGGCCGCTGGATGTTTCTTCCGGTAGGGGTATGGTAACGGGCGACCGTAAGCCTTACCGCGGAGCCGTCGTTGAAATTAAGCTGCTCCTGCACGAGCCCCTTGCCGAATGACCTTCTGCCGACAATGATCCCGCGGTCGTTGTCCTGGATGGCACCAGCCAGGATCTCACTGGCCGATGCCGAGGATTCGTTGATGAGGACCACCACATCGTAGTCTTCGAAGATGCCCCTGTTAGTGGCGTAAGCATAGTTATTCGGACGGCTGTTGCCTTCAGTGTAAACGATCAGTTTTTTATCAGCAAGAAATTCGTCGGAGATCTTAATGGCGGCCTGCAGGTATCCACCAGTATTGTCACGCAGGTCGAGGATCAGGTGCGACATGCCCTGTGAAATGAGCTGATTCATCGCGCTGACCATTTCCTCGTAAGTATTTGCGGCAAAGCGGCTAAGCTTGATGTATCCGATGGAATCGTTCACCATGTAGGAGATGTCGATGCTGTAGGTAGGGATGACATCACGGACGATCTTGAAGTCGATCAGGCTGGCCAGTCCGCGGCGGAGCACACTCACTGTCACTTCCGTACCCCTCTTGCCTTTGAGCAGTTTAACGGCCCCGTTGCTGCTGATGCCGGTACCGGCCACGATGGAGTCGTTGATCTTGACGATCCGGTCGCCCGCCAGCAGGCCCGCTTTTTCCGACGGTCCCCCGGAGATGACCTGGATCACCATGATGGTGTCCTTCTCGACACGGAACTGGATGCCGATGCCTTCGAAATTGCTGTGAAGCTGGTCTTCCACTTCCATGAAATCTTCGGCGGGAATGTAAGTCGAATGCGGGTCCAGGTTATCCAGGATGCCCTCAATGGCGTGTTCGGTCAGGTCATTACGGCTCACAGAATCCACGTAATCCTGCTCGATATAATTGATCAGCTCATTCAGTTTATCCTGGGATGACGGCCTGATGAATGTTACCTTGTTCGGAGTGTCGCTATTTCTGACAGAAAGCCTGCTCCCGAGCCATATGCCGAGGATCAGGACTAAAGAGAGAATTATGGGTAGATAGAGGTATATTTTACGTTGATCGGACATTTCTTTGAAGATAAAAATAAGTTTGCAAAGATAGGAAAATAGTCGTCATTGATGGTCATTGATGGTCATTGATGGTCATTGATGGTCATTTATTGGTTCTGTGAAATGATTCCTGCCTCCTTGCTTTTTAAACTTTTTTAACGTTTACATGTTAGATTATATATATTTTTGTATTTGAATTATATTATGCGTATAATCAAAAACATAGGAGTAATATTTATCATTTCGCTGATGATCCTGGCAACGGGCGGGGTTTCTGTTTTCCATCACATTTGTCATTGTGCCGGGGAAATTTCTGCTTCGCTATTTGTTGAAGCAGATTGTGACCATAATCACAGCAAAGCTGCCTGCTGCAGTGCTGTAACCACGTCTTCATGCTGCCAGGTGAAAAATAATAATGAACCCGGACATTCCTGTGATGATGGGGACTGCTGCCAGAATACGGTACAGTTCCTGAAGATCAGCGATTCTTTCCAGCCCGGGGTTGAAAAGATCATCGTAAAACCATTTCTTGCTGAAACATCAATGATTTTTATTGATATAGAAGAAGAAATTAATTCATTACACTCTTTTAATATTTACGCTTCTGATCTGCCACCGCCGGATACAGGACGGCAGATCGTGGTTTCATTGCACCAGCTCAAACTGGACCCCCACCTGGTTTAATTTGATCTCTTTCTGTGAATCTCCGTGATACCTCAGTGGATCTCTGTGTTGCTTATTGTTTCTAAGTCACACTGAGATCCACGGAGATTAGCACTGAGTTCCGCTGAGGTATTATTTCACCAAATTAAACAATAATAAAACAATGAAACTCAAGATATTCTATTTCACGATATTATTAACCATTACCATACTACCTGCCTTTTCCCAGAAGGTCGAAGGCTATGTCTTTGAACTGGACGGGAACAAGGAGAAGCTTCCCCTGCCAGGGGCGAATGTTTTCTGGCTGGGGACATCCGACGGCACGGCCACTGACACAAAAGGCTATTTCGAGCTGAAACGCCCGGGGCACGGACATGCCGACCTGGTGGTCAGCTTCATCGGCTACAGGAATGACACTGTGTGCCTTGAGCACAGCCAGGGGATCATCGAGGTGGTCCTCGATGAGAACGAGACACTGGAAGAGGTGGAGATCCTCGAACGGGCGCCGGGAGCGCATGTTTCGCGCACGGAACTGATCCCGACGCAGCAGATCACCCTCGGCGAGCTGAAGAAAGCGGCCTGCTGCAACCTGTCGGAGAGCTTCGAGACGAACGCTTCGGTGGATGTGAACTACAGCGACGCCATCACCGGGGCCAAGCAGATCAAGCTGCTGGGGCTTTCGGGCAAATACAGCCAGATGCAGACGGAGAACATCCCCAATTTCCAGGGACTGGCCTCCAGTTACGGCCTGACTTACGTCCCTGGCTCATGGATGGAATCTATCCAGGTCTCCAAGGGGACATCATCGGTAAAAAACGGCTATGAGTCGATCACCGGGCAGATCAACATAGAATACAAGAAACCGGAAAACAAGGAGAAGCTGTTCGTCAATCTTTACGCGAACCAGGCAGGACGCCTTGAAGGGAACATCAACAGCTCCATTCGGGTAAGCCCGAAATGGAACACGGCGGTGTTCGGGCATATTTCGAACCAATCGACGCTCCTTGATCATAATAACGACGGCTTTCTTGATGACCCGGTGTTTACGCAGGTCAACCTGTTCAACCGCTGGAGTTACCGGTCGGATAAGATGGAAGGGATGTGGGGGGTGAAATACCTGAATGAAGACCGGAAGGGAGGGCAGTTGGATTATTATTCCAATGAACCGGGCAGCAAGGATCTTTATGGTACCGAGATTAAAACCGACCGCCTGGAGGCCTTCAGCAAGACCGGTTTCTTCCTGAACCGGCCGGAGAGCAGCATCGGCTGGATCAATTCCTATATCTACCACGATATGAACAGCTTTTTCGGGCTGAATACCTATGATGGAACGCAGCATCATTATTATACCAACCTGATGCTGCAGACATACATTAACAATACGGCCCATACAATTACCACCGGTGTGAGCTATGTTTTTGACCATTATGATGAAAACCTGAACGATTCTGCATTTGCCCGCACCGAGCATGTGCCGGGCGTTTTTGCCGAATACACCTGGAACCTGCCGGAAAAGTTCACCCTGCTGGCCGGCATCCGCGGGGATTACGACAACCTGCACGGGTTTTTCGTTACGCCCCGGCTTCATCTGCGCTATGCCATTACCGAACATACTGTTCTGCGTGCATCAGCGGGCCGTGGATCGCGGACTGCCAGCGTGATCGCGGAGAACCTTTCGCTGCTGACTACTTCCCGGCAGTTCATCATCAAAGAAAAGCTGAAAATGGAGCAGGCCTGGAATTACGGGGCCCACCTGACGCAGTACATCGACATCCTGGGCAAGGAGATGACGGTCAATGCCGAATTTTACCGGACCGATTTCACCAACCAGGTGATCATCGACAAGGAGCACAGCATCGATCACATCATGGTGTACAACCTTGACGGGAAGTCGTACGCGAATACCTACCAGGTGGAAATGTCGTACGAGCTGATCAAAAGGATGGATGTGACGGTTGCGTTCCGTTATAACGATGTGATGATGACCATCGGTGAGGAGCTGATGCGGGAGCCGCTGGTGAACAAATACAAGGGGCTGTTCACGGCGTCGTACGCGACGAACCTTCGGAAGTGGCAGTTTGATTTCACCACGCAGGTCAACGGCTCGGCGCGGATCCCTTCCACAATGGGCCTTCCGGAGGAGTACCACATGGAAGGTTACTCGCCGGCGTACACCATCCTGAACGCCCAGGTGACCAGGTTCCAGAAGCGCTGGGAGATCTATCTCGGCGGGGAGAACCTGACGAACTACAAGCAGCACAACCCGATCATCGATCCCGGCGATCCGTTCGGCCCTTATTTCGACGCGTCGAACATCTGGGGACCGATCAGCGGGGCGAAGGTTTATGCGGGGGTGAGGTATTTGCTGAAACACGACAGGTTGTGAAATTTTAAATTATAAATTTTGAATTTTAAATTAGGGAATTATGAAAAATATGATTTTGTTTTTTGGTTTGGTGGTGGTGGCCGTTATGATGATCAACCCGGTCACTGCACAGGAAATTAAAGCGAAGAAGAATTACGAAGAGGTGCAGATAAAAACCTCGGCAGTATGCGGGATGTGCGAAGAGCGCATCGAGGGGAATATCGCATACGAGAAGGGAGTAAAGAAGGTGGAGCTGGACAATGAGACCAAGATCGTGACGATCGGTTTTGATCCCAGGAAGAACACCGCGGATAACCTGCGCACGGCGATTTCGAAGCTTGGTTATGATGCCGACGATGTGCCTGCCGACCAGGAAGCCCATGACAAGCTGCCGAAGTGCTGCCAGAAGGGGAACGAGGCGCACTGATTGCACAACCTCACCCCCCGGGCGTTCTCACCTCACCCCCCCTGGCGTTCTCACCTCACCCCCCGGGCGTTCTCACCTCACCCCCCGGCCCCCTCTCCATTTTGGAGAGGGGGAGATTTAAGGTTTTGAATTTTGAATTTTGAGTTTGGATTTTGGAATTTGTTTGGAATTTGGAATTTGGAATTTGGAATTTCAGGGAAATGCACTATTTTTGTACTCAACTCACCGAGTTTGGTCTCGTGGCCGAGTGGCTAGGCAGCGGTCTGCAAAACCGCGTACAGCGGTTCGAATCCGCTCGAGACCTCGAAATAGAGACTAAAACCCTTGTTTGACAGCATGTTGGACAAGGGTTTTTTGATGCTGCAAGCTGCAAGCTACAAGCCTCAAGCTAAAGTCCCGCAAGGGGCGGATAGATAATAGCCCTGGGTGTGAATTCCGGGAGAAATGAGCATCAATTCAAAGGTCAGAGAGATCGACCGGATGGTTTACTTGTTGTACTGGTTGATGGAGGAGGAGATCCGGATTGTGGAGGAAACGTAGCACCCACAGAGGAGTTTGAAAGTCTTCTTAATTTTTGTATTTTTGTATAAAATGATTTTATCATGTCAACAGCAGCATTAAAGAATTTATTGATCTCCCGGATCACGGCTATTGAAGATAAAAGCTTTCTGCAAGCCATCAAGGCTTTCATTGAATCAAATCCGGATCAAAAGATCTATCATACTACACCGGAACAGAGAAAAAGTATTAAGGAAGGACAGGAACATATTGCAAGAGGTGAATACTTTACTGAGGAAGAGGTTGAAAAGGAGGTAGATCAGTGGCTGCAAGAAGAATAATCTGGTCTAAAAGAGCTAAAAATGATTTGTTGACCATTCTGGATTTTTATTTTCAACGAAATGGTACAAAAACATACAGTTCAAAAATAAATTCGGTTCTTAACGAATCAGTCAAGGTACTTACCAGACATCCGTATATCGGGAAAGTTACTGATTTACAAGATATCAGGTGTTTGATCAAAGGGGATTACAATATTTTCTATGAAATCAAGGCTGGAACCATTGAAATTCTAACAATCTGGAATAGCCGGCAAAATCCTGAAGAGCTCAGAATCAAATAATTCTTCGAATTATGATTTGCGCGTTGTACGGGTTGACGGAGGAGGAGATTAGGATCGTGGAGGAATCGTACCATGAAGTTCACCCCCATTATAAATCCACCCTCAACCCATCCCAATCCGCCCCGACATTGAAGGCCGCCCTGAAATCCGTGAGTTCTTTTTTGGACAGGGTAACGGTATGGATTGCTTCCTGGTGCGGCTCGAAATGGCTGATGGGCCGGCCTTTCGGATCGATGACGGCGCTGTCGCCGGAGTGGGCCTGGCCGCGGCCGTCGTGGCCGACACGGTTCACGGCGGCGACGTAAGCGATGTTTTCAATGGCGCGGGCCTGCAGAAACAGTTTCCAGGCATGGCTGCGCACCTCGGGCCAGTTGGCGACACAGAGCAGCAGGTCGTAGCCGTATTCACCTTCCAGCCATGTATTTTTGCACCAGACGGGAAAGCGCAGGTCGTAACAAATCAATGGCCGGATTTTCCAGCCTTTGTATTGTATGATGGTTCGTATCATGCCCTGCGTGAAGCGGTGATGCTCCCCGGCCATACTGAAGAGGTGGTGCTTGTCGTAATGCTGGAAACTGCCGTCCGGAAGCATGAAAATCAGCCGGTTATAGTAATTTCTTTCTTCATGTATGATCAGCGAGCCGGTGATGGCTGTTCCCAGTGCAGCCGCTTTCTCACGCAGCCAGCTAACTGTGCGCCCGTCCATCGTTTCGGCCACCGGCGCGGGCTCGGTGATGAAACCGGTATTGAACATTTCGGGCAGGATGATCAGATCGGTTGCATTAATGCCCGAAAGTAAGCGGTCGAAATGCCGGAGGTTGGCCTCCATGTCTCCCCAGTGAAGGCTGGTCTGTACCAGTGTTATTTTCAGATCCTGCATAAGATTTCAGCGGCCCGGGTTAACGTTTCTTCTTTTTTGGCAAAACACAGGCGCAGGGTGTGGTTGTTCTTCCCGCTGAGGTAAAAAGAGGATATGGGGATCGTGGCCACGCCATTTTCCGTGGTCAGCCTGGTTGCAAATTCAAGCTCCGGCTCGTCGGAGATGTTTTCATAACTCACGAGCTGGAAATAGGTGCCGTAACACGGGATGATCTTAAAGCGCGAATTTTGCAGCGCGTTCACCAGGAAATCCCTTTTCTCCTGGAAGAATGTGCCCAGCCCGTTATAGTTTTTCTCATCTTCCAGGAACTCCGCCATGGCGTACTGGATGGGTGTGTTGACCGTGAAGACGTTGAATTGGTGCACTTTACGGAATTCTTCCATCAGGTTCTCGGGGGCCATGACATAACCGATCTTCCATCCTGTGGCGTGGAAGGTTTTTCCAAAAGAACCGATCATAAAGCTCCGCTGACGCAACTCCGGGTAGCGGCAGACGCTTTCATGGCGCAGCCCGTCGAAGATCAGGTGCTCATAAACCTCGTCGCTCAGCACCAGGATTTCACGGGAACAGGCCAGTGCTTCCAGGCGTTTCAGGTCTTCCTCCCTGAGCACGCTCCCGGTGGGATTGTGGGGTGAATTGATGATGATCATCCGGGTGCGGGCAGTGACCAGCCGGGTAACCATGTCCCAGTCGATGGAATAGTCGGGCCATTGCATCTCCACGTGCTTCACCATCCCGCCCTGCAGTTTCACTGCCGGGGCATAGGAGTCGTAAGCCGGCTCGAAGATGATGACCTCATCGCCCTCTTTAACCATGGCGGCGATGACAGTGAATATGGCCTGCGTGGCCCCGGCCGTGATGGTGATCTCGCGGTCGGCGTCGTACTCCGCCCCGTACATTTCGCGTATCTTTTTCACGATGTTCCTGCGGAATTCCGGCACGCCCTGCATGGGAGCGTACTGGTTGTAACCTTTCTGCATAAAATGATGGATCTTGTCGATCAGTTCCGGTGAAACCGCGAAATCGGGGAAGCCCTGGGAAAGGTTGATGGCATTGTGTTTAACGGCCAGGGCCGACATGACGGCAAAAATGGAAGTGCCCGTGCCGGGCAGTTTGGATTGTATCGAAGAAGGATATTTCATCTTACTTTAAGTTTCTGCCCTATTCTGAGGGTGGTGTTTTTGCTGATGTGGTTCAGCGCGCATAGATTATTGACGGTGGTCCCGTACTTCCTGGAGATGTCCCAAAGGTTGTCGCCGCGAACGATCATATGATATTCCGCTGTTTGAGGGTTGCTTTGCTTTTTATTGGAATCGAAGATCTTATACAGGTTGACCACCGTGTCGTTCTGAACGTAGTAGTCGGCGATATCGAGGGCGCGGTCGCAGAGGCGGAACTCCATGTGGAGGTGGTTCCCTCGGGCCCGGCCGGTAGCGCCGACCAGCCCGACCGTATCGCCGGCATCAACGAACTGGCCGGGTGTAACGAGTATTTTGGAAAGATGGGAATAGTACATTTCCATCCCGGTATAATGGCGTGTGATGACGAGCTTGCCGTAACCGCTGCAGTATCCGGCATAGCGAACTTTCCCCACCATGGCCGCTTTTATCGGCGTGCCGTAGTCGCTCCCGATATCCCACCCTGAATGGTAGGAAGTGCAGCCGCGCCAGAACTTACCGTTCACCGGCATGATGAACGGGTGGGCCGTGTCGCAAAGTTCCAGCCCGGCACCGACCAGCGCGGTATCGGTGCTTTTCCAGCCACTTTTAATTGAATTGGTGACCCAGTAAATGTCGTAGACGGAAGCGGGACTGTTCGGTACGATCGCGGTCGGATCTGTGTTCAGGACTGAGCTGTCGGGGACCTGAAATATTGAAGAATCCGGCAAGATCAATGCTCCCTGTGCGAAGGAAGTATTAACAAGAAGGAAAAATATTGCCAGAAATATTAGCTGCCGCATCAGAAATCAGTTTCGTTTCATCACGTTGAGATCGTTACGGGGCAAAATTAAGATAATTATTTAAGTTATCCCGATTACTCAGGTATCGTCCCTACGAGACTTATAGTTACCTGGAGTCTTCCATAGCCCTCGGACTCCGTCCGGGGATATTCAAGTTCAATCCCTTCGGGATTATTGGGCAAGCCCGAACTTCTCCCTGAAAAACGCCATCCTTTTGATGTAGAAATCTTCCGGGAGGCCGTGACCGGCGAAAGGGTAGACGATGTAGCGCTTTTCGGATTTCACCTGGTTGTAGGCAGCGAAGTTGATGTGCGGCGGGCAGACGTCGTCGATCAGGCCGACGCCCATGAGCAGCGGGGCGTTGATCCGTCCGGCGAGGTTCTTGATGTCGAAGTAGCTGAGCACTTCATAGACCTTTTCGCGGGGCATCTTCTTTTCCGTTTCGATGAATTCCAGGAACTCGTTGGCGGGCCAGGCAGCGATGCGGAAATAATCGGGGAAGTCGGAAAGAAAGGGAATTTGCGGGACACAGGCCATGATCCTCCGGTTGTCGAGCGCGGCGGTGGCAAACGTAAGCGCACCGCCCTGGCTGCCGCCTTCGACGGCCACCCGCAGGGTGTCGACTTCCGGCCGGGAAAACAGGAAATCGATGCCGCGGACACAGTCCATGTAAGCACCACGGTAAATATAGGTTTCCTTATTTTCGATCCCTGAAAACAGGAATCCGGGGAAGCCGGGGTTCACATCGTCCTGGCTGTTGCCGTGCCCGCGGATGTTCAGCCCGAAGCCGACTATGTCGTCGCCGTAATCCACATATTCCGGGAGCATCTGGCTGGAATACCCGGGCACCTGCATGATGGCGGGATACTTCCCCGGGGCTGCGGGCACCGAAAACCATCCGCGGATGCGGACATCGCCCAGGGAGTGCATTTCCACCAGGTAAACGTTTCGTTTCGGGGAGCAGAGCGAATCGATCCGGGTCAGTTTATACCGCGGATCAACCACTGCCAGTTCCTGCTTCGCATTCATCCAGAATATTTCAAAATCAGGCTGCGGATCGGGAGGGGAAATGATCTTTTCAGGCTCGAAACCGAACCAAAACGTACTTTCTTTAAAAGCCAGCTTGCTTTTAAAGGTCATGATCACTTTGTAGAATCCCGGTTTGATACCCGGTACTGCAATATTTACCGGTGTTTTTGACTTACCCGCCAGTATCATTCCATTTTCGCCGTTCAGCACTTCTTCGCCAAAATCTGAAACGACCGTCCAGGATAAAATTCCGGGAAGGCTGAGTTTTTTGCGGTTCACCAGGTTGACCGGCAGGTTAATTTCCGGTGTGCCGGTAAGGACGCGGTCGGGTTCCGTGAAAACAGGCTCGATGGTGAGGAAGTCCGACACGCCGCGCACCGAGAACTGGATCGGGGCGCTGTAAATGCCTCCTCCGCCGAGCAGGTCGAAGACCCTGACGGCAATGGTGTTCGGCTGGTCCCACAGGATCAAACCGGCCGGAACACGATAGGCCCGGTCGGTATTCCACTCTGTTTCATATTCCGGGGGCAGTTTCCCGCTGCTTGCGATCAGTTTGCCGTTGAAATAAGTGAAATCGACATCATCGATCTTCCCGAGAAAGAGGTTGAAACCGCCATATTTTTTTGCTACGTCTTTCAGTTCCGAAGGGACATTGAACGTGACCCTGTACCATGCAAAGCCATCGTAATCGCCATATCCCTGCTGTTCCCAGTTGGTTCCGGGGAAGATTTCTTTCCAGCCGGAATCATCGAAATCCGGGGCTGCCCATTGCGGATCGTCGCCGGTTATGAATTTCCATTTTTCGGGGAGGAGGTTCTGTGCCGGGGCGTTAATGGCCAGGATAAATAAGAAAATGATGATTGTAATCCTTTGCATTATGAAATACATTGAAATCGAATGAATTCAGGGATTGGTAATTAATATCTAGAAAAATCTTTGCGCAACTTTGCGTCTTCTCTGCGCAACTTTGCGTAATAGCCTTCAAGCTGTTACACAAAGCTTCACAAAGCAGGCACAAAGTTACGAAAAGTTGGGATGCAAGCCGCAAGCCGCAAGCTGCAAGCCGCAAGCCTCAAGCCTCAAGCCCTTAGCTCTAAGCTCTAAGCTCTAAGCTCTTAGCTCAATGCTCAAGGGTAACCGGCACGTAGATGTCAGTTTTCAGGTTATCCGGCTTCGTCCGGTCGGGATCGTTGAGGTAGAACTCCAGCGGTGGTGCGTCACGCAGTTCATACCCGCTTTCTGGCAGCCAGTTGAGGTAGATCTGGTCGTACGTTTGTGAAAAGTTGGCGTATGGACCGGTATGACGGAAGATGGCATACAGGCCTCCTTCAAGAACCTTGTATCCGACTTCTCCTTCGGGTTTCACCTCTTTTTTAACCGTAACACAGGCATCATAACGCAGTTTTTCCGTTTCCGTGACATTCGGATCGTCATAGGAAACGCCGATGAAATCCATTCCGAAGGAAAACAGTTTTTTTTCTTTAATGAAATGCATCACTTTCTCCCATGCCGGTCCAACATTATTATAATCGCCGATTACATGGACATAGACCACCGGGATGGGCTTGATCTCTTTAATTTTTGGTTTTAAGTTCATAACTTGATAATTTAAATTTGACAATTGAAAATTCTCCATTTTCAGGGATCCCTTATTCTGACGGTAGTCGCTGGGCGACGTACCGAAACGTTTCTGAAAAGCTTTGGTGAAGGCAGCCGGGGTATCGTAACCGATCCGGTAGGCAATCTCCGATACCGTTTCCTTGGAATAGATCAGCAAAGAAGCCGCGGTGTCCAGTCTTACCCTTATAATATATGAACCCAGTGACTCCCGCAGGTAGGCCTGCATGATCTTGTGGAAATGAAAGGACGAAAAATGGGCCATCTCCGCAAGCATCACAAGATCCATCTTTTCTCCAAGGTTCTGATCGATGTAAACCAGTACCTTATTGATGCGTTCGGAGTAGACGGTTTTTGTGGTTGTTTTTGCCATAGATGATTAGTTCCAGGTTCCAGGTTCCAGGTTCCGGTATATTGTTTCAGGCAAAGGTAATCGCTCTTTGACTAAAGTTCTTTTCCAATCTTGCTAACTTCAGTTTTGCATTTTTTACCATTTCTTATATTTTCTTTTAGCAAAAAATAGACCTTTTTCATTTTCTGTTGTCTACTATAATCAGATAATCACACCCAACCCTGTCCGGGGGAATTTACTTAAGCAAGATTTGCGATTCGGAGGCACTGCCTCGGCAAGAAGCCGTTTCTCTAAGGCTTTGGGTGGATATAACTTTGTTTTATAAAATCAACAGCCATGAAAACAATGAAATTCAACCCGGTCCGTTCGGTGTTCAATAAGCTGAGAAGCATCAAGGCAGAGCCGATGAAGGTTTGTTATGGTTTTGCCTTCGGGGTGTTTATGAGCACAACTCCGCTGATCGGCTTCAAGTGGGCAGTGGCCCTTCCCATCGTCATGCTGGCCAAATGGAACAAGATGGCCTGCATGGTAGGGATCTTCCAGGTCAACTATATCACCGGGCCTTTATTTTATGCCCTGGCCTATTTTGTGGGAAAATCAATATGCGGTTTTGACAGCAATTTTGAAATGCCTCAGAAGATGAACTTTACCGCTTTCAGGGACATTTTCTTCGGGAATGCCGACGTCTTTATTTCCTTGCTTACAGGAGGCCTTATCCTCAGCATACCTATGACACTGGGTGCTTTTTACCTTGTTAAATCTATTTATACCAGGAATCTTAAAACTCAATTATCATGAAAACAACCGAATCCTATACCCTGATAACCGGGGCCAGCATGGGCCTTGGAAAAGAACTGGCCATCGCCTTTGCCCGCAAGGGCAGGAACCTCGTGCTGGTCGCATTGCCGGGACAGAACCTCAGCCAGCTCTGCGAGGAGATCAACCTGGCTTTCGGTGTCAAGACCGTTTCCAAAGAATGCGACCTGACCGATGAAAAAGCGCTCTTTGAAATGGCGGACGACATCCTGTCGAACTATTCGATCGACCAGCTTATCAACAACGCCGGTGTGGGAGGTACCGCTGCCTTTGAGACATCCAGCATTGAATACCTGGAAAGGATCATCCACCTGAATGTCAGGGCGACGACCTTACTGACCCGCCTGGCGCTCCCGTCGCTCAAAGAACATAAAAAGGCGCTGATCATGAATATTGCCAGCGTGGCGGCCTTTGGGCCCCTGCCGTTCAAAACCATCTACCCGGCCTCAAAGGCTTTTATATACTCGTTCTCACGGGGCTTGAGCAGGGAACTTCGCGGCACCGGTGTGAAAGTGATTGTCGTAACACCCGGACCGTTTGCATCCAACCCGGATGTTACCCGCCGGATAATGAAACAGAGCTTTATAGCCCGGCTTGGTGTTCTTTCATCCAGGGAGATCACGCTCCGGATCCTTGCAGGTGCTGAAAGGGGTGAGAATGTCATCGTTCCCGGGATCATGAACAGGCTTAACCGCTTTCTCATTAAATTTACACCTGAATCGGTGAGGTTATCGTTTATGGATAAGGTTTTACAAAGGGAACTGACAGTCAACGCAGGTTTTTAAATTTCAATTTATTCATTCATGAAAACAGCAGAATCCCTGGCCGTATTTGCTATCGCTGCAGCGGTGGTTGTTTCGTTCATATATTTTTTCATCCTGGAAAAGATAAAAAAGGCAGGCAACAGTAAATCGCGGTCACAACTCATCAACACTTATTTATTGCGCAAGATCAGCGGTTTCGTGCTGCTCGGCCTGATCCCTGCGGTGGTTGCAGGAGTATTTTTCAAGTTTACTCCCGCCGAAGCGGGTTTGATCTTTGGAGAATCGGCCGGCTTATGGCCCTGGATTGCCGGCGCTTCGGTGTTTTTTGTGACCCTGAATGTTTTCAATTCGAAAAATGCGGAATTGCGTGCGACGTATCCCGAACTACGACTGATGGAATGGAATTGGAGTGCCTTAATGGTTGCTGCCGGCGGATGGGTCCTTTATCTCACGGCTTATGAGTACCTGTTCAGGGGACTATTGCTTACAAGCTGCCTTGAAGCGTTCGGCCTGTGGCCGGCAGTGACCGTCAATCTTGCGCTGTACGCGGCACTGCATCTCCCGAAAGGGATGAAAGAAGCCATTGCGGCCATACCCTTCGGGGCCCTGATCTGTTACCTTACCATAGAAAGTCATTCTATTCTTCCCGCTATCTTCATCCATGCCCTGCAGGCTATTTCAGCAGAATTTTTCTGCATTTACCGAAATCTCGATATGGAATTTAATTTCTTTGAAAATTGAAAAGACATGAGCAGGCATTTCATAAAAAATAATATCAGAATGAGCAGTTCATTCCATAGAAAGGTAGTCGTAATTACCGGTTCAAGCAAAGGCATCGGTAAAGCAACGGCGCTTGAATTTCTAAAAGCCGGCGCCAGTGTGGTCATGAATGGCCGGGACCCAAAGAAGCTGCATAAAACTGTAAATGAGTTTAAAGGGATGGGATTTGATCCACTGGAGGTTCCGGGGGATATGAGCAGCTATCATGACTGTGAGGAATTAGTAAGGAAAACCTTGCAGCATTTTGGCTGCATCGATATACTGGTAAATAACGCCGGTGGTGGTTTCCGTGGTAAAATTGAAAAGACGGCCCCGGATGTGTTTAAAAAGGTTCTGAATTCCAACCTTATGACCGCCATCTATTCAACGCGGGCAGCCCTTGAGAGCTTAAAAAGATCAAAGGGCAGCGTCATTTTTGTTTCCAGCCTGGCCGGAATCAGGGGATTGCCTGAGAACGGGCCTTACTGCGTGGCAAAAATGGGACTGACCGCCCTGGCACAGACGCTTAAGCTTGAACTTCACGGGACCGGGGTGCATGTCGGTATTATCATGGTTGGCCTGACTGATTATGACCAAGACAAGCAGGTGATCAGCGCTGACGGCTCACTGATGGCTATCCGCAGGAAGTCTGACCAGACACGGGAGCAGGTTGCCAAAAAGATTTTGTTGCTTGCAAGGAACAGGAAATTTTTAATGGTCCTGACAACCCTGGGGAAATTGAATATGCTATTTCAGAAAATTTCTCCTTCGTTGGTCGAATGGACGATCAGGCAATCTTCCAGGACAGAAAAATATAATAATTGACAGTCGGGTTTTAGCGAAAGCTTGATGACCAGCCACTCAGGCATGGTTTTTTAAAACATTCAATATCTCCACCATCGCAAGCGTATCCAGTTTGCAGTATTCCAGCAGGTTTTCCCGGGTCTCCCGGATTTTTCCGGAATTTGTTTCACCCTGGAGCGACATAAAGGCATGGCTGGCTGATCCGCCATCGGCAATGGCCAGGTTATCATAGCTGAATCCGGGCACCAGGGCGGGGAGCACCTGTTTGATGGAGTAGGAGCCTTTCATTTCAGGAACATAATAGTGCCTGTTCTGGAAGATCAGCATCAGGTCTTTTACGCGGGAAACGATATTGGATATTTGATATTGGAAATTCGGAAAATTAGCAGCGATTTCGTTAAGTCTTCCGGCTTCAAAAGCCTTGTTAAATACAATGATGTCGCCGATTCCGCCGATATCGTCTATCAACCGGCGAATGAAGGGAATCCTTGGGTCGTTTCCATCGCATTCTGCAAGGAATGACCTGTGCTTCAGCACAGCGTCATTGGTATCCTGACTATGCAAGGAATACTGAAAAACGATCTGCTGATAAGGACGGCTGTGATCGAAAAGCGGCACGGGAGGCTGGAAAGATTCGAAATCCAGGAAATACAATGGATATTCCAGGCTATCGATAAACCTGCTGATCGCTGCTTTGTTAATATGGGCTTCTCCTTTTAATTCGGAGATCACCTGCTGCCACTGGCTGTCATTCAGCTTGAAATCCAAAGGAATATCTTCGAACCGGAGGATTCCCTGCCGGTAAAGATCCCATTTCTTATCCGCGCTAAGCCGGGAAATATTAAAAATCGAATATCCCGGGATATGCCTCCAGCAATGGCCGTGAAAATCACAGTCATACGGGTCGGAGCAATGGGGCCCGATATCGATGGCGGGCTCAAGCGGGGCCTGGAGCGTGAAGAAAAAGTCTTCGATGTTTTGCTTCACCCGGTCCTGGAGTTTCAGCACTTTCGGATAAACCGACTCGATCCGGAACAATTGATGGATGTCGATCTCCCCTTTACGTTCATAGGCCGTGTTCAGCACAACAAGGGAAATATCGCTGATCTCCAGTCCGCTCAAAGTCATTACCCGGTACTGGAACGCGGCATCCAGCAGGTTGACGGGTTTCACCTGGGTGGAGCTTTTCACCTCGTAAGCTTTCCATTGGTTTCCATCCCGGACCAGGATATCGATGAAGCAATGCAGGTCATCCACTGAAAAGCCGGCTTCGTAAATAACCGGGGCGCCATTTTGGATCAGTTCCGTGGTCATCTTGATGCTAAGCTGGTAACGTTCCGGCACATGGATACCGGCATCGATCCCTCCCGGGAAGAGCTGCTGGGCCAGTTTCCCCACCTCATGCCCCTGGCTGAAGATGGCCTGCTGCATGGGTGAGACGGGGTCTTTCAGATCAGGATGGTGCCAGTTGAGGTACAGCGATTTCAGGCATTGTGTGCCGCGGACGAAGGTTGATTTGGAAAGGGTTGGCAAGGTTATTTGTATAAACAGAGATACGCTGCGTCGGCTGCAATTTTTAGCTGGAACTTAGCGTCCTTGGGCACAATAAACGTATCGAAGGGTTTGTAATCCCTGAAGGAATTCTCACCGGGCAGTTTGACTGTCATCACCCCTGAAACGACGGTGACATATTCCACTGTAGAAGTTCCGAATTCATATTCACCCGGAGCCATTACGCCTATGGTGGCAGGGCATTCGGGGGTGCTGAGAGCGATCGATTTGACGTTTCCGTCGAAGTATTCGTTGACTTTGAACATAGCTGTTATATTTTGGGTAAAGGTAGGGAATTTTTTGGTGGTAAGGTGGTCGGGTGGTCAGGTGGTCAGGTGTTGAATTAATGATTGATGCGATCAAGGTTTTTCATATTGCCAATGCTGCCGGCAGATTGTTGAGTGCCTTTCAGCACCACCTGTCCATGTACTATAAGGGTGCTGTTAGCGGCTATGGTCAGGGTTGCATTGTCTTCCACGACCAGGTGGTTACAATTACCGGAAGCATTCACAACTGGCTGGTTTACGGTTCCGGGCATGATAACGGCATTGATCTGGGCATTGGGAAGATCATTATCCCAGTTGCCAGGATCATTCCAGAAGCTGCTCACCGCTCCGGTCCACCGGGTCACACCCGACCATGAAATGCTATTCATCAGTTCCGGGGGGCATTTACCATTGTTGTTCCAAAGGTTGTACATGCGGTCCCCGGCGTCATTGGTAACGTTCTCGTCTCTCAGGAATTCGATATATTCTTTGGATGTAGCCTGGTAGTAAAGGTTGACGCTTATCTCGTCGGGTTCAAAGGAGAAGAGATATGCTGTAGTATCCCAATACTGGCCATCGACGTACACATACCCGACCGGTGGCGACTGTATTGAGTCAAAGTTGGCATTGGTAAATCCCCGCGGAGGTATCCTGTTGTCGGAATAAATAGTATCGTTCAGAACAAAATGAAAGGATTCACCGGGAGGAAGGCCAATTAACGCTGCAAGTCCCGGACTGAGGCCCGGTTTTACCTCATAAACTTTCGCGCCGTTTTTATCAAGGTACCCGGTGGCGTAATCATAGTGACCGGATTCAAAAGATTCGTCAGTCAGGGAGCTGGAGGCTGTGAGGTGTAGCCAGATCCTCCTGCCTTCCGGATAACCCGAAGGCAGTTTATGTCCGGTTTCGTTGATGACCTTGACCACAGCTCTTTGCTGCTCAGTTTGAACGGTAAGCTCCAGTGTAGCGGCATGCTGAAGCATATCAAGCGCTCTGAGGATACCTGCCTGCAGGGCTGCGTCATTGCTTTCGTTGGGATAAACACTATCAATAAGCAATGGGATGAAAGTGTTCCCTCCTGTCAGGTCGTGAAGGGGCAGGTCGGTCCGGACCGGGGCTCCATTTTTATTGCACCCTTTTCCTGTTACATCTTTCATATGGCAGTCCTGGCAGGTTGAAACAAACGGTTTATTCCCTCCGAAATATGTTCCTGTTATCCCTCCTGGTGCATTGTATGCGCTGACTTTCCATTCGCTGTATGTCCTTTCGATGGGAAACATTTCGTACGTGTTGAAATCAAGGGCAGGAGCATCAAAACTGTTCGGTTCATAGCCAATGATATTCCCGTCAGCATCCCTGATGGTCTGATATACAGGATTGCTCACGTCGTGGCATGTTCCACACAATTTGGCATCCGGGTGGAACGGCGAGTATGGTGCAGTATGGTTGGCAGGCGGATTGTAATACGGGCCCCGCCGGTTATCGATGTTATCCACCACATACATGCCATTCGAATTATTTGGAGGAATTGTCGACTGGATGATTGCCAGGTAGGTCTGGTCAATAGTGTAGGTAGGCCCGAGGCCCCCGGGAGGATCCTGAACATATTGGGGATCAGAAGGGTAGGGGTTTACGCCCAGTGGTGTTGGCGCGACCATTTTATGACAGAAATGACATTGAACGCTCTCCCTGTCAGCGGCCGTAAGCAAGCTGCCGTAGGTGGGCACCGACCGGCCTTCGAGCCATCCTTTTGGAGAGTGACACCGGATGCACAGGTCACCCGCTTCGGGAGCGTCCTGGTTGGAAATTGCGAGGCAGGCCAGGTAAAGCGGATCCCGTTGAGCCTGAGCCATCATGCTGCCACGCCAGTTGTAGGCTGGTTCAACTGCCAGGTTGTATCCGCCGTGGCAATTATCACAAAAATCAGGATTGTCGATCGTGCCGGATTGATTGGGCTGGGAACCGGGAAGGAAGAAATCATTTATTGTTGTCGGAACGAAAGACCTGTTAACTTGTGAATAGCCAGATAAAGAGAAAATGATGATCAACAGGATTATATTGATATTCAAGTAAGTTGCGAAATACGAAGCTTTAGTGTTCATATCAGAAATGGCATAATATATTTAAAACTATAAATATAATGGTTTTTTCCATTAATAGAACACGAATAAACACGAATAGGTCGAATTTTCACGAATTATTGCATCAAAGCGTAAATATTATCGTTCCATAATATTGTATATTCGCCTAAACAATAAGCTATGAAATCGATCCTCCCCGCGATTATCCTTACCTGTCTCATGCCCTTGTTCCTGTTGAGCCAGCACGTTCCTGACACCTCTATACTAAAGCTCATCGCTCCGGACACATTCCGGGCGGTCATGGTCACCACCAAGGGTGAGATCATCATCGAGGCGTACCGGGCATGGTCGCCAAAGGGGGTGGACCGGCTTTTCCAGCTCATCACCAGCGGATTTTACAGCGATAACTGCATATTCAGGGTACAGCCCGAATATGTCATCCAGTTCGGGATATCGGATCATGCCGACGCCAATTTCTTCTGGGATAAAAGGCCTATCCCCGATGAACCGGTTGTCGGACACAACCTCAAAGGAGTGATCTCCTATGCGCGGGACGGGAAAAATTCGCGCACTGCCCAGTTGTTTATCAATACGAAGGACAATTACAAGCTGGATACGGTCGATTACAATGGTTTACGCGGTTTTCCACCCATCGCCAGGATCATCAGGGGATTTGAAGTGGTGGAAGCCTTTTATTCAACCTATGGCTTTGAACCGGCTAACCACCAGGATTCGGTGATGGTGAAAGGCAACGCTTACTGGGAGGAACACTTTCCCGGACTGGATTATATTATTTCGGTTAATATTGATGATTAGACTGTTAAATTGTTAAATTGTTAAATTGTTATTTGTCCAACTGTCCAACTGTCCAATTGTCCAACTTATTTCGCTTGCCCGAAGTTCTGCAGCCACCGGTACATGCCTTCTTTGAGGCCGGCATCGTAGCAGGCCACATGGGTCCATCTCGGATCGAGGAGGTTGTATCGGTGACCATAGCCTGGAATCCCCGTATCGACGAGCAACTGGATGATGACCTGTCTTACGGTCGGCTGGGGGAAGCGGGAAGCAATATTTTCATTGCCCTCCGCCATGCCCGGTGAGAATCTCCTGATCCGGTCCCAGGGCCAGGAACCGTCGCTGCCGATGTGTTTAAGCTCCCAGGCATGCTTGTCCTGATCCTTTGAGTACCATTTCACCGCTTCATAAATGCCTTTGTCGGGCTTAAGGATGGTCAGCGGCGGAGTTTTTTTCAGGTCCGCGATCAGGCTGGCAATAGCTTCCGATTCATCTTCCGGTTTATCCAGCCAGACCGTGTCGATGCTTTTCAGCTTCTCCACACCGTCGACAAGCATGTAGTTGAATGTGAGGGAGTACTTCATCTGCCCGCTGCCGATCAGTTCGGGATGTTTTTTCGTCACCTCGGCATATTCCTGGATAAACCTGATATACCCGGCCGGATCACTGCGGAGCAGGTTGATCTCGCGGATCATGGCCTTCTCAGATTCCTTCATGTAAGTGGCGCCTGCGGCAGTATTAAGCATATCATCCTGCTGACCGAATGATGATGTATGAAAAATTATTGATGATATGATCAATAAAAAAAGCGTTCTCATTTTGATGTGATTGTTTTTCATGAAATAACAACTTTTTGTACCAAATATTGTACCGTTTAATGGCACACAGATGACACAGATGATGCGGATTTACGCGGATTTTCATATAACAATCGAACAATTTAACAATTTAACAGTTTTACAATTCACCTACCTTTGCATCTTTAATATAGCAAGATGGAAGAGATTAAGCGACGTCAAAAGCCTGACTGGCTGAAGATCAAAGTACCGAAAGGGAAGGAATATATCGGGGTCCGGGAGGTCATCGACCGGAACCGGCTGCATACGATTTGTACGTCCGGGCAATGCCCGAACAAGGAAGAATGCTGGGGGAGAGGAACAGCCACGTTCATGATCCTGGGGAATATCTGCACCCGTAGCTGCAAGTTCTGCTCGGTGCCTACCGGCAGGCCGCTTCCCGCCGACGAAGCCGAGCCGGACAGGATCGCCGGATCAGTGCAGAAGATGAACCTGAAGCACTGCGTGATCACTTCGGTCGACCGGGATGACCTGGAAGACGGAGGGGCGAACATCTGGGCCGCTACGATCAGGGCGGTGAAAGCCGCGAATACCGGGACGACCATCGAAACGCTGGTACCTGATTTCAGGGGGCGCCGGGAACTGCTGCAGATCGTGATCGATGCCCGGCCGGAGGTAATCTCCCACAACCTGGAAACGGTCAGAAGGCTTACCCCGCAGGTGCGATCGGCAGCGATCTACGCCAGGAGCCTTGAGGTGGTCAGCTGGATCGCCCAGTCGGGCATCCGCTCGAAATCCGGGATCATGCTCGGCCTCGGGGAAACGGAAGAAGAGGTGATCAGCACCATGGACGACCTGCGGGCAGTAGGCTGCGAAGTCATGACCATCGGACAGTACCTGCAGCCCACCCGGAACCATCTGCTGGTGCTTGAATATATCCGCCCGGAACAATTTGAAAAATACCGGAAGATCGGACTGGAAAAGGGATTCCGACATGTCGAAAGCGGCCCGCTGGTGAGGTCGTCGTACCGGGCGGAAAAACACCTCCTGTAAATTCCAAATTCCAAATTCCAAACAAATCCAAAATTCCAAGCACCAAATTCCAAACAAATTCCAAATTCCAAGTACCAAAATCCAAACAAATTCCAAAAACTAAAACTCAAAATTCAGCTTTGAACTCAAGACTCACGACTCAGGACCCAAGACTCATTTTCCAGGACCTTGGATTGATTGCCTACCGGAAAGCATGGGACTACCAGGAGAAACTTTACAACGAGCTGATGCAGAAGAAACTCGCGGGGGAGAAGCAGTTTCCGGGCTACCTGCTGTTTTGTGAGCATCCGCCGGTTTTTACCCTGGGCAAGAGCGGCTCAAGGGAAAACCTGCTGATCAACGAACCAATGCTCGCTCAGCGGGGGATTGAGTTTTATCACATCAACCGCGGCGGCGACATCACCTTTCACGGCCCCGGGCAGATCGTGGGATATCCCATCCTGGACCTGGAGCAGCTTAACCTGGGCATCAAAGGCTATATCGAAAAGCTCGAAGAGGGGGTGATCAGGCTGCTGGCAGAATACGGGATTGAGGCCGGCCGGCTGGAAGGCGCCACGGGAGTGTGGCTCGATCCGGAAAAACCCCAGAGAGCGAGGAAGATATGCGCTATCGGCGTGAAAGCCGGGAGGCACATTACCATGCACGGCTTCGCTTTCAATGTGAACACCGATCTGTCTTATTATCAATATATAAATCCCTGCGGATTTGTGGATAAAGGGGTGACATCGATGGAAAAGGAACTGGGAGGGAGGCAGGATCTGGAGAAGGTTAAAGTGTTGTTAAAGAAATGCCTGGTATCTGTTCTTGGGGTTACCGTTGAGTGAACTGATCATTTAATTTTCGGAAGAGCAAAACCGCAATCCCGGATACCACCGCAATAAAACTAATCCAGAAGCCAATCTTCACTCCTTTCGGATCATACTCAAACACCACCTCGTGCTCCCCGGCCGGTACCAGCACTGCCGGAAAACTCATATTTCCGGTGTAAATCCTTGCCGTTTGCCCGTCAATCGAAGCTTTCCATCCATAATAATTGTTCTGGAGCAGATTAACCAGTGCCGTACCCTTTGTATTGCTCACTGCTTCTATTTTTACCGGAGAAAACGCAGTAATCTTAACAAAGTCCTCTTCATTCAACATTAAACCTTCAACATCCAACATTAAAAATTCTTTATCATCAAAGTACACCCTGTCTTTAATGAAATTGCTGTCTTTTTCATGAACAGGCAGCGAATCCAGCGGACTTGCCTTTCCTGCCAGGTATACCAGGGGATTTTGCAAAATTGTTTCGAATAGCCGTGCATGGTTGTCCGCCAGTTCTTCAAAACCTTTCAGGTGCAGCGGATTATAACCCTCCCAGGAAACCTGCTTGTGAAAGATGTTCATATTCCTCCAAAGTGCCTGGAATACCATTCCTTTCGTATCGCGGTTCTGCCATACCGGCCGATCATCGGGCAAAGGGAACCCGTCGGGATAATTTTTCGCATGCTCGTAGATATCCTTTGATTTAAACAACTGGTAATAAACCGTGTACGCACCATTCAGCCGGCTGGCCAGGGTCATGTCGGCCGCTGCGAGAAAGAGCAGCGCAGCCAGCATGTACTTTCCAGATTTCCATTTTGTTATTAAAAGAATGAAGAAAAACAGAAATATTAACTGGATCATTCCCTGGAAGAAGATATGCTGACGGATGCTGGTCTTTTCCGAAAAGATGAACAACTGGTTTCCAATGAAGTACTTCATATTCAGCTCTCCTTTTGCGATGGCAGCGGTTATGAACGCCAGGATGATCGCTGCAACGGTCACCGCGGATACCAGGAGCTTTTTGTTCAGCCTGGCCCTGTCGGTGATCCATTGGTCAAACGCGTACCCGGCAACGACCAGGAAGCTGAGGATGAAAAAGACCCTGAACAGTGCCGGGAACCTGAACAGGTTCATGAAGGGGATATGATCGTAAAGAAACTCCCTGACCGGCAGGGCGCTGCCCACGGCGGCCGCCAGGCAGAACAGGCCCCAGGCCAGGAAAAGGTTGACCAGCCTGGTTCTCCGTATCATCAGCCCGGCAAGGAAAAAGACCAGGGCCGGCAAACCGAAATAAGCGTTTGACATGGAGAGGTCGGTGCCGTAAAAATCCATTTCCCGTATAGAGGCGAAGGGCAGGATGAATGAGATGAAGCTTTTCGGTGTGAAAGCGCCGAAGAGGGCTTGCCGGAGCGTGACCCCTCCGCCGCGGGTCATCGCGTCCTGCAGGTGAAAAACCGAAACCAGCACAACCAATCCGGCCAGCACTGTAAAAGCGGCTGCCACTGAAAGATAACCCGCGAAACGCAGAAATTTCCTCACGTCTTTTTGCCTGAGATCAGCGATTAAGAACAGAATAAAAATGGCCAGCAGCAAATAAACCAGCAGGAAGATAAAGGCCGGGTAGCCGCCGGTCATGATCATGAAAAAGGCCAGCCCGAGCCGGATCGCTGCCCCTATTGACGGTTCGTTCCGGAGGGCCAGGAAGGCGCCGATAATGAAAGGGATCCAGGTGCCGCTGATGATCCACATGAAATGCTGGGCATTGCCGATGAAAAATCCGCTCAGCATATAGGAAACCCCCATCAGGAATGCCGTTTCACGACTGAGTTTCAGTTGCCTGGCCAGGTAGAACATCCCCATCCCGGCAAGGAAAATATGCAGCATGAAATCGACGGAGAGGATATAAATATCATATCCGAACAGGAAGCCGAAGAACCACGTCACGGGGTACCAGGCAGAGCTCTGCGGGTCGGCGTGGATGGGCGAACCGAGCAACTGGTAAGGATTCCAGAGCGGCAGCATCCCTTCCTGCAGGCATTCCCCGATAAAATACCGCCACTGGTAAGCCTGGTCGGTCATGTCGTACTTCAGCGGGTGCTGCATCGAAACCACATGCCACAGGGCTACGGCCGCCGTCAGTAAAAGGAAAAAATAGTAAGTATAGTCCTGTTTCCGGTTCATTAACGATCTGATCCGTGCTGGTCAGCTGGTTAAACAAGGGCTAAAGGTAAGCCTTTCCGCTATTTCTGCAACACATCGTGCAGGATGATGTGAGATTTAAAGGAGCCGGTGAGCGGCAGGTGCATATAATAATAACGGATGATCTTTTCGAGGAGTTCGTTGCGGTCGGCCGACGGGATGGACAGGGCGTAAAACTGCCCGGTTTCCGTATTTAACAACCTGCTGAAAAGCGCGCATTGCTGACCGGAAATAAAATTCTCGGCGGGGACGGGCATAGCCTGGGTAAAATGTCCTTCGGTCATATCAAAGACCGTCTGCAGGTACTGGTAATTTCCCTGCGGGAAAAATCCCAGGTAGCGTGTCAGATGCAGGGCGAATAGCAGGTGAAAATTGGCCGGGTTCTCTTCTGTGTTGTCGAGCATGACCAGGTGGTTGTAAACAAAGCTGAACAGCTCACGGTTGGTGGCTTCTTCCTGTATGGACTTGTAGAGCAGTTCATTGAGAAAGAGCAATATGGATGATTTGCGGATGTCCGGGGCTATATTTTGATAGAGATATCCGACCCTGGCTTCGCGGATATGGTGGAGGTCGCTTTTCTCCTTTTGGCTTACTACCAGTTCCAGGAGGTTGAGCGGCTGGAACAGGTTGGCCTTAATTTTCGCCTTCGATCCTTTGGCCCCTTTGATGATATACGATCCCAGGCCCGCTTCCTCCGTGAATAGTTTAACCACCAGGCTGGTGTCGGAGTACCTGGTCTGATGGAAAACGATGGCACGGGTCGACAAGAACATGGAACCTGGAACCTGGAACTAATTAACGAACAGTATCTTCGTTACCATCTTGTTACTGCCGTCGTCTCCTGAGATAAAGACCAGGAAGACTCCCGTGTTGGCACGGCGGCCGTCGAAATTGTAACCGTTCCAGGTTGCCTGGCCGCCTTCCGCCCGGGTTTCATAGATCAGCGTTCCGGTGATGTCGGTGATCTTCACAATGGCATCGCGCGATAGCCCTTTGATGGCGATAGGCCCGGTATAACCCGGCCTGACGGGATTCGGGTATGCATAGACGTCAGATGGAGGCTCCTGCCCGTTGGTGGCGTCACTTTTATAGGAGATCAACCCTTTGGCCGTGCCGATGAACACCTCGCCGGTCTCTCCGTTGATCGCCAGGCTGGTGATATTATTGGAGAACAGCGGGCTGTTATCTTCCGTGAAATGATGGATCTGTTCGGTGCCATCCTCAGACAGGAGGAACACGCCGGCTCTTTCCGTGCCGATCCATTTCCGGTTGGCCCCGTCCACGGCTATTGCTTTAACAATCTCTGTTTCAAGTAGATACTGCGTGTAACCGTCGAAATTGACGAGGATCTGCTGCGCATCGGCGTTAGGGCCGGTGAAGATATTTTCGGGAGAATAAAATACAGCCACACCTTCATCGGTACCGATCCAGATCTCCCCTTCCAGGTCTTCTGCGATGGAAAGCACGGTGGTACCGGGGATATTGCCGTACCCTGCCCCTGATCTCAGGCCTCTCACCTGGTTGCCGGCAGGGTTCTTTTCATTAAAGACAATGATATAGCTCGGGTTGGACTGTGAAGTACGCGGGACCATCCATTTCTGGTCATACGAATCCACGATGATCTTCCGGACATCGATGGCCGACGTGCTTGATCCCAGGAAAAAAGCTTCCCAGGTCTCATTGGCCGTTCCCGCGCCTTTGCGCACCGAAAGGATATTTTCCGCCCCGGAGTTGGTCATCCAGACATTATTTTCACTGTCGAAAGCGATCCCCCCGACTTTGCAGGAGGGGTAACCTTCGATCATATTCGGGCCGAGTGAGCTGTTGCCGGCACTGGCATTGTAGATATCAACCAGTGAATTGCTTGTGAATTCGGCCACGCCGCGGTTCCATGAACCGGCATAGACATGGTCGCTGTTCAGCGGATCGATCGCCACGGCAACAAAATCGCGCAGTGAGTCGAGGGGCGGGATATTATAATTCTCCAGGGTGCTCCATTGTTCATCGATCAGGGAATAGAGCCGGGCTCCTTTCCACAGGTTTCCCCAGGTCGCGGTCAGACCGCCGGGCACCACGTAAAGTTTACCGTCACGGGCATCCATCTCGAAAATATCTGCAGTCGGGGCTCCGCTGGGCTTGATGAACTCCCGCTGGAAGCCCTCTCCCCACGTCTTGACCAGTCCTTTGCTCCGGTCCGCGATCCAGTAATTGTTGTCCGTTCCGAGTATCGCATCCGAGGGCGCAGGGCTTGTCTCGCCATAAGTGTAAATCTTTAAAACATCATCCAGGCTGGAACTGTAGGATTTGACAAAATAGCTGTACGAAACGACCAGCTTGTCACCACTGGCCCGCAGCCGGTAAGTGCGGTCGGTATTCGCAGTTTCCAACGGGAGCCACTGCCCGTTTTCCAGGAAATACAGGTCATCTTCATTCACATCGGGGTCCGTATGGTTGGCCAGCAGTTTTCCTTCAAAATAAAGGATATGGTTGTAAAAACCATTCGGGAACGGTGTATTCTGCATTTTATGCCAGTTGCCGAAATAAGCCAGGTTCGGGTCATCAATACTTGCCATGTAGATCCCGTTTTCAGTGGCGGCAAAAAAGGCTGTGTCGTTATAGGTCATGGCCAGCACATTGAGGGCGCCGCCATTGGGTCCGATATAGTATGTGTCCTTTATTTCTCTCTTTTCGAGGTTCAGCACCACGATCCCGAAACCGCAGGATAAGTAGGCATTTTTGCCGTAATTGAGTATGCTGTTGATGGTTTTATTGCCGAGGATCTCTTTCCTCTTGATATCAGGGATATTGATAATGGTGAAATCTTCATATAACAGGTCGACGTTCGTATTGGAATATGCGATCACCATGATTTCCTGGTCTTTGTTCAGGGCGATGTCGCTCACGCCGAGATCAGACAGGCCATTGACTTTGCTGAGTCGGTGCACGCTGTTGTAATCCCGGTCGAAGTAAAACATGCTGTAAGGAGTGGAACAGTAAACACCGGAGCCGAATTCCTCCACACTGGTCGAATAATCGTAGGGAAGATGGTCCCTCCATTGCCCTATGCCTACTTCCTGGGCAAATGAACCGAAAAAAAACAATTGAACAATCGAACCAATAATTAAAGTTAAGCTGTATCTCATGGTCTAAGTATTGAAAAGATAGGAAGATAACTGATTTTTTGCCGAAATATTTTATTTCAAAGTTATATTTTTAAAAAGCATCTGCTTCATTCATCCCGTTTAATGATCATAATGCTTTTCGGGATAATGGTGAAAGTGAACGGCGAGTGGCCGAGCGATTCCCCGTCCGTTTCCAGGAACGACAACTCCTTGTTGGTGGAGCGGATCGTCACGGATTTCCCCTGGTGGGTCTGGACAAAGGGGAGGTGGGTGAAACTCCCGGAGTACAGCTTGCTCAAATGCCTGATAACGGTGGTTTTCGTCACATTCTTAAAAATGGTCACATCCAGCAGCCCGTCGTCGGGAATTGCTAATGGCAATTGCATCATGCCGCCCCCGCTGTATTTGCAGATACCGACGCTCATGCTGAACACCCGGCCGCTGTAAACAGCCCTGTCATCCACCTTGATCTCAAGGCTGTTATGATTGTACCGGAACAGGCCTTTCAACAGGTTGACCAGGTACGACAAGGGCCCGCTCCGGCCCATATCTTTTGCCTGGTTGGTCATCTGCACCACCAGGGCGTCATAGCCCATTCCCCCGCTGTTGATGAAATACCGGGTATGCTCCCTCCCGCTGTCGTGATAGGTAACCACCCCGGTATCCTGGCAGAATGGCACACTCTTCCTAATCGTCTCCACGGCTCCGATATAATCCCCGGTGAGATTGTGCGTCTTTCCCCAGTCGTTGCCGGTGCCCACCATGATCATCCCGGTCAGGATCTCCCGGGTATCAAAGCGGTCCTGCCTGAAAATGCCGTTGACGACTTCATTCATGGTACCATCCCCGCCCACCACGATGATCTTTTTAAAGCCCCTGCGGATGTATTGTTCCGCCAGTTCCATGGCATGATTGCGACGCGCCGTAAACTCACTGACAAAATCGATGCCGGCATCAAGGAGCAGGCCGGAGATGACAGGCCAGTCCTGTTCGCCCTTTCGTTTCCCCGCGTTCGGGTTAATGATCACGAGCCACCTCTCTTCCGTTGATTTTTCCATGATCATCTCCGGCCCGGTTTATCAAACAATGTCAATGAATTTTTTTGCAAAAAGATAAAATGAATAGAAGAAAGCGAAGACGGTTACGCCGGCCTGGGTTTCCAGCGTATCCTCGGTGAACATCGACAGGAAGATGATGATGAAGAACGAGAGGAAATAGTAATCACTGAACTTGTGCAGCATGGAAGCCGGGAAAACGAGGGCAAAAAGGAACCAGGCCAGCCCGATCATGCCGAAAGTGGCGAAGATGGCCAGGAACTGGTTGTGTGAACGCCAGCGGAACTCCTTTTCCAGCAGGCTTCCCGATTTGTCGTATTCATCCTGGAAAGCCTTTCCCAGGTCTCCGGTCCCGACGCCGGTCAGCCAGTTCGCTTTGATGATATTGCGCGAGATCTTCCAGAATTCAAGGCGCTGCATCACCGAATGGCCGCTGGGATTGCCCGTTGCCTGGTAACGGGTGTACTCCCAGAAGATCTTATAGATCCTTACATACAAATTCGACTTCTGAACATATATTATGCTGGCGATGCCGTCTTCGATCATGGCCACTTCCGCGTCGGAAAGTTTGTCAAGGCCGTCTGCATCCTTGCGCAGCCCTTTTGAAGTCATGAAACGGATAATGGTGTACTTGATCTCCTGTCCTGCTTTATCTTTGCCGTCGTAATCAAAACTGCTGCGTTTGTTCCACGCCTCCCTGAGCTCGTCGGTAGCGACATACAGCCAGACATAGCCGCCGTTCTCGATCTGCGGGTTGCCCAGGTCATGCCAGTATGGATTGCCCGATTTTGTCTGTCTTTCCAGCGTGGTGAGGTCCACCGGATCAATATGATTGACATCTTTCCCGATCCCGCGGATGTAAAGGAAAGCGATAATAAAAATGAGCAGTACCCCTGAAATCGTCATGATCTTCATCAGCTTTCCCTGCTTTACCAGCACAATGTAAAAAGCGAGCATGGCGGCAGTGATCATGAAGATCACCAGTCCGGTCATGAATGCTGCCATGGCGAGGAAAATGACCATCCAGGCGGCGATGACCGCCATGACCAGCCGGGGCCACTTCGGGATATCACTTTTCTTAATGACCATATAAGCGAGAATGAAGATCGCCATATCGATCAGGAGGCTGAAGCGGATATGTGAAATGAACCGTGACAGTTCGCGGCTGTCGGTGAAGTTGCCGGTCACATAATAGTATGTGCTGATCAGCGTGCCGGTGAAAACAGCGGCGGTGAAGAGGTACATCATGAAGCGGAAGCCTTTGCGGTCGGGAAGGCAGGTAGTGGATAGGATCAGCGGCATAAGCAGGATCGGGAGCTTGATTCGGAGGTCGCGCAGGGCGTAGTCCATATCGGTGGTAAAAAGCAACCCGATCACATGAAACAGGTAAATGGAGGCAAAGATCCAGGCGGGTGCATTTTCCCTGTGGAAGAATGAACGGAACTGCCTTCCGAGCGCTTTGATAATCCAGGTAACCGCCACGGGAATAAATAATACGACGATCAGGGGAAGGGAATATTTCCTGAAAAAATTGTCGGTTTCATCTTTCCTGATCCCATGGAGAATGAAGACCCCGGAAAGGATGAACTGGGAAACACTCATGAAATAATTGGAGAAAGGAAGCGAGATCAGCATCAGCCCGATCGCAAAATAATAGATCCACAGGATGATCTTTTTAGCTTCCATAAAAAATTGCGGCAGTGATGAAGTGGCGAAGGTAAGTTATTTTCATTAATTAAAATTTCGATTGACTTATCGTTTCCAGAAAGCAGGAGTGATCAGGATGAGCACGGTAAATAATTCCAGACGCCCGAGGAGCATCAGGAAAGCGAGCAGCCATTTGCCCAGGTCATTGATGAAGCCATAATTGCCTGCCGGGCCAACCTTCCCAAGACCCGGGCCGATATTTCCCAGTGCGGAAATACTTGCCCCGACGGCTGTTTCGAAGTCAAGCCCCAGGAACGAAAGCATGATGGCGCCGAAGACAAAGATCAGGATATAAAGCTGGAAAAAGGCCATCACTTTGTAGATGATGTCCTGTGAAACGGCCTGGTGGTTAAGCCGCACCGGGATAATTCCCTGGGGATGGATAGCCCTTTTGAGTTCTTTGCCGGCATTGCGGAACAGCAGCAACTGCCGGATCACCTTTACGCCGCCCCCGGTTGAGCCCGCCATCCCGCCGATGAACATCAGCAAAAAGATCGGGAACCAGATGGCACCGGGCCAGGCCGTGTAATCGGAAGTGCAATATCCGGTAGTGGTTAGAATGGAAACCACCTGGAAGAGCGAATCTCTGAAAGCTTTTTCGCTATCCATGCCGGTTTGCCAGAATAAAAGCAAAGCAATGACCAGCGTGAAGCCAAGGACCAGGTAAAGGTAATACCTGAATTCATCATCCCGCCACACCAGTTTGAATTTACCCGTGAATGCAAGGAAATGCAGGGTGAAGTTCATACCTGCCAGGAACATGAACAGGGTGATAATATACTGAATATAAGGCGAATAAGCTGCAATGCTCGCATTCCTGGTTGAAAATCCTCCTGTTCCCATAGAACCGAAGGCATGACACATGCTTTCAAGCAGGTTCATGTTGCCCAGCATTAGCAGGCCAACATGAAGGAGCGTAAGGATTATGTAAATTCCCCAAAGACGTTTGGCCGTTTCGGAGATCCTGGGGTGCAGTTTGTCTTTCGTTACACCCGGCATTTCGGCCGTGTAAAGCTGCATGCCGCCGATACCGAAAAAGGGAAGCACCACGATGGAGAGAACAATGATCCCCATCCCGCCGATCCAGTGGGTCATGCTGCGCCAGAACAGGATGCCTTTGGGGAGCACTTCAATATCACTGAGTATGGAGGCCCCGGTGGTCGTAAATCCTGAAATGGTTTCGAAAAAAGCATTTGTGAACGAAGGAATGGCGCCGCTGATCAGGAATGGCAGCGTGCCGAAAAGGCTTATTGCCACCCAGGTCAGGCTTACCACCAGGTATCCTTCCCGTTTGGTGATATGGTTTTTAACCTTCCCCCGCGAAAACAGCCACATGACCGCCCCGGACCCTGAAGTGACCAGGAACGAATAAAGCAGAGTGAAAGGTCTCGGATCATTATAATAGATAGAAAACGGAAGGCCGGTGAGCATAAAAAATCCTTCGACAACAAGGATAAAACCCAGTAGGCGGATAATTTGCCTGAGATCGATTTCCGTTTTACCAATCATTTGAAGCCTTGAATCCCGTTGGCAATATTAACTAAAAAAAGAAAGCTTAATGAAACAGGTCGTCGACTTTGTGGATGGCTTCCGGGAGGGCGAAAACCACCACCTTATCCCCTTCCTGTATCTGGAAATCCCCCACGGCGATGAAGCTGTCGGTGCCTCTTACGATCCCGCCGATGATAGCCCCTTCGGGGAATTTCAGTTTCCGGATCGGTGATTTGGTCACCGGGGAATGCGGTTTGGTGACCATTTCGAGCACCTGGGCGTTGATCCCGCTGAGGCATTTGATTGAGGTGACCTCGGAATTCATCGTAAAGCGGATGATGTTGCTGGCCGTGCTGAGTTTTTTGCAAACGATCGTATCAATGCCGATGTTCTGGGAGATGTCAATGTAGTCGATATTCTCAACCAGCGCGATGGTGCGGGGCACGCCGAATTTCTTGGCATGCAGGCAGGCCAGGATGTTGGTCTCAGAGTTATTGGTCAGGGCCACGAACGCATCCATCCCGGAAATATCCTCTTCTTCGAGCAGTTGAATATCACGGGCGTCGCCATGGATCACCAGGCAGTTGTCCAGGGTGTTGGCCAGTAGTATCGCCCGATCTTTGTCTTTTTCGATGAGCTTGATGTTCATGCTCTGCTCAAGCCTGCGGGCAACCGTTCTCCCAACCCTTCCCCCGCCCAGGAGCATCAGGTTGTGGATCGAGATCTTGGCTTTGCCGCTGAGCTTCAGCAGGTCGTTGATCCCCTGCGGCTTGGTGATCACGTACGCCAGGTCGTTCTCCAGGAACATGTCGTTCCCTTTGGGAATGATGGTCTTGCGCTCGCGATGGATCGCCACGGCCCTGAAATGCAGGTGCACGAACTCTTTCGCGATCTGGTCCAGCGTCTTGTTCAGCACGGGAGCGTTTTTCTCGAGACGCAGCAGGAAAAGGGATAATTTCCCTTCCGAAAAATCAAAGGTTTCCGTGGCGGCCGTCTGCCGGAGCAGGTCCACCACTTCATTGGCTGCGATCTCTTCCGGACAGACCAGGTGATCGACGCCCAGCTCCTGGAACATCTTCCGGTTCTCATCCGACAGGTACTCCAGGGTGTTGATGCGCGCAATGGTCCTGATCGCCCCGATCTTCTTGCCCAGCGCCGCGGTCAGGATGTTGACCCGCTCTTCGTGAAGCCCCGAGATCAGAAGGTCGGCTTTTTTTACGTTGGACCTTTTCAATACCGACACCAACGACGAATCCCCTACTGTCGCCATAACATCGCTGTGCGATTCGACGGTCTTCACCAGATCTTCATTTGGTACGATCATGGTAATGCTGTGGTCTTCCTTGGAAAGTTCCTGCGCCAGGTATAAACCTACTTCTCCATCCCCGGCTATGATAATTCTCATCGTAAAGAGAAATTAAAAATAAGCCGCAAATGTACGCTTTTTCGCGGCATATTCATATTTTTGCAGTGCGGGATTTTGTCCCAATAATTTATTAAAAACAAACACATGAAAACATTCGATGCCTTTAATTGTAACGGGAAGAAAGCCCTGATCAGGGTTGATTTCAATGTCCCGCTCGATGAGAATTATCACATTACAGACACCACCAGGATCGATGCGGCCATTCCGACCATAAAGAAGATCCTGAACGACGGGGGCGCCGTCATCCTGATGTCGCACCTCGGCCGGCCGAAAGAAGGCCCGACCGAAAAATATTCGTTGAAGCACCTGCTCCCTTACCTGGGCAAAAAACTCGGTCTATCGGTCAAATTCGCGGACGACTGTATCGGCGAGCAGGCGAAAGTCCTTGCTGACGGATTGAAGGGAGGCGAAGTCCTGTTGCTCGAAAATCTTCGTTTTTATAAAAATGAAGAAAAAGGCGATGAAGAATTTGCGGCTAAACTCGCAAAACTGGGCGATATCTATGTAAATGACGCTTTCGGAACGGCGCACAGGGCGCATGCTTCCACGGCGATCATCGCGAAATTCTTTCCGGAGAACAAGATGTTCGGCTATATTATGGAAGAAGAAGTGAAAAGCATCGACCGCGTATTGACGAACACCGAAAGGCCGTTCACAGCGATCCTCGGCGGCGCGAAGGTTTCCGGTAAAATAGAGATCATCAACAACCTTATCGATAAGGTCGACAACCTGCTCATCGGCGGCGGGATGACGTTCACCTTTATCAAAGGCCTGGGCGGAGAGATCGGCAGCTCGCTCGTGGAGGACGACCTGCTGCAGCTTGCCCGCGACACCAGCGACAAAGCCGAGGCCAACAACGTGAAGATCTACATGCCGCAGGATGCCATCGCGGCGGATAAGTTCGATAACGACGCGGAACGCGTAGAGTGCGCCTCCACGAACATTCCCGAAGGCTGGATGGGTCTCGACATCGGCCCGAAAGCCATCGAAGCTTACCGTGAAGTGATTCTGAACTCGAAGACCCTACTCTGGAACGGTCCGATGGGCGTATTCGAAATGCCGAATTTCGAAGAAGGCACCAAAGCCATCGCCCTGGCCGTGGCCGAAGCCACAAAGAACGGCGCGTTCAGCCTGATCGGTGGCGGCGATTCCGTGGCAGCCATCAACAAATACAACCTCAAGGACAAGGTCAGCTACGTCAGCACCGGCGGTGGCGCCATGCTCGAGTACATCGAAGGGAAGGTGCTTCCCGGAGTGGCAGCAATTGAGGAGTAGGCGGATATGCCCGCTCCCGACCTCCCCCAGCCGGGGGAGGAGCTATCAATAATTATGCTTCCTTCTGACTCTGAAGGAGTCAAATGTGATTAGCCCCGGATGCAATCCGGGGTATGATGAACGGATTCCAAGAATTTTCCCCTCCCATGCCATCATTCGGGCAATTAATCGGCATTTCGTCGGGAGGGGAAAATCGTTGGGAACCGTTATCCGACCCCGGATTGCATCCGGGGCTATTCATATTTGATTCCTGCGGAATCAACATTTACCATCGACCATCGACCATCGACCATCGACCATCGACCAAAGACCCCCTCACCCCGGCAGCACCCAATGCACCAGCTCAATCCCGGGCTTGTAGAACAGCGAGCCGTCTCTGACATGTGGTTTGACTGCCTTCTGGTTCGGGTCGAATTTCTCGATCATGAAGAGGATCACGCAGACCAGGATGATCCCTTTGGCGATCCCTAAAATGGCGCCGAGTAGCTTGTTGAGCCATCCCAGGGCCACCAGGTCGGCCGTCTTTTCCACGATTTTACCGATGATGTACATCACGAGCCATACCAGGATGAAAATGATGATGTAGGATACGATCCGGGTGACTTTCTGGTTGAAAGTGAAATAGTCTTTGATCAGGTTCTGCAGGTCATCGGCGAAAAAATAAGCGGCCAGGATACCCAGCGCCAGGCCGGCCAGGGTGGCCAGTTCGAGGATCAGCCCCTTGCCGAAACCTCGTATGCAGAGCCACACCACCGGGAGCAATAACAGGAAATCAAGCAGGTTCATCGTTTCAGCCTCCGTGTTAATTCGGTGGCGAAGATAAAATCATTCAGCACCGGGTTGTCGGTATGAAGGATCTCATGGCGGTTGCCGCTCCAGTTTATCTTTCCTTTATAGATAAAGGCAATATTCTCCCCGATCATCAGCACCGAGTTCATATCGTGCGTGTTGATGACCGTGGTGGTGTTGAATTCTTCGGTGATCTCTTTGATCAGCTCATCGATCACGCCCGCCGTGATCGGATCGAGGCCTGAGTTCGGCTCGTCACAGAATAAATATTTCGGGTTCAGTGAGATGGCCCTGGCGATGGCCACCCGCTTGATCATCCCGCCGCTGAGCTCCGAAGGCATCAGCTTGTTGCGGCCCCCAAGGTTTACCCGTTCCAGGCAGAAGTTCACCCGGTCAAGCTTTTCTGCCGGGCTCATCTTCGTGAACATGTTCAGGGGGAACATCACGTTCTGCTCCACGGTCATGCTGTCGAACAGCGCGCCGCCCTGGAACAGCATGCCGATTTCCTGGCGCAGGGCACGCCGCTCTTTTATTCCCATCAGGGAAAAATTCCGGTCGTCATAGATCACCTCGCCCTCATCCGGTTCATGCAGGCCCACCAGGCATTTCACGAGCACCGTCTTGCCCGAGCCGCTCTGCCCGATGACCAGGTTGGTCTTCCCCACGTCAAACTGGAAAGAAACATCATCGAGGACTTTGTTCTCGCCGAACGTGAGGGATATGTGCCGCGCTTCGATCATTACAGCAGGATTTCAGTTAATAAGAGATTGAAGAGGATGATCAGGATGCTGCTCTGCACAACGGCTTTGGTGCTGGCATTGCCTACTTCAAGGGCACCGCCTTTGATGATATAACCGTTAAATGCTGATACCGTTACGATGATGAAAGCAAAGATCACGGTCTTGATGAGGGCGTACTGGATTGACCAGGGATCATACCAGGCCTGTAAACCATCAACATAAGTCGTAAAAGTAGTCAGCCCTAGTAGAACGCAGGCCAGGAGCCCTCCCAGGATGCCGAGGAACATGCTCACCACGATCAGCACCGGGTTGAAAAGCAGGGCAGCGACAAGCTTGGGCAGCACCAGGTAGTTGGCGCTGTTCACACCCATGATCTGCAGCGCGTCGATCTGTTCGGTGACGCGCATGGTGCCGATCTCGGAAGCAATCCGTGAGCCCACTTTCCCGGCCAGGATCAGGCTGATGACCGTCGGGGCAAACTCGAGGATGACCGACTGCCTCACCGTAAAACCGATCAGGATGGGCGAGATCAGCGGGTTGTCGATGTTGAAGGCGACCTGCATGGCCAGCACGGCGCCCATGAAGGCCGAGATGATCGCCACGATGCCCATCGATTCCACCCCCAGTTTCTGGAACTCGTTCATCAGTTGTATCCAGAAAGCTTTTCCTTTCGCAGGCCTTGTCAGAACCTGCGCCATCATGAGAATGTATTTGCCTAAAAGCGAAATCAAGATTGAATTTTAAATTTTAAATTTTGAATTCGGGAATATTGTTTGATTCAAAATTAAACAAAATTGCCGGACTGTTTATATTTGCAAGTAAGTAATCCGCGTATATCCGTCAGATCTGTGTCATCCGTGTGCTATTGTAAAATTACTATTTTTGGGAGCAATTATTGACAACGCGATTTCGTTATCATCGTTTTAATGAAGATTTTGAATGACCAGTAGCAGAAAGACCGTTTTGTTTGTTTTAATGATTCTGTTGATCGTAATATTTTCTTCCTGCGCTTCAAACAGGGGTCCTTACCGTCATTACAAGCCGCGGAAGCCGAACAAATGCGATTGTTCGCGCTGGTCTCATCATTTACCTCAAAACAGGATCATAATATATGCCGGTGAAACTGACGTTGCGGGAAGGGCTTAAACCCTATTTGCCGGAGAAAGGGCTGGAACAGGTGATGCAATGGATCGACGGGCGTCCGGTCCATATGAGGATCACCCGCGGAAGGACCAGCAAACTGGGCGATTACCGGCCTCCCCATAGAGATCACATCCACCGCATCTCGATCAACGGGGACCTGAATCCCTATGAGTTCCTGCTCACCCTCACGCATGAGATCGCTCACCTGGCAGTGTGGGAAAAATACGGGAAAAGGATCAGGCCGCATGGCCTCGCCTGGAAAAATCAATACGCATCGATGATAGCCCTGCTGCTTGATAAGGATATCTTCCCGAAAGAGATGGAGCCATTGATTAAAAAGCAGGTGATGAATCCCCGGGCGACCAGTAAAAGCGACACCGACCTCACCCGGGCGCTGCTGGACCACAGCGTGGACCGTGACGGATACTTCCTCGAAGACCTCCCTGCCGGGGCTTTTTTCCGGCTGCAGAACGGCGTCATGTTCCAGAAACAGGAAAAACTGAGAAAATGGTACCGCTGCATCCGCCAGGACAACAAACGTCCTTACCGCATCAGCCCGGTAGCACGAGTAATCCCAACATGAACCAATGACCATCAATGACAACCAATGACCATCAATGACAACCAATGACCATCAATAACAATTATTGCATCATCATGGCGGGGGGCGTCGGGACCCGGTTCTGGCCGATGAGCCGCACTGCCCGCCCGAAACAGTTCATCGACATCCTCGATACGGGCGCGTCGCTGATCCGGCAGACTTTCCTGCGGTTCATGGACATTTGCCCGCCGGAAAACGTTTACGTGGTAACCCACGCGCTTTACCGGGACCAGGTGCTGGAGCAGATCCCAGAGCTGACTCCCGGCCAGGTGCTGCTGGAGCCGATGCGGCGCAACACTGCGCCCTGTATCGCTTATGCAGCATATAAGATCCTGCAGAAGAACCCGGATGCGAACCTGGTGATAGCCCCCTCCGACCACCTGATCATAAAGGAGGAGGTCTTCCGTGACAAGATCAGGACAGCCCTCAAAGCGGCGTCGGAAAACCCGTGGCTCATCACGCTGGGGATCAAACCGTCGCGGCCCGACACTGGCTACGGTTATATCCAGTTCAACCGGGAATCGTACGACTCCCGTTATCAGCAACTGCACCGCGTGAAAACCTTCACCGAAAAACCGGGCCATGAGCTGGCCGTCACCTTCGTCGAAAGCGGTGAATTCCTCTGGAATTCAGGGATCTTCATCTGGTCTTTAAAAAGCATCCTGAAAGCTTTTGAGCAGCATCTTCCTGATATCAGTAAGCTTTTTATGAATGGCAGGGACAAGTACTTCACCGAACTCGAGCCTTCCTTCATCAACGATACGTACACCGTGTGCAAGAGCATTTCCATCGATTACGGCATCATGGAAAAAGCGGCAAACGTATACGTCATCGAAGCGGATTTCGGCTGGTCGGACCTGGGCACCTGGGGATCGCTCCACGAGATCCGCGGTAAGGATGAAAATAACAACGCGGTTTCAGGAAAGAACGTACTAACCTATGATTCAAGTAATTGCATCATCCATGTGCCTGCCGATAAGCTGGTCGTGTTGCAGGGCCTCGACGACTACATTGTCGTGGAAGATGACGGCATCCTGCTGGTCTGCCGCAAACAGGACGAGCAGCAGCTCCGGCACATCGTCGACGACGTAAAGCTTAAAAAAGGAGAAAAGTTTGTTTAGACAGAAGACAGAAGACAGAAGACAGAAGTCAGAAGAAAACAATTTAACAGTTTATCAAAATAATATATCAGAACTATGAAAAAACTCATCTTATCATTAATGATTGGCCTTTTAGCATTCAATATGAGCCTGAAGGCGGACGAGGGGATGTGGATCCCCATGTTGATCGACCGGCTGAACTATGAAGACATGCAGAAGCGCGGGCTCAAGCTGACCCCTGAAGAGATCTACAGCATTAATCAATCCAGCCTGAAAGACGCCATCGTCATCTTTGGCCGGGGCTGCACAGGCGAGATCATCAGCGACCAGGGCCTCTTGCTGACCAACCATCACTGCGGTTATGGCCAGATCCAGGCGCACAGCGCTGTAGAACATGATTACCTGAAAGACGGCTTCTGGGCCATGAGCCTGGAGGAAGAGCTGCCAAATCAAGGACTTACCGTTCAGTTCCTCATTCGGATCGAAGATGTCACGCAAGCCGTCAACAGCAGGTTGACTGCCGACATGACCGAAGAAGAACGCATCAAGGAGATCAATGCCGCCGGCGACGAACTGATCAAAAAGGCTACGGATGGGACCCATTATAATGCCTCGTTAAGAAGTTTCTTCGGCGGCAATGAATTTTATCTTTTTGTTTACGAAATGTACAAGGATGTCCGCCTCGTGGGGGCACCGCCTTCGGCGATCGGAAAATTCGGCGGCGATACCGACAACTGGATGTGGCCCCGCCATACCGGCGACTTCTCCATGTTCCGCGTTTATACCGGACCTGACGGCAAACCCGCCGAGTATTCCAAAGACAACATCCCGCTGAAACCGAAACATCACCTGCCGGTTTCGCTGAATGGCTATGATGAGGGCGACTTCGCCATGATCCTCGGCTACCCGGGCAGTACCGACCGCTACCTGTCGTCATGGGGCGTGCAGCTTGCCATCAACACCACCAATCCTTCCATCGTTAAGATCAGGCAGAAGAAGCTCGACATTATGGATGTCGCAATGGAATCCAGCGATGCAGTAAGGATACAGTACGCCAGCAAATATGCCCGGATCTCCAACTACTGGAAATATTTTATCGGCCAGACACGAGGCCTGAAACGCCTCGATGTTTACGATAAGAAAGTGGCCATCGAAAAGGAATTCAGCGAATGGGTGGCTGCCGATGCCGGGCGCAAGCTGAAGTACGGCAACACGCTGGCCGATATTGAAGATTCTTACAAAACCATTTCACAGTATGCCCTGGGAGGGGTGTATTACCGGGAAGCAATCCTCCGCGGACCGGAGATCATTACCCTGGCCGGCAGCTATAAAGGCCTGGCGGATGAACTGGCTAAAAAAGATCCCGACAGCAAAAAGGTTGAGGAGATGGTTAGCAGGCTGAAAGGACAATTGCAGGGATATTTCAAGGATTATTACCTGCCCGTTGATAAATCGACTCTTGCCGCCATGATGAAAATATTCTATGCAGATGTGCCGGTGGCCCAGCAGCCGGAATATTTTACCGGCATGGTAACGAAATATAAATCCGATTATAGCGCATACGCTGATGCCGTTTTTGAAAAATCCATTTTCACTTCGCAGGATAAACTGGAAGCTTACCTGGCTGATCCTGATTATAAAACCTTGCAGAAGGATCCGGCTTACCAGCTCTTCAAGGCATTCAACGATAAAGCCATTGAATTTCAAAAGATCACCGCCGAAGCTTATTCCACGTTGTCGCGCGGAAACCGCCAGTTTATTGCAGGGCTGCGTGAAATGAACCCTGACCGTAAATATTCCCCTGACGCCAATTCAACCATGAGGCTCACCTACGGGCTGATCCTCAGCTATGAGCCCGGTGATGGCGCTTATTATGATTATTTCACTACGCTTGACGGAGTGATGGAAAAAGATGATCCCACGAACAGCGACTTCATCGTTCCGGAAAAACTTAAAGAACTCCATGCAGCGAAAGATTACGGCCGATATGGCGAAAATGGCGTCCTGAAGACCTGCTTCCTCTCCAATCACGACATTACCGGCGGGAACTCCGGCAGCCCGGTGATCAACGCATACGGCGAACTGATCGGGATTGCTTTTGACGGCAACTGGGAAGCCATGAGCGGCGACATCGCCTATGAACCTGAACTGCAGCGCACCATCAGCGTCGATATCCGTTACGTCCTGTTTATCATCGATAAATTCGCCGGAGCGAAAAACCTGGTCGATGAAATGACGATCGTGAAGAAGATCTCCGTGCCAAGGGAGAAATTCAAATCCGAAACGGTTCCCGCTGCTGCGATCGACAGCAAGGAATAGCCGGTAGTGTTGAGTGTTAAGGGTTAAATGTTGAGTGCAGGAATTTTTTATAATGACCCTGCGGGGTATTATTCCAACCGGATTGCTCATTTTGAGGCACAGGCCGGGAAATTGAGGAAGCGTCTGAAAATACTGGCCTTCCTGCGTTTGATGATCTTCCTGGTTACGGTTATACTGGCCTTTGTCGCCACCCGATGGGATATGACCGCCATTGTCATCATCAGCGTAACCGGCCTGGCCGCTTTCCTGTTTACCGTTGTCCGTTATATTTCATTGCAGCGGCTGCTCCGCAGGGATGAAACGATGATCTCCATCAATACGAACGAACTGAAATCCCTCGCAGGCGATCACTCCATGTTTGACGCAGGCGCTGAATTCGACGACCCGGAGCACCCGTTTGCTGCCGATCTTGACATTTTCGGCTCCCATGGACTGTTCCAGTGCATCAACCGCAGCGCAACCCACACCGGAAAAGAATGCCTTGCCCGCTGGCTCGCTCATCCCGAACAAAATCCCGCGACAATCCGGCAGCGCCAGGAGGCCGTTGGTGAACTGGCGCAGAAGCCGGATTTCAGGCAGGATTTCCTGGCTACCGGCTTCGTAGTCAAGGAGTTACCGACCGACAAAGACGAGCTCCTGGCCTGGATCGGCGAACCGGCTGCATTCAGCCACCGGAAGGTCATCCGGACCATCGCGGGCATTAACACGCTCACATTGACCGTAGTGGCCCTGGTCATCGCCGGCGTGATCAGCCCGACATGGCTGATCCTGTACCTCGCAGTTCCGTTCGGTTTTACCGGGCTCTATCTGAAAACGATCAATAAGAAATACCAGGTACTTTCCGGGAAAGCCGGGCTGATGAAAAAATTCTCCGGGCTTTTTACATGGATTGAAAAGGAGCCTTTCACCTCGGACCGGATGAAAAATCTCCAATCGGCCCTGAACGGCAAGAACCGCCTGCCGGGCGAGGCTACCCGCGACCTTTCCGCCATCCTGGATGCCTTCGATGCCCGCAACAACATGCTGCTGGCCTTTCTGCTCAATTTCCTTTTCCTCTGGGATTTAATCCAGGTAATCAGGACGGAACGCTGGCAGGCCCGTTACCGCGAGGAACTGCCGCGCTGGCTCAAAGTGCTGGCCGAGACCGACGCCGTCTGCAGCCTGGCCAATTTTCACTTCAACCACCCGGAAAGCATTTTCCCGGGTATCAGCGAAGATCATGCGTTGCTCAAAGCGGAGGAGCTTGGCCATCCTTTGATCGCATCCTCGGAACGGGTGAATAACCCCGCCAGGATCGACGGGCACCGGCATTTCACGATCATCACCGGGGCGAACATGGCCGGGAAGAGCACCTACCTCAGGACGGTCGGGGTGAACCTGGTAATGGCCATGGCGGGAAGTGCGGTCATCGCGAAAGAGATGCAATTCCTGCCGGCGGAGATCGTTACCAGCATCCGGACCAAAGATTCGCTCCAGAAGAACGAGTCGTATTTTTATGCCGAGCTGAAACGCCTGAAATACATCATCGAACGCCTGCAGCAGGGGGAAAAGCTCATCATCCTGCTCGACGAGATCCTGAAAGGCACCAATTCCCGGGACAAGCAAAGCGGCTCCATCGCGCTGGTGGAAAAGCTGCTGAAATACGAAGCCTCAGGCTTCATCGCCACGCACGACCTGGCGCTCGGGGAACTTGAAAAAAGCCATCCCGGCAACATCACCAATAAAAGCTTTGAAGTGGTCATCGAGAACGATGCGCTGGTTTTTGATTATAAGCTGAAAGATGGAATAGCAAGGCAGATGAATGCGACGTTCCTGATGAAAAAAATGGGAATAACTGACTGAAAGAGCTTAGAGCCTAGAGCTTAGAGCAAAGGGCTTAGAGCTTAGGGCTTGCAGCTTGAGGCTTGTGGCTTGCAGCTTGCAGCTACCGCAATCCTTTGATCTTAGGGATCCCGGGAATAAAATCCTTGAGATAATAAGGCTCGAAGTATGCAACATCTTCAAATTCAGCCTGGGAAAATTTCTCCTCCGCCAGCCGGATCATATGCGTGGCCGAAACCTGGAAATCATCGATAAACACCGCGTTGGGATGATGTCCCAGCACCGGTTTGCATTTGGCGGCGCCATCGCCCGCAAATAAGATCCGGAATTTCGATAATTCATCCGAAAAAGAACCCTCATCGATTATATCCGCCCGGATTTCCCTGAATACGCCCAGATCGGTGTTGTAAAGCGCGTTATAAACTTCCATCCGGCGCGCGTCGATCATCGGGCAGAGCAGGGTCGGAATACCCGGGGTAACAAACGCCTGCATCCCTGCCGCCATCGATTGCAGCGTGCTGATCCCGATCAGCGGCTTGTCCACAGCAAAACAGATCCCTTTCGCCGTCGAAACCCCGATCCGCAATCCGGTGTATGACCCCGGCCCCATGCTCACCGCTACCGCATCCAGTTCCCCGTAAGCCATCCCGGCGGCCTTCATCACCTCATCGATGAATACCGTCACCGTCGCCGAATGACTGTTCTTCTCACTGCTCTCCTTAAGCCCCGGCAGCTTCCCCTCATCCGACAAAGCCACGGAACAAACCTGCGTCGCCGTCTCTATATGCAAAATCTTCGCCAACTTACTTCTCCTCCGACGAATACAACTCCTTCTTGTCCACGACCTTGATTAAATCATCGTTCTTCAGCCTCTTTGAGATCGCCCGGTAAGGCGCGGTGATCACCTCATCGCCTTCTTCCAGGCCACTTTTAATTTCTATATACGTATTGTCCTGTATCCCGGTCTCCACCTCCTTCATCAGTGCTTTGCCATCTTTGGCCAGGAAAATGTATTCTTTCACCTCGTCATTTGCTTCCGCCACCTCCTTGTTGACATCGTCGCCTTTGACCACCCCGGTGGTATCGGCACGCGTGGTCACCGACTGGATGGGCACCGCCAGCACATTGTAGACGGTTTCGGTCTGAATGTCGACCGTGGCCGACATGCCCGGCCTGAACGGCGAACGGATCGTGCTGCTGGTGTCGATCATAGCGGCATAAGATTCGGGAAGGATCCTGATCTTCACGTTGAAATTCGTGATTTGGTCGGCACTCACACCCAGCGTATTGGCTGAGGTCGAGATCTCCGTCACGATGCCCTTGAACTTCTTGTCCAGGTAAGCGTCCACTTCGATCAGGCAGGTGTCGGAAAGCGAAACGCGGACAATATCGTTCTCATTGACCTCAACATTCACCTCCATGCTTTCCAGGTTAGCAATCCGCATGATCTCCGTCCCGGCCGAAAACTGCGATGCGCCGGTCACCCGCTCGCCGATCTCCACGCTGAGCTTGGAAACAGTGCCGTCGTTGGGAGCAAGGATGGCGGTTTTGGTCAGGTTTTCTCTGGCTTCCTTCAGTGAAGCTTGTGCACTCTCCACGCCGTATTCCGCGCTCTTCAGGCTCTGGAAGGCAGCGTCCTTCTCGGCTTTGGCCACTTCATACGTGGACCGGGCGGCATCATATTCCGCATCGGAGACCACCTTTTGCTCCCAGAGCGTCTTGCTGCGGCTGTAACTGAGCTCTGCATTGCGGAATTGGGCCTCCACCTGGGCAACACGGGCCTGCGCATTGGCCTGGGCCGCTTTCTGCGAGTTCAGCATGGCCTCCATCCGGTCGTAATTGGCGCGGTAGATCTCCGGGTCGATGCGCGCCAGCAGGTCGCCTTTCTTCACCTGGTCGCCTTCCCTCACCCTCAGCTCAATCACCTCGCCGGAAATATACGGGCTGATCTTGATGTCTTTCTCGGGCTGTATCTTGCCATTGGCGGCAACAAACTCGATAATGGTCCTTTTGGCGGCTTTCTCGGTCGTAACCTTGATGCCGCTGCGATCTTCGCCTTTTTTCGAGGCCAGCACCACCAGGATGATGATTACCGCCACACCCAGGATGACCAGGATGATGTTCCTCTTGCTCTTAAAGAATTTCATGTCGGATTTTTTTCGATCAGATGTTTGAAGGTCAAAATTAGCGGTTTTTTGAAGAATTAAGTGATTGGAGCGGGTATAATTTTCGATTTTCCGGATTAATATCATATGGAGCTATTACACAAAGATGCGCAAAGAATCTCAAAGTTTCACGAAGAAATCTCTGTAGCTCATATCTCGATAAATCTTAGCGAACCTTTGTGTCTTCTTTGTGAAACTTTGCGTAATAATTAAAAAATGGAGGATATTAAAATGGAAGAAGAAAATCGTTTATCAAAATTAATTATTGGTAAAGCAATTGAGGTGCATAAACATTTAGGTCCCGGATTACTTGAATCTGCTTATCAGGAATGTCTTCTTTATGAATTGACAGAGTATGGATTGTTGGTAGAGGAAGAAAAAGCCATCCCAATTGTTTATAAGAAAATCAAGCTAGATCATGGCTATCGTATTGACTTACTTGTTGAAAACAAGGTAGTTATTGAAGTTAAAACTGTTGAAGCTTTGACAGATGTTCACGCAGCTCAGGTTTTGACTTACTTGAAACTGGGAAATTATAAACTGGGTTTATTGATTAATTTTAATGTGATTCTTCTAAAATCGGGATTAAAAAGATTTGTAAATGATCCTAACGTTGAATCAGAGTAATACTCTATTGTGTTTTCTAATGTGCTCTATGTGACTATTGTGGTTTATGAGGCAGAAAATTTTTACTTTTAATCTCTTATTCAAAGAAAAAAATGCACCCGACAGTTGCCGTCATATTTTCAATCGCGCTGATCTCCTGGTCAAATCTGAACGCCCGGGAACGCACCGCCCCGGATAACCTCAACGCCACGCGCTATGAGATCCGCGTGAACAACATCGACTTCCCGTCGCAGACGATCGATGCCGTTTCCACTGTATGGCTGACCCCGCTGGCCGGCCCTGTGGAAGAGATCGCCCTCGAGATCATCAACCTGGAAGTGACCGGCGTCTGGATCGATGAGGTCGCAGCAGGCGGCTTCTCCCAGACCGACAGCCTGCTCATCATCCCGCTGGCGACGCCCTTGCAACCCGGCGATACCATTGCTGTTAAGACTGACTACAGCGGCGCGCCCTACCATGAATCCTGGGGCGGGTTTCACTTCTCCGGCGAGTACGCCTTCAACCTGGGCGTCGGGTTTGTGATCATCCCGCATAACCTGGGCAAAAGCTGGTTTCCCTGCATCGACAGCTTTACCGACCGGGCCACGTATGACGTCTATTGCACGGTCCCTGAAGGAAAAATGGCCATCGGCAGCGGGCTGCTTACCGAAATCATCAACAACGGAAACGGCACGAACACATATCACTGGAATCTGCCCCAGGAGATTCCCACCTACCTCGCTTCGCTGGCCGTCGGAAATTACGCCCTGAAGCATGATACTTACAATGGCATGAACGGCGAGATCCCCATCGACATTTATGTCAGGCCGCAGGATACGAACAAGGTGGCCGGCACCTTTGTGAACCTTAAGTTGATCCTGGCTATTTATGAAGACCTGATGGGACCGTATTCCTGGGACCGCGTGGGATATACCGGAACGGCCATTGGCGCAATGGAGCACGCCACCAATATTTTCGTGCCGCACTCCACCATCACCGGCACAACCGCCAATGAATCGCTGATGGCCCACGAGCTGGCCCACATGTGGATGGGCGACAAGGTAACCTGCGCTTCGGCGGAGGAGATGTGGATCAACGAGGGCTGGGCGACCTTCTTCGGCATGTACTACGCGCTGGCACTGCATAATGATCCTTATGGCTACAAGCAGGAGCTGCGCGCGAAGCACGGCGGAGTGCTGCAATACTGTCACACGCCCAACGGCGATGGCTCCTACTTCCCGCTGAACCGGATACCTCAGGAGGTTACGTATGGCATGGCGGCCTACGACAAAGGCTCAACCGTATGCCAGGCGCTGCGTTTTTACCTCGGCGACAGCCTGTTCTTTAAGACCCTGGCGGCTTTTATTGATGAATTCGCCTTCAGCCACGCCTCGTCGTACGATATGCGCGATTTCATGACCGGCTATACCGGCATTGATATGACCGGCTTTTTCGAGAATTTCGTCCTGAATTCCGGTACGCCGCATTACTCCATCGATTCCTTTGCCGTGGGGATGAATAATAAAGACCTTTACGATGTTACGGTGTTTGTAAAACAAAAAAGAAAAGGGCCGGCATTTACCGGGAACGGCAATATCATGGAGATCATGTTCATGGATGATAATTGGAACAAATTCACCGATACGATCCATTTCGACGGCGCCACAGGGCATTCGGTGAAAATGGTCCCGTTCGTCCCTTCCATTATCCTCACCGACCCGGAAGAAAAGATGTGCGACGCTACAACCGATAATTACCGGACCATCAAGAATACGGGGAATTTTTCTTTTGAAAAAACGTTTTTCAGCCTTGAAGTGACATCGGTCACCGATTCGGCCTTTATCCAGGTGACACATAACTGGGCCCCGCCCGACAGCCTGAAGGATCCGTTGCCGGGACTGCGCCTGTCGGATTACCGCTACTGGCGCATCGACGGGATCATCCCGGAAGGGTTTGTTGCTACCGGGAAGTTCACATACAGTGCCACCAACTACCTCGACAATACCCTGATCACTTCTTCTTCTGATACCCTGATCATGCTTAACCGTAAAAATGCAGGGGAAGACTGGCAGGAGATTGAATTTATAAAGGTGGGACCCTGGAACGTGGGAAATATCCTGGTGGAGAACCTGCAGGCCGGAGAATACACGCTGGCGGTGAAAGAATTCGGCGTAGGCGTTTTCGAATTAACGCCGTCAAAAAAAAACGTCATTGAGGTCTGGCCCAATCCATCGGCCGGAAGTTTCAACATCGTTTTGAGCGCCCCCTCTAAGGGCGAATTAAAGATATTCAACGAAGGCGGGGTTATTGTCAGGATATTTGACGTTAACAAAGGCGAGAACAGGATTTCATGGCAGTCGGAAAACCTTGCCCCGGGTAATTATTTTTTACAGTTGAATCTAATGGGAAATCGCGGGACTGAAATTAAAAAAATCTCATTTATACCAAAATGAGTAGCCACCCCGACCCTGGATCAAATCCAGCTTCACCTTATGTAATCCTTCAATAGCACACGGATTTACACGGATGCGAAGGATTTTCACGGATATTTTCGATTTAAATGGCTAATGTACCATGAAATGAAAAATCGTCCATCATCCATGCTCAATCGTCCATGAATTTACGGCCCCCCTCCCAGCCTCCCCCCATTAGGGGGGAGGAGATAACTTTACGGGATTAAAACAGCTCCGTTAGGAGCGTAATATCGGTAGCCCCGGGTTTCAACCCGTCTAATTCTTCCATTCACCGGTTCATTTCCGCTGTTCACCCGAATTAACTTTGCAGGCTTTGGTCATGTAATAATTTTACCGGAAATTTGATGCACCATGAAAGAAAAAGTAGTTATTATCGGTGGCGGTGTGACAGGCTTGTCGGCTGGCATCTACGCGGCCATGAACGGGTTTGATACCGAGATCATTGAAATGCATTCCGTGGCGGGCGGTCAGTGCACGGCCTGGGACCGCAAGAGTTTCCGCTTTGATTATTGCCTTCACTGGCTCGTCGGTACCGCCAAAGGGCCGTTTCACGAGATCTGGAAAGAGACCAATGTGCTGAACGACCAGACGGAGATCGTCGATCATGAGATTCATTCCCGGATCATCGACAAAAACGGCGACATCTTCATGATCTACGCCAATATCGACCGCTGGGAGAAATATCTCCTGGAAATAGCCCCGGAAGACGAGGCGCCGATCCGGAGCATGTGCCGGGAGATGCGTAAAAGCGCCCTGCTGGAGCCGTTCTCTCTGCCGCCGGAATTGCGCGGACCGCTGGATTACCTGAAGATTCTGCCGAAGCAACTGCCCTTGTTCAATGTGGTCCGCAAATATGGACGGCTCACCTGCAGGGAATATTTTGAGAAGCTGAACTTTAAGAATGAAAGGATCAAATCAGCGCTTTACTCCATGTACTGCGAAAGGAATTTTTCCGCGCTGGCCTTCATCTTTATGCTCGGATGGTTCAACCAGAAAAATGCCGGTTATATCAAAGGCGGGTCCTACCCGCTGGCGCAGCGGATGGTTGAAAAATACACCAGACTGGGTGGAAAGCTGACTTATAAAAAGAAAGTCGATAAGATCGTCGTGGAAAACAACACGGCAAAGGGCGTGGTACTGACCGACGGCACCATTATCAGGGCGGACTTCGTGATCAGCGCGGCCGATGGCTACTCGACGATTTACAGGATGCTTGGCGGAAAGTACGTTTCAAAAGAGATCGACTTCGCTTACAAGAACTGGGAGTTGTTCACCCCGCTGGTGCAGGTCTCTTTCGGGATCGGTAAAAAAGTCGATGCCGCCGCCCCGATCCTGCTCAACTTTTCCGATAATGCGAAGATCGGCCGGACAAAACTGGATTACGGCTATTCCCTGATGAACTATTCCTACGACGAAACCATGGCCCCGGAAGGCAAGACAACGATCGTCATGCGTTACGAAAGCCCGTGGAAGCTCTGGGAAAACCTTGAGGGAGAAGAATACCGGGAGGAAAAAGAGCAGATTAAAAAAGACGCCATAGCCTGTCTTGAAAAGGTCTATCCCGGCATCGCGGAGTATATCGAAGTGACCGATATAGCTACGCCGAAGACCGATGTCAAATATACGGGGGTCAGGAACGGCGCGTACGAAGGATTTATGCCCACCCGCGAGAACATGATGAAAGCGTTAAAGATGCAGCTCCCAAAGCTTCAGAACTTTTATATGGCCGGTCAGTGGCTTTCACCGGGAGGCGGTCTGCCACCCTCGGCTCAGACGGGAAAATGGGCGGTGCAATTGATCTGCAGAAAGAAGAGGAAAGAGTTTTTAGTTTTTAGTTTTTAGTTTTGAGGTTGAGTTATTGAGTTTTTGAGTTGGAGTTTTTGAGTTATTGAGTTGGTGTTATTGAGTTTTGAGTTGTTTGCTCAATGATCTAAGTTAAATGCTCAACCGTCCATGATGCTGGTTTCAACCCCGGCCCTGGATCAAATCCAGCTTCTCCGCATGTAATCCTTCAATAGCACACGGATCAACGCGGATGCGACGGATTTACGCGGATATTTTCGATTTAAATGGCCAATGAATCATGAAATGAAAAATCGTCCATCATCCATGCTCAATCGTCCATGAATTTACGCCCCCCTCCCAACCTCCCCCCATTCGGGGTGAGGAGACTGCTATTTGGGATCAGACAGCTCCGTTAGGAGCGAAATATCGGGGTAGCCCCGGGTTTCAACCCGCGGGATAAAAGAGGCGGGGAATCCCCGATCAAATCCATATTCTCCTTATGGTAATCCTTCAATAGCACGCGGATCAACGCGGATGCGACGGATTTACGCGGATATTTTCGATTTAAATGGCCAATGAACAATGAAATGAAAAATCGCCCATCGTCCATGCTCAATCGTCCATGAATTCAGGCCCCCCTCCCGGCCTCCCCCCATTCGGTCACGGCCCCCCTCCCAACCTCCCCCCATTCGGGGGGAGGAGATAACTTTACGGGATTAAAAACAGCTCCGTTAGGAGCGAAATATCGGTAGCCCCGGGTTTCAACCCGGGGAAAAATGGCGGGTGGAAGAAATTAGCCCCTCCCCGACGAAATCTCAGCTATGAAACACCGTAAGATGGCACGGGGAGGGGGGAGGGAAAGGAGTTTTGAGTTTTGAGTTTTGAGTTTTGAGTTGGAGTTTTTGAGTTTTGGAGTTGGGTTAATGAGTTTTGAGTTATTTGCTCAATGTTCAAAGTTCCATGCTCAATCGTCCATGAATTCAGGCCCCCCTCCCAACCTCCCCCCATTCGGGGGGAGGAGATAACTTTACGGGATTAAAAACAGCTCCGTTAGGAGCGAAATATCGGTAGCCCCGGGTTTCAACCCGGGGAAAAATGGCGGGTGGAAGAAATTAGCCCCTCCCCGACGAAATCTCAGCTATGAAACACCGTAAGATGGCACGGGGAGGGGTTGGGGAGGGGGGAGGGGAAAGATTCAATCATCATTTTGCCTTGATCCTGATATACACCGGCACATGATCAGAAATTTTCCTGGCCTCCTGAAAATCCGGGAAATCATTATAAAAATGAATCACCCCCCGATCAATGATTTGAAATTCAGAACTTCTCAGGAAGAAATTGTCCAATTCACTGGCCAGGCAGCCATCTGAAAGGCATCTGTCGCGCAGCGAGGTTTTCTGCCCGGTTAATGCCGGTTCATATCCCATCTTCTTCAACGGATTAAACACGCTGTGCGACTCCGGCAGGTTAAAATCCCCGCAAAGGATTAGATTCAAACGCGGGTATTCTTCCGGGAAGTACCTGAAATATTTCACTTCCGTTTCCGGCTGCCTGGATTTGGTAATTGCATGAAAATTGACCAGTGTGAAGTGCATTTTCTTAAAGATAAAGCTGGCAAAGTACGGTTCCCGGTCGACTTCCAGTTTGTATTTTTCATCAAGCCAGGCATCTCCTTTAAGTGTCACTTTGTTACTTCTCCAAAGGAAAGCATATCGTTCCGTTTTATTAGCTGATGAGAAAGTGGGTTCACTGACCGAGTAATCCCAAGATTTATCATAATTCAGCAATGCGTTATAAAGCCTTTCCACCGCTTCAATCCCTCCTTCCCCTGCCACGACTTCCTGGATTGCGATGATGTCGAAATCCTTTAACCGTAATTTTTCATTCTTTAGGCACAGCATTAAACACATTGAGTAGTTCACG
>CAYUQP010000003.1:0-174296 GCA_964447005.1 uncultured Bacteroidales bacterium
GTGGTTGCTGCCGCCAGCGCGAGGAACATCAGCGGGATAGTCATGGTTTTCGGCGCTTCGTGCGGCGTATGATGATAATGCTGATGCTTTCCCCAGAAGACCGAGAAGTAAAGCCGTGACATGTAGAATGCAGTGATGCCGGCCACGAGGTATTCGACTGCGAACAGAAATTTATTGTGATGATAAGCAGCTACCAGGATCTCGTCTTTACTGAAGAAACCGGCAAAAGGCGGGATACCGGCAATGGCAAGAACTGCGACTGCAAACGTGATGTGCGTGATGGGTAAAAACTTCCGCAGGTTTCCCATTTCGTACATATAGTTGCTGTGAACTGCGTGAATGATCGCGCCGGCTGCAAGAAATAGCAGGGCTTTGAACATAGCATGGGTGAAAAGGTGGAACATGGAGGCAGTGAAGCCAAGGCCTTGTTCTCCACCATAGCCTGAAACGCCCAGGGCCAGCATCATATAGCCGATCTGGGATAAGGTAGAAAAAGCCAGTATTCGTTTGATATCAAACTGGGTGCAGGCAATGATCGCTGCAAACAAAGAAGTGAATGCCCCGACGTATGCCACCACTTCGAGGCCGGTAGGTGCCGATAAAGCATAGATCGGGAAAAGCCTTGCTACGAGATAAACACCAGCTACAACCATGGTTGCGGCGTGAATAAGTGCAGATACCGGTGTCGGGCCTTCCATGGCATCCGGAAGCCAGATGTGCAGCGGGAACATGGCTGATTTCCCGGCACCTCCCATGAAAACGAAGATCACAGACCAGGTAAGGACCGACATGCCGAAGAAGAGCGTCTTGCTTCCTTCCTGGAATGCCGGGCTGTTCGGATCGGTAAGCATCGGGATGATCTGGTCGAAGTCAAGTGAACCGGTAATAAAAGAGATGATAAGGATGCCGACAAGGAATCCCAGGTCGGCAAAGCGCGTGACGATAAAAGCTTTCTTGGAAGCGGCCACCGCCGAAGGCTTCGTATAATAGAACCCGATAAGCAGGTAGGAGGAAACACCCACCAACTCCCAGAAGATATACATCTGGAAAATATTTGGCGCCAGCACCAGCCCGAGCATCGAAAAGGAGAACAATGACAGAAACGCGAAGAATCGTGTAAAACCGACTTCTCCCTTCATGTAACCGATGCTGTAAAGATGCACCATCAACGATACAGTGGTCACCACGATGAGCATCATGACCGATATCGGGTCAACCAGGGAACCCATGCTTACGACAAGTCTGTCGGTGAGGTTCAGCCATGTGGCCTTGTAGGCGATGATCTGCTGGTATGCCCCATTCTGTAATCCTTCGACAAAAAAGTACTGATATGCGACCAGGAGTGAGATGATAAATGAAACGAACAATCCCACTGTACCCAATACTCCTGCAAACAACGGCTTGAATTTATGTCCCGCCAGACTCAGGAAAATGAAGATAAAGAAGGGGATCAGCGGGACCCAGATGCTAATGCTTAAGTTCATACTTCTTATATTTCAGTTTAAACTTATTATCGATTAATGCTTCATGTTACTGACCTCTTCAACGTTAATGTTGTTGAAGCGCCGGTAAACATTGATAATGATGGCGATCGCGACGGCTGCTTCCGCGGCGGCCACGGCCACGATGAATAATGTGAAAAAATGCCCCTGGAGCTGTTCCGGGAAAAGGTACTTGTTGAACACCACGAAATTAATGTTCACCGAATTGAGCATCAGTTCGATGGACATCAGGATGGTGATCAGGTTGCGCCTTACCAGGAATCCGTAAACGCCGACGAAGAACATGATCGTCGATACGACCAGGAAGTGAACGATTGGAATGCCTTCTATCATAATTTTATAATGATTGAACGGTTAATCTTTTTTCTTTTTGGCAATGACAATAGCCCCGAACATGGCAGCCAGCAGCAGGATGGAGATGACTTCGAAGGGAAGCACAAAGCCACCTTCGCCATAGTTCATCAGGCTTAAGCCGATATCCCTGACAGGCACTTCTGCCGTCTCCGTATCGGTGAATTGCTGGTTGAAGTCGAACTGCAATATTGCCGCGATGCTCAGCACTGCCCCGATACCGGCGACCAGGGCCGAGAAGAATGCCTTTTTCCATGGTATCTGCGGGAAGCGTTCACTGATGTGGCTGGTGAGCAGGATTGAGAAAATGATCAGCACCACGATACCCCCGGCGTAAAGGGCCAACTGGACCGCTGCCAGGAAAGTGTACCGGAGCATGAAGTAAAATGCTGCAGTGGCAATCAGCACGAACAGCAGGAAAACAGCTGATCTCAGGATCCTCCGGCTGGTAACCGTCAGGATCGAGAAGATGACAATGATACTCGCGAAGAGGTAGAACATCAATATATTCATACTATTCCTTGATTTCTTTGTTTAACACTGAGCCGGGCTGATTCAGGACCTTGGTAAGCTGAGACCTGTCAAAGACGGCATGCTCGAATTTTTGTCCGAAAGCCAGCGCGTTCGAAGGGCAGGTCTTGACGCAAAGTCCGCAGAATGTGCACATAGAAAGATGATAGATGTGCTTGTCGATCACTTTTTTCTTTTTTCCGTCAACTTCTTCCGTTCTTGTGATGATCTCGATCGAACCATTCGGGCAGTTTATTTCACAGATGCCGCATCCGGTGCAGCGGTGTTCATTTTTCTCATTGTGCGGCATGATGACTTCTCCCTTGAACCGGTCGAACATTTCCAGCTCTTTACGGTTCTCGGGATATTTCTGGGTCACAATGGTTTTCGGGGCCGTCACGAAATACTTGCCGGTAACCGCCATTCCCTTCACCAGGGTGATCACCCCCTGGATGACCTCCTTTATATAGTTTATAAAACCTTTCATAGACTCATTTTTGCAGTATTAGTATTTCCTGCTTGTTAAAAATGCCAATCCATCATCGTGATAAAAGCAATCACTACCGTGTTGACCAGGTTGATCGGGAGCAGGTACTTCCATTCCAGGGTCAGCAGCTGGTCGATCCTCAGTCGCGGGAAGGTCCATTTGAACCACATCATAATGAAGATCACAAAGGCCGTTTTCCCAAGATACCAGATTACGGGCGGGATGAAATCCATGACATGGTTGAAGGATTCGAAGCCCCAGAGGTGCAGTGGCATCCAGCCGCCGAGGAACACCGTCGCGGCAATGGAAGCCACAATGAACATGTTCATGTATTCGGCCAGGAAGAAGAAGGCGAACTTGATCCCGGAATATTCGGTGTGATACCCGGCAGTCAGCTCAGATTCAGCCTCTGCAAGGTCGAACGGGCCGCGGTTGGTTTCGGCCGTGGCGGCGATCAGGAAGATCACGAAGGAAATGATGGCCGGGATATGCCCTTTGAAGATCCACCAGGCGTCGCGCTGGCTTTCCACGATCTCGGAAAACTGCAGCGTGCCGGAAAAGATCACCACCGACATCAGCGCCAGTCCTACCGACAGCTCGTAGCTGACGATCTGGGCGCCGCTGCGGATGGCCCCGATGAGCGAGTACTTGTTGTTGCTCGACCAGCCCGCCAGCAGGATGCCGACGACGCCCATGGCTGAAACGGCCATGACATAAAAGATGCCGATGTTAAAATCGATGGCGTGCAGCCCTTTTGCAAACGGTATCGCCGCGATGGCCATGAAGGAGGCAATGATCACGATGAACGGCGCCAGGTTGAACAGGAATTTGTCGGCTTCCTTGATATGCACCAGCTCTTTCATCAATAGTTTGATGAAGTCGGCGATGGTCTGCAGCAATCCCCAGGGGCCGACCCGGTTCGGGCCGAGCCTGTTTTGCATAAAAGCGCAGATACGGCGCTCGGCATAAACCAGGATCAACCCGGTCACTGCATAAAAAAGCAGGAAAGCGAGCCCGATGATCACCATCTCCCAGGCCACGGCCCAAAAAGGAGAAAAAGTTGCCTGAAGCCAGGTCTCTATGCCGGCTGTCAGTGAGGTAAAATCGTATAACCAGAAGTCTTTCATAGGCTTGTGAAAGTTATTATCGGTCAATATCAGGTATAACAAAGTCGAGAGAAGCGCCGATAGCAACCAGGTCGGCAATTTTTACACCCCTTGACATATGGTCGAGGGCATGTAGGTTGCTGAAGTTCGGCGACCGGAAATGCGCCCGGTACGGGGTTTTATTTCCGTCGCTGATGATGTAAACCCCCAGTTCTCCGCGCGACGTCTCTACCCTCTGGTAATATTCTCCTGCCGGCAGTTTGATCACGGGTTTCATTTTGGCGGTAAAGGGCCCTTCGGGAATGTTATCGATAAGTTGCTCGATGATGTTCATCGATTCCCACATCTCCGCGATCCTGACCTTGTAGCGGCTCAACGAGTCGCAGCCGTATTCCAGCATTTCGTTGAACTGTACATAAGGATAAGCGCTGTAAGGGCTTTTCTTACGGATATCGCATGACAACCCGGACCCTCTTCCCGATGGCCCTGAAACACCGAAATTTATTGCTTCTTCTTTGGTCAGGATCCCGATCCCTTTGGTACGGTTCTGGAAAATGACATTGCCGGTGAGCAACTGGTCATATTCAGGAAGCCTTTTGCGGAAATACTTGATGAATTCCTTCACCTTTTTCTGGAAGTTCGGGTGAAGATCGTACATCACGCCGCCCGGGCAGTTGTAGCTTAACAAAAGCCGCCCCCCGCAGGTCTCTTCAAAAATATCGAGTATGTATTCCCTGTCTCTGAGTCCGTAAAAGAATGTGGTGAGGGCGCCGAGGTCCATCCCCATTGAGCTCCACCAGAGCTGGTGCGAATCCAGACGCTGCAGCTCCGACATAATGGTGCGGATGTACTTCACCCGTTCCGGCACTTCCACTTCCAGCGCGGTTTCAACAGCCAGGCACACCGCCTCGTTATTCATGTGGGCTGAGAGGTAATCCATCCTGTCAGTCAGGTGGATGATCTGGGCATAGGTATTTTTCTCGCACATCCGCTCAATGCCGCGATGAATGTAACCCAGGTGGGGTTCCAGCCGCTGGACGATCTCGCCCTGGAGCGAGACCAGCAGGCGAAGCACGCCGTGTGTCGACGGGTGCTGCGGTCCCATATTGATAAAATACTCCTCTTCTTTCTCCAAACCCGGCAACGGTTTTGTAAATTCTTCCATTGGTCTGCTGTTAAGAAAGGTCAATAATGTTTATTTCGTCCACGTAATCTTTTCTCAGCGGAAATCCGTTCCAGTCGTCAGGCATGAACATCCTGCGCAGGTTCGGATGGCCCCTGAACACGATCCCGAACAGGTCAAAGATCTCGTTCTCGTTCAGTTCAGCTCCTTTATAAAGATCGGTCACACTGTCGAGCACCGGTTTTTCCCGGTCTGAGGTCGCCGTTTTGAGCACGATGTGGTGGCCAAGGACCGTCGATTCGAGATGGTAAACCATTTGCAGGTTCGGTTGCAGGTCGACACCGGTTATGCAATAGAGGTAATCGAACCGGGTGCCGGGATTTTCCTTCAGGTTTTTCAAAAGATCATGGAGTTGGTCCGGGGCCACAGTGACCATCAGGAATTGCTTGTTTTCTTCAAAGGTGGCATCGGGTACCAGCCTGGTGACCACTTCTTTCAGTTGCGCGTTATCCATTATAATAGGTTATTTGACGGATGATCAGTAAACTTTCGGATTTTCCGGGAATTCTCCTTCGTTGTTACGGTTGACCAGCCCTGTTTTGATCGCTTCCTCCTTGATCTTCCGCTGAAGCTGGATGATGCCGTAGAGCAGCGCTTCCGGCCTTGGAGGGCATCCGGGAATGTAAACGTCGACCGGGATGATCTGGTCCACCCCGCGGATCACCGAGTAGGTGTTGTAGAAGAATGGCCCGCCGGAGATGGCGCAGGCCCCCATGGCGATCACGTATTTGGGTTCCGACATCTGGTCGTAGAGGCGTTTCAGTACGGGAGCCATTTTATGCACCACGGTCCCGGCCACGACGATCACGTCGGCCTGCCTGGGACTGGCCCGGTATACCTCCACGCCAAAGCGGGCGAAATCGTGCCGGGGCGCACCCGTGGCCATCATTTCGATACCGCAGCAACTGGTGGCAAAGGTCAGTGGCCAGATGGAATTGGATCTTCCCCAATTTACCAGGTCTTCAACAGTGGTCAGCAGTATGTTTGATTTTTCCCTGTCTGACGGAGGTTTAACCTCGAAATCAGATTCTTTCATCGATTTTATTCCCATACCAGTGCTTTTTTATTCCATGCATAAAGAAGTCCGAAACCAAGAATTACCAGGAAGATGAGGATTTCCACGAAAGCCACGATGCCCAGTTCTTTCATCACTACAGCCCATGGAAACAGGAAAACCGTTTCGACCTCGAAGATGAGGAAGAGAATAGCGAACAGGTAATAGCCTATATTGAACTGAAGCCATGAAATCCCTGTTGTCGGGATCCCGCATTCATAAGGCTCTGCTTTTTGTGGATTGATGGAGCTTGCAGGAACGTAGGAGGAGAAAAGGATAGCCAAACCTACCAGGGCTGCTCCGACGATAAAGAATAGAATTAACGATTCAGCGCTCATATTATAATGATTAATTAAATATGTCCAAAAATTTGCGCAAATCTAAAATCTTTACGCGATAGATATATAAATAGTGATATATCTTAACCCTTATTTAGAATAAAAACAGGAATTGAAATTATATAATTTGTTATAAAACAATAAGTTGCAATTATATAAATTGATTCTAAATTACATGTTGTTAATAACTTAGTGTTATTTCACTGCGTTCCGGATCCGGATAAGTTTTTCCAGGAGGCCTTCGAGTAAGTCTATTTGGAGCATGTTTTCGCCGTCTGATTTGGCGGAGGCCGGGTCGGGGTGGGTTTCCAGGAAGATGCCGTCTGCACCGGCCGCAATTCCTGCCTTTGCGAGGGTCTCAATAAACTGTGGGTGGCCGCCGGAGGTGCCGGCTGCCCGGTTCGGTATCTGTAGGGAATGGGTCACGTCGAGTACCACGGGCACGCCAAAGCCCTGCATGACCGGAATGCCGCGGAAATCGACCACCAGGTCGGTATAGCCGAAAGTAGAGCCCCGTTCGGTCAGCATAACATTCGGATTGCCGGACTGAATGATTTTTTCCACTGCAAATTTCATCGCATACGGCGATACGAACTGGCCCTTTTTGATGTTGATAAACTTGCCGGTTTTCGCAGCGGCGATCAGCAATTCTGTCTGGCGGCACAGGAATGCCGGTATCTGCAAAATATCAGCATATTCTGAAGCAATTGCGGCATCGGACTCGCTGTGAATGTCGGTTATTACCGGAATAGCGAAACGATCGCCCACCTCCCTGATGATTTTCAGCGCTTTCATGTCCCCGATCCCCTGGAAGGAATCGAGTTTGGAGCGGTTTGCTTTTTTGAATGATGCTTTGAAAATATAAGGTATCCTGAGCCGGTCGCAAATTGCGACGACCTTCTCCGCGATCTCAAAGGGCATCGTTTCATTTTCCACCACGCATGGCCCGGCGATCAGGAAGAAATTGCCGGAATCCAAATATCTTACTTTTAATAAATTCTCTAACATAATTTAAAATTCAACATTCAACATTCAACATTAAGTTAATATCCATACTTCCCCTTCCATCTAACCTTCAGCCACTCCCTGATCTCTTCTTCCCGCTTATTCTTGCCGGGCGTGTAAAATTTCTTGCCTTTTATTTTTTCAGGAAGAAACTCCATCTCGATAAAATTACCTTCATAGGAATGGGCATATTTATAATCTTTACCATAACCGATCTCTTTCATCAGTTTGGTCGGTGCGTTGCGGATATGGAGCGGCACGGCCAGGTCGCCCGTGCGGTGCACCTCTTCGATCGCTTCTTCAATGGCCATGTACGACGCATTGCTTTTCGGCGAAGAAGCTAGGTAGACCGCGCATTCGGAGAGGATGATCCGGCCTTCGGGCATACCTATTTTATGAATTGCATCAAAGCAGGAATTGGCCAGCAACAGGGCGTTCGGATTGGCCAGGCCGATGTCTTCCGCTGCCAGGATAACCATTCTTCGTGCAATGAATAACGGGTCTTCCCCTCCATCGATCATCCGGGCCAGCCAGTAAACCGCGCCATTGGGATCGCTACCGCGCAACGATTTGATAAAAGCTGAAATGACGTCATAGTGCATTTCACCCGATTTATCATAGATGGCGAGCTTTTCCTGGATAATGTTAAATGCTTTTTCGTTGGTGATCGTGATCGGGTTCTGATCGATCTCGGTGCTGACAATCAGTTCAACCGCGTTGAGAAGCTTTCGCGCGTCGCCGCCTGATATTCTGAGCAAAGCCTCATCTTCCTCTAACCGGATCGTTTTGCCGGTGGATTTTTCAAGAAAAGCTATCGCAGAATTCAGCAGTGAAACCAGTTCCTTTTTAGCCAGTGATTTAAGGATATAAACCTGGCAACGCGAGAGAAGGGGTGAAATTACTTCAAATGACGGGTTCTCTGTTGTGGCGCCGATCAGCGTGATGGTCCCCCTTTCAACTGCACCCAGAAGAGAATCCTGTTGCGACTTGCTGAAGCGGTGGATTTCATCGATGAAGAGGATGGCCCCTACACCGGATTCCGTCGCCTGGTCGATCACATTGCGGATGTCTTTTACACCGGAGTTGATCGCGCTTAGCATGAAAAATGGCTTTTGGAGCTGCTTGGCGATGATGAATGCGAGCGTCGTTTTTCCAACCCCGGGCGGACCCCAGAAGATCATCGAAGGCAGGTTGCCTGAATCGATCACTTTGCGCAGAATGGCATTCGGCCCGACAAGATGTTCCTGGCCGAGGAATTCATCGAGGGTTTTGGGACGGAGTTGTTCTGCCAGTGGTGCCATGGGAGTGCTGAGTGTTGAGTGCGGGAATTCTTTTTAATGATTTTTTCGTCCTTATGAACGGTTATAGATCTTTATGATGTGTTCACGAAGCATCCGGCCGGTTTCCGACAACGAAAAGGAGATGGCGTCCGCGATATTTTCTGCCGGTACCCATTTCGAAAAATCAGCCCCGGGCATGGCCCTGCGGTTCGCTTCCGTATCGATGGTCGACGGTACGATCACCGTGGCGGTCACATTTTTATCCTTGCCTTCAGCGTTGATAAACTCGGCGAGCTTAAAAACCATGGCCTTACTCAGCGAATAGGCGAAGAAATCCTTTCCGGCTTCGGCATTCAATCCCGGGCGGGAACCGACCAGGATGAACCGCCCCCCTTCAGGCCGGTTGAGAAAGTGTTTCAGCAAGGGCCTGACAAGATTATATGCTGTGTAAAAATTTATACTGATCATTTTATTCATGTCAGCTTTGCTGGTATTAATCAGCTTTCCCATGGCAAAACCGCCCACCAGCAAAACGGCGGCATCCATCAGGGGGTATTTCATTATGACTTGTTTTGCGAAATTCAGACTCTCCTGTTCGTTCAGAAGGTTCACTTCCACTTCTTTCAGGTTGGATTTTTTTTCAATCCTGCCGGCGCTACCTTTGCCGGTGACTGCAATGACCTCCGCGCCGTCCTTAAGCAGTCTTTCAACCACTTTAAGGCCAAGGCCGCCGTTAGCGCCTGTGACTAATACTGTTGCCATACTTTGTTAAAATTTCGTAAAATACCGTGAACAAAGATAATGCATAATGTTCAGACCGGGAAAGATGTTATTTTTGCCCGCTCATTACCTTATATTTTATGACAGAAATATTTACTGATATCACCTCATGGTATATGGATCACATGAACTATTATACCATAACGCTGCTCATGGCCATTGAAAGCTCGCTTGTGCCATTTCCTTCGGAGATCGTTGTTCCGCCGGCTGCTTACAAGGCGGCACAGGGTGAACTGAACCTGTTCCTGGTCATCTTCTTTGCAACACTCGGCGCGATGATCGGTGCCCTGTTCAATTATTACCTGGCATTGTGGATTGGCAGGGCGGCCATTTATTCTTTTGCAAAAACCCGGCTGGCCCGCATGATGCTGATTGAACCGAAATCGATCGAAAAAGCGGAGAATTATTTTATAAAAAACGGAAAAATTTCGACCCTGATCGGAAGAATGATCCCGGCGATCAGGCAATTGATCTCGATCCCTGCCGGAATTGCCCGAATGCCGATGAAGTATTTTCTGCTATATACCTTCATCGGCGCTACTTTGTGGAATTTAATCCTTGCACTGATAGGATATTATGCCCCGCGCGACCTTGTTGAGCTTTATTACAAAGAGATCAGCATTGCCATGATCGGACTGGGGGTTCTTTTTGTATTCTACCTTATCTATAAAGGGTTTATTCAAAAGAAGAAATTGGCGTAAGCGTGTCTCAAAAAACCTGATTGTTTATCATTTGCGAAACTCCAACGACTAAAGCCGTTGGTTTTTAAACCTCACCTTATCTTTTTCAGCTTTATGGTGAGATTCTGGCTTCTTGTAGTTAAAACTGCATAATAATTTCCCGGCGGGTAATTGTTTCCATTCCATTCGCATTGGTGCTCCCCAGATGACCTGTTTTCATTCACGAGATTACAGATCTCCTGGCCTTTATCATTATAAATTGCCAGAGTTATGAAGCCGCCATCATACAGGAAAAACTCTATAATGGTAGATTCCCTGAACGGATTTGGGTGATTCTGGTACAATTTCATCAGATTGTCAGTAGCCTGATGTTCTTCATCTTCCCCGATCCCCAGCACTGACCCGGCACCGTCACCAACCAGTTCTATTTCACCGAGCAGGTTTGTTCCCATGCCTTTCTCCCTGGCCAGCCAAAGGTGATTGTCGCTGTAAGTCCCGTCGGGCTTCATCACCTGTTCCGGCTCAGGGTCATTTCCCATAATGAACGACGCGATACTGTCGGTTGACACTGAATTCTTCCCGGCCAGCAGGTAGTGGTCTTCGTGGGGCATAAAGGTCGGGTTCCACGGGCCTTCGCCGCCAATTGCATTTTTTACCCCGTCGATCACCGCCAGGTGGATTGGCCGGGCCATGTTCAGGTCGCAGATGGAGCGTGGCAGGTGGAACCAGTCTGCTTCGCCTCCTTCGGAATGCAGCCATTCGCGCCCATACGGCTTCTTAACCGGCTTTTTGGCATCCAGCGGGGCAATTCCGACCAGGTTCTTCATGGAATGGGTGATCCCGGCCGTGTAATGCTGCTTCATTTTCGGGATGGAAACGAACACATCGATCTCATCCAGGATCGGGTTCAGCAGGAAGGAGGGATAGTAAAAATAATCCGGTCCGGTTGACTTTGAAATAAATGCAGGGTAGGGGGCCGGCACATTCAGGTTGACCACCTGTGCGCCAAGGTATTGCTGGACATCCGAATAGCCGTACTGGTAAAAGGACGCATCATCCCACAGCGCTTCCACGAAATAGATATCATTGCCGCTGACGCCGCTGTCGATGAGCAGTTCACCGACGGCCCTGAGTATTTCCGGGTGGGTCCAGGCGCATTCCCGGATATCCACGCCGTAGAGGTTAGGATCGCTGGCCCAGCCCGACCCGCCGGTCAGGTTGATCTTGATCCCGACTTTATCGCCAGGCTGCACCACGTCGCTGAGACCACCCAGTGAATCGAAAAGATGTTCAATCTTCTGATGGATAAAATTGATTTCGTAGTTATCTGCCTGGGTAACGGCCACCTGGTGGGAGCGGCTGAGAACGGGGACCCCGGGAAGCCTGAACGGATTACCGGCAATGCAGTAGCGGCTTATAAGGATTCCCGCTGCTGCCATGCCCATTTTACCGATAAAAGTCCTGCGGGAGAGGTCATTATGGAAAAACTTCAGGATCCCGGCATTTCTGTTAGTGGTGCTCATAAACTTAATGAATCATGTCCTAAAGGTACTCATTTTTATTTCAAATTATAAACCGACGGCTGTAGTTGTCAGTTTAACCTCACCTCCCGTGAGGGTGTAACAGAACTCTTAAATTAATGGAAAAAATCTCTTTGCGTAACTTTGCGGTATCTTTGCGAAACTTTGTGTAACAGCTCTTTAGCTATTACGCAAAGCTACACAAAGCAGACTCAAAGTTTCGCAAAGAGACTTCTGTTGGACCCTCCCGAAGTGTGAACACAAATACAAGCCCCGCTAATCAGTTATTGGACCTATTGATCTGTTAACTGGTCCGATGCCGCCTCTCATAAAGAACTTGTACCACTGGTCAATGGTTCCCCTTATACGATAAACTTTCCCATTAAGCACCACATCAATGATTAGCATGTGCCCCGGGCTATGAAGCAGATCGGCCAGAGTCGCCTGACGGTACATAACCGCTACAAGTGCCGGGATTGCCAGCGCTCTCTGGAAATCGATTTTTAGTTTTAAGTTTTAAGTATGAGTTATTCAGTTATTCAGTCACACCTTCTGACTTCTGCCTTCTGTCTTCTGACTTCAATTAATTTGGAATTTGTAAATTCTAATTTGAAATTTCTATTACAATTGTATTATCTTTGTTTTATAATTAAGCGCTTGCAAATTTTCTCGAGTTGGCATGTTATCTAATCCACAAATAATTAACACTAAATTTTATTTCAGATGAAAAAATCAATTTTTGTGACAGGATTGTTTCTGTTCCTGTCGGTAATTGTTATCATGGTTTCCTGTAAAAAGGAAGAGAAAGATCCGGATGTGATCGCCAGCTTTAATTTTGCGGTTGATACAAACGACTTTATGACCGTCCATTTTACCAATTTTTCCACAAACTTTTCTGCGCTGGCATGGGAATTTGGCGATGGCGGTACTTCCGCTGAAACCAACCCGACTCACACCTACACGGCCCTTGGCACCTTTACTGTGGTATTAAAAGCTACGTCACTTGACGGCTCCAAAATAGCGCAGTTCTCCAAGGATGTCACGATCACCGATCCGAATGCCGAACTGACCAAACTGGTTGGTGAAGGCAATGACGGAAAAGTTTGGAAACTTATCCGTGTGAACACCAGCGGCAGGTACCCTATTGAGTGCGGACCTTATGACCATTCCTCGATCTGGTGGGCCATGGGACTGAACAATGACGAACTGGCCATTCGTGCCTGTATGCTTGATGACAAGTGGACCTTCTACCGCGATGGAAGCATGGTATACGAAGCAGGTGATGCATACTGGGCAGAAGGCGGTGGTGTCTTTGTCGTTGAGAATTCCTGCGAATTATACAGCGCCGGAATGGCCACAATAAGCGGTGAAAATGTTTCGGCTTGGGGCAGTGGAAATCATCAGTTCGAACTGAACATCAGTTCCAGTCCAAAGCTGAGCGCTATCGGAAATGGTGCATTCATTGGCTATTATAAAGTCGGCAATGATTATGAAATTTATGACCTGACACCGATGGTTCAGACGCGCATCGATTACAAGCTCGTGAAACTTACTGACGCTGAAGCCGGCACAGATACACTGATCGTTGAAATGGATTATTATGACGCACCCGGTCAGGCAACTTACCTCGGTTACTGGAGACATGTCCTGGTACACTATGACAACCCGGATGACGAACCGGATATCCCGGCCCCAAGCCCGGTTGCAGGATTTACTTATGCCCTTGAAGGCATGACCGTTACCTTCACCAATACCACCACCGGCCCCGGTAATATAACTTACGCATGGGACTTCGGCGATGGCGGGACCTCCACCGAAAAAGATCCTGTACATACCTATGCAAGTGATGGCTCTTATGCAGTTACACTTACTGCAACCAACGAAAATGGTAGTAGCAATACAAGTGCAAATATCATTATCTCCTCAACCGTACTTACCGAAGACCTTCTGGTAGGCGGCGCATGGAAACTCCAGGTGACGGCCCATGCCTGCTACGTGGGGGGTGGAATGGGATTAGACAACTGGTGGATCACACCGCTGGCTAACCTCGATGGTACTATGATTGGCACCACTGATGACTGGTCCTGCATGACCGATGATGAATTCATCTTCTCCGCAGGCGGTGGTTATGAATACAAAACCAATGGCAGTTCAAGGAATGACGGTTACATGGGATCACCCAACGGATGCTGGAGCGATGCTGAAATCGCGGCCAGCCCCGGTGCACCGTTTGGATCATGCAATACCCATACCTTTACCTTTACTCCTGCTGCCGGTGGTGCACGTCCTATCATTGAGGTTACCAACGGCCCCGGATTCGCTGCATTCATCGGCTTCATGAAGGGTTATTACGGTGGTGAGAACTCCGACGGAGCCAATCCGCCAAATGGTGGAAATTCCACTAACCGTTATGAAGTTATTGCTTACACTGCTAACGCCGAAAGAGAGACCCTGATCGTTTCTGTAGACATCTCTGCAGACCACAGTGGTACTGCTTCATGGACCATGGAACTGGAGCGTCCAGCCAAAGCCCTTACCATGGACATCCTGACTGCCGGCGCATGGAAACTGCAGGTCAGCGCTCATGCCTGTTATGTCGGAGGTGGAATGGGACTTGACAACTGGTGGATCACACCGCTTGCCAATCTCGATGGAACAATGGTGGGAACTGTGGACGACTGGTCCTGCATGACCGATGACGAATTCATCTTCTCTGCCGGCGGTGGTTATGAATACAAGACCAACGGCAGTTCCAGGAATGACGGTTACATGGGATCACCTAACGGATGCTGGAGCGATGCGGAGATTGCCGCGAGCCCCGGAGCACCCTTTGGCTCATGCAATACGCATACCTTTACCTTCACTCCTGCCGCAGGTGGTGCAAGGCCTATCATTGAACTCACCAGCGGACCTAATTATGCTGCCTTTATCGGCTTCATGAAAGGTTATTACGGTGGCGAAAACTCCAACAACGCAAACCCGCCGAACGGAGGAAACCCCACCAACCGTTACGAAGTGATTTCCTACCAGGATCTTGGTACCAAAGAAACACTTGTCGTCTCAGTCGATATTTCTTCAGATCATTCAGGTTCAGCTTCCTGGACCATGGAACTGGAAAGGTAATATTCAACTGATCTTTGACTTGTAAAACCAGGGGAGGGTAGCTAAACCTTCTCCTGGTTTTTAGCTTATATCCCAATCATTTGATAATCCTTACAATAAAGATGCTCTATGAAAAAAATATTTACCATTTTGATTTTGTTATCAGTTACTTTGACTGTTTTTGCCCAGGAACGGCAGATTACAGGTAAAGTGACCGATGCCGGGGGACAACCCCTGCCGGGTGTGACAATCCTGCTGGTGGGTACACAAACAGGAACCATCACGGATGTCAATGGAACATATAAAATCATGGCCGGCCAGGGGATCCTGCGGTTCAGTTTTGTCGGCTTCGTCGCGCAGGAGATCGTGCTGACCAACCAGGCGGTGATCGATGTGGTACTCCAGGAGGAAACATCCCTGCTCGACGAAGTGGTGGTGATCGGTTATGGCACGCAGCGTAAAAAGGACCTGACCACCGCCGTTTCGGTTGTCGATGACAAAGCCATCCAGGAGCGGCCCATCGTTTCTGCTGCCCAGGCCCTGCAGGGCAAAGCGGCGGGAGTACAGGTAACCCAGCCATCCGGAAAACCAGGTGCCGGCCTTTCAGTCCGTGTCCGTGGAGCCACCTCTGTTATAGCCGGCAATGAACCACTTTATGTGATCGACGGGGTGCCTACCAATAACACGAGCGGGTTAAATCCTTCGGATATCGCTTCGATGAGCGTGCTGAAAGATGCCTCATCCTCGGCAATCTACGGCGCCCGGGCCGCCAACGGGGTAGTGCTGATAACCACCAAGCGCGGCGCGGAAGGCACACCAACCATTAACTTTGATGCGTATGCCGGTTTTTCAAAACTCAGAAAAACCATCGACGTGCTCAATACAGCCCAGTATCGTGCCTTGCTCGAAGATATCGGATATGCCCTTGATCCGGAATGGACCACCTTCGGCAACTGGAGCGATTCGGTCTTCGGAACAGGCGTGAACCAGTCATACCAGCTTTCATACGGCGGTGGGACGGAAAAGTCAAAATACTTTTTCTCCACCGGTTACATGAGCAACGCAGGGCTGGTCGAACCGGCCCGGTTCGACCGGATCACTGCCCGGCTGAACCTGGACAACCAGCTTACCGGCTGGCTGAAAATGGGAACCAGCATCAATATTTCACGGCTGCGCACCCAGGATACGCCGGATAACCTTAGCTCGGGCCGCGGCGGCGTCATCATGAGCACCCTGAATACCCCGCCATTCCTGACTGTATGGGACAAGGACAGCATCGGGTGGTACGGCGTGAATCCCTTCCAGGCATCCTGGGAAAACCCGGTGGCCTATATGTACGGCCCGGACCAGGAATCGCTCGACAATAACATTTTTGGAAATATTTACGCTGAAGTGAAGCTTCTGCCGGATCTTCATTATAAAACCCGCTTTGGCATCGATTACACGGTTCACCAGTGGGATTATTTCCTGGACCCGGTGCAGACCAACTGGGGAAGGTATAATGACGGTCTTGGACAGTCAGATAAGATTAACAGCGGTACCTGGTTATGGGACAATACCCTGGATTATGCTAAAAAATTCGGTGATCATAACTTCACGGCCATGATCGGAAGCAGCGCACAGAAAATGAATTCCAACCGGTCTTATGCCGAGGGCAGGGGTTTCAGGCCCGGATCGAGTGTGCATACCCTGAACGCAGCCAATGAAACCATTGGTTTGACCTGGCAGGAAGAATGGGCGCTGGCCAGCTTTTTTGCACGGGCTACCTACGACTATAAGAGTAAATACTACCTGACTGCAACCTTCCGTGAAGACGGCTCTTCCAAATTGTCAAACCACTGGGGCGCCATGCCTTCCTTTTCGGCCGGGTGGAGAATCTCAGGCGAGAAATTCATGGCTGACGCCGAATTGGTTGATGATTTGAAAATCAGGGGAGGATGGGGAAAGAATGGAAACCAGGAAGGTATCTCGTCTTACACCGGCTATGGCCTGAATACCTTTACCCCAAGCGACGATGACCCATTTCCAGGCGAAGACCAGGTTACGCTGGGAAATCCCGACCTGAAATGGGAGACCACTACCCAGACCAATATCGGTGTCGATCTGTCAATGTTCAATTACCGCTTGATCTTCACCTTCGATGCATATTATAAAAAGACAGAGGATGTGTTGTTAAATGTGGTGCTGACCAGCACCCTGCCGGTCAACACCATTCAGACTAATGCCGGGGAAATTGAAAACAAGGGTGTTGAATTCAGCCTGAGTACGGTAAATATCAACAAAAAACTGACCTGGACCTCCGATCTCAATATGTCATTTAACCGGAACAAGGTGCTTTCTTTGGTGTATACTCCGGTTTATTACTTCGGACATATTTACAGCAACAACTCGAATGTGTCGATGGTCAAGCCCGGTCAGCCGCTTGGTGTGTTTTACGGGCTGATCGCCGAAGGAGTTGATCCTGCGACCGGTGATATGATCTATAAAGATGCGAACGGAAACGGGGTGTTCGAAGCAGGCGCTGACCGCACGGTTATCGGCGATCCGAATCCCGACTTCATTTTCGGATTTACCAACAACTTCAATTACTGGAGATTTGACCTGAACATTTTCTTCCAGGGTACGGTGGGTAATGATATTTACAATGCCACCAGGATAGACCTGGAAGGGATGTTCGACAGCAAGAACCAGTCTACTGCAGTTCTGGACCGCTGGACCCCGGAAAATACGATCACCGATATTCCGAGGGCAGCAAATATGGACAATGTGCGCAATTCGACGCGGTTCATCGAGAACGGTTCCTATTGCAGGCTAAAGACGGTCACCCTGTCTTATACCGCCCTGGATAATAATCCGGACTTCAAATTCATTAAAAAGCTTTCGATTTATGCAACCGGGGAAAACTTGCTGACATTTACCGGTTACAGTGGATTTGACCCCGAAGTTAATGCTTACGGGAACAATGCTACGGAGATGGGCATCGATTACGGTACCTATCCGCAATCCATCAATGTGATCTTTGGCTTAAATGTTCAATTTTAAAATCTGACAGCCATGAAAAGGATAACGATAATACTCAGCTCGGTTTTGATAACATGGACCATTACATCGTGTAATGATTTCCTTGACCTTGAGCCGATTTCCAATACGATAGCCGTTGAAAACCCTTCCGGGGATTCGATCATCTATCAGACGGCCGATGAGGCAGAAGCCGCTTTAACCGGGGTTTATGACGATTTCCGGAATGAATATTTTGAACTGGATTATTATGTCAACGGCGACGCGCAATCGGACGATGCGTATGCCGGGGCCGACAATCCGATGAATTTTCAGATCGATGATTACAACATCGACGCGTTGAACACCAATGTCAGCCGCGATTGGGCATATCTCTACGGGACCATTGGAAGGGCAAATCTTGTGATCAACAACGTGATGCTGTGCCCTGATCCGGCAATGACGGATGCACGCAAAAAAGAGATACTCGGGGAAGCTTCATTCATCAGGGCATTCATGTATTTCCAGGCTGTTCAGCTCTGGGGAGATGTGCCGCTGCAGCTTACGGAAGTCACAACAGTAAGTGCCGACCTGCTGCCTGAAATCTACCCGTTGCTGTTTCCTGCCCGCGCACCGATGGATAGCGTTTATATGCAGATTGTCAAAGACTTTGAGACAGCCGTAGCGAATTGCAGGGTTTCTGCTCCGCATAAAGGCTATGCCACCATTGGCGCAGCAAATGCCATGCTGGCCAAAGTGTATGCCACAATGCAGCCGCGTGATTACAATAAAGTTGCCCAATATTGTGATGCTGTGATCAACGGGCCTTACCAATTGCTGGAAAATTACGACGACTTGTGGAACAATACCGCTGAAAACACAGTAGAATCCATCTTCGAGATCAATTACGAGGGCACGGAAACAAATGCGAACTGGGGCGTGAACATGTTCCGCGGATTTGACTGGAAGAAGTTTAACATTCCTTCGAATGACCTGGTTAAAGCTTTTGATGATGAGGGCGATATGATCCGTAAGAATGCTTCCATCATTTTTGAAAACCAGGGATTTCCCGATCCTCACTGGCCCCAGGATAATTATCCTTTCATCAATAAATGGAGGATATTCGGGGTGAGCAGCCCGCAGAACTACATTTTCCTGCGCCTGGCCGATTTCATCCTGCTGAAGGCCGAAGCCCTCAATGAACTCGGCGATGTTAACGGCGCCGCAGACCTGGTCAACCAGGTACGCAGCCGTGTGGATTTGCCCAATACAACTGCTTCCTCTCAGGAGGAAATGAGACTGGCCATCGAGAAAGAAAGACGGCTTGAACTGGCTTTCGAAGGGCACCGCTGGTATGACCTGAAACGAACCGGCAGGGCCATCGAAGTTATCAATAACGCAGTCGACGAAACCGGTCAGCCACTTGGCTATAACCTGACCCCGGCTAGGCTCTTGTGGCCAATCCCGCAAGCTGAACTGGATATAAACACAAGTTTAACTCAGAATGAAGGCTATTAACTCAGTTTTCAGTTCTTAGTTATGAGTTTTGAGTTTGAGTTATTGAATTTATTAGTTAGAAGATAACACCTCCTATTCTCCCTCCCCCGAATGGGGGAGGGTCGGGGTGGGGGTTGTGGCGAATGGGGGAGGGTTGAATAAAGAAATGATATTGGAACCTATGCAATTAAAGAAAAGACAAATAATATTCCTGTTAGTTGGATTCCAACTGTTTTTAGTTTTGTTTTCATGCAGGGAGAAACAGAATGATCCCCCGGATGATCCGTTGCCGCCGGACGATATTGGCAAAGCTGCAGTCTGGCTAACCAGGGGCGATCGATTTAAATTGCTGGACAGGGAAGGCGATCTGACCATCAAGGATACACTGACACTGGCCTGGCCTGTAATTAAAATCGACACCTCGGTTACGTACCAGGAAGTCGAAGGGTTTGGTGCTGCCCTCACCGGTTCTTCCGCTTATATGCTCAATAAAAAGCTTGACCAGGCAAAGCGGGCGCAAGTGCTCACCGATCTGTTCAGCCCGGATACCGGAATCGGGATCAGCTATTTAAGGCTGACCATGGGCGCATCTGATTTCTCCCTTTCTGACTTTACTTATAACGATCTCCCTGCCGGGCAGACGGATTTTGAACTGGAACATTTTTCTTTGGGCCAGGACCTTGATGATGTGGTCCCCGTCCTGAAGGAGATCCTGCAAGTAAATCCGGAAATGAAGCTGATGGGATCGCCCTGGAGCCCTCCCGCCTGGATGAAAACTAACGGGAATCTAAAGGGTGGTCAACTCAGGGAAGAGTGTTATCCTGTTTATGCTGATTATTTTGTGCGCTATATCCAGCAAATGAAAAACCTGGGAATAACGATCGATGCCATCACGCCTCAGAATGAACCACTTCATTTTACAGCCGGCTATCCCTGCATGGAAATGCAGGCCGAAGAGCAAGGCGAATTCATCAAAAACCACCTGGGGCCAAAATTCGCATCTGCCGGCATCAATACAAAAATCATAACTTATGACCACAACTGGGACCATCCTGAATACGGTATCTCCATCCTGGATGACCCGGATGCAAGGCCATATGTTGCCGGTACGGCTTTTCACGCCTATGCCGGCTATGTAACGGCCATGAGCACGGTTCACAGCGCTCATCCCGACAAAGGACTGTATTTCACGGAAATATCCGGTGGCGAGTGGGCCACGGATTTCAGCGAAAACCTGATGTGGTACATGGAGAACATCCTGATCGGTACTACGAGGAACTGGTCAAAGGTGGCACTGTTCTGGAACCTGGCATTGAATCAGTACCATGGTCCGCAGAATAATGGATGCAGTGATTGCCGCGGTGTCATCACGATCAATAACGATAACGGGAGTGTCACGAAAAATGAGGAATATTTTGCACTGGGACATATGTCGAAATTTGTAAGACCAGGAGCCGTGAGGGTTTCTACATTCATCCCGCAGAACCTGACCTATGTCCTTGGTGTTGCTTTTCAGAACCCCGACGGTTCAAAGGTCCTTGTACTCTGTAACAAAGCAACAGAAACAAGGCCCCTGATCGTTAACCAGGGAGGGAAACAATTTAATTATACCTTACCGCAAAAATCAGTCGTTACAATTATTTGGTAATTCATAAATTAATTAAACATGAGAAAAGCAATTATGATATTTGCAGGAATGCTCATCCTTATGGGTTTGACTGTGCAGGCCCAAAAGAAAACAACCGGGGAAAAACGAAAGATATCCTATGTTGTGACAGCAAAGAATACCAATTACCGGCTATCAAAACAAATGCAACTGGAATTTACTCCTTTCAACCAACCGTTTGAGCATATTCCCTGCGTGTTTGTCGATACAACCAAAACCTTTCAGACCTTCCTGGGGATCGGTGGCGCACTGACCGATGCGGCTGCTGAAACGTTTTACAGGCTCCCGGAAAGCAAACAAAAAGATCTTCTCAGGTATTATTTTGATAAAGAAAAAGGCATCGGTTACACGATTGCCCGGACCAACATGAATAGCTGCGATTTTTCGAGCGCGAGTTATACTTATGTGAATGAAAACGATATCGCGCTGGAATCGTTCGACATTGCACCGGATAAGAAGTACAAGATTCCCTTCATCAAACAGGCCATGGAAGCGGCCGGCAGTGACCTGAAGCTGTATATCAGCCCCTGGAGTCCCCCGGCATGGATGAAAGGCAATGATAACATGCTGCAGGGTGGTTCTCTGAAGCAACAGTATTTCCAGCCCTGGGCCAATTATTATGTCAAATTCATCAAGGCCTATGAAACGGAAGGTGTGCCGGTCTGGGGCCTTACAGTCCAGAATGAGCCGATGGCCAAACAAACCTGGGAATCCTGCATTTATACTGCAGAAGAGGAGCGGGACTTTATTAAAAAATATCTCGGCCCCACGCTGTGGAAAAATGGCCTGAAGGATAAAAAGCTCATTGCCTGGGACCACAACCGTGACCTGATGTACCACCGTGCTTCCACCATTCTGAGCGATCCCGAAGCCGCCAAATATGTCTGGGGCATCGGTTTCCACTGGTATGAAAGCTGGCATGGAGCAGCCCTGCCGGAAAATGTGAAAAGAGTCTCAGAGTCATTCCCGGAGATGCAGCTATTGCTGACAGAAGCCTGCAACTTCCCGTTCAGCTGGGAAACGATCGATGAGTGGCACTGGGGTGAAAACTATGGCTCCGCGATGATCCACGACTTCAACAACGGGGCGGTGGCCTGGACCGACTGGAACATTCTCCTGGATGAAACCGGCGGGCCAAACCACGTGAAAAACTTCTGTTTTGCACCGATCATCGGCGACACCCGTGACGGCAGCCTGCACCTGATGAACTCATTCTTTTACATCGGCCACTTTTCGAAATTCATCCAGCCCGGTGCGAAGAGAATCGCGGTTTCCAGCGCGCGGGCACAGTTGCTGGCTACCGGCTTCAGGAACCCCGATGGAACCATCGTGGTGATCGTGATGAACCAGGAAGACAAGGACATGGATTTTCGTCTTTATTGCGAAGGCCAGGCCGCCGAAGTCAAATGCACGCCGCATTCGATCATGACCTTCACGTTCTAAAGATATAATTATGAAAAGATTATCTTTCATTGCTCTGATATTAACATTGCCCGTCATCGCTTTCTCTCAGCAGGTCGGGTTCGTCAAATAGACCTTGAAGGAAATTAGCGAGTGCGAAGGCGGTCAGAAATCCAGGTAAAAATCTTTCGTGAGTTCCATGTAATCCGTTGAATAAGAGCCGTCCACGTTCCGGATGGCCAGTTCCTCAATCACAGGATTAACTGTTTCGTATTTAGTAAAATGCATGATGTTTCGCTGAGGGGCCTGGCCTGGTTTAGGTTGAATTTTTATTATTTTTTTTATGAAAAACCTTTGGTTCCTCGCTGTGGAAATGAATTCATTGCTCTCTTTTCCAGGAAGAATAATCCACAGGCTCCCATCCTTCTCAATGACCTGGTCAGCACATTTGACAAGTTCCCCGAAACTTAACGAATCGTTGTGACGGGAAATATTTCTTTTCTGAAAAGGTGATTTTAAAGAATTGGTGAAAAATGGCGGGTTGGAAACAATGAGATTATATTTTTTCCCTGTTTGATTTGCAAATTCCTGAAATGACCTGTGAATAACGGAGATGCGGTCACCCCACGGCGAGCTTGTAACATTTTCCCTGGCCTGCAGCACCGATTTTTCATCCACTTCGTTGGCATCAATCCTTGCTGTTGACCGCTGGGCAAGGATCAGGGCGATCACCCCGCTGCCTGTGCCGATTTCGAGGATCTCTTCGGCATCGCCGGTTTCCACCGATGCCCCCAGCAATACCGCATCCGTACCGACTTTCATCGTGCTCATCCCGTCTTCCACTTTAAATTGTTTGAAGTAGAAGGTACCGGTAGCTTTCCCAGATTTCTTTAACTGGTCATTCATGGTCATTTATGGTCATTTATGGTCATTTCTTTTTTATGGTTTATAATTTTTTTTTTGAATTTATTATTTGGATTTTGTTTGGAATTTGGTGCTTGGAATTTGGAATTTGAGTTCGGTCATATCATATGGTTACAATGATAATTTAAAGTACAGCGCCGGTGTGATTGGAATAGCCTCTGAATAAATACTGACCGAATTCGTCTGATTCGCTGCAATGCGTTCAAAATTAGCGTATTTGATGTTCTGCGTATTTAGAACATTCAGCACGGATAGCCCGATCTCACCTTTCATTTTCCGGTCAAGGAATTTATAAATGAACGACACATCCAGCCGGCTGTAGGTCAGGTCTTCCTCATCATCGGCAAGTACTTCCGGTGCAGACGGGAATCCGGAGCCAAAAACATAATCGGCTGATACATAGAACGGATCGAAATTGGCAAGCGCTGCCAGCTTGATCTCATGGCGCTGATCCTGGGGCGCCCACTGGTACTCCGCTTCCCTGAAATATTCGAAGACCTCTTCGGTCTTGCTCAAACTGTATGAGATCCAGGCAGAATGACCTTTGTAATCTTTTTTCACCAAGAGATCCATTCCGTAGCTCCGCCCGTATCCTTCATAGATACCTTCAATGTTGTTCACCGTGTTTCGGACATAACGGGTCAGGCCTGTGATATCTTTATAATATCCCTCAAGGCTGATAGTCAAATTATTATTGGTGTAAGAACTTCCCAGCACATAATGATATGCGCTCAGGACCGGGATATTTTCATTATCACAAATCGTCCAGATATAGCGGTAATTGCCCATGTCGTCCAGGATCGAGCTTTTCGTGACAAACTGGTCATAAATGCCCCAGGCGGCATTGATCCTGAACGGTCCGCCAATCTTTACCGACATTGACAACCTGGGTTCCAGGTAGTATTTATCCAGGTTGAGTGCCCTGGTGAGCCTTAACCCGGCCTTGAAATCGACGATCTTTTTTAACGTGAACTTATCCTGGAGAAATAGCGTGATCCTCCTGGCTTCTTCATTAAAACTTGCCTGCCGGATGTCAAACGTGTCTTCCCGCAGCTCTACCCGGTTCCCGAAAAAGATCAAACCGGCTTCCAGCAGATTTGACTCTGTAAGAGGGATGCGCTGGTCAACCTGGATCTTGTTTTCCCGGATAATATTTTCGGCGATTAGGTCTTCAGCCTGGTTTGTTTCCTGTTGCTGCGTTCTTTCTACGGTCAGTTCATCCGAGAAATCGGATCGAAGCATGGAATAATTCATGCTGAAATTGGTTGCATTTCCATTTTTCCATGATCTGCCATAAAAAACGGAGCCGCCCGATTGAATGTTTTTCTCTTCCGTATTCTTTTTAATGACAATCTGGCCGACCGGTTCATTTATATTGTATGAGAACCGGTCGTTTCCGCCGTAAAGACTAATGTAGAAGAGATCCCTTTCTTTGATCATGGCGGAATATTTCAGGTTGATGTCACCGAACCGGTAATCCGGTACGATGGTGACATCAACATTGTTTCCGGCCTGCTTGCCTTTCCCTTTGCCAAACAGAGAATTGATGTTGCTGGGATTGTAAAGCTCATAGTAGGTAAGTCGCGCGGCAAGAACGAGCGAGCCGTTTTTAAATAAGGGGACTTCCACCATCCCGTTCAAAGTCATATTGTTAAGGTTGACTGTAAAGGAGGTCTTTTCCGTATTGCCGTTTTTCCCGGTGATATTCACAATCCCGCCGACCCGTTCGCCGAAGCGGGCGTCATAGCCTCCTTTGAGGACTTCGATGTCTTTGGCCATCAGCGGGTTGAAGGCACTGATATTGTCATTGAAATTCTTCAGCCCGTAAATGGTGAAACCGTCGAAGATCACCTTGCTCTGGCCTTCGTAACATCCCCAGATGATCACCTCGTTGGTTTGTTCCCCTGAAGCCAGGATGCCCGGCTGCAGCCGGAGCAGGTTGAATACTGAATTGTCGCCGAAACCGGGCAGAAAGTTGGCCACCTGGTGGTTCAGCTTCATCAGACCGGCCTCGCGGCCCACCATGGTCGTGCGTTCCACCAGTGAATTCCGGATTACCACTTCGGTCAGCCCGATGATCGATGGAGTGAGCAGGAAACGCAGATCGGCATTCCCGCTGACCATCGTGTCCAGGATGTAATACCCGAGGTGGGATGCCCTGATGTTGAATACACTGTCGGATGTGGCGATGTAATCGAAACTGCCCTTCACATCGGCAGCCATGCCATTCCCGTTGATCACCACGTTGGAGTAGGGAAGGGGCTCCATGGTCCCATTCTCGAGGATATGTCCCTTTACATGAAAAGTCCTGGGTTTGACCTCTTTTTTCTTCGGTATGATCACAAAGACTTCCCCGCTTTTGATGACTTCAAGAGGCAGCCCGCCCAACAACTCCCTGACCGCTTCTTCTGGCGAGGAAAAACTGGAGTTAAGCGTTATTTTGTATTGTGAAAGGTCCCGGTCATCAAAGGAAAACTGAATGCCATATAAATTCGAGATCCCGATCAGGACTTCATTCAGCGGCTCCTCTTCGGCATCGATCAGGACCTGCTGGCTGAAGGTGGTGAACGGGATAAAGAGAAGTAAACTTATGACCAGTCTTTTCCCTATGATCAGCATCGTTTAGTTTTGGGAAATTACATACTCTTTTTCCGAAATCTTCGCAAAATTAAGGCCAAACGGGGTACAAACAAGCGTCAAAGTTTCTTCCAGAGGACGGTTTTTGGAGAAAAATCCGGTGTAAGTAAGTTCGATGGGCGATCTAAGCGTAATCCGGACATTGTATTGTCTTGCAATCTCCTGGAATACCTGGCCCAGGGGCTTTGAAGTGAAGCGGAACATGTTGTCAATCCAGGCATAGGTATCATGGGCATTAACTTCTTTTGTCATGATGATCTCGCCGGTTGAGCTGACCTGGGCCGAATAATCGGGACTGAGCACCACTTCAGCCTTTGCAAATGAGGTTACTTTAACCTGGCCGGAAAGACAGGTGACTTTATATTCCCCTTCACGTGCGAAAATATTAAAACTGGTACCCAGCACTTCTGTCGTTCCGGCGCCCGAAATAACGCTGAACTCACTCCCTTTTTCAACCTGGAAAAAGCCTTCACCGTCAAAGCGTACTTCCCTGGAAAAATTCCACCAGTAAGGATGATAGGTAATTTTAGAATCGGCATTCAGTTGCACCGCGGAACCATCCGGTAATTGATAGGCCAGGTGCTCTCCAGCCGGGCAGATCACTGTATTGGTGTAAAAACGCATGAGGGAAAATGCGCCGGCAAGCAGCAGAATTGTCGCAGCCACTGCATAAATGAGGCTGCGTTTCCGGAAATGCAGGACCTTTCCGGCAGGCTTTTTAGCAAGCCTGGTCTCCAGGTCGGCCCAGGATTCCTCTTTGCTTTTCCCGAAAGGTGCCTCAACCCGCTTGAAAAGCTCTTCCTGGTTTTCAGGGTTGTAATATTTGTAGTCTTGTTTCATTTATTCACCGATTGCTGTTCTCAAATAGGCCAGGGCCAGGTTCATCCGCTTCTCTACCGCCTTTACGCTCAAACCCAGCCGTTCAGCGATTTCATGATACTTTAACTGTTCCATCCGGCTCATCAGGAATACTGTTCTTTGTTTTTCCGGAAGGTTCACAAGTGCCGTTTCATACCGGCCTTTCAACTCTTCGAACATCAGTTGTTCTTCAGGTGATCCGTCAATATTCCCGGGTTTTATATTCAGCCTGAACTTCGTCACTACCTTTTGCCTGCGGTACTGGCTGATGAATTCATCGCCGGCGATCTTGAACAGGAGACCGCTGATCCGGCTCAGATCTGCAGGCTGCTTTTCCCATATCTTCAGGAAAGTGTCCTGGGCAATATCTGTTGCTGCATCAGCGTCTCCCGACCGGTAATAGATGTAGTTCCGCACTGAATCAAAATGATGATCAAAAATCTCTTTAAACTGAGCTCGTGTCAAAGGATGTATGTTTTCTATCCTGTTTATGAAATCAAAAAAGATACAGGAAATGTTTTACCGCAGAAAAATAGTGAATGTTTCCCCATTGATTGTCACCGTGGCAATATTGTCGCAATCTCCGTTCCCGAAGTCAAGCAGCCTGACCGGCCTGTTCTCTGGAGTAAGTTCAATGGAGCCTGAAACGATGAACCTGCAGGCGAGTTCAACCCTTAGCGGGATGATGATCTCCTGGTCCCAGGTCAGCCCGTTGGGCCTCACGCCGTATGCCGTCCCGGTGACCAGGTAAATGTCGTCCCATGGTGTGCCGGTGTTGGAACCCTGGATCCACTCCCGCACCCTGGATGAATTCCAGCTGAACGTGCTGCCGTCTTCCCGCTGGACCACACCATCAACTTCATTGGTGAAATACAGGTTGCCGTTCTCATTTTCGCCCATGTTCGTCACTACCTTGGTACCGCTCACGCTGCGGTTATTGACATAGTAATCTTCAAAACCGTGGGTAATGACCGTTCCCGGGTGACGGTAACGACCGTTGAACGAAATAATGATCTTTCCCCGGCGGTATTTTCCATCGCGGCAAAGGCAGTTCTCCTCCCCGAAATCAATAGTGAGCTCACGGGGAAAAACGGTCGTGTCAAGTGTGACCGTGGCACACTCGCTGAGAAACATGCGGTTGCCCGGAAACAGCTTGAGATGGTTACCGGTACCGATGTCGTACGCTTCGTTGGCCATATCGCTCACATCTTCGAAAGTTTTCTCGGCGTAAGCATCATCCTGCGAGATGGTCGTGTCTTCCAGCTGGATATTCTCTTTCTTGCAACTGGTGGTAAAAATCGCGAACACTGCGAATAGGGCAAGTCCTTTGATAAAAATCGTTCTTTTCATGGGATTCAATTTTTAAGTTTGATAAGATACCGCATGAAGACCGGTTCACCCTACCGGGAAACTCACAAATAGATCTCAATCAGCCCTTCCGGTGCGTCCACCTCGATCAGCTTCTTTCTTCTGTCCACTTTAATAATGATCTTATCGGTAAGAGGGAGCAGGATCTCCTTGTTATTAAACGAAATGGCGAATAAAGGGTTATTGGGCAGTTCGATGATCCGGTCGATGAGGCCGATGTCCCCATGTTGTTTATCATGAACTTTAAAACCGATTACTTCGTGATAGTAGAATTTGTTACCGGTCAATCTGGGGAGCAGTTCATCCGGCAGGTAAAGGTAATGTCCTACGAGTTTTTCAGCTCCTTCCATGTCTTTAACATCAGCCAGGGCAAGGTTGGCTTTATTGTTCTCGAAATGGATACCGTCGATGATCCATGGGATAAGCTGGTCTTTTGATTCGATGAAGACCATATCGAGTTCCCGGTACTCCTGGGGCTGATCCACGTCAAAGATGGCTTTTAATCCGCCTTTGTAGCCATGGGTCCGGATGATCTTTCCCAACAGGAAATAACCATCAAATTTTTTTGCAGGTATTGGGCTCATGAAGTAAAAATACAAAAACCGGCGGAAATTCGCCGGTTTTATTGTTGTTGCCTTTCTTGGGTTATTAAGTAAAGAGCGGCTAATATGTTAAACGTAATATATTACGCCTGGGTTTCATTCTCAGCCTCTGCAGCCGGTTCTTCAGCAGCCGGTTCTTCAGCAGGTGCCTCAGCTACAGGCTCTTCGGTAACAGGGGATTCTTCAACTTCAGGTGCTGACTCAGTGACGGCAGCTTCCGCAACCGGCTCTTCAACAGTTGATTCGGGTGTTGCTGCTACCTCTGCTTCCGCTTCCACCTCCTCTACCGCTAGTTTTTCCTTCAGTTCTTTGGCGCGTTTAGCCTGGATTTCCTTAGCACGGGCTTCATTGACCTTCATCTCGGCTTCCAGTCTTTTCTTGCGGCTGTCTTTACCTTTAAGATCTTCTTCCTTCAGTTTGGAAACAAATTTTTCCTGTTTTTCTTTTTGCCAGGCTTCAAATTTAGCCTCGGCCAGTTCCATCGTCATGGCGCCCTTTTTAACGCCTTTTAATAAATGGAATTTGTAGTTGATACCCTTGAATTTTAAAAGGGCGTTCACCGTCTCGGTAGGTTGGGCCCCGGCCTGCAGCCAGTAAAGGGCACGGTCAAAATTAATGTCGATTTCGGCTGGTTTGCTCACAGGATTGTAAATGCCAATTCTTTCGATGAATTTCCCGTCCCGTGGTGCACGACCATCCGCAATGACAACGTGGTAAAAAGGAAGTCCTTTTTTACCTTTTCTCTGTAATCTGATCTTCGTTGGCATAATGTGCTGTTAATTAATTAGGATGAAAGAATTTTTAAAATGGGCTGCAAAGATAGGAAATTATTCCAAATTCCAAATTATTTATTCATGGTCATTTATGGTCATTTATGGTCATTGGTGGTCATTGATGGTCATTGGTGGCCATTGGTGGTCATTGATGGTCATTGATGGTCATTTTTTTATTAACAATCCCCCTCATCCATGCCATTTTATTTATTTTTAGCAAGCTATCATACATAATAATAAATCCCTGTTAATCAGATGTTCCTGATATTTGACACCGAGACGACCGGTCTGCCCCGTAATTTTGAGGCACCGGTAACTGACCTTGAAAACTGGCCCCGCGTCATCCAGCTAGCCTGGCAATTGCACGATACCGACGGCAGCCTGGTGGAAGCCCGGGACTTTCTCATCAAACCCGATAATTTCACGATCCCCTATAATGCCGCCAAAGTGCATGGCATCTCAACCGAACTCGCCATGGAACAGGGCGACGACCTGCCACTGGTCCTGGAACAGTTCATCCTGGCACTGGAGCAGGCTACGGTTATCGTCGGGCATAATGTCGATTTCGACCTGAAAATCATCGGCGCGGAATTCGTCCGCTGCGGGATCAAAGACCATTTTGAAGGCAAACTGCGCACCAGCACCGACCTGGAATCAACGGAATACTGTGCCTTACCCGGAGGAAGAGGCGGAGGGTTCAAATGGCCGAACCTCGGCGAGCTGCACCGGAAACTCTTCAGCGAAGATTTTCCCGAAGCCCACAACGCCGCTGCCGATGTCATGGCTACGACACGCTGTTTCTTCGAGCTGGTCCGGCTCGGCGTTATCACCGCCGGAAAACTCGGCCTGGATCCAGCGGTCGTCAGGGAATACATCGTTTCCCACCCCGAACCGGTCCAACCGGAACTTATCCATATCCGTGACTTCAGGAAGGCGTCTGTCAGCGGTCGACAGTCGGCGGTCAGCGGTCAGCAGGTTGAAACCAGCAACCTGGAACCTGAAACCGTAGAACCTGAAACTGACGAACCCGACACCAACCAACTCAACACTCAAGAACTCCAACTCAACACTCAAAACTCAACACTCAAAACTGGTTTCTGCCACCTCCATCTCCACTCCCAATTCTCCATCCTCCACGCTACCGCCGATGTGAAGGATATTGTGGCAAAGGCTGCGAAACTCAACATGCCGGCCGTCGCCCTGACTGATCACGGAAATTTATACGGAGCTTTTACCTTTATCGGTGAAGCCGTCAAACATCATATCAAGCCGATCATCGGATGCGAGTTCTATGTGGCCCTCGAAAGGACAAGGAAAAAATTCACCCGCGATAACCCGGATATCCGGCATCATCAAATCCTGATCGCCAAGAACCTAACAGGTTATCAGAACCTTTCCCGTCTTTCTTCCATCGGCTTCCTGGAAGGTTTCTATGACGGCGTACCAAGGATCGATAAGGACCTGATAGAGCAACATAAAGAAGGATTGATCGCCACTACCGGCGGACTGAAATCCGAGGTCAATGACCTGATACTGAACGTGGGCGAGTCACAGGCGGAAAACGCTTTCATATACTGGCACAGTCTTTTTGGCGAGGATTTTTATGTCCAGCTCAACCGGCATGGCCTTCCCGAGGAAGATCACGTGAACAAGATCCTCCTGAAAATGGCTGAAAAATATAAGGTGAAAGTTATCGCGGCCAATAATGCGTACTATCTCGACAAGGAAGACGCGGAGATCCATGATATGCTGCTTTGCCTTCAGCTTAACGAGTACCAGTCGACGCCCGTGGGGCAGGGCAGGGGCTTTCGGTTCGGCTTCCCTAACAATGAGTTTTACATGAAGAGCCAGGAAGAGATGGAGGAACTGTTTCGTGATATCCCGGAGGCCATCACGAATATCAGTGAGATCGTCGGTAAAATAGAGCCATTTCCGATCAAACGGGATCCGCTCATGCCTGACTACCAGATCCCAGAAGGGTTCAGTGACGCAGATGAATACCTGCGCCATCTGACCTACGAAGGCGCTAAAAAGAGATACGGTGAGATTACGGACGATATTATCGACCGGATTGATTTTGAGCTGGCAACGATCAAAAAGATGGGCTATCCCGGTTATTTCCTCATTGTCCAGGAGATCCTCCACCAGGCCAGGGCCATGGACGTCTCCGTAGGCCCCGGCCGAGGCTCGGCCGCCGGATCAGTGGTGGCCTATTGCCTGCAGATCACGGATGTCGATCCGGTCAGGTACAACCTGCTTTTCGAACGTTTTCTCAACCCTGAGCGCATCTCCCTCCCCGATATTGATATTGACTTCGACGAAGACGGTCGCGACAGGGTCCTCAAATGGGTCGTTGAAAAATTCGGTGCGGGCAGGGTCGCACAGGTGATCACTTTCGGCAAAATGGCCCCGAAAGGCGCAATCCGGGATATAGCCCGGGTCAAGCAATTGCCACTGAACGAATCCGACCGACTGGCCAAGCTTGTCTCCATGAAGCCCGGTACAACCTTTAAGGATGCCTACCTCGAATCGCCTGACCTGCTCCGGGAAAGAAAAGAAGGCGAGCCCCTGGTCCAGGAAACACTCCACGGGGCCGAACGGATCGAAGGCCAGATCAGGAACACGGGCACCCACGCCTGCGGGGTCATCATTGGCAAACACGACCTGATCGACCTGATCCCGTTGAGCATCACCAAGGAATCGGATATGCTGGCCACCCAGTTCGACGGCGGCCAGATCGAAAGCGTGGGCATGCTCAAAATGGATTTCCTGGGGCTGAAAACCCTGTCCATCATTAAAGATACCCTCGACAATATTAAAAAGTCCAAAGGGATCACGATAGACATTGAAAATATCCCTCTCGACGACCCGGAAACATACAAGCTCTATTCGCGCGGCGACACCAACGGCATCTTTCAGTTTGAATCCGAAGGAATGAAAAAACACCTGCGGGACCTTAAACCAAACCGCCTGGAAGACCTGATCGCGATGAACGCCCTCTACCGGCCGGGACCGATGGAATATATCCCAAACTACATCAACCGAAAACACGGCCGGGAGAAGATAGAATACCCGCTCCCTGAAATGGAAGAGATCCTGCAGGAAACATACGGAATTACCGTGTACCAGGAACAGGTCATGCTCTTGTCCCAGAAATTGGCCGGATTCTCCAAAGGAGATGCCGACTCGTTGCGGAAGGGGATGGGCAAGAAGAAAAAAGATCTTATCGATAAAATGAAAATCGAATTTATCGAGGGGATCAAAAGAAATGGCCTGGATGCTGAAATCGCGGAAAAGATCTGGACCGACTGGGAAGCCTTTGCCGGCTATGCCTTTAATAAGTCACACTCGACCTGCTATGCCGTGGTCTCTTACCGGATGGCCTACCTGAAAGCACATTACCCTGCGGAGTTCATGGCAGCTGTGCTGAGCCGCCATCTTACGGAAATAAAAAAGATCACCTTCTTTATCGATGAGTGCAAACACCTGCACATCCCGGTCCTTGGGCCGGATGTCAATGAAAGTGAACTGCATTTTGTGGTCAATAAAAAAGGGGAGATCCGCTTTGGAATGGCGGCGGTCAAGGGAGTCGGCGAATCGGCCGTTACGGCAGTCATCGAAGAAAGGAACCTGAACGGGCCTTTCAAAAGTATATTCGATTTCGTGAAAAGGGTCAATCTCCGGGCCGTGAATAAGAGGGCGCTGGAAGCCCTGGCCAAAGCAGGCGCTTTCGACGGTTTCGAAGGCGTGCACCGTGCACAATACTTCCAGCAGGAGAACAGCGATGATACGATCTTCCTTGAAAAGATCATCCGTCATGCTTCACTCTACCAGGAAAAGCAACAGGCCTCACAGCATTCGCTCTTTGGTGACGACCTGACGCTCGAGATCAGGGATCCGGTGATCCCGGATTGCACACCCTGGTCGAAACACCTGCAACTCAAGTTTGAAAGAGAGGTGACCGGATTCTATATTTCCGGCCATCCTCTGGATGAATACAAAGCCGAGATCAATGCCTTCTGTAATGTGACCTTCCAGGATCTGAACGGCGGACTGAGTAAATTTGGATCAAAGTCGCTTGCTTTTGCCGGAATGATCACGATGGCCGAGATTCGTACGGCTAAAACCGGTAACCAGTATGCGAATTTTGAACTGGAAGACTTTACGGACTCGTTCCGCCTGTCGCTCTTTTCAGAGGATTTTTTGAAATTTAAATACTTGCTGGTCGAAGGCACCTATGTGCTGATCTTTGGAAAGGTGGAAGTTAACCGCAAAAATAACCGCCCGGAAATCCGGATCAAAAACATGGTGCTGCTGGCAGAAGCCATGGAAAAATACTGCAAATCTGTCACGCTTAACATCGAATTGGAAAAACTGGACACAGAACTGGCCAGGGAAATGACCCGGCTGGTCAAGGCTAATCCGGGGGAGTGCGACATGAAGATCAGGATTAAAGATGTGGTGGAAGGAATTTATCTCGACCTGCATCCTAAAAAATTCCGTATCAGCCCTTCGGCATTTCTCAGGGCAATTTCGGAATTCGACCAGATAGAGTTTAAACTGAACGGGTTCAGCCACGGGTGATGAAATTATGACATGCCGCGGCAGTCTGGCACTATTTTTATTAATTTTGGCCATGTTAAATAATTAAACAAATCATTTTATGGCTTTAGAAATAACTGATGCGAATTTCCAGGAAACGGTACTCAATTCCACAAAACCTGTAATAGTTGACTTTTGGGCTGAATGGTGCGGTCCTTGCCGCATGGTCGGCCCGATCGTCGAGGAAATCGGACGTGAATATCCGGATACGGTCGTTGTTGGTAAGGTCAACGTGGACCATAACCCGGGAATCACTGCCAAATATGGCATCCGTAATATTCCTACATTGCTTTACTTCAAAGGAGGCCAGGTAGTCGATAAACAGGTCGGCGCCGTGCCTAAGCAAATTATTGTCGGCAAATTACAGGCTCATTTATAGAATTAGTCTGATTGAATTATTCAATCGATCATAACCGGCTTCAGCAGTTCGGTTCCCTTGAATTCCTTGCCCGACAGGTCGTGGAAGGTTTTATCGTGGGCTTGCACAAAAGCCCCTTCCACGGCTTTTCGGTTGAATTCGCCGAACACCGGCTCTACAATTCAGGCGAGTCGATCAAAAATATCGACTGGAAATTGTACGGCCGGACAGATAAACTATTTGTCAAACGGTTCGAGGAGGAGACCAACCTGCGCTGTATCCTGGTGATCGATAATTCTTCATCAATGTATTATCCGGTAAGGGAAAAGCCAAGTATCGACGAACCCAATAAGATCACTTTTTCTATTTATGCCGCCGCGGCCCTGATGAACCTGATGCGCAAACAACGCGACGCGGTGGGATTGAATGTTTTCTCCGACGCAATCAACTTTTCTTCCACCGCCAAAAGCAGCTCGGTGCATTTCAAATACCTGTATTCCGAGCTCGAAAAAATGCTGGAACCCATTTCGGTCGAAGCCCAGCGCAAAACTGCCGCAACCGCCGCCCTCCACGAGATTGCGGATAATATCCATAAGCGGTCGCTGGTGATCATCTTCTCCGACATGTTCGAAAATTCCCATGACAATTCCGGCCTCTTTGCCGCTCTTCAGCACCTTCGCCATAACAAGCACGAGGTGGTGCTGTTCCATGTGGTGGATAAGAAACAGGAAATTGACTTTGAATTTGATAACCGGCCCTATAAGTTTATAGACCTTGAAAGCGGAAAGCACCTTAAGGTCAATCCATTGGAAGTAAAAGCCGAATATAACAAAGCAGTGCAGGCTTTCACCAGCGAACTCAAGGTGAAATGCGGACAGTACCGGATCGATTTCGTCGAAGCCGATATCAATGCCGGGTTTCAGCAGGTACTGTTTCCTTACCTGATCAAAAGGGAAAAACTCTACTGACCGGGCCACCGGAACCTGGCCTGGATCTCGACCTCGTTCTGCCTGTTCCCTTTCGTCTCGTCCCACCCGCTCCCGACGTTCTTATTCCTGTAATAAACAGTCGATATCCGCAGCCAGACGTCCATCCACGAGGAAGGGCTTGCCCTGACCATGCATATTCCGCGTATTCCTTTGCCATAATGCATGAATGAGGTAAAATCATACAACACATCATTTTCATAAGCGCTGATGGTACAGTCATAGTCCATGATCTCGAAAAAACAGGTCCTGAGCCAGATCCTGTTGATCAAACCTTTGAAATTGCATTCGAAATCCTGTAAAAACAGCCATCCGGGTTTGTATTCATGTGCCATGCTGCATTCAATGCGGCTTTTCAATTTTACCCCGGGAATGGCTTCAATCCTGCTTTCCACCCGGAACCGGTTCTTCGCTGATTGTTCCGGCCGGCATAACCACGAGCCTTCACCGGTTCCACTGACATCGCTTTCCGTGAACCTGTAACTGAATGAAAGGCTGTTCATCCTGGTCCAGGCTTTTTCGACATACAGCTTGAATTCTTTCCGCTTTCCCGGAACAGGCAGGTCATACGTGGCCCAGTCCGATGCTGAATGGTCGGTGATCATTTCCACAAGCCATTTCCGGGGCAGTTCCAGCCTGAGCTTCGACCTTACTCCGCTTTCACCTGAATTCCTTCCTGAAGAAATAAACCCTGATCCGTTCCAGTTCTGGTAATTAACGTCAAATTTCCTCCATGTGACGGATACCAGGACGCCAGGCACGGGATCGGCCTGGATCCCCGCCAGCATCGCCAGGCCTCCGTTTTGACTGAGAGACCCCTCTGATAGAATTTGCAGTTTCGGAAGCCAGATCGTGGCTGCAATCCCCGAAACAAGGTTTTCCCTGCCTTGCAGGTCGAACATCGCGTAGACCCGGTCGTTCTTTTCAATATCGGCATTAAAGCGATTGTAGCATGAAATGATCCCTGCCTTCATCCAGTTATTCTTGTAAATCAGGAAGATGCCTGCAGCCTGCTCAGTGATGTTCTTCCGGCCTGAGATTTCACTGGCACTCCGGTGAAGCCCCGACCGGTCGATCGATGAAAACGAAACAGGCCTGCCGGTTAAACTGTCGATAGTCACTGATGTGCCATCCAGCTTTTGCCAGGAACCGAAACCTGATACGGTCAGCCTTTCTGTGCCGGCAGTAAAGGCAATCCCCCTGAAATATCCGGCCTCGCTGACAGAGGTTTGGGGCCTGATCCTCCCGGCCATTCCCGATGCCCCGTTCCGGCCGTTGATACCGGTCTGTCCTCCGCTCAGGTTTACGCCGTAACCAAATCCGACCCGGTAATCGCCCAGGATGAGCGAACGAACCGGTCCGAGCCTGTTGACCTGAACAAACCCTGACAAATGGTCCGGCAACTTTATTTTTTTTAGCAAAGAACTGTCAGCGATCAGCATAGGCTCCCCGGGATCTTTTTCCATCCTCAGGCCGGCAGAGATCCGGTCACGGTACTCAAGGTCGTATCGAAGGGCCAATCTTATCGGGGACCCTGTGTAATACGGATTCTCCGGCCCTGTTTCACTTGTGGCAGGCGTATCGTAACCTTTACCATGCGCCGTAGTCATGACCGATTTTAACACCAGGCTTTGCCTCACCGACTTGTAACTGAATTTCCGATACCTCGCTTCATTCTTTGACTGGTCAGCGGTCACCAGCGGCATGACTTTGCGAACAGTTTGAAAATCCCAGTCGTCGATAAATGCCAGTTCATGAACGGAAAGCAGGTCACCGTATTTATAGCGGTATTCTTTGAGCCTGTTTAACTGTAAAAGGCTGATCACTTTGAATTCCGAGAGCAGATCGGCTTCTTCACCATTGATGCTCAAGGGATGTTCGAGCCAATGGTCGATGGCGTTATGCCATTCTTCAACGGCTGAAAGATAAACTTCACTGTCTTCAAGAAATTCTTCCACGTAGTCTTCAAAGGAGAGTGCATCTTTAATTGCTTCCTGGGCCGTTACATTCAATGAAACGGTGAGATGGATCAGCAAGGTGGGAACAATAATTGTTCTGAAATATTTCATAATGCTGATCATTTGAAAGTGTACCGGATGTTGACACAAGGAGAGAATCCGAGATACTGGTGGGAACTTGCCGCGATCTCGAAAAGGAGTTGTCTGTGCCTGGCAGCGGCCCCGAAAGCGTAGGAAAGTGGTAAACCGCCCATACCTGCTCTAAGGATGAATATTTCCCCGAACGCGTATTCTGCACCGGCTTTTATAGCGACGGGAAGGTCAATCTCTTTGTCAATCTCTGCGAGTAATTTAAATGAGGAATTGTACCAGTAGACAAATCCGATTTTGTACACGGAAGGCAAGGTGGAATACTGCCTGCTCCTGTAGTAGTATTGAAATGGATTATACGTGGAAAAACCCAGGACAACCTTATCATTCAGGATAACAATCGTCCCGATACTGAAACTCAGGGTATGAATCGATGATCCTTCGTTTCCTGCTTTACTGAAAGCATAAACCAGGCTGGTACCGGCGAGCAGGTGCCGGCCGAAAATTCTGCCGTAACCTAACCTGAGTGCCTGGTTCAGGCTAAGGCTGTAACCGGAAAATATTGCCGACAGTCCAAGGCCACCTGCCTTCACGGGGATGACAGCGGCCAGGGAATACTGCCCCAGTTCTTTCATCATGAATTTTTCTTCCGTGCCCATGGCAATAGCCGGCTGTTCCAGCCTGCTTAAACCCGCCGGGTTGTTCACCACCGACCAGGTATTTTCCAGCACGGCAGAAATCCCTGCCATAGACACACTTTCGGCCCCCACAGCCGGCACCTGCCCGCTGACAGATAGAACACGCAGCAAACAGATATAAACCATCACAAAACCCATCCTCACAATGCGCATAAGAAATTAGAAATTAGAAATTAAAAACCTGGAACTATCTACTGCTTAATCCACTTTTTTACCCTTTTATACCCGGTCTCTTGACGAAAAAAAATAATTTTGTTAAAAAAAATATGGAAGCAACTATACTAGATTTTCTCAATGACCTGAAAGCCAACAATAACCGTGAGTGGTTCCAGGCCAACAAGCATCGTTATCAAAAGGCAAAGCTGATCTTTGAAACCTTTGTCAACGAACTCATTCCAGGCATAAGAAATATTGATCCCATGATCGGTCTGATCACGGCAAAAGACTGCGCTTTCCGGATTTATCGGGATGTTCGCTTTTCTCATGATAAGTCTCCTTATAAAACCAACATGGGAGCTTATATCACCAGGGGAGGGAAGGGCTCACAGATGGCAGGATACTATATCCATGTTGAACCGGGAAATTCATTCCTGGCCGGCGGGATTTACATGCCACAGCCTGAATTATTGAAAAAGATCAGGGAGGAGATCTTTTTCCAGGTGGAAGATTTTAAAAAGATCATTTATCATGATGAATTCGTCAAGTGTTTTGGTCATATTGATGATCCTGATAAAATGAAAAGTCCTCCCAAAGGTTATTCGAAAGACTGGCCGGATATCGACCTGCTGAAATATCGCAGCTATGCCGTAATGCATCATGTTCCGGATCAACTCCTTCTTTCTGAGGGTTATATGGATTATGCACTGGATGTGTTCAGGACCCTTTATCCGCTGAATAAATTTTTTCACCGGATGTTTACCTGATCATAAAATATTAATCGATTGATTATGAGAGGCTTAATTAGGTTTATAAATAGGGTAGGTTAAATAAGATGTCCGAAAACTGATTAAAACCGACCGTTAACTGATTTTTTATTTGCCAGTATTATAAAACTAATTATTTTTGTCTTGGATTAATTGGTTAATTATTTCCTACTTCAGAGGCTTTTGAGGGTTTGGTTAAATTGGTTTACTTTACTTCAAAAGTCCTTCTCACCTCAAACTAGTAAGACTTGGCAAAAGCAGCCCCGACAAAGTCGGGGTTGTTTTTTTATTAGGTTAAGACTTACCAAGAAGCTTTTCCATTTCCTGTTGCATGGCTTTTGCTTCTGCTCTCGCTTTTTCTGCAAAATCCTCTTTATTGGATGCGAATAGGATACTGCGGGATGCATTGACAAGCAACCCGCAGTCTCTGGTCAGGCCATAACGCGCAACTTCATCCAGGCTGCCGCCCTGGGCCCCAACTCCAGGAACGAGCAGGAAATGATCCGGAACAAGTTTTCGGATAGCCCCAAGCTGACTGGCCTGTGTGGCGCCTACCACATACATCAGGTTTTCCGGGGTTCCCCACTGGGAGGAAGCAGTGATGACCTTTTCAAAAAGAAAGCTATCCTCGCTCTTAATATACTGGAAATCAGAGGCACCCTTGTTTGAGGTAAGCGCCAGCAGAATGACCCACTTACCGGGGTAAGTAAGGAATGGAGAAACGGAATCGGATCCCATGTAGGGGGCAACGGTCACTGCATCCACATCAAGGATCTCAAAGAATGCTTTGGCGTATTGCTGCGATGTATTGCCGATATCACCCCTTTTTGCGTCAGCAATGAGGAAAACGTGTTCTTTTTTCATATGCAGGTATGAAAGGGTCTTCTCCAGGCTGATCCAGCCTTTTAACCCCGAACTTTCATAAAACGCCAGGTTCGGCTTGTAGGCCACGGCAAAATCGATCGTGGCATCAATGATTTGCCGGTTGAATTCAAAGACCGGGTCTTCTTCGTTCAGCAAATGCTGCGGTATCTTACTGATCTCCGAATCAAGCCCGACACACAAGAAGGACTTCTTTTTATTGATGCTGCTGATTAATTCCTGTCTGTTCATTTGTCAATTGTTCTATTATTCAATTGCTCTATTGTCCAATCGGAGCGCAGCGGAGATCCCGCCCCGGCGGGACTGTCCAACTGGATCACACTTCTGCTTTCAGCCGCTCAGCGTTCTCGGCTAACTGAAGCTGGTCGATCAGCTCCTGGATGTTGCCGTTGGTGATTTCCTGCAAATTATACAGTGTCAGCCCGATCCGGTGATCGGTCACCCTGCCTTGTGGATAATTGTAGGTCCTGATCTTGGCCGACCGGTCGCCCGTTGAAACCATGGTTTTACGCTTGCTGGAGATCTCGTCGAGGAATTTTTTATATTCCATCTCATAAATCCTTGTGCGGAGCACGGTCAGGGCCTTCTCATAGTTCTTGATCTGTGATTTCTGGTCCTGGCAGCTCACCACGATCCCGGTGGGGATATGGGTCAGGCGCACTGCGGAGTAAGTGGTGTTCACCGACTGCCCGCCCGGGCCTGAAGAACAGAACGTGTCTTTTCTAATGTCGTTTTCTTTTACGTCCACATCGAATTCATCTGCTTCGGGCAGAATGACCACCGAAGCGGCAGAGGTGTGCACACGGCCCTGGGTCTCTGTTTTAGGTACACGCTGGACCCGGTGTACACCCGATTCATATTTCATCTGCCCGTAAACCCCTTCTCCGACCACGTCGAAGATGACCTCCTTGAACCCGCCGACGGTCCCTTCAGTGGCACTCACCGGCTCCACTTTCCAGCCTTTGGTCTCACAGAACTTCAGGTACATGCGGTAAAGATCTCCGGCAAAAATACTTGCCTCGTCACCGCCGGTACCCGCCCTGATCTCCACCACGGCATTTTTGCGGTCCTGCGGATCGGCCGGTATCAGCATAAGTCTGATATTTTCTTCCATCTCGTCCCGCTGAACGGTCAGTTCGGCCAGTTCTTCCTTAGCGTAAGCCCGCAGGTCCTCATCCTTTTCCTTTTCAAGGATCTCTTTTGCCGCATCCAGCGATGTCATAACATTCCGGTAATTCTTATAAGCAGCGATAATGGGTTGAAGCTCCTTGTAATCTTTGTTGAGCTGTATGTACTTTTTCATATCGCTCATCGAGGAAGGATCATTGATCTGCTTCTCTAGTTCAAGGTATTTTTTGTTGATCTCCTCCAGTTTTTCAAGCATAATTTTTTAAAAATAAAGTGAGCAAAGGTACTAAGAAAAGTCAGGCAATTTTTTCAACTTACAATAAGCTCAGGAATAAACATAGTCGGTATTTTCATGACTGATAGTCATTGATTTGGATGAGGACCTTTCGCAGAAGCCGATCACCCTGGCTTCAATCCCGAATGAGTTTGAGATCGCGATGATGCTTTCCGCGCAGGTTTCCGGCACATAGACTTCCATCCGGTGCCCTATGTTAAAGACGTTGAACATTTCCTTCCAGGATGTGCCGGAATGCTCTTTGATCAGCCGGAAAAGTATTGGAGTCGGGAATAGGTTATTCTTGACCACTCTCAGCTTATTAACGAAGTTCAGAACCTTGGTTTGCCCCCCGCCACTGCAATGTACTAGCCCGTGAATGTCGTTCCGGTGCCTGGCAAGTATTTCTTTCATAACCGGAGCATAGGTCCGGGTGGGGGAGAGGATCAGTTTCCCGATATCTATGCCGGGTACCCCGGAAGGATCGGTTACATTAAAAGGCCCCGTGTAGGATAGGTCCTCTGGCATTCCCGGGTCGAGACTTTCCGGGTATTCCTTTCGGTATTCTTTGCAGAGGAGATCGTGCCGGGCCGACGTAAGACCGTTACTGCCCATTCCGCCGTTGTAAAAATCCTCGTAAGATGCCTGTCCAAATGAAGCCAGGCCGACGATCACATCACCCGCCCCGATGCGGTCGTTTGAAATGACCTCGTTACGCTTCATCCGCGCTGTAACAGTGGAATCCACTATAATAGTTCTGACCAGGTCCCCGACATCGGCCGTTTCGCCTCCCGTCGAAAAGATTTCGATTCCAAGGTCACGCATCCTTGCTAAAAATTCTTCAGTTCCCTCAATGATCGCGCTGACCACTTCGCCAGGGATTAGGTTCTTGTTTCTTCCAATGGTTGACGATAACAGCATCGGCCCGGTCGAACCGGCACACAATAAATCGTCGAGGTTCATCACAATGGCATCCTGGGCGATGCCTTTCCAGACCGACAGGTCACCGGTTTCTTTCCAGTAGATATAAGCAAGCGAGGATTTCGTACCGGCCCCGTCGGCATGCATGATGTTGCACCATTCTTCTTCTCCCCCGATCAGATCCGGTATTATTTTGCAGAAAGCACCCGGATAAAGCCCTTTGTCAACATTCCGTATGGCGTTATGGACATCTTCCTTGGATGCAGATACGCCCCTCCGGGAATATTTCAGGTCGTCAGCCATTAGTTTTTCTTCCTGAAAATGATCTGCTGAGATGCATTATCGATTGTATACTCCCCGAATTGGGACAGCACCGAGTTTCCGATAAGAATAGGATAGCTCAGGTTTGTATTGACCATGAATTCGACATCTTTGACGGTTACATTGGCTATGGCGAGTTCTTTGATGACCAGCATGGCCCGGTTTGCTATTTTACCGTCTGCCAGGATTTCGTCGGGATTGCCCTTGAAGTCCAGTTTACCGATGGCGCCGAGCGAAAGGAGCCGCATGGTCTCTTCGGCGGAGATCTGCGGGGCAAGTTTGGTATCGAAGGTGAATTGCGCAGTGTAGCCGTTAATGATACAGGGTGCCGTGATCAGTCCGGTTTTTGGCGTTACACTGTATTTCAGCACATTGTCATCCGGGTTGATCTGAATCTGAACAGTTCTCCCAAGTTCCACGTTCTTCGGTTTTGGAACAAAATCTTTGCTGATCACCCTGAATTCAGTCCTTCGGTTCAACTGGTGGGCCGCTTCTTTTTCAGGTGTTGAACCGAGCGAATCGATATAGGATTCGGTAAGCACCGTTCCGGTTTTAAAAAGGTAGCCATCCCGGTTTATATCCTTGACAAGCGTTCTGGGTACCCTTTCCCCGTATCCTTTCGCGATCAGCCGGTCGGGGTCGATACCGCGCTCAATAAGGTAATCCACGACTGATTGCGCACGGCGCTGGGAAAGCACATCATTGCGCTCGTAGGTATCACGCGCGTCGGTGTGTGAGGCGAGCTCAATGATCAGCGTTGGGTTCTCGTCAAGTGTAGTGATCAGCCCTTGCAGAGAATCCTGGTACTGAGGCTTCAGGTCCCATTTGGCGAGATCGTAGAGGATTTCAGGAAGTACGACTGGTTCTTCCGGGATCGGTTCCAGGACGAAATCACGGATCAGGTCTTTGCTTTTCTCATAGCCAACAGTCGTAACCCTGCCGGAAGCATTGAAATAGTTATCTTTCGATACAGTGATCTCATAGGTCGTATTGGGCATGATCTGTGTCTTGCCGAACTGGTACTGGCCTGTTTCTGAAGTTCTTGCCGTCATGGAGATCCCATCGGAACCGACTATATCAATTCGGGCACCGGGTATTTTCTGCAGGGTCCGGTCATCGGTGACGGTTCCTGCCAGGGTGTACGCTACCGGCGGTATGACGAAGGAGTATATGTCTTCGCGTGATTTTCTTCCGCTGCGGTTGGAGGAGAAAAAGCCCTGCTCGCCCTGTGCCTGGAAAATTATCGCGAAGTCATCGGCTTCGGAGTTGATCGGTACGCCCATGTTTACAGGTGTCGACCACATTCTGTTCGTATCGGGAACAGTGTAGAAGATGTCGAGTCCACCCAGGCCGGGATGACCGTCGGAAGCAAAATAAAGCAGGGTATCTGACCTCAGGAAAGGGAACATCTCATCGCCTGGAGTGTTGACAACCGGGCCAAGATTGTAAGGCCTGCCAAAAGGCTGCCCGGTGCTTTCCCTGAAAGCGACCCAGATATCATTCCCGCCCATTCCTCCTTCCCGGTTTGATGAGAAGTAGATCACCATCTCGTCCTTACTGACGGTTGGGTGCCCGATGGCTTCCGATGAATCGACGCTCAGCGGCACCAGGTCAGGTGTTGACCAGCTTCTGCCTGAACGCCTGGAGGTATAAATCTGGCATCCGTTCTTTTTACCGTCATCATTAGGGCATCGTGTGAAATACAATGTACTGAAATCACCGGCCATCATCGGTGCTCCTTCGTTAGCTTCAGAATTGACCCCGCCCTCTTCCTGCTCATCCAGCAACACGGGAGTGCTCCATTCGCCTTTCACATCCATCCTGGAGATGAACAGGTCGCTGAAGCCCTGGTTGGTCCATTCATCAACATCTTTGCCCATGCTCCCTTCTCTTGTCGAAGTAAAAATGAGGCTGTTGTAATTCTCACTGGCATAGGTCGGGGCAAAATCCGATTCACGTGAATTGAGCCCTTTCACTTCTATGAATTCATATTTGGATTCATATTCTATCCAATCGGGAATACTGTCACAGGCTTTGATCCCATATTTTCCCCTGGGATCATCAGGCATCTTTTTAGCGTACAGTTCATAATGTTCCCGGGCTACGTCCAGGTTCCCGGCGGCCTTCTGAGAGTTCGCAAAATGAAGTAAGATAATGGGTTCCTTGCTGTCATAGCCGTTCTTGATCAACCTTTTATACTGGATATCAGCTCGTTTCATTTCACCCATTTTCCGATAGCATTCTGCCATTCTGAAATTGATCCGGTCCCGTTCTGTGGGATTCTTTTTTACCTTAGTGTACGCTTTCTGGTATTTTTCAACAGCGATAGCAAACCTTTCATCTTCAAAGGCTTCGTCAGCCGTTTTGATGAAGGTGCGTTTTTGTGCCGATGCCTGCGAAAATGCAAGCATTAAGATCAATAACGGAAGAATGATGCGGGTTATATTTTTCATGCCTGATCAGAATCTTTTTCCATAATCTAACTGAACGAAAAAATGCCTGGATTATTTGAAAAAACTTTATTTAACCTTGTGGTTTTGAACCCGGCGGTGCACCGGCAGGTTCATTCAGGTTATCCGTAAGTGGCTTCCCGGCTTCCTCAAAGTCCTGCTTTATTTCTTCAGCAGTCATTTTCAAATCTTTATAAACCGAGCCTTCCACATCCATATCTCTTTCCAGTTTCCTGCTCTCTTTGGAGATCTCCCGTTTAATTTCGTCGGAAGCCCGCCTTATTTCGTTCATGCCTTTTCCGACCTTGCGGGCAATTTCAGGTATCTTGCTGGGTCCGAATACGAGAAACGCCACCAGCAGGATTATGAAAAGCTCACCTGCACTTATATCGAAGAAAAGTAATAATGAGGGCATAATGCCGGTTTTGAAAGCGATGCAAAAATAATAAAAAAAGCCGGTCTGTCATGGACAAAAATTAGACAGACCGGCTTGATTTAGGGAGCAGTGTCCCTTCTTTATTTTGTGGCTTTTACGACACGGTCTTTTTTGGACTTCCGCATCATCAGGTCATATGCAAGAGGAGTAGCAACGAAAACGGAGGAATAAGTGCCGAAGAAAACACCGAACAATAAGGCAAAGGTAAAGCCTCTTACGGTTTCGCCTCCGAATATGAACATTGCAATAAGTACAATGAGTGTGGACCCTGCTGTGTTGACGGTACGGGACAATGTGCTGTTCAGCGCTTCGTTGACGTTGGTCCGGTAATCCCTTTTTGGATGCAGGAACACATATTCCCTGATACGGTCGAAGATGATCACCGTGTCGTTGATGGAATAACCGATAATGGTCAGGATGGCTGCAATAAGCGCCTGGTCTGCCTCCATGCTGAAAGGCATAATGCTGTAAAGCAGCGAGAAGATACCGAGCGTAATCAGGGAGTCATGGAACAAGGATATCAACCCCCCAAGTCCATACTGCCATTTCTTAAACCGTATTGCAATGTAAACGAAGATGACGATCAGAGCGAAAAATACAGCCATAAAAGCCCGGTTCCTGATATCATCCGCCACCGTAGGGCCGACTTTCTGGGAACTTCTGATACCCAGTAGTTTCCCGGACTCGGTAACATCGGTTGTGAAATCAGAATAATTGAAATCCGGGTCGGCATAGAATGGTTTCAATCCCTGGAATAATTTGTTTTGTAAGATGGAATCCACTTCGACGCCATCATTGTCGATCATATATTTTGTGGTGACCTTTACCTGAGAAGTTGGTCCGAATGTCTTGACTTCCGGGGCATTTCCTTCAAACTGTGCAGCCAGTGCGGTACGCACGTCCACCGTTTTTACATTGTTGTCAAACCGGATCACGTAAGTCCTCCCACCCGCGAAGTCAACACCCTGGTCCAGTCCCCTGGTTACCAGTGAGATGATGCCGATCACAGATAGAGTAATAGAGAAAATATAAGCGTATTTGCGTAGCTTTATAAAGTCTATTTTGGTGTTTTTCAGGAAATTCTTTGTTGCCGGAAGGTCAAAGGTAATCGTCTTGTTCCGGTCGAGGAGGCCTGTGAAAATAATCCTTGAAATAAAGATTGCGGTGAAAAGTGAGCTCAGGATACCGATGATCAGTGTAGTGGCAAAGCCCTGCACCGGGCCGGTACCGAATACATAAAGCACGATCGCGGTAAGCAGCGTGGTGACATTGCCGTCGATGATCGCCGAATAAGCTGCTTTATAACCATCGGTGATAGCCAGTCGTATTCCTTTCCCTGCTCTGAGCTCTTCTTTGATACGTTCATAGATGATCACGTTGGCATCCACGGCCATACCGAGTGTAAGGACGATACCTGCGATACCGGGCAGAGTTAGGACTGCGCCGAGCGAGGCAAGTACGCCTAATATGAAGAAAATGTTGACCACGAGTGCCAGGTCAGCGACCCAGCCGGCGCGTGCATAGAAGAAGATCATGTAGAGCAGCACCAGGATGAATGCGATCACAAACGACCACAAACCGGCGTTGATTGCTTCCTGGCCGAGTGAAGGACCAACGACCGCTTCTTCGACGATCCTGGCCGAAGCCGGTAATTTACCCGCCTTGAGAATGTTTGCCAGGTCCTGAGCTTCTTCCAGGGTCATTCCGCCACCGCTGATAGATGACATCCCGTTGGGGATCTCGCTCCTTACAAAAGGCATCGAATAAACATGATTATCAAGCACAATGGCGATCTGGCGGTCAATATTTTCTCCGGTCAACCTCTTCCAGGTCCTGGCCCCGTCGGTATTCATGTTCAGGCTGACTTCCACGTTACCCATGTTATCATAATCCTGTCTTGCATCGACGATCACACCACCGCCAAGGGCAGGGCTTCCGTCGCGAGAAGTCACTTTCAAAGCAACCAGGTCAAGCACATTGTATTGTTCGTCCCTTGGTTTGACCGTCCAAACCAGCTTCATGTTACGGGGGAAAACGCTCTCCACTTTACGGAGCATTGCATTGATATTTGCGGTATCCTTTACTTCGGCGATACCGACGGTAGCGCTCTGACCGGGATAGAAATTCCCGTCTTCGCCCTGAACAAAATTAGGCTGCAGGTAAGCATACAGCGGATTTTCCTTTGCATATTCCTCAAATGAACGGTCGGCAGCCGAAGCGGTATCACTTTCTATCTGATCCAGCAGTGATTTTGCAGTGTCGGCCTCTTCTGCAGCTGCCAGTTCAGTTGTTCCCGGTTCGGTGGAGGAAACAGTTCCTTCACCGGAAGCTTCACCTTCGATCTTCTCGGTTCCGATGACGGTTACCAGCCTCTTGTTGGCTTCGGTAAAATAAGTGTAAATTTCAGGATAAGTGTAGGTTTCCCAGAATTCCAGGTTAGCAGTACCCTGCAGAAGTTTCCTCACACGCGCCGGGTCTTTGATACCGGGCAGCTCAACCAGGATCCTTCCGGTCCCTGCAAGCTTCTGAACATTGGGCTGCGTAACGCCGAAACGGTCGATACGGGTCCTGAGAATATTATAGGTGCGGTCGAAAGCGCCTTCGGTTTCCTGCCGGATCACGTTCAGGACTTCTTCGTTGGTCGAGTTGTAGCTGATCTTGTCCTTAAGTTCCACCGTATTGAAGATGGAGGCCAGTTTGGCATTCGGGTCCACCTCATTGAATGCTTCACCGAACAGGGTGACAAAATCTCGCTGGCTTGCACGTTGTTTGGCATAGGCTTTTTGCATTGCCTGCTGGAAGATCGGGTTGACATTGTTCGGGCCTGCCAGGGCACGCACAATGTCTCCTATGGACACTTCAAGCACAACGTTCATACCGCCCCTGAGATCCAGTCCGAGGTTTATTTCTCTTTCCTTGACGTCTTTGTAAGTGTATTTTTCCAGAAGGATATTAAAGACCACTTCATTTGACATTGAATCAAGGTAATATGATTCGCGAACTCTGACCAGTGAATCAATGAACATGGTTTTCATGATCTGGTCGCCCGCTGCCATCGCTTCGGCTTTCCTTTCAGTTTCAGGTCCCTTCGCATACTTGCGGGCATCCCGCTCGACTTTAGTGCTGAAAAAAGTAAATGATAACTGGAAAAGACAAACTAATGCAAATGCAATCGCAAATACCTTAATAGCTCCCTTACTTTGCATGTTTTCAGAATTTTAGGATTTTTTCATCATTTTTTTGGAGGGTGCAAAATTAGTATAATATTTGAATTTAACCAATCAGAGCCCTTTTTTTATTGTAAAATTGAATTTTGACATCGCCTTATTTTTACCGAAATAATCATTTTATTGTAAACGACTTATAATGAGATGAGTAAAGATTTGAATGATTTACATTGATTTTTTTTTACCAATTTAGTTAACTTGAATCACATTTTTTTAATCAAATGAACTTTATTATATTACATTTGCCTGCTTTTTTTATTTAAATCTATATTGCAATGAAAGTTAAATATATTGACCTTATCGAACAGACTTTTGACTTTCCCACAAACGAGTTTGAAGTTGTTGATAATGAGCTTCATTTTCACGAGATTCCATTGATGGACATCATCAAGCAGTACGGAACCCCTTTAAGGATCAGTTATTTGCCAAAGATAAGCGAGCAGATCCAGAAAGCCAAGAGGTGGTTTAATGTAGCGATGGCCAAAGCCGATTATGATGGCGATTACACCTACTGCTATTGTACGAAAAGCTCTCATTTTTCCTTCGTGCTGCAGGAAGCCATGAAGAATGACATCCACCTGGAGACATCAAGCGCGTTTGATATTCATATTATCGAGCAGTTACTCAACGATGGAATGTTGAACAAGGATACTTATATTATTTGTAACGGTTTCAAACGCCCGCAATATATTGAGAATATTGTAAACCTTATCAACCGGGGTTTTGAGAATACTATCCCGGTGCTCGACAATATCTTTGAACTCGATAAATTCTCAAAGGGCATACGCAAGAAAGTCAAACTGGGAATACGAATTGCCTCGGAAGAAGAGCCGAAGTTTGAATTTTACACATCGCGTTTAGGAATAAGGTATAATGATATTGTTCCTTACTACCAGGAAAAGATAAGGAACAACAATAAGTTCATGCTGAAGATGCTCCATTTCTTCATTAATACCGGTATCCGGGACACAGCCTATTACTGGAGCGAGTTGACCAAATGCGTCAATGTTTACTGTGAACTTAAAAAGATTTGCCCCGAGCTGGATACGCTCAACATTGGCGGCGGTTTCCCGGTGAAGAATTCTCTTTCATTTGATTATGATTATGAATACATGGCCGAGGAGATCATTGCCCAGATTAAGAACATCTGCCAGCAGAATAATGTCAAGGAACCCAATATTTTTACTGAGTTTGGCTCATTTACCGTGGGCGAGAGCGGTGCGGTGCTTTATTCCATCATTGACCAGAAAAGGCAAAATGACCGGGAAAGCTGGAACATGATCGACAGTTCCTTTATGACCACATTGCCCGATACCTGGGCATTGAACCAGCGTTTTATCCTTCTGGCCGTGAATAACTGGGATTTCGAATATGAACGGGTTTTCCTCGGCGGACTAACCTGCGACAGCATGGATTATTACAATTCCGAGGCCCATTCCAACGCGATATTCCTTCCTAAGATGAAACCAGGTACACCGCAGTACATAGGCCTTTTCCATACCGGCGCGTACCAGGAATCAATCGGTGGTTACGGCGGCATTCAGCATTGCCTTATCCCGGCGCCAAAACATATTATCATTGACCGGGATACTGAAGGTGAGTACAATACAAAGCTGTTTGCCAAGGAGCAGAGTTATAAATCGATGCTGAAAATTCTCGGCTACTGACGGATCGAAAAAATATCTTATTTTAGTAAATCTTTTAAAAAACATCTGAATGATGAATTTCGGAGGAATACCTGAGAAATATTCTGATTATGCCATGGCACCCATCGTCGTTTTACCGGTGCCTTTTGATGCCACCAGCACCTGGATCAAAGGCGCTGACCGTGGGCCGGATGCCATACTCGAAGCATCCGCTAATATGGAATTGTATGATATCGAAACGGACTCTGAAGTTTACCTGAAAGGGATCCACACAGCCAGGCCGGTAATCGAGAAATCTTCACCCGAAGATCTGGCCGTGAAAGTTCACGGGCAGGTCAGCACATTCCTTAATGACGGAAAATTTGTCGTCACCCTGGGAGGAGAACATTCCGTTACGATCGGTGCAGTTCAGGCTTATGCAGAGAAATTTCCGGGGATATCGGTGCTCCAGATCGATGCGCACACCGACCTCAGGCCCGAGTATGAAGGTTCACGGTTCAACCACGCCTGCGTCATGGCAAGGGTCAGGGAATGGTGCCCCATCGTCCAGGTGGGGATCAGGAGCATGGGCGTGGTGGAGAAACCGTTCATTTCAGCCGACCGGATTTTCTATGCGAAAGATATTGTCGGCGGTGACCGTTCATGGATCAACAAAGTAGTTGACAAGCTTTCCGACCAGGTTTATATAACCATTGATCTCGATGGTTTTGACCCTTCGGTCCTTCCCGCAACAGGGACACCGGAACCGGGCGGACTGTATTACTACGACGTCCTTTATTTGATTCGGACAGTCATAGAACGAAAAAAACTCCTGGGATTCGATGTGGTGGAACTATGTCCTGCAGATGAGAGTAAAGCGTCTGATTTTCTTGCCACTAAGTTAATCTATCAGATATTGAGTTATAATTTTATTGATAAATAGTTCATAAATAATCATTAAATATACCGGATCCAACTTAAACGGATGAAGTTTTTTTAATCGGTTCAGGTTATCCGGAATAAAGAACCACAAAATCATGGAAAAAAAAGATCTTCTCAAACAGACTATCGAGCATATTGACATTAAATCCTTCGATTCGGCCCCGATCATCGAAGCCATGAGGAACATGTCGTTCACCTCCCGCGAAACTGCGGGCGCCGCGGATATCCTGCAGCGGATGATCAACGACAGGGAATGTTCGATTATTTTAACCCTTGCCGGGAGCACCAGTGCAGGCGGATGCATGCAAGTCTACGTGGATATGGTGAAGAGCAATATGATCGACGCCATCGTAGCCACCGGAGCATCGATTGTGGATATGGACTTCTTTGAGGCGCTCGGATTCAAACATTACAGGGGCACACCGTACATCGACGACCATATGCTGCGCGACAATTACATTGACAGGATCTATGATACCTATATTGATGAAGAGGAACTGCAGCATTGCGACGGAACAGTGAAAGTAATCGCCGATTCACTGGAGCCCAGGCCTTATTCGTCGCGAGAATTTATCAAGGAGATGGGAAGGTACCTGGTGACCCATTCGGTGAAAAAGGATTCACTGGTGCAAACCTGCTTTGAACATGACGTTCCCATTTTTTGCCCTGCGTTTTCTGACAGCAGCGCCGGATTCGGACTGGTCAAACATCAATGGGAACGGCCGGGCAATCACGTCAGCATAGATTCTGTGAAGGATTTCCTTGAATTGACGCAGATCAAAATGGCGGCAAAAACTACCGGGCTTTTTATGATCGGGGGAGGGGTGCCAAAGAATTTTGCCCAGGATACTGTCATTTGTGCAGAAATTCTTGGCCAGGATGTACCGATGCACAAGTATGCCGTCCAGATCACGGTGGCCGATGTGCGTGACGGGGCCTGCTCAAGTTCAACACTCAAAGAAGCTTCTTCCTGGGGAAAAGTGGATACCGTTTTTGAACAGATGGTCTACGCCGAGGCCACCAGTGTGCTGCCGCTCATTGTAAGTTATGCTTATCACCGCGGTGACTGGAAGAACAGGACAAAATTCCGGTGGACGAAAATTTATAAATAAAATTCAGAATTGAAATTTCAGTCGGGTATGGCTGACTTGCAGGTTAAGGTCTGTAGGTCAGCCATTTCCATAATTCCTTGTAACTCACTTTCTTGCCGTACATCAGGATGCCCGTCCTGTAGATCTTGGCTGCAATCCAGGTTGTGATCAAAAATCCGATCACCAGAAGCACCATCGAAGGGATCAGGTCTGAATAGATGTTGATCCCGAACGGCACACGGATCATCATAATGATGGGTGAGGTCAAGGGTATTATGGATAACCACCAGGCAATATCGCCGTCAGGGTTGTTGAGCACAAAAGATAGCCCGATGATGATCGCAAATACCAGGGGAATGGTCACCGGCAGCATGAACTGCTGGGTGTCGGCTTCATTATCAACGGCTGCACCGATTGCAGCGAAAAGTGCTGCATATAGCAGATAGCCGCCGACAAAGAAGAATAGAAAGGTGAAGATGATCACTCCGTAATTGATCGAGAAAAAGACATCCATGATCTGCCCGATATTTTCATCGGAACCAAGAGCTTCCAGTCCCTGTTGAGTATCGGGCATCCCCATTGCATCGGAAGGGAAAAGCTGCCCGGGATCTGTAACGGTCTGTCCGCCCATCTGGTACTGCTCGATCTGTTCGGAATAAATGGCTGAGAATGCAGTGACAATCCCGAGGGTGAGCACGATCCAGAGCAGGAACTGGGTCAGGCCGACCATAGCAATACCGATGATCTTCCCCATCATAAGCTGGACGGGTTTAACAGAGGAAACAATCACTTCCACGATTCGGTTTGTTTTTTCCTCAATGACGCCCCGCATGACCTGCGAACCATACATGAAGATGAAAAAGTAGATCAGCATTCCTCCTATGAATCCCAGAGCCCAGCTGATCTCCGTGTAAGACTTCTTGCTGGTTTCTATGTCTTCCACCACCAGGCTGATGTTGGATTTTACGGATGCGAGGGTTTCTTCATCGATTCCGTAAACATCCTGCAATTTTTTATTTTCCAGAATTTTATTTGCCGACTCCTGGATGTACATTTTCATGTTCAGGCCCGGCTTTTTGTATGAATACAGGTAAAATGCAGCGGGTGTGGAATAAGTTGATTTGGGTATGTGCAGAATGGCAAAGTTTTCGCTTCCGGCGAGGTTTTCTTTGGCCGTCTGAAGGTCGTCGGTGATATAGATAAACTTAATATCGGCTGTTTCCTTGAATTCTTCATAGAATAAGCCAGTTTCATCAAGTACTTCAATGGTTTTTACCCCTTCCGATCGGCTCGCGAGCAATAATGGAACAATCCAGACCGAAGCCATCAGGATCGGTCCGAGGAAAGTCATGACCACAAAGGACTTTTTTTTGACCCGGGTCAGGTATTCACGTTGGATGATCAGCCAGATTTTGTTCATTTCCCAGCAGCGTTAACAGTTGCAATAAAAATATCGTTCATAGTCGGAAGTATCTCCCTGAAGGAATGGACCTCAGCCTGGCCTGTTACCATCGTAAGCAACTCGTTCGGTTTATTAGCGGAGCCTTTAATTTTAAGATGGATATATCCTCCGGATTCCTGTTTTTCGATGACTTTGCAGTACGAGGGGAGCTGGAGATCAGCGCTGTTCAGGCCGGAAAGCTCGATCTCGAAAGTATCTGAGCGGTGTTTTTTCCTGATATCCATTACATTTCCTTCAAGGATTTTACGCGACCGGTTGATCAGCGCAATATTGTCGCAGAGTTCCTCCACGGAAGCCATGTTGTGGGTCGAAAAGATTATGGTCGAGCCCTGGCTGCGCAGCCGGAGTATTTCCTGTTTCAGGAGGTTGACATTGATGGGATCAAACCCGCTGAATGGTTCGTCGAAAATGAGCAGTTTTGGCTGGTGCAGGACGGTGATAATAAATTGCACCTTTTGCTGCATGCCTTTGGAAAGCTCTTCCACTTTACGGTTCCACCAGCTATCGATGTCGAATTTCTCAAACCAGGTCCGCAAGCCCGCCATAGCGTCATGCCTGCTCATACCTTTTAACTGGGCCAGGTACAGGGCTTGTTCGCCCACTTTCATCTTTTTATAAAGGCCTCTTTCTTCGGGAAGATAACCGATCAGGCTGATATCACCGGGGTCGATCCTTCGGCCTTCAAATAGCACCTGGCCTTCGTCCGGGGCCGTGATCATATTAAAGATCCGGATGAGGGTTGTTTTCCCGGCGCCATTCGGCCCCAGGAGGCCGAAGATGCTTTGCCCCGGCACTGCCAGGCTCACACCGTCAAGGGCGGTATGCCCGGAAAATCGTTTCGTTATGGATTCGGCCTGGATTACGTTCACTGGAATATATCTTTCATTCTGTCAAAAAAGTTCCTGTCTTTTTTCGAAGGGTGGGGTTTGAAATTTTCCGACTCACGCAGTTTTTCCAGTATCTGGTGCTCTTCCCTGGTCAGTTCCCTGGGGGTCCAGACGGTCAGGTTGACCAGCAGGTCTCCGCGTCCGTAACCGTTCAGGTCGGGCAGCCCTTTCCCTTTCAGCCTTAAGATTTTGCCGCTCTGTGTTCCGGGCTCGATCTTGATACGCGCTTTCCCGTCGAGTGTCGGGATGTCAACCGAGCTGCCCAACGCGGCGTCGGGCAGGCTGAGATAATGTTCATGGATCAGGTGGTTACCGTCGCGGGTGAAATGCTCGTGTTCCTGCTCCTCTATCAATATCAGCAGATCTCCGGGGATCCCGCCACGGGCGGCTGCATTGCCCTTGCCGCTCATGGAGAGCTGCATCCCGTCGGCGACACCGGCCGGGATCCGGACCGAAATGATCTCTTCACCCTTCACAATTCCATTTCCGAAGCATTTGTTGCATTTGGTCCCGATGATTGTTCCTTCACCGTCACAGGTGGGACAGGTCGATGAAGTTTGCATTTGTCCTATGAAGGTGCTGGTGACCCTGGTGATGTGCCCCTGTCCGTGACAAGTGGGGCATGTGTTCATGGAGGCTCCTTTCTCAGCTCCCGTGCCATTGCAATGGTCGCAGGGAATATACTTGCTCACCTTGATCTTTTTTTCCACCCCGTTGGCAATTTCTTCCAGCGTGAGTTTGACCTTTACCCGGAGGTTGGTGCCCCGGTTCACACGGCGGCGTGTTTTTCCCCTGGTACCGAAACCGAACTGGTCACCGAAAGCACCCCCGAATGCATCGCCGAAAATATCACCGAAGTGGGAGAAGATATCATCCATGCTCATGTGGAAACCTCCACCGGGCATGCCTTTCATTCCATCATGGCCATACCGGTCGTAACGCTGCTTTTTTTCCGCATCGCTCAGGACTTCGTACGCCTCAGCAGCTTCCTTGAATTTGTTTTCGGCGGAGGGATCATTGGGGTTCTTGTCCGGATGGTATTTTAATGCCATCTTCCGGTAAGCTTTCTTGATCTCTTCGGGAGAAGCAGTTCTGGGAACTTCCAGGATATCGTAATAATCGCGTTTCGCCATTTTAGTTTCCGACAACAACTTTTGAGTACCTGATCACTTTGCCATTCAGTTTATATCCTTTAACCACTTCTTCAATCACTTTGCCTTTCATATCGTCAGAAGGTGCGGGGATATTGGTCAGGGCATCATGAAAATCCACATCAAACGGTTCTCCCACGGCTGAAATGGGTTCCAGGCCTTTTTGAACCAGGATGTTCCTGAACTTATTCAGGATCAGGTCAATGCCGTCTTTTGTCAGGACTTCCTGCTCATCAGAGGTACTGATCGTTGCAGTCAATGCCCGTTCAAGGTCATCGATCACCGGCAGCAATGAGAGAATGATGTCTTCCGAAGCTGTTTTGCTCAGTTCGATCCTCTCTTTCAATGTGCGTTTCCTGTAATTATCAAATTCGGAATACAAACGAAGGTATTTATCGTTCAGTTCATCGACCTTTTCCTGCCAGTGCTTTTCTTTTTCTTCCGGCGATTCGGTTTTATGTTTCTTATCTTTCCTGGAATGGCCTTTATCCCCGGATAAATCCTCCGTATGGCTTTCTTCGCTGCCAACGTGCAAATCTTCTGCCTGTTCCTTTTTCTTTGATTTATCTTCCTTGCTCATCTTGTTAATACATCTGTTAAATCATTAAACGCCTTTCAATCTGTATTTCAGTACAATGAACAGCGTCGAAAGGAGTAAAATTATATAAACTTATCCCTGACACAGCAAAATATTTGCCATTATCCGGAAAAGGACATTTTGGCAGGCGGGAATTATTGTTCGGACCGTTTGATATCGGCGCCCAGTTTATTCAGACGCACATCGATCTGCTGGTAGCCCCGGTCAATCTGTTCGATATTATGGATCACGCTTTTTCCTTCAGCCGAAAGGGCGGCGATCAGCAGTGCCACGCCGGCACGAATATCCGGCGAAACCATATCGATCCCGCGGAGCATGTGCTCCCTGTTGAGCCCGATGACGGTAGCCCGGTGAGGGTCACAGAGGATGATCTGCGCACCCATGTCAATGAGCTTATCGACAAAGAACAAGCGGCTTTCAAACATTTTCTGGTGGATCAGCACGCTGCCTTTAGCCTGCGTAGCGACAACCAGCACGATGCTGATCAGGTCGGGGGTGAATCCCGGCCACGGAGCGTCGGCGACGGTCATTATGGAGCCGTCCATAAAGGTTTCAACCTCGTAATTCGGGTGTTCCGGGATAAAGATATCGTTGCCCCTTTGTTCGGTCGTGATGCCAAGACGGCTGAAGACGGTCGGGATGAGTCCCAGCGTGTCCAGTTTCACGTTTTTGATGGTGAGTTCCGACCGGGTCATGGCTGCCAGTCCGATGAAGCTGCCGACTTCGATCATATCCGGCATCAGTTCATGGTGGCACCCGCCAAGGTATTCTACCCCTTCGATGGTGAGCAGGTTTGAGCCGACGCCGTTTATCCTGGCGCCCATGCTGATCAGCATCCGGCAAAGCTGCAGGATGTAGGGTTCGCAGGCCGCGTTAAAGATTACGGTTTTTCCTTCAGCCATTACAGCAGCCATGATAATGTTGGCGGTTCCGGTCACGGACGCCTCATCCAGCAGCATGTAACAACCCCTGAGGTTGTCAGCTTCCACCCGGTAAAGCTTTTCACTTTCATCGAAATGGAATTTCGCCCCGAGGTTTTGAAGCCCGATAAAATGTGTATCAAGCCTGCGCCGCCCGATCTTGTCGCCACCGGGATGCGGTATGTAACCTTTTTTGAACCGGGAAAGCAGTGGCCCTAGGATCATCACCGAGCCGCGCAAGCTTGCTGCTTTCTTTTTGAAATCCGGCGTTCTGAGGTATTCGAGGTTTACACCGGAAGCCCTGAAAGAATAAACTCCGGGAGCTGACCGCTCAACTTCCACTCCCATGTCTTTCAGGAGCTCGATCAGGAAATTGACATCACGGATGTCAGGAATATTACTGATGGTAACGTTTTCAGGGGTCAGAAGAACGGCGCAGAGGATTTGGAGGGCTTCATTTTTAGCTCCTTGCGGCCATATTTCCCCATTCAGTCTTTTCCCCCCGTGGATCTCGAAGGAACTCATCCGTTCTTTTTTCTCATTTTATGAAATCCTCCCCCCGGGCCGGCATTACCGTTTTGATTGCTTCCGAACGATCCCGGTTTTATAAATTTCTTCTTCTTCACATTCCTGGCCAGGATCTCACTGGTGTGGCTCAGTTTGTGCTCTTCGGAAAGCTGCAGGCGGTTTGACGACAGGTCAGCCAGGTTTTTCAGGATCACTTCATCATCCACCGAATTCCTGTTCCAGTTGAGATAAGATTTTTTAAGATGGTTGGCGATCGTCTTGATGAGCGCTTCTTTTTCCGGCCCTTCGTCATAAGTAACGGCTTTGTTGATGATATTTTCGATATTCTTGCCATAATGGCGGTACCGGATATTGCTTTGCTGGTATTTGATCGGTTTACGTGAAAAATGAAGCACTTCCCTGGTAGGCGCCGGATAAGGCGAATCAACATCGAGTTTAAAGTCGGCCATGATATGCAGGTGGTCCCATAATTTCTGGCGGTAGTCTCCGGATTCTTTCACTTTTGGGTTCATTTGCGCCATGACGTTCACGATGAACTCGGCAGTTTTGGTCCGCAGTTCCCTGTCTTCGATCTTTGCGCAGTCATGCGCCATTTGCTGAAGGTTTCTGCCATACTCAGCTATGATCAGCTTGCTTTTTTGTGTGTTATATTCCATGAAATTCAGATTTAATTGAAATATTTCCGATTGACGGGCCGGTTCTGAAATTACCTTATTTTATGAGGGTCACGTTGTGAAAAGAAAGCTTCTCCGGATGTGTCTTTATCGAAAATTCACTGCAAAATTAAGAATTATTTGATTATAAGATTTTAAGTTTAGCAAATTTTAGGAGTAATTGTTTCTGGCCGACAAGTTGAAAGAAAATCACTGCTTTCCTGTTACTACCTTCGCCTTCAATGCTTTGCACCTTTCCCTTTCCAAAACGTTCGTGTTCGACCATCATTCCGGGCTGCAGGCTGAGCAGATCGTCATGTTCGGCTGGATTTGCAGGGGGCTGGCTGCTGACAGCACTTAGTTTTTTTAATTTCCTGCCGGGATTGTTAAAACGGGTCAGCATTTCCCTGGTATCGGCCCCCCGGATCTTCCTGAAATCGATATCCGGGCTGTATGTTGTTGCTTTCCTTGGTATTTCGATGAATTCCAGGTCAATTTCTTCAATGAACCGGCTGGGCTCTGTAACGATCAGGTCTCCCCAGCGGTACCTGTTCTCGGCGTAAGAAAGCGTGACACTTTCCATGCCCCTGGTTAGCGCAACATAAAACAGTCTTCTTTCTTCTTCCAGGTCGGCCCGGTTATTTAACGACTGGACCGAAGGGAAAAGGTTTTCTTCCAGCCCGGAAATAAAAACATGCGAAAATTCGAGCCCTTTGGCCGCATGAATGGTCATAAGGGATACGTGGTTGCGGTCATCTTTATCCTTGTCGTCCGCATCCGTGATCAGGGCCACATCCTGCATGAATTCATCCAGGGTGCGGAAAGAGGGTAGGGCTTCCGGTGCCTCTTCGCCTTCTTCCGGGATGATATCCGGCCGGGAAGTATCACAAAATTCCCTGATCGCGTTGAGCAGTTCCTCCACGTTCTCAAAGCGGCTGACTCCTTCAGGGGTCTGGTCTTCGTAAAGATCTTTCAGGATGCCTGTGGTGTTGGCGATGCTCCGGGCAAGGTCATAAGCGTTTTTGGTCTTCAACCGGGTGGAAAAGCTCTTGATCATCACTGTGAACTGCTCCAGTTTCTGCCTCGTGGATGAATTAACGTTCAATTCGAAATGGCCCGGATTTTCCATCACTTCCCAGGAACTGACCCCGGAACTTCCTGCCGCCACGATGATCTTTTCCACCGAGGTTTGCCCGATCCCCCTTGCCGGGTAGTTGATCACACGGGCCAGCGCATCTTCATCTTTATTGTTGATTGTCAGCCGGAAATATGCCAGCACGTCTTTGATCTCCTTCCGCTGGTAAAATGAAACACTGCCATAGATTTTATACGGGATGTTCAGCTTGCGCAGCGATTCCTCGAAGGCCCTCGACTGGGCATTGGTCCGGTAAAGAATGGCGAAGGCGCTGTTACCCAGTTGTTTGTTCATTTTGAGCTCGAAAATCGAATTCACCACCAGGGTGCCTTCTTCGGTGTCGCTTTTTGCGCGGATCAGTTTCAGTTTGGAACCGGTATCGTTCTCAGTCCAGATTTTCTTGAATATCTGGTCTTTATTATTGACAATGATGCTGTTGGCGGCATTCACGATATTCTTGGTGGACCGGTAATTCTGTTCCAGTTTAAATATCTGGTGCTCAGGATAATCATGCTTGAAATTCAGGATATTCTGGATGCTGGCGCCGCGGAAGGCATAAATGCTCTGGGCGTCGTCGCCCACCACGCAGATGTTCTCGTTATTGGCGGCCAGGTGTTTCAGGATCAAATACTGGCAATAATTGGTGTCCTGGTACTCATCGACCAGTATGTATTCGAATTTCCGCTGGTATTTCAGCAGCACTTCCGGGAAATGTTCGAGCAGGATGTTCATGTTGACGAGCAGGTCGTCGAAGTCCATGGCATCGGATTTTTTAAGCCTTTCGGCGTAGCTGAGAAAGATCTGGCCGATATGCGGTTTGCCGGATGACTGGTCCGCGATCTTGAGTTCGGGGTCCTCGGCATATTGCCGTGCCGACATCATCCTGGTTTTAGCCGACGAGATGCGGTGCAGGATATAGCCCGGCTGGTAGACTTTCGGGTCCAGGTCCATTTCCTTGACGATATTCCGGATGACCCGTTTCGAATCTTCCGTATCATAGATAGTGAACTGTGGCGTATAGCCGAGCTTATACCCATCAACCCGCAGCACTCTTGAGAAGATGGAATGAAAGGTTCCCATCCATACGTTTCTTGCCTCGGCGCCCACCAGGTTAGTGATCCGTTCTTTCATTTCCCTCGCTGCCTTATTGGTAAAGGTCAGGGCCAGGATACGGAAGGGATCGATGCCTTTATAGACCAGGTAAGCCACCCGGTAGGTCAGCACGCGCGTTTTACCGGAACCCGCGCCGGCGAGGACCATGGAAGGCCCTTCGTAATTGATCACGGCATTACGCTGTGGCTCGTTAAGATCTTTCAACAACTCATCCATCTCAATTTTCTTAAATGACCTTATATGTATACGCTTCAGGCATTTTTTCACAGGATCTCAGAAAAGCCTGCAAAAACTGGCCGCAATTGGAGCCGATCTGGTTTTCTTCAAGCTCACCAATGCTGATAATGGTCTCGAAACCGGCGTTCCTGATTTTCTCACCCAATTCGCGGATCAAAAGATCACCGTCTGAGATCATCGATTCGATTTTATTCTTTCTGGCTTTGAACGTCGGATTGACCGGTGTGAGCTTGACCAGGAAAATATCGGGCGAAAAATGCCTCAGAATCGATTTTTCATCAATAATACTATCTTTTGAAACGGCGAAATTGAGGGTGATCTTTTTCCCGCCTTTATTATAAAACTTTTCCCCGTACCTGGCCATATGCCTGCAATCCCATTTCCTGACCGGGATTATCCGGTCACGCTCTTTAAGGGAAGTCGAGTGCAGGGAGAATTGAAGCTGAAAGGATTCATTGTACAGTTCTTTTTTAATATGAAGCAGGCGGTCGAAGAACTTGTCGGTGCCTTGTGGGGCGATAGTGGACAGGGAAGGAACAAACTCCTGCCATTTATAAAGTGAAGGAAGCTTTTCCAGCACATCCAGCACAGCCGGGTTGAACGAGGGTTCGCCCATCCTTGAGAACTGTACCTTGAGTTTTTTCGTTCCGATGTTTCCGTCAGGATACCTCAGCCTGACCGGGTAATCGATCTGGAAAAGGATCTCATCCATGGAGAGCCTGCCTTTATAATTACCTCCCGCATCGCAAAAAGTGCAATCGACAGGGCAACCGAACAGGGTGGAAACGATCAGGACCCATTTTTCTTCAATCGTAAGGGGAGGTTGCACCGATTCGACGAATTCCACCAGTTTCCCGCTGGAATTCATGGCAATATATACGGTAGCCAGTTGGCTTTGCTCTGTTTTACTGATTACTTTCATTCCGGAAAATTTCCATAGCAGCTCTTACACCATCTCCAACGGCAACAGAGACCTGCCTGTAATTGCCGTTAATAACATCACCGATTAGGTAAAGCCTTTGCTCTTTTAAAAGACCAGGAAATAAGCCTTCCAGGCTTTCCCTGAAGAATCCGTCAGCCGGTTTTCTTCCGGTGGCAAAAATAAAATAATCCAGGGAATATTTCATGTTTGAGGATGCACTAACGCATATTGCATCGAGACCATTATTAGCATTGATTTCCAGGCTCTTCAGTACAGTATGCGGAAGGTAATTAATTCGGTTGTTAATAAAAACTTTTTCTGAAAGCGCCTTAAGTGCTTTGATTTGGTTTCTGCGGTTGAAAATGAACACATTATTATTGTTTTCAGCCAGTGTGAGGCTATAGTCGAACGCTGCATCACCGGCGCCGATGATCCCGATGGTTTTGCCTGACACTTCCCTGAGATCGCTTATATCAAAGCGGATGAGGCCTTTTTCAATGAGTTCTTCGGGTAATTCTTCGGGTATCCGGGGCGATGTTCCGGATGCAACGACCAGGATATTGCAGCCATACAGGCCGGAAGAGGAGTTGAGGAAGAATCTGTCCCCGGAGTAATCCACCAGCTTAATTTCATCATAATGGAGGCCGATATCGAAGCTTTTGAATTGTTGAACAATACGGCCGGCAAGGTCCGGGCCGGAAATGCCGCCGGGAAATCCGGGATAATTTTCGATCAGGTTTGCATTGAAAAGCATCCCGCCCGGCCTTTTTTTTTCGATGACCAGCGGGTCCAGCCCCATTCTCTTCAGCTGAATGGCACAGGCCATGCCGGCTGGGCCGCCTCCGACGATAATAACCCGGTTGAATCTCATGGCCGTAATTTATCCATCACTTCATGGGTCATCATCAGCGGTGAGAATCCAAAGCCCAGGTTTCTGAATGTTGCCAGGTGAAATTCGCGGTTGTAGGCGGCGGTGGCATCGACCGGCATCACCGGCCTGAACCCCCTGACAAACGCAGACCGGGTCGTGGTTTCGCAGCACAGGTTCGCCATGACGCCGCAGATGACGGGATAAAGCACGTTATTTTCTTTTAAAAATGCCTCCAGTCCTGTTTCATGAAATGCATCGTATTGATTTTTTGAGACGATGGTGTCACCGGGAAGGATAAGATCTTCAGAGATTTCTGAAGATGGAGCCCCATCCGGGATAAGGTCATTCCACCAGTATGCCATACTTGCTGCGTTTTCTTTCGTGTTAACATGTTTTGTCAAAATGACCGGACGGTTATTTTTCCTGAAAAGATCAGCAAGTTTTTGTATATTGAAAATGATGGCCGGGGCTGATGGAATAAATGCATGTGAACCAGGGGAGAGAAAATAGTTTTGCAAGTCGGTGATGATCAGGGCTGACCTTTCAATGGTCGCATCCCATCGTTGGGTTTTCCTGATATCACCATCTAGTTCATTATAGATCAGAGAAATATCTTTATCGAATGTTTCTGATGAAAGATATTTCTCTTTATTAAGCATTTACTTCTGGCTTTGTTCCGTGGCAGCCTGTTCCGCGGCTTTCTTCTCTTCTTCGGAGATCCAACCGCCGCCAATGGCTTTGTAGAGGTCCACGTATGCGTTCAGCCTGGCCTGCAGGGTGGCGGATGCGTTGAGGCTGGCGTCGAACAAGGTTCTTTCCGAGTCCAGGACTTCCAGGTAGCTGGTCAGCCCTTCGTCGTACCTGGCCCGTGAGAGCATGGCTGCGTTCGCCGCGGCATCCCGTTGCCTGACCACTGCCTCAAGCTGGTCTTTGTAGGAAGTGATGGAGATCAGCGCGTCCTCGGTTTCTCTGAAGGCATTCAGAACGGCCTGGTCGTACATCAGGTAGGCCTGTTCGGTGGCTTCCCGCTGTGCTTCAACCCTACGTTTGTTCTTTCCGAAATTGAAGATCGGGCCGAGAATAGTCCCGCTTACCGACCAGGCGGCATTTGCCGCTGCTGTCGACAATTCAGGGCTGGCCACGCCGAGCAGCCCGGTGATATTGAACGAAGGGAGCCGCATCGCCTGGTAATATCCGATCATTGCATTTTGCGCGGCGACATATTGCTCCGCTTCCATGATGTCGGGCCGGCGTTCCAGAAGGTCGGAGGGAAGGCCGGGAGGGATGTCCGGCGGGATGACCTGTTCTTCGAGGGTGGCTCCCTGGATAACCGGACCCGGATTGCGTCCGATCAGGATGCTGATCGCATTTTCAATCAGGGCGACCGATCGTTCATACTGGGGCACTGCCGCCGCGGCGATGGCTTCCTGGATCTCGGCCTGGTTGACGTCGATCTCTGCAACATAACCTTTTCCGTACCTTTCCTGCATGATATTAAGGTATTCCCGGCGAGTTTCCAGCGTACTTCGACTTATCTCCAGTCTGTTTTTATAGTCGAGCAACTGGAAATAATAGTAAGCTACATCGGAGATCAGGCTGATCATGGTGCTGCGCCGGGCGTATTCCATCGCCATCATCTCGGCCTGGGCTGATTCGGTTGCCCGGCGGTATTTACCCCAGAATCCGATTTCCCACGAAAGCACCGGTGCAACATAGTAATTTGAGATGGTCTTGGTGCTGTTATTGGGAAGAGGGGTCATGACACTGTTGATATTACCGGAGGTGATATTGCCTTCGTAGCCCAGGTAAGGCCACATGAAGGATTTATTGAACCGCATATTGGCCCGGGCTTCTTCGATGCGTGACGCGGCGATCCGGACATCACGGTTCTCTTTCAGGGCAATCTTCACGAGTGAATCCAGTGCAGGATCGTTAAACAGCTCCCACCAGCATAAAATATCGGTGGAGTCCTCTCCTGATAAGTCAAACCTGAACTGTGAAGGAGATGTGACAACCGGTTTCTGGTAATCAGGACCAACTACAGCACATCCCGAAATACCTGCTGCGATCAATAATGCAGTAATTATTTTCAAATGCCTGGACATATTATTCATGTGCTTGAGGTTCAACGGGTTTATTCTTTTCCAAATCACGTTTTTTTTCGTAACCGGCCATTTTACCGATCACGACATACAGCATAGGGTAAATGAATACCCCGATCATGGTGGCGGCGAGCATTCCTGCAAAAACAGCTACCCCCATCACATTCCTGGCAACCGATCCTGCGCCGGAGGCGGTAAGAAGCGGGACGACGCCAAGTATGAAAGCGAAGGAGGTCATCAGGATGGGCCTCAGCCTGAGCTTGGCCCCTTCGATGGCCGCTTCGATGAGTGACAATCCTTTGTTCTCGAATTCATCCTTGGCGTATTCAATGATAAGGATTGCATTTTTAGCCGCAAGTGATATCAGCAGGATCAGCGAGATCTGGCCGAATACATTGAGGACGAAGATATCGGAACCGAAACGGGCGAGCCATGTGCCGAGGAAGGCGCCGAAGACAGCGAACGGCGTGCCGAGCAGGATTGCCAGCGGCAGCGACCAGCTTTCGTACTGGGCAGCCAGGATCAGGAACACGAACAGGATGGAAAAGGCAAAAACGATGCCGGCCGTGCCTGAAGCTGCTTTTTCCTGGTATGACATGGCATTCCAGGCGTAGCCCATATCGGACGGGAGTACTTCTTTTGCCACTTCTTCCAGGGCTGCCAGTGCCTGGCCGGAACTATATCCGGGCGCCGGTGCGCCGGTCACTTCAGCGGCCCGGTCCATATTGAACCGGAATGTGAATTCAGGGCCGGAGATATCTTCGATCCGGGCTATGGAACTCAACGGAACCATTTTTCCTTCACTGCTTTTGACATAAAACAACTGTAGCTCTTTATCGCTGTACCTGTATTCCGGTTCTGCCTGGAGGTAGGTCTTGTATACCCTGCCGAACCGGTTGAAATCATTTACATAGCTGCCTCCCAGGAATGCACCGATCGTGGTGTAAACATCCTTGAGATTGAGCCCCATGGACAGGGCCTTCTCCCGGTCAATATCGATATATCTTTGCGGGGATGAAGCCTGGTATGTGGTAAATGCGGAGCCGATCTCGGGCCTTTTCCTGGCAGCCTGAATAAAATTCAAAGTTTGTTCGGCAAGGTACTGGGGCGTATTTCCGCCTTTGTCCTGGATCATGATACTATATCCGGATCCGTTTCCAAGGCCGGGAATGGCCGGTGGCCCGAATGCAAAAGTGGCCGCTTCCTGGATCCTGTTCCGGAACTGGCCGTTAAGCCGTTGAATGATGTGTTTAACCGTATTTTCCTTTCCTCTTTCGCCCCATTCCTTGCATGACACAAATATGAAGACCGAGTTTGAGGAATATCCGCCGGTGAGCATGCTGTAACCGGTCACGGTAGTGTAATATTCGACTCCTTCTTCCGCTTTCAGGATCTCTTCGATGGTTTTGGCCACTTTATCGGTCCGCAGAAGGGAAGCTGCTTCAGGGAGCTGAGCATTAACAAAGAAATATCCCATGTCTTCCTCTGGAATAAAACCGCCGGGAATTACTTTTCCCAGCAAACCAGCCATGGCAAGGATCAGCACAATGAAGATCATACCCCTGGAGGCTTTGCGGGCTACAACATGACTGAAACTGGTATATTTGACATTAGCTTTATCGAAATACTTGTTGAAACCGCCGAAGAACTTGCCTGCAAGGCCTTTGGCGGGTTTCGGATGCCTTAGGAGCAAAGAACTGAGTGCAGGGCTGAGCGTAAGTGAGTTTATAGCTGAAAAGAACACAGACACTGCGATGGTGATAGCAAACTGCTGGTACAAACGGCCGGTGATCCCCGGTACCGCTGCGACGGGGATGAACACGGCGATCATCACCAGGGTGGTTGCGACGATAGGTCCGGTTACCATTTTCATAGCCTGGATCGTGGCTTCTTTCGGGTTCATTCCATGCTCAATATTCACCATGACTGCTTCCACGACCACGATGGCATCATCCACGACAATACCGATGGCAAGAACAAGTCCTAATAATGATAAGGTATTAATGGAGAATCCGAGGACAGGGAAAAGGATGAATGCGCCCACCAGCGATACCGGGACCGCCAGGAGCGGGATGAGCATTGCACGCCAGTTCTGCAGGAAGATGAAAACCACGATGATCACGAGGATGAGTGCTTCAAAAAGCGTTTTTATAATTTCATCGATCCCTTCTGTAATTGCCAGCGTGGTATCGAGTGAGATGTCATATTCAATGCCCTCCGGGAAAGCCGCGGAAATGCCTTTCATTTCCTCTTTAATGGTATTGGTGATGTCCAGGGCATTCGATCCCGGCGACTGATAAATGGCAATGGCACCGGCCGGCATATCGTTGAGGCGTACGAAGGTCTTGGAGGTTTCCGTCCCCATTTCTGCCCTGGCCACATCTTTCAGTTTCACCTGCGAACCGTTCTCATTCTGACGGATCACGATCTCGCCGAATTCAGTTTCGGATTGAAGGCGGTCTTTAAGCCTGACGGTGTAGGTGAATTCCGTTCCGGGAGGAGCGGGAAGGCCTCCGAACTGGCCGCCGGCAACGATAACATTCTGTTGCTGTATGGCGTTTACCACTTCCGGGACTGTGATGCCCAGTTTAGCCAGCCTGTCGGGTTTGATCCAGATGCGCATGGCATAATCTCCGGCCCCGAATACGCTCACCATACCTACCCCTGGAATTCTGGCCAGCCTGTCGCCAATGTTGATCTTGGCATAGTTGGACAGGAACAGGCTGTCATACGATTTATCCGGTGAAAAGATCGTGACGAGCATTAATGGAAATGAGAGTGATTTTTTTGTTGTCACCCCGTATTTTTTAACATCTTCAGGCAGTTTGGGTGTTGCGGATGAAACCCTGTTCTGAGTAAGCACATTATTCATATCGGGATCGGTGCCAACGTCGAACGAAACGCGGAGTGTCATATAGCCATCATTGGTATTGATGGATTGCATGTAGATGCTGTTTTCCACTCCGTTGATCTCCTGCTCCAGCGGTGTGGCAACGGATTGCTCAACATTGATAGAGCTCGCGCCAGTGTACATAGCGGTGACGTTGACCATTGGCGGGGTGAGCTCCGGGTACTGGGCAATCGGGAGTTGCATCATTGAAATTACGCCAATGATCACGATGAAGATCGAGATAACCATCGCAACGATCGGCCTTCTGACAAAGAATTCAGCCATGGTTTTAATGGTTAGAGGTTAGAAATTCATAAGTTCTTTGGGGATCTCGGCAGGAACCGGCTCGACTTTGGTTCCGGGGCGGACGAGGTTCAGACCTTCAAAGACAACGGTCTCGCCTGCCTGAAGGCCACTTTCGACCATCCACATGCCACCGACCTTCACGCCGAGTTTCACATTTTTCAAAACAATCTCACCGCTTTCGTTCAGTGCAAAGACCTGGTGAACACCTTGCAGCTCTTTCACGCAACGTTGTGGTATGAGCAATCCGCCTTCGACTTCGTCCAGTATGACTTTGATCCGTGCAAACTGCCCGGGCCGCAGGAGCATTTCAGGATTGGGGAAAGATGCCTGGAACAGGATTGTACCGGTAGCCGGATCAACCTGGCGGTTGGCGAAGTTAAACTTTCCGGGGTATTGATAGGTCGAACCATCGCTTAATACCAGGGAGATCCGGGACTGCTGATCCGTATCAGCTTTGGTTGTGTCGGCCATTTTTGCCTGTCTCATTCTTACCAGCTTGAGAAATTCCAATTCGCTGATGGAGAAATTGACCAGGATCGTATCGATGCTTGAAACTTCATTCAGGACTATAGGGTTGGGATTCTTACCCACATATTCGCCGGTTTTGGCCTGGGTCATCCCGATGATCCCGTCAATAGGGGAGGTGATCCGGGTGTAGCCGAGGTTTATCCGGGCATACTGGACCTGCGCTTCTTCAGCGGCAACCCTGGCTTTGGCCGCTTCAAATTCGGCAACCGCGGCATCCAGGTCGCGTTTGCTCACCGCGTTGATTTCAGCCAGTGGCTTTACCCTTTTGAGGTCGCTTTCCGCTTTAACCAGCCTGGTTTGCGCTTCGGCGAGCCCGCTGAGCTTCTCCGCTTCTACAGCTTTTAGTTGCTCTGGATCGATGGTATACAATAACTGACCTTTTTTTACCAGCGATCCTTCCTGGAAAAACATTCCGGTTAAAAATCCGTCGACCCGGGCACGAATCGGGATGTCTTTATAACCGTAGGTTTGCCCGACAAAATCGAACGGGATCGGAACGTTGGTTTGCACCACATTGATCACCTTGACTTTAGGAGGAGGAGGAGGAGCGGTCTGTTTTTTTCCGCAGGAATAAAAAATCAAAAGGAGCGCGATGGCAATAAGCTTGGCTCCCTTACCGAAGTTACTGGTATTCAATTTCATATAAATGGATTATCTGATTTTCAGGACTGGTTTTTGCTTATGCAAAGATAGTCAGAAAATCTTTTTTTACAACAGGAAAAGTTAGAACGATTGTTCTATCAAGGCTTATTCGTGCCTTAAGTGTCAATGAAAAATTTTTTTCCAGAAATGTTTTGTAATTCAAAATGAATTTCTACCTTTGCAGCCCGAATTTTATGGATAGTCCTTCTGAGCTTATCCAGAAAGACTTAGGAACCTGACAAGGCGAGACAATATAGGTTCAAGGCTTCGATGAAAATCAGCCCGGTCTCTTAAACAGCCCGCCTTGTATAATTTCCTGAAAGATCCTGATAATACGGAAGACCCGATATTTTCGGATCAATTTATAATTAAAAATTTAGAATTTATAATTTAATCTAAGCGTATGCCAACAATTCAACAGCTTGTCAGAAAAGGACGCGCTAAATTGATTGATAAGAGCAAATCTCCGGCGTTGGACTCCTGCCCTCAAAGGCGTGGGGTATGTGTTCGTGTATACACGACCACACCGAAGAAACCGAATTCAGCCATGCGTAAAGTGGCAAGGGTTCGTCTGACCAACGGAAAAGAAGTGAACTCGTACATCCCCGGCGAAGGCCACAACCTACAGGAACACAGCATCGTGCTGATCCGTGGCGGCAGGGTGAAAGACCTTCCGGGCGTGCGTTACCACATCATCCGCGGGGCCCTCGATACCTCCGGCGTCGATGGCAGAAAGCAGCGGAGATCGAAATACGGTGCAAAGAGACCCAAAAAGTAACATTATATAAGATACATCATGAGAAAAGGCTCATCAAAATCAAGGCCAGTTGTCCCGGACCCGAAATTCGGTGATATCATGGTTACCAAGTTTGTCAATAATATCATGTTGCGGGGTAAAAAGAACGTTGCATACGATGTTTTTTATGAAGCAATCGATATTGTAGCCCAGCGCAGCAAGGAAGACGGTCTTGAAATATGGAAGAAGGCTCTGGCGAACGTTACACCGGCAGTGGAGGTCAGAAGCCGCCGCGTCGGTGGTGCTACGTTCCAGATCCCTTCGGAGATCAGGCCGGCACGTAAGCAGTCGATCGGTATGAAAAACATGATCAAGTTTGCCCGTAACCGCCATGAGAAATCCATGCAGGAAAAACTCGCCGGCGAGATCATGGCTGCTTATAAGGAAGAAGGTGCTGCTTTTAAAAAGAAAGAAGATATGCACCGAATGGCGGAAGCTAACAAAGCGTTCTCCCATTTCAGGTTCTAACAACAATATAGTAAAGACGTTGCCCGCAACGTCTCAACAAAAAAGAAAAAAGGAAACAGTACAATAAAATGTCCGAAAGGTTAATACATACCAGGAATATCGGCATCATGGCGCACATCGACGCGGGCAAAACCACGACGACGGAGCGCATATTGTACTATACCGGCATCAATTATAAAATCGGTGAAGTAGATGAAGGCACAGCCACCATGGACTGGATGGTGCAGGAGCAGGAGCGTGGCATAACCATCACTTCGGCAGCTACCACCGTGTTCTGGAAACTCAATGGCGAGGAATTCAAGATCAACATCATCGATACCCCCGGCCATGTTGACTTTACCGTGGAAGTTGAGCGCTCACTCAGGGTGCTTGACGGCGCCATCGCGATTTTCTGCGCGGTAGGAGGGGTCGAGCCCCAGTCGGAGACTGTGTGGCGCCAGGCAACCAAATACGGCGTGCCCCGGATCGCGTACGTAAACAAGATGGACCGCTCCGGCGCCGACTTTTACCGTGTGCTGCAGCAGATCAAAGATAAACTCAAAGCCAACCCGGTTCCGCTCCAGCTTCCTATCGGAGTGGAAGATACATTCACCGGTGTGGTCGATCTCATTGAAAATAAAGCCTATACCTGGGATGAAGCCTCACTGGGGCAGCAGTATTTTGAAACGGAGATCCCGGCCGATATGCTGGAAACCGTCCAGGAATACCGGATGAAACTTATCGAGGGCGCTGCCGAGGAAAATGAAGAGCTTCTCGAAAGATTCCTCGAAGACCCGGCTTCCATTACCGCTCAGGACATTATAAACGAGGTTCGTAAAGCAACGCTCAGCACCAAGATCGTCCCAATATTCTGCGGTTCCTCTTTCCATAATATCGGGGTGCAGCGGCTGATCGATGCCATCGCCCTTTACCTTCCCAGCCCGCTGGATGTTCCGCCGGTGGAAGGCGTCAACCCTTTCACCGATAAAAAAGAGATCCGTAAAGCTGACGACAACGAACCTTTCACAGCGCTTGCCTTCAAGATCGCCATCGACGCATTCGTCGGAAAAATAGCCTACTTCAGGGTATATTCGGGCCAGATCGAAGAAGGCAATGTTGTTTTAAATACCAATACAAATAAAAGGGAGCGGTTTGCACGGATACTCCAGATGCATGCCAACAAGAGAAACCCGCTTCAGAAAATAGCTGCCGGGGATATCGGCGTGGCGGTCGGTTTCAAGGAAATCCGCACCGGAGACACGCTGACCGGCCTGCAGCATCCCCTCGTCCTTGAAAATATTGATTTCCCTGAGCCGGTGATCAATGTGGCCGTTGAGCCAAAAACCCAGGATGACATGGAACGGATGAACCTTGCGCTCAGGAAACTGGCGGAAGAGGATCCAACATTCGATGTTCATTATGACAACGAGACCGGTCAGACCATCATCCGCGGAATGGGCGAGCTTCACCTTGAAATCCTTCTCGACAGGCTGAAGAGAGAATACGGTGTCGCTGTAAGCCAGGGCAAGCCCCAGGTTTCATACCGCGAAGCCATACTTTCTGAAGTCGAGCACAGAGAAGTTTACAAGAAACAAACCGGTGGCAAGGGCAAATTTGCCGACCTGACGATTGTGATGGGGCCGGCCGATGATGGGATCAAAGGCCTGCAATTTATCGATCAGACCAGGGGAGGCGTACTTCCTAAAGAATACATCGCAGCCATCGAAAAAGGGTTCAAAACCTCGATGCAGAATGGAATTTTAGCCGGTTTTTCCCTGATCGGTTTAAAAATCAGGCTGATCGACGGGGCAACGCATCCTGTGGATTCCGATGCATTGGCATTCGAGATCGCTGCCGCGCAGGCATTCAGGAATGCCAGCCGGCTGGCCGCCACTACACTGCTCGAACCGATCATGAAGCTGACCATCAGTACACCCGAAGAATATGTCGGGGATGTCGCCAGTGATGTCAACAAGCGCCGCGGTCAGATCGAGGATGTTTCGGCCATGCTGGGCTTCCAGGTCGTATACGCAAAAGCACCGCTATCGGAGCTTTTCGGTTACGTGACCACGCTGAGGACCATCACGTCGGGAAGGGCGTCCGGAAATATGGAATTTTCGCATTACCAGCCTGTACCAAAGGAACTGGTGGATGAGATTTTATATAAGATCAAAGGTTATTACGCATTAAATAATTAAAAACAGAATCACGTGAGCCAGAAGATTCGCATAAAACTGAAGTCTTACGATCATAACCTGGTCGACAAGTCGGCAGAAAAGATCGTGAAAACCGTAAAATCGACGGGAGCCATTGTCAGCGGGCCGATTCCACTGCCCACCGACAAGAAGATCTTCACGGTAAACCGGTCCACTTTTGTCAATAAGAAATCAAGAGAACAGTTTGAACTGTCAACATACAAGAGGTTACTGGATATTTACAGCACAACCTCCAAGACCATCGACGCGCTGATGAAGCTTGAACTTCCCAGCGGAGTTGAAGTTGAGATCAAGGTGTGATGCAGTTTATATTACTGAACAGAAAAATTATCAAGACATGTCAGGATTAATTGGAAAGAAAATAGGTATGACCAGCATTTTTGACGAGAACGGGAAGAATATCCCGTGCACCGTCATACAGGCAGGTCCTTGCGTGGTCACCCAGATCCGTAGCAAAGAAAAAGATGGCTATGACGCTATCCAGCTTGCGTACGATGATGCCAAGCCCAAGCATATCAACAAACCGTTGAAAGGCCATTTCGCAAAAGCCGGCGCAGCGCCGAAAAGGATCATCCGTGAATTTACCAGGTTCGAAGCCGGTCACCAGAAGAAGTTCGGGGACGTCCTTCACGTGGATGTGTTTGAAGAAGGCGAATTTATCGATGTGGTCGGAACGAGCAAAGGAAAAGGGTTCCAGGGTGTTATAAACCGTCATAATTTCGGTGGTGTCGGCGATACGACCCACGGACAGCACAACAGGCTCCGCGCTCCGGGCTCAATCGGGGCTTCTTCCTACCCTTCAAGGGTTTTTAAAGGAATGCGGATGGCCGGTCAGATGGGTAATCATCGTGTGAAAATGATCAACCTTCAGGTATTAAAAATTATCCGTGAAAAGGACCTCATCATCGTTAAAGGTGCGGTTCCGGGAGCTAATGGTTCATATGTAATTATTGAAAGATGGAGTTAGAAGTTTATAACATTAGTGGCGACAAGACCGCCAAGACGGTCACGCTGCGCGATGATATCTTCGGTATTGAACCGAATGATCACGCCATCTGGCTGGATGTTAAGCTGATCCTTGCCAACCAGCGCCAGGGTACTGCGAAAGCCAAAGAACGTTCCGAGGTGTCGGGCAGTACGAAAAAGATCAAAAGACAAAAAGGAACCGGTACGGCTCGTTCAGGTGATATTAATTCCCCTTTGATGCGAGGCGGCGGAAGGGTATTCGGACCGCGCCCCAGGGATTATGAGTTCAAGCTGAACAAGAAGCTGAGGACGCTTGCCAGGAAATCGGCGCTGACATACAAAGCGAAGGAAAACGGGATCATGATCCTGGAAGATTTCCGTTTCGAAGAGCCCAGGACAAAGAAATTCACGGCCATGATCAGTAACCTGAAGCTTACCGGCAAGAAAACGCTGGTGGTGATGCCCGACACGGACAAAAACCTTGTCCTGTCGTCCAGGAACCTGGGAAAAGCAAAGGTGACGCGCGCCGAGATGCTCAATACGTATGACATCCTCAACGCGCACAACCTGCTCATCGCCGAGAGTTCAGTGCCGATCATCGAAGAAATTTTAGGGAAATAACATTTTAAGCTGAAAGAGATGGAAATCATTCTTAAGCCGATCATATCCGAAAAAATGACCGAAACCGGCGAAAAGCTGACCAGGTATGGTTTTTTCGTGGAAAAGAAGGCCAATAAGCTGCAGATCAAAAAAGCAGTCGAACAGTTATATGGTGTCCAGGTTAAATCCGTCAACACGATGAACTACGAAGGGACCCTGAAGTCGCGTGGCACGCGTTCGGGGATCCAGTTAGGAAGGACTGCTGCCTATAAAAAGGCGATTGTGACGTTAGCTGAAGGTGAAACAATTGATTTTTACAGCAATATCTAGATAAATGGCTTTAAAAAAGTATAAACCGACAACTCCGGGTCAACGATTCAAACTGATCAGTTCGTATGACGACATTACAACGGGAACACCGGAAAAGTCCCTGCTGGAGCCTATCAAGAGCACCGGGGGCCGGAACAACCAGGGAAGAAGGTCGATGCGCTATATCGGCGGCGGTCACAAACAGCGCTACCGTATTATAGACTGGAAACGTGATAAGGAAGGCATCCCTGCAGTTGTGAATTCAATAGAGTATGATCCGAACCGTACGGCTCGCATTGCGCTGCTTCACTATGTTGACGGGGAGAAGCGATACATTATCGCCCCGCACGGATTGAAGGTCGGGCAGCAGGTGTTATCCGGCAAAGGCTCCTCGCCTGAGATCGGGAACACGTTGTTCCTGAGTGAAGTGCCTTTCGGTACGATCATCCACAATATTGAGCTGAGGCCCGGTGAAGGTGCAAAAATGGCCCGCAGTGCAGGATCCTATGCACAGTTCCTGTCGCGTGACGGAAAATACGCCATCATCAAGCTTCCCTCAGGTGAAACCAGGATGATCCTGCAGACCTGCAAAGCTACGATCGGCATGGTGTCTAACACAGACCACAGCCTGGAAAGCCATGGCAAAGCGGGTAGAAACCGCTGGCTGGGCCGTCGCCCGAGAGTTCGCGGCGTAGTTATGAACCCGGTGGATCACCCGATGGGTGGTGGCGAAGGAAAAGCTTCCGGAGGACACCCGCGTTCCAGGAAAGGTAAATACGCCAAGGGACAGAAGACCAGGTCGAAGACCAAGGCTTCGAACAAATACATCATTGAAAGAAGGAAAAAATAACAGACATTAAACAAAAAAAAGAACAGGAATGGCACGATCACTGAAAAAAGGTCCTTACATCCATTACAAACTCGAGAAGAAAGTCCTTGATGCGGTTGAAAACAAAAAGAAAGCTGTTATCAAGACCTGGTCACGGGCATCGATGATCTCCCCGGATTTTGTGGGACAAACCATAGCCGTTCATAATGGAAATAAATTTATCCCGGTTTACGTCACCGAGAACATGGTGGGCCATAAACTGGGCGAGTTTGCCCCTACCCGTATCTTCAGGGGACACTCCGGAAATAAAGATAAAGGCAAAAAGTAAAGCGATATTTTATCATGGGAGCACGTAAACGTCTAAGATCAGAAAAGAGCAAAGAGGCACGCAAGAGCCAGTACATGGCTAAACTGAACAATTGCCCCACCTCACCGCGCAAAATGCGGCTGGTCGCTGATATGATCAGGGGAGAAAAAGTGGAATTGGCCCTGCATATGCTGGAACATTCCCCCCAACAGGCCGCCGGCCGGTTGAGAAAACTTCTTCTCTCAGCCATTGCAAACTGGCAGGTAAAAAACGAAGGTACCAAGCTTGAAGACAGCAATCTCTACGTGAAGACCGTCATGGTCGACGGCGGGAGAATGCTCAAAAGAGTTCAGCCTGCACCGCAGGGAAGGGCATACAGGGTTCGCAAAAGATCCAATCATGTGACCCTGACGCTTGGCAGCCGTCTTCAGGAAATTGAAGTTAATTCACAATCATAATATTTAACTGAATGGGACAAAAAACAAATCCAATAGGCCTCAGACTGGGAATTATCAGGGGATGGGATTCAAACTGGTATGGCGGAAAAGATTTCAGCAATAAACTGGTGGAAGATCAGCAGATCCGTAATTATCTCAACGCGCGTTTATCCAAGGCTGGGATTTCCAAGATCGTCATTGAACGGACCCTTAAACTGGTCACGGTTACCATTTTCACCGCACGTCCGGGTATCATTATCGGAAAAGGCGGACAGGAGGTGGACAAACTGAAGGAAGAGCTCAAAAAGCTTACCAGGAAAGAGATCCAGATCAATATTTCAGAAATTAAGCGTCCTGAGCTCGATGCAGTGATCGTAGCCGGTGCCATCGCCAAGCAGATTGAAGGCAGGATTTCCTTCCGCAGGGCGATCAAAACCGCGATCTCCTCCACCATCAGGATGGGAGCCGAGGGGATCAAAGTACAGATTTCAGGCCGTCTGGCTGGCGCCGAAATGGCCCGTAACGAGCTATATAAAGAAGGCAGGACGCCTCTTCATACGCTCCGCGCGGATATCGACTATGCCAGGGCCGAAGCTCATACGACCTACGGACGGATCGGCATTAAGGTATGGATTTGCAAAGGCGAAGTATACGGCAGACCGGAGATTGTGCCGATGGCCGGCGATACCGCCAAGAAACAGGCACCCAGGAAAGGCCCGAGGAGAAGAAGATAACAAGCGGTGCAATTAACAGAAAACAGAAAATTTCAAGATCATGTTACAGCCAAAAAAGACTAAATACAGGAAGCAACAGAAGATGGTCCCGAGAGGGACTGCCCAGCGCGGCAACCAGCTGGCTTTTGGCTCTTTTGGGATCAAATCCTTAGAAACCTGCTGGGTTACCGGAAGGCAGATCGAAGCTGCCCGTCAGGCACTGACCCGTCATATGAAACGTGAAGGCCAGATCTGGATCAGGATTTTCCCGGATAAGCCGATCACCAAGAAACCTGCCGAAGTCCGTATGGGTAAAGGAAAAGGTGCCCCTGAATACTTTGTTGCCCCGGTCACACCCGGAAGAATCATGTTTGAAGCGGAAGGTGTACCGATGGAAGTGGCTAAGGAAGCATTGCGCCTGGCCGCCCAGAAATTGCCCGTGGCTACCAAATTCGTGGTAAGAAGAGATTATGTTGAAGAGTCAATATAAAGTGAAATGAAACAGAAAGTGATCCTAGAAATGACCAATGAGGAGCTGTTAGAGCGCCTCGAGGAGGAAAAGAAACAGCTTATTAAGATGAAGCTGGCCCACGCCGTTTCACCCCTTGATAATCCTCATAAAATGAAAGAGTACAAGGTTACAGTGGCCCGTCTGCTGACCGAAATCAGAAAAAGGGAAATTGAAGCTGGAAAAAATAAGTAATGTTCTTATGGAAAGAAAATTAAGAAAAGAACGTATTGGCCTGGTCGTTAGCAATAAGATGGAAAAATCCATCGTGGTCCAGATCGAAAGGAAAGTCAAACATCCCAAATACGGGAAATTTGTGCGCAAATCTACCAAGCTGGTCGCACATGACGAACAAAACGAGTGTGGCATCGGCGACACGGTGAAGATCATGGAAACCAGGCCGCTCAGTAAAAACAAGTGTTGGAGATTAGTAGAAATCGTAGAAAAGGCTAAGTAATCATGATACAGCAAGAATCCAGACTGACGGTTGCAGATAACAGCGGGGCCAAAGAAGTGCTTTGTATCCGCGTGCTCGGGGGCACTGCAAGAAGATATGCCTCCATCGGCGATAAGATCGTCGTCACCGTTAAAAATGCGCTGCCCTCCGGTACCATTAAAAAAGGAACCGTGATCAAGGCTGTGGTCGTGCGCACCACGAAAGAAATCCGCCGGAACGATGGTTCTTACATCCGTTTCGATGACAATGCCTGCGTGCTGCTCAATAATGCCGGTGAAATGGTCGGGACCCGTATTTTCGGACCGGTCGCCAGGGAATTGAGGGACAAGCAGTATATGAAAATCGTTTCTTTGGCTCCTGAAGTATTATAACAATAAAGATCATGCGTAGGAAATTGCATATTAAAAAAGGTGACACCGTGATGGTTATCGCCGGGGACTCAAAAGGCCAGCAGGGCCGCGTCCTTGTTGTCGATGCAGAAAAAGAAAAAGTCATGGTGGAGGGCGTGAATGTCGTTAAAAAACATTCCAGGCCGACCAATAAGACCCCAAAAGGCGGGATCATCGAAAAAGAAGCCCCGATTCACATTTCAAACCTGAAAGTGATCGACGGTAGTGGAAAACCCACCCGCGTCGGCAGGAAAATCGATGAGAAAACAAATAAAACAGTCCGTTATTCTAAAAAGACAGGGGAGGTTATCAAGTAATGGAATACACACCCAGACTTAAGACAAGATACCATGAGGAGATCGTTCCTGCGCTGATGAAAGAATTCAGTTACAAGAACGTCATGCAAGTGCCCAAACTCAAGAAAATCTCCGTAAACCAGGGATTGGGCTCAGCCATCGTCGATAAAAAGCTTATCGATGTAGGAATCGAAGAGATGTCCAATATCACCGGCCAGCGTGCCGTATCCACCAAATCAAGGAAGGATATCTCCAACTTCAAACTGAGAAGGGAGATGCCCGTCGGCGTCAGGGTCACCCTGCGCGGCGACAGGATGTACGAATTCCTCGACAGGCTTATATCGGTGGCCATTCCCCGCGTACGTGACTTCAGGGGGATCAGCGATAAAGGCTTTGACGGACGCGGCAACTACACTTTCGGTGTTACCGAACAGATCATCTTTACCGAAATCGACCTCGATAAGGTGAGCAAGATCAACGGGATGGATATCACTTTCGTGACTTCTGCCCGAACCGATAAGGAAGCGTTCGCGCTGCTGAAAGAATTTGGAATGCCTTTTAAAAAGTAATTCATAACACACAAGATATGGCAAAAGAATCAATGAAGGCCAGGGAAGTAAAGCGCCAGAAACTGGTCGACCGGTACGCAGCCAAAAGGGCAGCCCTCAAAGCAGCCGGTGATTATACCGCGTTACAGAAGCTTCCCAAGAATGCATCGCCGATCCGTTTGCACAACCGTTGCAAACTCACCGGCAGGCCCAAAGGATACATTCGTCTTTTCGGAATATCCAGAATTAATTTCCGGGAAATGGCCAACCAGGGCCTCTTACCCGGCGTGAGAAAAGCAAGTTGGTAAAATTAAAATAAGGCAAAGCAATGACAGATCCAATTGCAGATTTTTTGACCCGCATCAGGAATGCCGTGATGGCAAACCATAGAATCGTTGAGGTCCCTGCATCGAATATTAAAAAGGATATAACAAAGATCCTTTTTGACCAGGGGTATATCCTGAACTATAAGTTCGAAGATGAAACCAAACCTGGCCTGATCAAGATCGCGCTGAAGTATCACCCGGTCACAAAACAGCCTGCTATCAGCAGCCTGACCAGGATCAGCAAACCAGGACTCCGTAAATATGCCGGCAGCGAGGAACTCCCAAGGGTTCTCAATGGGCTGGGCATCGCGATCATCTCCACCTCCCACGGGGTGATGACCGATAAGGAGGCCAGAAAGCTAAATGTTGGCGGTGAAGTTATTTGCTACATAAGTTAAAAACAAACAGGCATGTCAAGAATTGGAAAACTACCGATAAGCCTCCCCGAGGGAGTTCAGATCAGTATGTCAGATGACAATGTGGTTACGGTCAAAGGACCTAAAGGGACACTTGAACAAAAGGTAAATCCCGACATTAAGATCGATGTGTCCGATGGAACCATCACCTTAAGCAGGCCCAGCGACGAGCGCCAGCACAGGTCACAGCATGGGCTTTACCGCTCGCTGATTGCAAACATGGTCAAGGGCGTATCCGAAGGATTCACCGTCACCCAGGAACTGATCGGCGTGGGTTACAAGGCACAGGCAACAGGACAGCTCCTGGAGCTTACCCTGGGGTATTCGCACTACATCGTGATGGAAATGCCGCCAGAGATCAACGTGACAACGGTGACCGAGCGTGGTAAAAACCCGACGATCATCATGACTTCATGCGACAAGCAGCTCATTGGACAGGTCGCGGCAAAGATCAGATCTTTCAGGAAACCCGAACCCTATAAGGGTAAAGGTATCCGCTTCCAGGGTGAAGAGGTCAGGAGAAAAGCCGGAAAAGCCGCTGCTGAAAAGTAAGATTAATTTAATTATCCGGAGGTTCATCATGAATTTAAGAACTGCAAAAAGAAATAGTAAAAAAGATTACCGCCGACTGAGAATTAAACTCAGGATTCGCAAGGTTATTAGCGGAACCCAGGAAAGGCCAAGACTCAGCGTATTCAGGAGCAGTAAAGAGATATACTGCCAGCTGATCGATGATAATGCCGGCCATACGATGGCAGCAGCTTCATCACAGGAGAAAGGCATTCTGGAAAAGAAAGGCACCAAGACGGAAAAAGCCAAACTGGTCGGCCAGCTTATTGCCGAAAGGGCAAAAGAGCATGGTGTTGAAAGTGTGGTCTTCGACCGTAACGGTTTTCTTTATCATGGAAGGGTTAAAGCATTGGCTGAAGCAGCCCGCGTAGGAGGTTTAAAATTTTAACAGAATATGGCAAACGCAAACGTAAAAAGAGTTAAGTCGAGCGAAATCGAATTTAAAGATCGCCTGGTCAGTATTCAGCGCGTCACCAAAGTGACCAAGGGAGGCCGTACTTTCAGCTTCTCCGCCATCGTGGTCGTTGGAAATGAGAATGGAGTGGTCGGACATGGCCTGGGAAAGGCCAAGGAAGTCACCGCAGCCATTTCCAAAGGGATTGACGACGCGAAGAAAAACCTGATCAAGGTTCCCGTGCTTCATGGTACGGTACCTCACGAGCAGACCGGAACCTACAGCGGGGCCGAAGTTTTTATCAAACCCGCTGCTCCCGGTACGGGCGTTATCGCAGGTGGTGCTATGCGTGCCGTCTTCGAAAGTGTCGGCATTAAAGATGTGCTGGCAAAATCCAAAGGTTCATCCAACCCCCACAGTGTGGTGAAAGCAACGATCAACGCACTGGCACAGATGCGCGATGCACGGACAATTGCCCAGCTCCGCGGGGTGGACCTGAATAAAGTGTTCAACGGTTAATCTGGAAATATAACTGCAATGAAAAAAATAAGAATAACCCAGGTCAGAAGCGGAATCGGACAGACACTCCGCCAGAAAAGGACGCTTGAAGCGCTGGGACTGAAAAAAATGCACTATACTGTGGAACTGGACGCAACACCCCAGATCCTTGGCATGTGCAAAAAGGTTGAGCACCTGGTGAAAGTTGAAGAAATTTAATAATCTTAAGATTTGGAAAACAAGATGGATTTAAGCAATCTTAAACCGGCAAAAGGATCGACGAAGACCAGCAAACGTTTAGGCCGCGGACAAGGCTCCGGTAAAGGCGGAACCTCCACGCGCGGTCACAAAGGCGCAAAGTCGAGATCAGGATATTCCCGTAAAATTGGTTTTGAAGGCGGACAAATGCCCCTGCACAGAAGGGTGCCCAAATGGGGCTTTAAGAATATGAACCGGGTGGAATACCGGGCCGTTAATTTAGATACGCTTCAGAACCTTTATGAAACAAGGAAAATCGAGGTCATCGATCCTGAAATCCTCTATGCCAATGGCCTTATTGGTAAGAACGACCTTGTCAAGATCCTCGGAAGAGGGGAGCTTAAGGCAAAGATCGAAGTGAAAGCCCATGCTTTCTCCGACAAAGCAAAAGAAGCTATTGAAGCGCTGGGTGGTGTAGTATCTGTAATCTGACACAACGCATGAAAAGATTAATAAATACCTTAAGAAACATATATAAGATCGAGGATCTCCGGAAAAGAATCCTTTATACCCTGGGGATCATCGTTATATATCGACTGGGTTCTTATGTAGTCCTTCCGGGCATTGACCCTAACGGCCTGGCCCAACTTCAGAGCCAGACCTCAGGCGGATTGCTGGGACTGCTGAGTATGTTCACCGGTGGGGCTTTTTCGAATGCTTCTATCTTTGCGCTGGGGATCATGCCTTATATCTCCGCTTCCATCGTGATCCAGTTGCTCGGGATGGCAATTCCTTACTTCCAGAAACTGCAAAGGGAAGGGGAAAGCGGCCGTAAAAGGATTAACCAGATCACCCGTTACCTGACCGTGGTCATCACCGCGTTCCAGGCACCGGCCTATATCCGCGGAGTCATCATCGCCAATCTGTCGCCGGAAGCCATCGCCCCGTTTGACCCGAATGCCGTTTCTCCGTCTGCGTTCTTCTGGTTCTCATCCATCGTGATGCTGGTTACCGGTACGATGTTCGTGATGTGGCTCGGTGAAAAGATCACTGATAAAGGGATCGGTAACGGTATCTCCCTGATCATTATGATCGGTATCATTGCCCGTCTGCCGTTTGCCCTTGCCGGGGAATTCTTCTCCAGGCTGGAAATGAAAGGCGGCGGTATGGTTGTCTTTACCGTGGAACTTGTCGCCCTGGTGTTTATTATCCTGGCTACTATTTTGCTGGTGCAGGGAACCCGGAGAATACCGGTACAGTATGCCAAGCGAGTGGTCGGTAACAAACAATACGGTGGCGTTAGACAGTATATCCCGCTGAAAGTGAATGCCGCCGGCGTTATGCCCATCATCTTTGCGCAGGCTATTATGTTCCTGCCCATTACCATCGCCGGATTTGCCAATACCGAAACCATGTCGGCTTTCGCGGCAGCTTTTTCCAATCCATACGGATTATGGTACAATGTCGTTTATTTCCTGCTGATCATTATGTTTACCTACTTCTATACGGCTATTACGGTTAATCCCAATCAAATGGCGGAAGACATGAAGAAAAACGGCGGATTTATCCCTGGTGTGAAACCCGGTAAGAAAACGGCGGAATTCATTGATAATGTGATGTCAAGGATCACCCTCCCGGGGTCTATTTTCCTGGGTTTTGTCGCGATCCTGCCTTCACTGGTGATCAACCTGGGCGTGAACTCACAGTTTGCATCATTCTTCGGGGGAACCTCGCTGCTCATCCTTGTGGGGGTAGTGCTGGATACCCTGCAACAAATCGAAAGTCATTTGCTGATGCGTCACTACGACGGTCTGACCAAAACCGGAAGGATCAAGGGGCGCTCGGCTTATAATATGTAAAATGATCTATTTCAAATCGGAAGAGGAGATAGAGCTAATAAGGGAAAGTTCTTTACTTGTTGGAAAGACATTGGCCGAGGTGGCTAGGGTGATTGCTCCCGGAGTGAAGACCATCAGCCTTGACACACTGGCAGAGGATTTCATCAGAAGTCACGGCGCTGTGCCCGGTTTCAAAGGGTATAACGGTTTTCCTTACACCCTCTGCATATCGGTGAACGAACAGGTGGTGCACGGCTTTCCGGGCGACCGGGAGTTGCTGGAGGGGGATGTGGTGTCGGTGGATTGCGGTGTCCTGCTGAATGGTTTTTATGGCGATTCAGCATATACCTTCCCCATCGGGGAAGTCCGGGAAGACGTAATGCAGTTGCTCAGAAGGACCAGGGAATCACTTTACCTTGGGATTGAAACGGCCACCGACGGAAAACGGATCGGCGACATCGGGTTTGCAGTGCAAAACCACGTGGAGCCGTTCGGGTACGGGGTGGTGCGCGACCTGGTGGGGCACGGTATCGGGAGAAACCTCCACGAGAAACCTGAAGTCCCTAATTACGGGAAACGGGGAACCGGAACCAGGCTGCATGACGGGATGACGATCGCGATAGAACCGATGATCAACCTCGGTACAAGAAATGTTGTCCAGGAAAAGGACGGCTGGACGATCCGTACAGCCGACCGAATGCCTTCCGCTCACTACGAACATACGATCGCAGTGAAGCACGGCAAAGCGGACATCCTTTCAACTTTCCTCTATATTGAACAGGAACTTGAAAAACGTGGAATGAATATAATTTAAGAATAAATGGCAAAACAGGCTTCTATAGAACAGGACGGAACGGTCATCGAATCGTTGGGGAATGCCATGTTTCGCGTTGAACTGGAAAACGGGCATGTGATAACCGCCCATATTTCCGGAAAAATGAGGATGCATTATATCAAGATCTTACCCGGTGACAAGGTTAAGCTTGAAATGTCGCCTTATGATTTGACAAAAGGAAGAATTACTTACAGATACAAATAATAAAAAGACGTCATGAAAGTCAGAGCATCAGTCAAAAAGCGGTCTTCCGACTGCAAGATCGTAAGGAGGAAAGGCAGGGTTTATATTATCAATAAAAAGAACCCTAAACTGAAACAAAGACAAGGATAAGCGTACAGACGTTGCACGCAACGTCTCAATCAAAGATCAATAACAATAACAATAGCAAGATATGGCTAGAATTGCAGGAGTCGACATTCCTAAGAACAAACGCGGCGAGGTCAGCCTGACCTACATTTATGGTATTGGGCGCAGCAGTGCCCAGAAAATCCTGGAAAAAGCCGGCGTCGACTGGAACAAAAAAGTCCAGGACTGGACCGATGATGAGCAAAACAGCATCCGTACCATCATTAACAATGAGTTTAAGGTGGAAGGTGCGTTGCGCTCTGAAATCCAATTGAACATCAAACGTCTCATGGACATTGGCACCTACCGTGGCATCCGGCACCGTCTTGGTTTGCCGTCGCGGGGACAGAGTACCAAGAATAATGCCCGTACCAGGAAAGGTAAGAAGAAGACGGTTGCAAACAAGAAAAAAGCACCTAAAGGTTAATCGTAACATTGCAGAAATATGGCTAAATCAACCAGAGCAGCAAAGAAGAGGATCGTCAAAGTGGAACCCGTCGGACGGGCTTACATCCATGCTTCTTTCAATAACATTATCATAACGCTGACCAACAACTCCGGGCAGGTCATTTCATGGGCTTCCGCCGGGAAAATGGGATTCAAGGGCTCCAAGAAGAATACGCCCTACGCTGCCCAGATGGCTGCTGAAGAGTGTTCCAAAGTGGCTTTTGACCAGGGACTCCGTAAAGTGAAAGTATTCGTGAAAGGACCCGGCGCAGGCCGCGAATCGGCGATCCGTACGATCCATACCGCTGGTATCGAAGTTTCCGAGATCCAGGATGTGACGCCGCTTCCGCATAACGGTTGCCGTCCTCCAAAAAGAAGAAGAGTATAACAATTTGAGGCATTAATTAAACTGAAAAGATAAAATGGCAAGATACAGAGGCCCTAAATCAAAGATCGCAAGGAGATTCCGTGAACCTATTTTCGGACCCGACAGGGCATTGGACAAAAAACCCTATCCGCCAGGCATGCACGGTGCTTCCCACCGCAGGAAAAAAGAATCTGAATACGGCGTACAGCTCCAGGAAAAGCAAAAGGCCAAATATACCTATGGTATCCTGGAACGCCAGTTCAGAAAGACTTTTGCCATGGCAACCAAGAAAAAAGGTATTACCGGTGAAGTTTTGCTTCAATTGATTGAGGCCCGGCTTGATAACGTGGTCTTCCGCCTGGGCATCGCCCCGACAAGGCGCGCTGCCCGTCAGCTCGTAAGCCACCGGCACATCGTGGTAAACGGTGAAGTCGTCAATGTGCCGTCATACAGCCTGAGAGAAGGTGATGTGGTGGGCGTCAGGGAGAAGGCCAAATCACTCGAGGTGATCACCGAATCGCTCGCTTCAAGATCAACTAAATTTTCCTGGCTCGACTGGGATGACGAAAAGAAAGAGGGTAAATTCATGAATTATCCCCCAAGAGAGGAAATTCCTGAAAATATCCGCGAACAGCTCATCGTTGAGTTGTATTCGAAATAATTCCTGAAACTTTTTCATACAATCGTAAAATAATCTTTATGGCAGTTTTAGCATTCCAGAAACCCGAAAAAGTCATCATGGTCGAAGCCGATGCGTCAAAGGGTGTGTTTGAATTCAGACCCCTTGAACCAGGATTCGGTGTGACCATCGGAAATGCACTCAGGAGAATATTGCTCTCCTCCCTGGAGGGATTCGCCATTACCTACATCCGGATCGATGGCGTCGCTCACGAATTCTCAACCATTAAAGGCGTTGTTGAAGATATTTCGGAAATCATCCTGAACCTGAAAAAAGTCAGGTTTAAACGTCAGATCGATAACGAAAACAGTGAGAAAGTCACCGTGGTCATCGGCGATCAGGATGCCTTCAGGGCCGGCGATATCAATAAGTATCTGTCGGTTTTCCAGGTACTCAATCCTGAGGTGGAAATATGCCACCTCGACCCCGGTACCAAACTGACGATGGAAATCAATGTGGAAAAAGGCCGCGGGTATATTCCCAGTGAGGAAAACAGGGTCGCCAATACGGATATCAACACCATCTTTATCGACTCTATCCACACTCCCATCAGGAATGTCAGGTACCAGATCGATAATTACCGCGTCGAGCAGAAGACCGACTATGAGAAACTGACCCTCGAAATCGAAACGGACGGATCGATCCTTCCTAAAGAAGCATTGAAAGAAGCTGCAAAGATCCTGATCCATCACTTCATGCTGTTTTCCGATGAGAAAATTACGCTTGATGCCGAGGAAAAAGCCGTTGCGGAAGAATTTGACGAGAATTCATTGCATATCCGGCAGTTGCTCAAAACCAAGCTGGTCGATATGGACCTTAGCGTCAGGGCGCTCAATTGCCTGAAGGCTGCCGATGTCGAAACCCTTGGCGACCTGGTGCAGTTCAATAAAAATGATTTGTTAAAATTCAGGAATTTCGGCAAGAAATCCCTGACCGAGCTGGAAGACCTGGTGAAGACCAAAGGCCTTGAGTTCGGAATGAACGTAGCAAAATATAAATTAGATAAGGAATAATCGCGATGAGACACGGAAAGAAAATCAATCACCTGAGTAGAAAAAGCGCTCACCGGAAGGCGATGCTGTCCAATATGGCAACCTCGCTCTTCATTCATAAAAGGATCACTACAACCCTTGCAAAAGCAAAGGCACTCAGGGTTTATGTTGAACCGCTCATTACAAAATCCAAGGAAGATACAACCCACTCCAGAAGGGTTGTGTTCAGCCATTTGCAAAGCAAAGAGGGTGTAACCCAGCTTTTCAGGGATATCTCTTCCAAAGTGGCCGACCGTCCGGGTGGTTACACCAGGATCATCAAACTCGGTCAGCGCCTTGGCGACAACGCCGAGATGGCCATGATCGAACTGGTCGACTTCAATGTCAACCTCCTGGGTGAAAAGACGGCTGCCAAAGCCAAAGGAACCCGCAGGGGAAGACGTGGCGGAAAAAAAGCCGGTGAAGAAGTTGCCGCTGTGAGCGCCCCGGAAGCGAAGACCGCAAAAGCCGAAGCGAAGAAGGAAGAACCTGCACCACCCGCTGAACCGGAAGTGATCGCACAGGCTGAAGAGGTTGAGGAAGTTGCTGACGCTGCTGAAGAAGCCGAACCGGTCGCTGAAGCAGATGAACCTGCTGATGAGCAGACTGATTCTGAAGAAGAGACCAAAGCATAATAATTCAATCAAATATGAGTTAGGAAAGGATAAGGTCTCCGGCTTTATCCTTTTTTATTTACAAAGCAATATAATTTAAAATTCAAAATTTAAAATTCAACATTTCAATTATGAGCGCAATTATAGATATTCATGCCCGTCAGATCCTGGATTCCCGGGGCAATCCTACCATTGAAGTCGACGTGTTCACCGAGGCCGGTGTAATCGGCCGTGCTGCCGTTCCGTCCGGTGCATCCACAGGGATCCACGAAGCAGTGGAACTACGCGATGATAACAAAAATGAATACCTCGGAAAAGGGGTGCTGAAGGCGGTCCATAATGTGAACAATGTCATCAGGGAAGAAATCGCAGGTCACCAGGTCACCGACCAGGGCGAGATCGACCAGCGGATGATCGAGCTGGACGGGACACCGAACAAGGGACGCCTCGGCGCAAATGCCATCCTGGGCGTTTCACTGGCGGTTGCCAAGGCCGGCGCAATGGAAACCGGGCAGTACCTCTACCGCTACATCGGGGGCGTGAATGCCAACACGCTTCCCATCCCGATGATGAACATCCTCAACGGCGGATCACATGCCGATAACAGCATCGATTTCCAGGAATTCATGATCATGCCGGTGGGAGCGAACAGCTTTGAACAGGCGTTGAGAATGGGCGCCGAAGTGTTCCATAACCTGAAATCTGTTCTCAAGAAAAAGGGCTATTCCACGAACGTGGGCGACGAAGGCGGTTTTGCACCCAACCTGGGATCAAACGAAGAAGCGATACAGGTCGTGCTCGAAGCCATTGAGAAGGCAGGCTACAAACCGGGGGAAGACATTTATATCGCCCTCGATCCCGCCTCATCCGAGTATTTCCTCACCGAGGAGAATGTTTACCACCTGAAGAAATCAACCGGGGAGAAGCTCACCCCGGCACAAATGGTCGATTACTGGGCTGAATGGGTCAGGAAATATCCCATCATCTCCATTGAAGACGGTATGGCTGAAGATGACTGGGACGGATGGAAACTGATGACCGACAAGCTCGGCGGCAAGATCCAGCTCGTCGGCGACGACCTGTTCGTGACCAACACCAAACGCCTGCAGGATGGTATACACCGTGGTGTGGCCAACAGCATCCTGGTTAAAGTCAACCAGATCGGGACCCTCACCGAAACCATCAACGCGGTGAACATGGCCTATAACAACAGTTACACCGCCGTGATCAGCCACCGCTCCGGTGAAACCGAAGATGTGACCATCGCCGACCTCGCCGTCGCCTTGAATACCGGTCTTATCAAAACCGGGTCAGCCAGCCGTTCCGACAGGATCGCCAAATACAACCAGTTGCTGCGCATCGAGGAGAAGCTCGGAAGCTCGGCAAGGTACCCGGGAAAGAGCTTTAAGTTCGTAAAGAAATGACAAAAGGGTAAAAAATAAGTTATCCCTTTTATTTATTGCCAGGATTTCGTATCTTCGGTTTCTAAATATTTTTTAGAAATGAAGTATGGAATCCTGGCACTTCTTTTTGCGCTTGTCTTTTTGCCATGTCAGAGGGGATTCACTCAGGGGTTAAAAAATGAAGTAATAGGCTCAGCTGGTGATGATTTTGTTTTTGAGGACATCGAAGTATCCTGGACGGTCGGCGAAAGTATTATTGAATTGTACCAATCTGGCAATGTTTTTATCAGTCAGGGGTTTCACCAACCGGAAATCAAATTTTCGGAAATACATGAACAGGAACGCCCTGATTTCTTTGCTAATATTTTTCCCAACCCGACCAACAGGTTTATTCTGGTTGAGCTGACAGGCGAGTCGGAAATGGTGAATTTCAATTTGATCCTGAGTGATTTGACGGGAAGGATTTTGTTAAACCGTATTATTTCTCCGGCTGATCCTTGCCAGATCGATCTCGCTGATTATTCCAGGGGAATTTTACTGCTAAAGATCATCCGGGTAAACAATGGCAGTCAACGAACATTCAAAGTTGTCAGAACAAATTAATAACCAGATTGAAACTTGCAAGATGAAAATGAGAGCATTTATTCCGGTAGTTTTTATTTGCGTCTCTTTCTTCTGTAACAGCCAGGTACCTCATGCTTTTAAGTATCAAGCCGTGATAAGGGACACAACAGGTGCTGTAATTTCGAATCAACTGGTCAGCCTGCGGATATCAATCTTACAAGGTGATATTAGCGGTGAAGTCAGTTACAGCGAGATCCATGATGTTAAAACAAACATGCTCGGGCTTGTTAACCTGGAAATAGGAAGAGGATTGGTTGTTCAGGGAGATTTTACACAGATTTCATGGGGGGCTGAGAGTCATTTTATTCAAATAGAAATTGATGCGGAAGGGGCGATGAATTATAAATATATGGGCACATCCCAGTTGCTTTCAGTACCTTATGCGCTCTATGCTGAAAAATGTGGTTCAGATACAAATTCAATTGAACCTTCATATTGGAAAAAATCTCAACAAGGAATATATTATAATGAGGGAACAGTTGGGATAAATCAGCCCGATCCTCAATTTAGCCTGGACATGAATGGTATATTGAATGTTGATGGAGAAGGCCTGATTTCTAATAGTCTAAAGGTTGGTCATGATAATTTCAATGTGACTTCGGAAGGTAAAGTGGGTATTGGAACCTCCATGCCCTTTTCCAATCTGCAAATTGAAGGTACTTCTGAAAATACCGGTAACAGAAGGTTCTTACAGATCAGGAATAATTCCATTGATAATCATTCTGCAGTAGTGCTTTGGATGAACTCGGGCAACGGTAATTCTTCCGCATTTCTATCCCATCACGCTGCATCATACAGTCTTTATGATGGAAAATATGCTGAAACCAGCCAGCTCTGGAATGATGGCCAGGGACTGTTTTTCAGGACGAGACCGGAGAGTAAATTCATCTTTGAGACATACGATGGGGGACAATCTTCTATTCCGAAGGAAACGATGAGAATAACGGGAGATGGCAGGATTGGACTGGGAACTGAAAATCCGGAAGTGAAACTCCAGATTGAAGGAGTAACCTCTGGTGCATCCCCTGAAAGGAATTTTCTCTGGCTGAAGAATAATTCAACCGATTATTTATCGAATGTATACATGACGTTGAGTTCGGGGGGTGAATCTAATACTACACTGCATCACATGGGGGATTATTATGCCTATAATGATCTTTGGCGGCAGTACGCGTTGTTATGGAACCATGGCAGGGGAATCATTTTCCGTACATCTGTTCCTGGTTTGATTCATTTTGAATTTTATGACGGAAGTATCGTACATGAAACCGCACGGCTAACCTGTGATGGGCGGATGGGCATCGGAACAAAAGACCCGCAAAGGGCACTGCATATCAGGGATGTGATGCGTCTGGAACCCCGTTTTGATCCTCCTGAAAACCCTGCCGAAGGCGATATGTATATGGATGGTTCGGAACATTGTCTGAAAGTGTTTGATGGTACAGAATGGCAATCATGCTGGTAATTAAGATCAACTTTTCTTTAAAAGGATTTTCATCAGCCATTTATATCTTTCATTGACCTCAGGTGAGATCTTCAGTCCGATTGCCATGGATATGAATAAAATGCTCATAATGGCGCTCCTGATCAGCAAATCCAGGTAGAGATTGCCAAGTTCAGGAATAAAATATTGCGCCAGGTAAGATACTCCTGCGATCAGTGCGATCAGCAGGAATTTCACGTTATAAGGCTGTAATCCGAACTTCCTGTAAAGAATCTGATGACGGATGACATTAGAGATGATTTTTGACACCAGCGTGGCGATGGCGGCGCCTGTAATGCCAAAAACCGGGATCAGCAGAATGTTGGTTGTGATAATCAGTACTACCAGGAGCAGGATATAATATGTCTGGTATTTGTAATATTTCGAGTTTGCCAGGATATATGTTGCTGTACCGGTCATCATATCGGATAAAAATGCGAGACCCAGAAACAGGATCACATACATGCCGGTGGCAAATTCTTCCGGTAAAATCCTGAGAATGTTGCCAATATTTCCCCAGATGCCTATGGTGAGCAGGCTGCCAATGAGGAACTGGTTCAGGCTGCTGCGGTAATAGTTGTCCCTGATTCCTGAAATGTCTTTATTTTTCCATGATTGTGCAATCACAGGATCGGAAATCTTTAACAGGGCCCGGGCAGGTATGGAGATCAGGGTTGCAAAATAGGACATGGTGGTGTAAACACCGGTAGGGCCCAGACCCATCAGTCTTTCTACCATGATCCTGTCGACAAAGCTTATGACCATCCCTGAAAATCCAATGAAGATACCATTCAACCCTATGTCGGCCATCATCCTTGAGTTTTCCCTGATCATTGGGCTCATCATCGGTTTAATGCTGAATTCTTCGTTCCTGGAAACATAATACAGAAGTATGACTGCCGGAAGTGCCACAGCAATAACATACAGCATGACAAACCGATCAAACGCTATCCATGAAAAAATGTAAAGGACGATAGCCAGCAAAATGGCCACCCGTTGTAAAAACTCTTTAAGGAAAATGCCGTGAACAGCCTTGAAAAGAGTCGTATTGAAGGTATCCATGACCTGGAACAGCAAGGTGAAGATCACCAGCGGAAACAGGTAGTTAAAATATTCGGCAAAAAGCGTTGAATTATCATTCGAGTTACTGATCAGGAATTTTTTGAGGATCAGGATGATTGTCAGTGAAATGATCAGGCCTGCGACTGCAATTGAGATAATCAGCGGGAAAAAGCCATTGTGATGGTTCTGGCGGTTCCTGAAGTAAGGGAAAAACACGACGGTGATCCTCCCCAGTCCCAAACTGGCCAGCTGGGCAAAAATATAGGCATACGACATAAATACCCCTAACAGGCCGATCTCCGCTGTCGTCAGGTAATCAGGAAATAATACGGCTGTTGTAATATAACCGATGATCACCCCGAGGTAACTTAAAATGGTGCCCGAATAAGCTTGTCGTTTAATAATGCCCAAATTCTTTCCGTGTTGAATTGGTTATTCTGCTTTAAGTTAATTTTGACCGATCAGCTTCAAGAAAGCTTCTTCCCTTCGTTTTAATTGAAACCGGCTCTCAATGTTAAACCGGGCTTTTCTTCCCAGGTCATTCAGAAATTCAGGGCCCCGGTTTATTAATTCCTTGATCCTGTTAATGTATTCGCTGTCATCCTTTTGATGGATCAAAATCCCGTCGTCCTTTATAATAAAAGGCATTCCGCCCGCAGGTGAGCAGATGGGAATGCATTCACAAAGCATGGCCTCGCAAAGAGAATTCGGAAATCCTTCGGATACTGACAATTGCATGTAAAACCTGCTTTGGCTCAGAATTTTCTTTATTTGATCGGTATTTGAGAATTCATAAATAACGATATTGCCGGGAAGGTTTCCCAGGGTCCCGGCAAATTTCAAATCCATCCCTATTATGTTAAAGGTGTATCCCGGCAATCCTTCCGCCGCCCTGATGACCATATCAAGCCCTTTGACCATGAACCTTGAATGATCACTGACTTTTGCAACGATGGTAAATACATACGGCGTGGATTTTACCCCTTCCGGTTTCCAGTATTCATGATCAAATCCGTTATTGATCACTGTAATGGGAGTTTTAAGCCCGGGAAAAAAATTCAGGATTCCCTGCTTTGTGATTTTTACAGCCGGGTCGTAACGGTTATCCGATTTTACCAGGGATTCATCCACAGGCAGTAGTCTTTCGGCCAATGAATACGACCAGTGAATAAACTTTCTGAGCATAGGCTTCCTCAGGCTGCCATAATGATATTCAGGAAAAGAAACGCAATCTGCCCCGCCTGGAATTATGAAAACCGGCTTCTGAAGGATTCTGCCGAGCAAAGCTGGCAGAAATGACCAGTACCCTCCAAACATCACTATTGCAGCCCTGCATCCGGGCATCTTTTTTAGCAGGAAGAAAAATTGCTTTACCAGGTTTCCCGGAATCTTTTTCTTTTCACTCCAGGGCAGCTTCATCGTACTCACATCGTAATGTCCGGAGAGAAAAGCGATGTCTTTTCCCGTGAAAGTCGTCGCGTCAGGTGATATGTATATCAACCGCTCTTTCATCTGGAAAAAATAAGCAGTCTGAGAAAATTGATCCTGTAAATTAATTTTTGCCTGATAATCCGCATCGTTGGGATCTGTCTGAAAGCTTTTTGCCTGCTGTTCTTTTCAAAAGTCATGAAAACATAATCATTACCCGTGTTATTGATAGAATAAGGATGATATTTGGAAAGCCTGAAATTGTTCTTGTAAATGTTTCCGGAAAGATAATCCATTTCAACCGGGTTATCTATGATCTGAAGCATTTCCGGATGAGTGGCACGGATGTGCTTTATCATATCAGGATGGGGGATATTCATCGCCAGGATCGAATTGGAGTGCGTAAAACGGTCTATAAGCCTGAATAACTGGTCATATTGCTCAAAGGGGATGTGTTCAAGGACATCGACCATTACAACGAAGTCAAATTTATTATCTGATATGAAATCGGTCATATCGGAAACGAAAAATTTAACCCTGCCTGATAAAAGATTGTTCTTTTTAGCCTCATCAATACTTTCATTGCTTATGTCAGTCGCTGTGATCGTTCCTTTATTAATGAAGCGGGCGATCAACTGTGTGAATGTCCCGATACCGCAACCTATTTCAAGTACATGGTGGTCCCGTTTAAGCCCCGCCTTTATGCATTTGTCAAATACCATGTAATGCCTGAGGGTGATGCCGGTAACCCCCTGCTTTCTCTTGTAAGTATTGTAAAATGACTTTATCTCCTGCGCTTGCCCTGAATGATCCTTGTTTTCCATTTGGAGAGCGTTTTATTGATTATTGATTTCGATGACATAATAAACGGCAGTGGTGACAAAGTTCCTCAAAAATGGTATTGCCGTAATAAGCCTGTTCTGATAACGAGGTTTTATCCCGAACTTGATCTCGTAATTGGGATTGAAAAGATACATCTTTCTGATCCTGGTTTTAAAACCTGTTTTCAGCAAAATCTTTTCAAACCGTTCAATGCTGATGCCGGTTTCCTTTATTTCCAGCAAGCTTTTGATCCGGTCCTCCGGCTCTCCTCCGAATTTCAGGATGGCCCGGTACAACCTTGCAGGAAATAGATGGAAATATGGCAATTTGCTCAGAATTTTATTTTTGCAAATTTGCTGATGCCCTCCAAAAGGGTTATACCATGGTGGGAAACCAAAGAAGAGGACTCCATCCTCTTTGAGGAAATTTCTGATAAATTTCATGAACTTTTCCTGGTCGTGAATATGTTCAATCACATCCCTGAGGATAATAATGTCAAAAAGGCCTGTTTCATCCGCGGTAAGCGCATAAATATCATCTGCACGGAAAGCAGCCTGATCCATCTCCGTATATTCTTCAAGAAACTTGTTGGCAAGCTCAATCTTTCCTTCTGAAAGATCTACACCGGTCACATGGCAGCCAAGTTCCAGAAAAGGAAGCAAATTGCCCCCCTCGCCACAACCAACCTCCAGAACCCTTTTAGTGGCATCCACCTGAAAACATTTTTGAATAAATGGAATTACATGTTCCCTTGTTGTAAATACCTGCTCCCTGAAATAAAGCGCTTTATCTGAATGTCTGGGCTGCATTGGATCTTATTCGTTAGTATTGTCAGGCAACGGCAGTCCGCCGGTCAAATTGTCAAGCCTGCCGGCGAGCCGGCCGGCCAGAACTCGTCTTGAATACTTATGGATCGAGTTTGGTTTAGTAACTAATTCTCCTTTTTTATATTGCTCGTAATAGGCATCAATTATCTGTCTTATCTTGTTATGATCTTCAAATTCAGCTATTTGTCCTGATTCTGTTTCTTTAATGATCGATGCCGCGTCCCCATCTGCAGGGCCGATCATCAAGACCGGTCGTTGTGCTGCAAGGTATTCGAACAGTTTACCGGTTATCACACCCCTGGCATTGTTCGATTTATTGATCAGAAGCAGTAGTACGGAGGATTTCCGGAGAATGTCCATGCCTTCTGCATGCTTTACAAATTTGGTGATGCTGAGATAGTCTTTTAATTTCAGCGATTCAATCTCCTGTATCACTTTAAAATCTACAGTACCGATTAATTTGATCGATAAATCATTGGCAAATTGCTGGTCAGCAAGGGATTTCTCAGATAAAGCCTTCCACAGCGCGGAAGAATTCCGGGTAAAATGCAGTGTGCCCAGGTGGACAACCGAGAATTTGTGATCAGGTTCAGCCCCTTCTGTCCTGATATCCGATTCATCATAGCCATTGGTGATCACTGTGATAAATTTCGCACCGATCCTCTGAAATTCGTCCTTCATATCATTTCCAATGGCAATGATATGGTCAGCAGCCTTTATTACCTTTGATTCCAGCCTGAGATGCTTGTTCTCAGCATATCTTGTAAGCTTCAGTGCAGAATGTAAATCCGTGCTTGTCCATGGATCTCTGAAATCAGCGATCCATGGAATATTTGTTGATTTTTTAAGTCTTAATCCGATCAGGTGAATGCTCTGCGGTGGTCCGGTAGTGATGATCACATCAATCTTGTTCGTGGCCAGGTATTGCCTCAGAAATTTGACCACCGGCCTGATCCAGAATATTCGGGCATCCGGAATGAAAAAATTGGAGCGGATCCATACCGAGAGATCATTCTTAATTCTTGCCATACCTCTCGGTTCCTTTTTCATTGACATGTAAGCCCCGATGTTCTCTCCTTTTTTCAACCCGACAAAGACTTTATAGAAACGGTAAGGTTCACGGATTGGAATTTTTATGACCTTCAGTTCCTTTGGGATTTCTTTTGCCAGATCGGGATCAACATCAGCATAACAGGCATTTTCAGGAGCGACCACCACAGGCTCCCATCCATATTCAGGCAAATATTTGCAGAACCTCAGCCATCTTTGCACCGCGCTTCCGCCGGCAGGTGGCCAGTAATACAAAATCACCAGGACTTTTTTCATGCGTTCTTCCTTATTTTGAAGAACTCGTTTGCAATATAGCCCGCAATTAAAAGTAACAATAGTAATGAACTCACCAGGGAAACATTTCCTCCCGCGTAATACGAAACCGGTTCGAATTTGAATTCAAGTCTATGCTGCCCGGCAGGCAGGACCATTGCCCTCAGAATGAAATCAGCCCGGAAATGAGATGTTTTTACCCCATCGAGGTAAGCATTCCATCCCTTTTCATAATATATTTCGGAAAATACCGCCAGTCCATCCCCGGAAACACTGTATTCATAAACAAGATGGTTGGGAGTGTGAGAAACCAGGTTGATGCTTCCTGTATTGTCCACGGGTCCGGTATAGCCGTTTAGCATTGATTCGAACCGTTTATCGATCACCGCGAAATTCAATGGGTCCAAGTCCTTCAAGGATGCAATCTCTTCGTCAGCATTGTTGACAATTTTATAATCCTTTACAAACCATGCATTTCCACACGCGAAAGGGTTTATTAACGGATCTGAATTAGGATTTACAATAAAGTACCTTGTATTCAGCATGTTAAAAGCAGTCGCTTTGGATAAGGCTTGTCCAAGCGCTGTCTGATCCTGGTTGATCGCTTCCGCGATCTGTTGCCTTTCTTCAATGAGACAATGGTCAACGATTTCCTGGTATCGTCTCAACTTAGCTCCATGGTAGCCGCCGATATTCTTGTGAAAGTATGAGGTACGGGCTGCCCCGTCAAATGCCTCATTCATATTATAAACCCTGTAAGAGAGATCTTTATCTTTTAAAATTGCGAGATCGGCAGCGGTGGCTTTGTAAGGATTTTCAACCTGGTTTTTCTTAATAAAATCCTCATCGTTCAAATAACGCTTATTCACCGGCCACATATCGGCCAAAACAAACAGGGGAAGTATGATCAAAAGATAGTTAAGCTTCATTTTACCTTTAAGATACAACCATAAGACACCGAAAGTCAAAAGGATGAAAATCAATGACCTGGTGACATCGAGAAGGAAAATACTTTTTCTGTCTGCCTGCAAAGTTGCAATCAGCCAGTCTGGTAATCCTTGATTGGCATCGTTTGGCGATGAAAAGGAGAGCAAGCTGCTTCCCAGTACCAGGAGCATAAGCAAAACACCGCCTACCAAATATAGTGACCAAAGTAAGTGCTTGATTGCCAATTCCTTCTTTTCTGCTTTGAGAAGCTGGTCAAGGGCTACCATCGCGAGCAGCGGAATGGATAACCCTGCGATCACCAGTGTCATGGAAACAGCTCTGAACTTGTTATATAGTGGAATGTAATCCAGGAAAAAGTCGGTGAGCGGCATAAAGTTTTTACCCCATGCGAGTAAAATAGAAAAAACAGTCACGGCAATACCCCACCATTTGAGTGGCCCTTTCAAATAAAAAAGTGAGAAAATGAACAGGAAGAAAACAATGGCTCCTACATAAACAGGCCCTGAAGTAAAAGGTTGTGATCCCCAGTAAAGAGGAAGGGCCATAATAATTTTTTCCGCATTTGGAATTCTGTTCTGTGTAAGTGCCTTGTATGTTTCCGAGTTCCTGGACAATTCTCCGTGTGATGATCCGCCCAGAAAATTTGGAACGACCAATGTCATGGTTTCCGAAATACCGTAACTCCAGTTTGTTGCATAATCCTTGTCCAGGCCGCTTGTCCGGTTTTCCTTTTCCGAAGTCAGCTCGGTTTTGCCCCTGATTGAGTATTTACTGTATTCATATACATTCCAGAGACTTGCTGTATGGGTCAACACAGCGAGCAGGGCTGCAATGATCAGTGTTCCGGAGGCTTTAAGAAACGCAACCATCCGCTTTTCTCTCAGATGTAGGATAAGTTCAACTATTCCATAAATTAATATCATCCACATCAGGTAATAGGTGATCTGAGGATGCCCGCTCACAATCTCAAGAGCCAGGAAAAATGCTGTAACAAGCCCGCCCTGCAAATACTTTCCCCGGTAGGTAAGGATTACGCCGGCTAAAACAGGCCCCATATAACCAATCGCATAAGCTTTTGAAGTATGCCCGCTTTCAAGAATAATGAAAAGATAAGATGAAAAGGTAAAAGCGATCGCACCGGTAATACTCAGCCAGGGATTTATTTTTAACACCCTCATCAGGATGTAAAATCCGAGAAAATATATAATGATCATCCCTACAGGCAGGTGAAAGCCCAGCCTGAACACATGGTGAATAAATGTCATCAGGTTTTTGTTATACTTTGTGGAAATCTGGTAGGCCGGCATACCTCCGAACATGCCATCCGTCCAGAGCGCTTCCTGGCCTGTTTTTTCCCGGTAATCCACTAAGTCTTTCGACATCCCTTTAAAGTGCACCATGTCGCTGGCCGATAGCATCTTACCTTCTAGAACAGGGTAAAAGTAGACTGAGATTATAACGAATAATACTGCCAGGGCTACTATTACAGGTAGTAATTTCTTGAAATTAAAAGCTTCAGATTTTAACATCGGGTAAAATGTAAAGATTAATCACACATTGACCTTGCGAAAATAAGGAAAATCGATTAATCTTACCTTAAATTATAAAACCAGGATAACCTAATTCCTGATATGAAAATTCATTCTCAATGATTTACAAGTACTTTCCTGATAGAATTTCCTGAAGCACCTGAAATCTTCAGAAAATAAATTCCCGGCTTCAGGTTACTTGTTTCAATGAAAATCCCGTTGCCTGAATTGATGTTTTCAACACGGTTTACGATCGCTTCTCCGTTTGAGCTCAGCAATAGGATGCTGGTTTTTTCCTCGATAGTGGATATGATCGTGAAATAATCGCCGGCAGGATTAGGGTATATTAAAATCGAATTATCATAATCTTCCGATGGTTCCGTGGTTTGCTCGATCGTTATCATTTGACAGACCGAATCCACCCCACATCCGTTCCATACAGTCAGGCAAACCTCATATGTGCCGGGATTGTCATAGATATGCCAGGGCTCAATGAGATCCGAATAATAACCATCTCCAAAATCCCAGTAGACGTAATCTCCATGAAAGGACTGATCGTGGAAATAAACGGATAAATCTTCCTGTTCGAAAGTGTAATTTGCGACAGGTTCCTGGCAGATGGAGTAGGTGATCACCAACTTTGGCCTGTTCTCGATTGTATCGAGATAGTCGCTGGATGCAAATAACAGGCAACGGTAATATTCTTCTGAAATAAGACGGAACATTAATCCATGGTAATTTTCAGGTTCATTGTATAGTTTGGATATCACCTCTGTTACATCAATATCGGTGTAGTCCTGAAATTCCTCCACGCTCCGCGGAATATATACCTGGTACTCTGTTGTTGTTGCCGGCTGATTGTTCCAGGTGACTTCCATTTCTTCCCATGGTTCCGTGATCAATTGCAGCCAGGCAGCATTCTCGCCTGTATGACCGTAAAAAACAGGTTCTTTATTAGCAAAACAGAGGTTGAGTCTTGCGTCTTCGATTACAGCATTCTCAGGTAAAACGGAAAGATCGTACTCAACCAGTGCCCTGTTCGTGCCGGGCACTCCGGAATGGGTCCACGCCGCAGCCTTGAAAATGGGGGAATTTCCGTAATTGTTTGCAGGATTGATCGTATTGATCTGCGCATCTTTGCCTTCTTCACCGGGTTGAATAACTATGACTCCGGAGTTAACAGTGTAATTTACCTCCAGCCTGGGCCTGAGATCGGGGTTCACCATATAATCACCGGAGGCGAAGAGTAATCCTTTGAAAATACTTTCGTCAGCCAGTTGCAGCAAGAAGCCATGGTACTGATCCGGCTCAGTGAATTGCAGGCTGATCAGTGCTGTCACGTCGATGTCCGTGTAATCCATTGTTGGATCAGTGCTGGCAGGCAGATAGACCTGGTAACTTGTAGTAATGGCAGGTTGATTGCTCCAGGTCACATCATCTTCTTCCCAGGGTTCGGTGATCATTCTGAGCCAGCTTTCATTGTTGCCTGTATGTCCGGCAGGAAACGGATCCTGGCTGGCAAAATAAAGACTGAGCCGGGCATCATTAATGGTAGCATTGGAAGGAATGGCGGTGAGGTCAAATTCTATCATAGACCTTGTAGTGCAAACTTCTTTATAATGTGACCAGGTAATGCACGTGAATTTGGGACTGTCACCAAAATGATAATATGGATAGGCACTCCAAACCAATGCATCTTTGCCTTCCTGGCCGGGTTGAATTACAATGGTGTTTGATTCAGTGGTATAGGTAATTTCAAGCATTGGACGCATGGAAATCGTATCAGTATAATCACTGGAGGCGAACAATATGCACCGGTAGGGATTTTCATTGATCAAGCGCATCATGATCCCAAAATATGATTCAGGATTTGAGTACAGGTTCTGGATCAATCCGGTCACGTCAATATTGGTGTAATCCATGTAAGGCTCAGAACTGACAGGTAGATAGAGCGACTGTTCACCGCTTGTCTGTGGCTGATTGTTCCAGGTGATCTGGTCTTCTTCCCAGGGTTCGGTGATCAACCTCAGGTAGGCGTCGTTTTCTCCGGTATGACCGAAAAAGTTTGGCTCCAGGCAGACAAAGTATAAATTCAACCTTGCTTCCGTGATCGTAGCATTTTCGGGGATAACCGATAAATCGAAATCGAGAAATGCCCTGTTAATTCCCGGTTCACCGGAATGTGTCCAGCCGGAGGCGAGAAATTTCGGAGTTTCGCCGAAATTCATTTCCGGCATGATACTCCATGCCAGGGCATCTTTCCCACTCGCGCCGGGCTGAAGCTGGATTGTTGTCTGAGCATTTATCTGTAAAGAAAAAATAAGAAAGAAAATTGCTAAAAAAGAGGGAGTCTTTTTCATAGCGTTTGGTTTATAAGGTAAGAACGCTAATATAGACAAGAATTTAATACGAAAGGTTGCATGCAAAAAAAAAAGAAGATAACCGGGATTATCTTCTTTTCATTCAATATTGTTTTGTAAGGAAATCGAAACTCTTCTATTCGTCGGAGACGGTCAGTTTCTTTCTTCCTGTTGCTCTTCTGTTGGATAAAACTTTGCGGCCGTTTTTGGTTGACATTCTTTCCCTGAAGCCGTGCTTGTTCTTACGCTTTCTAACTGATGGCTGGAATGTTCTTTTCATCGCTTTTCAATTTTGGAGGTGCAAAATTACTATTTAATTTTGATTTACCAAAAAAATTCCTCTGTATCGAAGAATTATTTTTTATTGACGAAGACCAAGATCGAAGTTGCTTTGAAAGGAAGCTTTGTGGTATCCGTATTAAAAATATGTTTAATGACGAAACGCTTCAAGCGACCTTCGGACAAAACATCCATGGGCGCAGTTACATAACTCATTTCCAGCACATTAAATCCATGTCTTTGCAAAAGTTTCCGGATCCTGCTTTTTGTATAGATCCTGGCATTTGCATACTTCTCATGGATAGGACGAGGTAACCAGGAGAAAAAAGGAACCCTGTTCCATGGGATTTTTTGAAGCCATGGTATATTTGCTCCGTGTGTTTCAAAGATCCACCACTTGTTGGGAACGGAGACAGCCATGAAACCTCCGGGTTTAAGGGATTTGTAAAAATTCTCAAGGTCTTCCTTCTGAAGGTGTTCAATGACTTCAAAACTGATGATGCGGTCGAATTCACCGTCAGGTTTTTCGCTGGTTATGTCCAAAACCAAAAACCGGTAGTTCTCTCCGTCTTCAGGTTTGAATTCGACGTCAATACCGGTGCAACTTTTAAAATCATTATGGAGTGCAATAACAGAGGCTCCGTTACCGCAACCGATATCCAGCAGTGTTTTTTCCTTGTCCGTAAACCCGGGAAAATCCTTTACAAGTTTGATCCGGCGGTGAACGATGCGGTCGTCTGAATCTGCGGGGCGACCGAGAAAATGATCATCCTTGAAGAGCTCTTTTGGGATCCTTTTGCTCATTTGCGCTATACCGGATGCTAAGCCTGGTTTTTCTCCGGGCACTTCTTCAGTGTTTCCACGAGATATTCCCAGAACAGCCCTACCGATCCGATATGAACTTTTTCATCGGGTGAATGAGGGCCGCGGATGGTCGGGCCGAAGGAGATCATATCCCAGTGAGGATATTGCGCTCCCAGGATACCGCATTCCAGCCCGGCGTGGATCACTTTTACTTTAGGTACTTTCCCGAAATGAACCCGGTAAACCTCTTTCATGGTTTCCAGGATAGGGGAGTCCACATTGGGTTTCCAGCCAGGGTAGTCTCCCGAGACTTTTACAACCGCTCCTGCCGCCCGGAGGATACCGGACATCTGCTCTGCAAGTTTCATCTTATTCTCATCTACCGCGCTGCGCAGCAGGCAGGCGATAAAGACTTTTCCTTCACCGGATTTGACGATCGCAAGGTTCGTCGAAGTCTCCACCACTTCAGGCATGTCTTTGATCATTGCGATCATTCCGTTGGGGAGCTCATTCAGGGCTGCATAAAGACGTTTCTGTGTGTCTTCGTCAATAAGGTGCAGCGGCATTTTGGTCGTGTTCACCGTGATCATCAGACCGGGATCGGCTTCCCTGAACATGGTCCTGGCATTTTCCTCGAAGTCGGCAATATAGGCTTTGAATTCGTCTTTTATTGCTTGTGGGACCACCACCACTGCGAATGCTTCCCTGGGGATGGCATTCCGCAGGTTGCCGCCTTCAAAACCGGCCAGCCTCGCATCGAACCGGTCTGCGACCTGCATCAGCAACTGGATCAGGATCTTATTCGCGTTGCCTCTGCCCAGGTTAATGTCCAGCCCCGAATGCCCTCCTCTTAGCCCTGTCAGGCTGATACGGTAAGGTACGAAGAAGGGCGGGACTTCAACCTCCTTATACTTGAAGTCGGCCGTTACATCCACGCCGCCGGCGCACCCGATATACAATTCGCCTTCATCTTCCGAATCGAGGTTCAGCAGGATATCTCCTTTCAGCAAACCGGGTTTTAACCCGTTGGCCCCGGTCATCCCCGTCTCCTCATCGCTGGTGAGCAATGCTTCGATCGGACCATGCTGGATCTCTTTGGATTCAAGGACGGTCATGATCGCCGCAACCCCTATCCCGTTATCTGATCCCAGGGTGGTCCCTTTGGCTTTCACCCATTCCCCGTCAATGACGGCAATGATGGGATCCGTTTCAAAATCATGCTTGGTAGCGGTGTTTTTCTGCGGCACCATATCAAGGTGGGCCTGCAGGATGATCCCTTTGCGGTTTTCCATGCCCGGAGTGGCCGGCTTACGGATGATAATATTTCCGACTTTGTCGCGCATCGACTCTAAGCCAAGGTCATCCGCGAACTGCTGCATGAATTGCTGTATTTTCTCTTCGTGTTTTGAAGGCCTGGGAACACGCGTCAGGGAATAGAAATGCTTCCATACTTCCTTCGGTTCCAGTTTCTTAATTTCTTCGCTCATAATGTTATATATTGTTCGTTAATCGTTAATCGTTATTCGTTCCAAAGTTCCAGAGTTCCAGAGTTCCAGGCTTTCAAAGCTCCCTGCCTCCCTGCCTCCCTGCCTCCCTGCCCTATGCCCTATGCCTTATTAGGTAACTCCAGCCCGTATCCTTTCCTCTTATCTTCCCGCTTCAGCATGTATCCGAGCAGAATGGCCGCCATACCAAGCCCTGCAAAGATCAGCATGGGGTAGGTGTAGTTGTACGCGGCGGTGGTATCACCGGCCTGTATTCTTTCATACACACCCGGGTTGACAGCTTTCAGCACAACTCCGATCAGCCAGGGAATGATAAAAAGGCCGATATTCTGAATCCAGAAAACCAGGGCATAGGCGGAGCCGAGGTAACGGTCCTCCACAATTTTCGGTACGGAAGGCCACATCGATGCAGGCACCAGGGAGAATGCCACACCCAGCACCATGATGGCTATGATGGCCAGCGCCATGTTCAGCGGGGCCAGTGCGAAAGTGAGGTGCGCAATGGTGAGCAATGCTGCTCCGTAGATCATCATGCTAGCTCCTTTGCCTTTCCTGTCAAGGAAATTCCCGATGATCGGCGTCAGGATGATCGTGCCGACCGGCAGCATTCCACTGATATATCCGGCAGCTACATTACTGATGCCCAGTCTGTTCTGCATCATGTTCACCGCATATTTCAGGAAGGGAAACACTCCGCAGTAAAAGAGAACACATAAAAGTGAAATAAGTAAGAAGCCCCTGTTGGTCAATATTTTACCAAGGTCGCTAATGCGGAATTCTTCTGCAGGCTCTTCGGACTTATGTTCGGTATCCTGCTTGTCGAGCCTGGCATCCATGAAAACATACGTCAGGAAAGTCAGGAAGCCGATTGCCAGCAGGGCGAGCCCTACGTAAACTGACCTGATCGGGTTGGCCTCGGGGCTTTCCCCTCCGGCTATTGCAGATGAGAAGAAGAAAGCGACGGAAGCACCAAGACGGGCCGTGGCCATTTCCATTCCCATCGCCAGGGCAAGCTCTTTTCCCCTGAACCATTTGACGATCGTTTTGGAAACCGTGATACCGGCCATCTCCACGCCAATGCCGAAGATAGCGTACCCGATAGAAGCCACTTTTGCGGTTGCCGGGATGCTGGGCCAGAAAGAATCAAAAAAATTAAAACCGAAACCACCCTGGTAAAAATAGTCACTCAGCCCGTAAAATTTGATCAAACCGCCAACGAGCATCGTAATGGCTGCAGTCAGACCTGTAAACCGGATCCCCATTTTATCAAGAATTATACCTGAGATGATAAGAAATCCGAATACATTAAGCATATATTCCGATCCGGAGAAAAACCCATAGGTGTCTGGTTGCCACTGGCGTTTTGTTTCCAGCAGTGATTGCAACGGCGCCATCATATCTACAAAAAAGTAGGCCGCCAGCATCGTGAATGCAACCAGGCCCAGCGCGGTCCAGCGTGCTACTTTTGATTCCCTTAAAGTGTGTCTAATGGTTTCAGTCATAATTTTAAGTTTTAGGTTTTAAGCAGGCGAAGATAAGAAATAATTAAATCTTTACCGGTTTGCATTAAAAAAGGTGCACCAACATTTTTGTCTGAAAAAAATCTTCCTCAAAATAGTCTGACAGCGGGTAAATGGCGTAATTTATTGGTTTGAGGCTCAATTGTTCAATTGTTCGATTGCTAATACTTTCCCCCTGTCTCCCTTTCTCCCTGTCTCCTTGTCTCCCTGTCTCCCCGCCTCCCTGCCTCCCTGCCTCCATGCCTTTCAGGTAAAGGATCCCGTTTTCCAAATCATTGGATCCGTTGACATCCACATTCTTCCACAAGCTGTTTACCATGGATTCAAGTGTCGATACCGCCCGGCTGACGATGAAATCGTATTTCAGGAAATGATCTGCAAACCGGCAGTGTTCGGTGCTGATATTTTTTAAGCCGATAGCTTCTGAAATGCTTCTGACAACCGAAAGTTTTTTAGCGGTACTGTCGACCAGGTGGAAATGCACACCGGGGAACAGGATCGCCAGCGGGATTCCCGGAAGCCCTCCGCCGGTGCCGGCATCCATGATCCTTGTGCCGGGATTGAAGCGGACAACCTTAGCGATACCAAGCGAGTGAAGTATATGTCGTTCATAAAGGTTGCCGATATCCTGCCGTGAGATCACGTTGATCTTTGCGTTCCACTCAGGATATAGCTGCCCAAGCTGTTTAAGCTGCCTGATCTGTTCCGGGGTAAGTTGAGGAAAGTACTTCAGGATGATTTCGTGTTCCATGTTCCGGGTTCCAGGTTCCAAGTTCCAGGTTTCAGGTTATTAATTCCAAATTTCCATTTTCTAATTTCCAGTTTCTTTACCCGCAAAGTAAATAAATATTACGGCACCATTATACCAATCCATGCTTTCTCTGTGTTCAACTCTGTGAAACTCTGTGTAAATCCGTGGTAAAACAAAATCAACAATATCATGTGAATAATTGCGCAGACAACATTGGGTCCGCCCCTGCAATTGGTCATACTTTTGCATCAAACATCCGAAAAGTGAACAGCAGGCTTTACATCACTGCAATATTTTTACTGATATGCCCCGGGGTATTTCCGCAGCAACTGATCACGGTTAAAGAATATATCGAACGTTACAGTGATCTCGCGGTTGAGGAAATGGAGAAGTACCGAATTCCGGCCAGCATAACACTTGCCCAGGGGATCCTGGAATCGAATTCCGGGAACAGCGCACTGGCCCGTGAGGCCAATAACCATTTCGGGATCAAATGCCATAAAGGCTGGACCGGTAAAACCTATCACCAGGACGATGATGAAAAAGATGAGTGCTTCCGGAAATATCCCAGTGCTGAGGATTCTTATCGTGATCATTCGGAATTCCTGACCACCCGCGACCGGTACAAATTATTATTCGACCTTGAGGTCACCGATTACAAAGGCTGGGCACATGGCCTGAAACAGGCGGGTTACGCCACCAATCCCCGTTACCCGGACCTGCTGATCAGGATCATCGAGGAAAACGGGCTGGAACAATTTGATATAGTGCGCAACTCGCAGATTGCAGCCGGCAATCGGCATACATTAAGCCTTTCCGGCCCGGACGAAGCCTTCGAAATAGTTTCCAGGACCGAGTCCGGCCGGGTGATTTTTAAAAATAACGGGGTAAAGTTCATTTATGCCCGTGAAGGTGACGATTGCCGGGGGATAGCTGCCGAGTTCACTATTTATACCTGGCAGGTTTTTGCCAACAATGACATGAACAGAGATGATGAGCTCCAGGCCGGTCAAAAGATATATCTTGAAAGGAAAAAGAAAAGATCAACATATGATTATCATATCGTTAGGGAAGGTGAGACGATCTGGTCAATTTCACAGGATTACGGGATCAGGATGAAAGCGCTGAGCAGAAGAAATCAACGGGTGACTGGAACTGACCTGTTGACAGGAGAAACACTGACATTAAAATAATCATAATTTTTTCCTCCTGATGGATTTTTATTATAAAATGATTACTTTTGTTTAAATATCCGATTAATGTGAAACGCTCAGACTTGAAGCGAAAATTATTATTAAATTTTTGTTAATTTCTTGTTTTTGTAAATAAAATTGCTTTACTTTGCATTAATGAGACCAAGTCGGCATTATGTTATTAATAAATTTTGATCTTAATACATTTAACCATTTATGAGCAAAAATCTTTGAGAATGAACAAAACCCTATCATTATGAAAAGAATACTATCTACCTTGTTATTTTTGGCGGCTATTGTGGCCGGGTACTCACAGATGCAGAATAACGGTGGCACGATTACAATCGAGAATGGTGCCACGCTGGTTATTCAGGGCAACTACACGAGTACAAACGCGGGATCCATTGAAATTGACGGGAGCGTGCAGCTCAAAGGCGATTTTGTCAACAATGGAGGTAATATTCATTCCGGTTCGACGGGTACGCTGACCTTCAACGGAACAGCCGCCCAGGCAATCAGCGGGAGCGTACCAACAGACTTTTACTGCGCCGTTGTCGTTGATAACGACGGCACAGGCGTCAGTCTTACCGGTGCCGATGCAGTGCTTTACAACGCACTGACGCTGACGGATGGTAAATTTACCCTGAACGCTTATGACCTGACCATGGCCGCTGCGGGTATCACCGCCAACGCAACTAATTATGTGGTCACCAACGACGTCGGAGAACTTAAGGCCAATGTCGCTGCTGCCGATGTAACCTACCCCGTGGGAGACGGAACCACCTACAACCCGGTGGTGCTGAACAACACGGGCGGCACGGCAGACACCTACGGAGTGATCTTTACAGGTGGAATGCCGAGCGGCTGGACAGGGGGAACGGACAATGCAGTTTCAGGCCATTGGACAGTCTCCGAAGCGGTTCTCGGTGGAAGCAACCTGGATGTAACCACACAATGGATTGGTACACAGGAACAACCAAGCTTCGACAGAACTAATTGTGCCGTGGGCGTTTCCCAAGACCTTGGTGCTACGGTGACATGGGCCACTTCAGGCGCAGCAGATGGACTAGATCCTTATACAATGCTGGGTGAAGATTTTAGTGATGTGGGCACTTTCGTGGTCGGCGATGACTTCTTCCTGGCCATTACACTTAACCTTGGTGTAATTTTAGCAGGACCCTATAATGGATCAACCATGAGTACCGCACTCAGAACTCAAGATTTAATACCGCTTGAAGATCCTTATGGAACCAATACAGAGGTTACTTCCATTCCCTCTAATGTGGTGGACTGGGTTCTTGTGGAGTTCCGCAATAAATTGAATGCTGCACAGGTACTCTATTCCAGAGCATTTTTCCTTAGTTCAACCGGTCAGTTACTTAATCCGGCCGATGGTGCTGTTGGAGGAAAAATAACAGGAGTTCCTAAGGACGAGTATTACCTTGCAATAAGGCACAGGAATCATTTGGGCGCAATGACACTGAATACGGTAAACTTGGCTTCAGGCTCGGCTTCATTTGATTTTTCTAGTCCCGCCGCACCTCTGTATGGGACTAATCCTGTATGGGATTGGTGGGGCACTGGCGTTATGACCCTATGGGCTGGTGATGCTACCCAAACAGGTACGGTTGAATATAACACCGGAACAAGCGATGTTGACCTTATTACCTTTGCCGTATATTTTGATCCGGGAAATACTGACTTTGAATCTTTTTATATCGTTCCAAATGTTTATGATCCAGCGGATTGCAACTTAAGTGGAACAATCGAGTATAATACGGGTAGTAGTGACGTCGACCCTATCACGTCGAGTGTATATTTTCACCCTGAAAATACTGATTTTGAGTCATTTTTCGTGGTTGAACAGCAAATCCCATAAGTCATTACTATAAAAAACAATAATATTAAAACAGATACTATGAAAAAGTTTTTGACACTCATTATCCTGTTTGCTTTGATAGGTAATATAAGTAAATCATATGCTGCTGTCCGTTATACTGTTGTGCAGGATGGTTGTAACCCGAAGTTGTTGGTATATGCTAATGCCACAACTAATTATAATGTCAGTCCATTAAACAGATGGTCATTGGGTAAATTTACAATACGCTGGCCGCAAAGCTATGGGCAGACGATCCTAACGAGCATAACCGGACAAAATGGATTTTCTTTCTATTTTGATGGTTTAGTCAATGCTGACGGAAGTAACTATTACCAGGTTTGTTCCTTTACCAGTCTAAATGTCTTTAATATGACGGCTGGCAACGCTTACCTGATCGCCACGATTGACCTGGCAGGAACTGGCTTTGGAGACTTTGAATATCCTGGTAGTGCAAATCTTGGTGTCACTCCTGCGTCCAATATTAATAATCCTGCAGGAAATCAAAATACTATTCCTTATAACTCCTCTAGTGCTTTGGATGTTAATATGGAACCAATGGTTATCTGGAATGCAGGTGCTTGGTGCGGCGGTTCAGGTACTGGAGGTGCACCCAGTGTTTTGGATGGCACACTGCCTTGTTATGTAAAAGCACCCGGAGCCGTTATTGGAGCCGATGCACAAGTTGCAAGCCTCACTGTGAGACCCGGTGCCGACATAACTGTCAATTCATTTTTTGACATTTATGCAGATATTTTACTTCAAGACAACGGCTCCACACAAGGCTTCCTTACCATCAATCCAAGCGGTTCGGTCACTGCCGGCGGTGCAACTACCTTATCAGTTGCGTCCCAGCTGAAGGTCCTTGCTGATGCCACAGGGCCGGGATCTTTCATAGATAACGGCACGATCAACCATGGCGCAGGAAGCGCTGACGTTCAGATATGGATCAATAATACGGCGGGTGGAAATTATTACTGGCACTTAGTTGGTCCAACCGTTAAGGATCCTGCTTACACCGGCCCCGGTGCAGGCGGAGTATACCTTGGTGCATTCGAACTACCGATTAGTACCTACGCATTTGCATATAATGAAGCCGGTGCAGGCAGTTGGCTGAATGTATATAATGTCACTGACCCGATTTCCACCGGAAGTGGCCTTGCATTAAGCACCGCGGAATCTTCCACATATACGCTTACAATGACCGGCCATTTGGCAACAGGTCCGATTGCCACTGTTCCTATGGGATTCGGCGGCGCCAACCTGGCATTGCTCAGTAATCCCTATGCCTCTGCTGTGGACTTTAACTCGCTATGGGCAAATAATTCTGGTGTTATCAATAACAAAAAGTATGAGTGGATACCTGGTGGTGTTAGCGATTACGGGGTATGGACAGTTAATAGTGGCGGGACCAACGGTGTCACGAAGGATGTTCAGGTTGGACAGGCCTTCTTTGTTGAAACTACCGCTGCTTCTGCCTTCAATTTTGATAACTCTGTCCGTCTACACAGTACCAGCGCATTTTACAAGGACTCTTATATTGACAGGTTACTAGTTAGAGCTGAGGGAAATAATTATAGTGATGAGTCAATAATACATTTCTATGAAGGTGCTGAGTTTGAATATGGCCATAATACAGATGCTTATAAATGGAACAGCATGGATACCGAAGCTACAGAAATATGGACCGTTGCCAATGACCAATCATTGCTTTCTGTGAACGCAATGCCACCTTTAGGTTCCGGAGTTGTAAGTGTGCCGCTGAGTTTCAAATGCAGTGCCACAGGTACTTATATCTTAACTGCACTGGATGTAGCGAGTTTCGAATCGGGTACTGAAATTTACCTGGAAGATCTGGCAACCGGCAGTGAATGGGTTGATCTTGTATCTAATCCTGTTTATACGTTTACTGCTACAGCAGAAGACGAAAAGGAACGTTTCATCATTCATTTCCTCGGACCCACTGGAATCAATGATCCTGATGATGCAAAGCTTATCACCATTTATAGTTGGAGTCAAGATGCTTATATTGTTAACCGCGGCAAGGAAACCATCAAGGAATATGTTGCCTATGACCTGATGGGGCGCGAACTCCATCGTGGTACGCTGCCTAACAGCACCTTGAACAAAGTTCAGATTGGTGAGGTGTCTGGTTATTATATCGTGAAGGTCATTACTAAAGAAGGCCGAATCTATACTGACAAAGTTTATATTACAAAGTAATTAAGAACAATTATTCTAATAACGAATGAAAAAAATTCAAGATATGAAAAAAGCAATATTAAACCTGATTTTAGTAGGATTATTAGTAATTGTTCCTGTAATAATTGTGAGTGCATCTGCACCACCACCACCACCGCCGCCAGGAGGACCAGGTGGAGGTGATACACCGATCGGTGGAGGGCCTGCTCCCATTGGCAGTGGAATTGTCATGCTGCTTTCAATGGGTGCTGCTTACGGCGCGAAAAAAGTTTATGACGCCAGGAAAAGACTGGAAGAATAGACCAGATAATATTTACTGAAATTAACCCATCTGTCCTTCGGGATAGATGGGTTTTTTATTGATTTGAGGATTTGGGGATTTGGGGATTTGGGGGTTTGGGGATTTGGGGATTTGACGATTTTGCGATTTAGGGGTATGGTTGATTTTATTCAATGAATTCTAAATCCGTGTAAATCCGTCGCATCTGCGTTAATCCGTGTGCTATTGAAAGTAAACGAATTGCATGATCCGAATCAAAAGCGGGTAAATCGAAAAGAAAATGCACGAATTTCAGCCTTGATATCGAGACGCTACTCAGGTTTAATGATCATTATCCTCGCAAAAACGTACCGCTGCTTTATCTCTAAACGGATAGTGTAGATTCCGGCACTGAGGAAATTGAGATTGAATGAAATTAATGGATAAGACTGTTCAGCGAATGATTCTTCATATACCTTCTGCCCGGTCACATTGAACACCTCTGCCATGATCGTGGCAGGAAGCTCCTCTTCCAGGTAAATATAAACGGGACCTGTTGTTGGATTAGGATAAACTCTTCCAACTACATGGATGAAATCGGTCAGAAGTAAGGTGTCGAACTCAATTCCATCGGATACGGTGAGCCTGACGTCAAATTTACCGGCGTTTTGATACTTAATTTCAATCGAATCAGAACCGGAGTAAGTATTTGGTTCACCACCTTCAAAGCTCCATTCATAAAAATTCGGGATGCCTGAGGAGAAATCGGTGAACATTACCGTGCCACCTTCCAGCAACAACGTCGTGCTGGCCTGGAATGCTGCAGTCAGTTTGGCATTTTTACCGGGAAGTGATGTAACACCTGTATTGATAGGGTCAAGCCAATATTTAAGCTGTTGAGAAGGATTGTTGCCATTCTGGTCCCATGAGTATGAAAACTTTCCATAATAGTCCGGTTGGTCGGGGCCGGTACCGCCACCTGAACCTCCGGGTTCGCAGGCAGCCTGCCCGCCGGTCAGCGCGCCAATGATCCTCCCGGCATTGTCAAAAAGAGGTGCGCCGGAAGAACCGCCTTCCGTGACGCCCCAGTTCGTTTCGGTAGGGGCCCAGATCACCTCCCAGTGTGTTCCCGGTGTGCTGAACCAGGCGGAAGACTCAATCGGCTCGGTGTAAGTTGAGATCTTCTTGATATCGCCCGCCGGATGGTGAATGGTCACCCCGTTCAGGCTGGCAATGCCTTCAATGTTCCACCCATTGTAATATGGTTCATAGTGTTCCGGAACATCTTCCTGGAGCTTGACCAGCAGGAAATCGGAACCGGAAGTACCTGCGCCGGCAATCTTAACTGCCCCGGTCATTGTGTTTGGCACCGGGTTAACCGTTGGGTTCTCACAGCCCGGGGCTTCATAATTGAAGTAAAAAAGCCATTGGGCAAAGTCTTCTTCTGAAGCAGTCGGAGCGCAGTGGTCGGCGGTGAGCAAGTACGGCTCATTGTTCTGCAGTGTGTTGTTCAAGAGAGAACCGGTACACCAGTAATAACCTCCGCCTTGCTTTACGTAGATCCTTGCGACACCGTGCTTCTGGTACTGCCAGTTCTGGCCTTCAGGGCAGTTGACATTCACTTCGCAGGCATCGGAAACGCCACGTGTATTCATGAACCCGGGAAGGTCGGCAAAGAAATAGGATATCTCCGCGAGGTGGCAGGCAGCATCCGGTTTAATCCCCTTCTCTGCATTGATTTCAATGATAAGCCTGTCGGCAGGTATGAGTTCGGTTGCGAACAGGCGATGCTCTTTATTATTATATAAGGTATAGGCGCCCAGCAGATTTTCCCTGCTCTCATCATAGATAAACAGCCGGTAACCTTCCCCAAGGCTGAAATCATCAAAGTATAGGCCAATTGCCCTGGCATCGTCGCAGGAGATCATCATCCGCCATGCCGACGTACCACCAGGCAAAACTTCTTTCAGGCCGTCACGAAAAATATCCGTTCCTGCTTTAACGGTTACTCCGACTTGTTCAGGAAGGCCCCATTTGCCATTTTCGTAGTTATCTGACCTGATGGAACTCAAGTCCGGTGAGGGAAGCACAACTTCAGGGATTTCCCGCTGAACACTATATTTAAAACTGGCAGGGTAACCACCCTGGGAGATTTGAGAGAAAAGGAGACAGGGAGACAGGGAGAAAAGGAGACAAGGAGACAGGGAGAAAAGGAGACTGGGAGACAGGGAGAGAAGGAGAAAGAAATTTCTTATTATAGAAATTTTCTTTCTCCGGCCTTTTGCAATATTCTGCCGTATTTTTCTCCGGACTGACAGCATTGCTTAAATATGATCTGTTAAAACAGTGATATTTTCTTATTCACTGTTTGCCCGCCGTATGAAACCTGGATGAAATAAAGCCCTTTCGGCTCATTGCTAAGATCGATGCTGAGGATAGAGGATGAAAGGTCGTGATCAAAGGACTTAACAATATTACCAGTCGAATTGACCACACACACAACCACCATGCTTCCCTGCTTCCCTGCCTCCATGCCCCCATGCTTCCCAGCCTCCATGCCTCCGTGCCTCCACGCTTCCATGCTTCTGATGTTCAGCCTGACATTCACTTCTCCATTGCTCGGGTTGGGGTAAACCATCAGTGCGTTATTCAGGGTCATGTCTTTCACACTGACATTACCTACTGCGATATAGCCGTCCTTTTGAATGGTATTGTTGCCAAAGGAATTTTTCGTCCTGAGCTTTACATAATACACTCCTTCTGTTGGATACACAATTCCTGCCGGGTTTTGCTGGCTTGACCCGCCGGGTTCCCCGCCTTCGAACCACCAGGTCCACTGGGTAGGATTGCCGGTAGACAGATCAAAGAAATTTACGGAATCACCGGGCATGACTTCCGTAACGTCGGCATAGAAATCCGATACCGGCGGTGCGCCGGCGTTCACCAGGATATAAGCCTCTTTTTGTTCGGTATCATTTCCTCCGTTGTTGCTGGTGGTAAGGGTTACATCGTATGCTCCCGGGACAAGGTATTCAATGGAGTCAGGGTTCTGAAGATCGGAAGTGGCCGGGGTCCCGCCGTCAAATATCCAGCTCCAGGAAGTTGGCTGGTTGGCCGTGAGATCGGTGAAATCGATCATGTCGCCTTCGGTGATCGCAACCTGGCTTGCCATGAAATCGGTTTCAGGGACAAGCACCTGGTCGACGGTCATGTAGGCGGATTTGACTTCTGTGCTTTCCCCGTCGGCGTTGGTGACGGTGAGGGTCACATCAAATACGCCATAATCAGAGTAGGTAACGACCGGGTTCTGCACGGTGGAAGAGCTCGGGGTGGCTCCCGGGAAACTCCAGTCCCACTCCAGGGCCGGATTGCCAGTGGTCAGGTCAGTGAATTGCACTTCGGTTCCCTGGATTACATGGTTTGTATCGGAAGTAAAGTCGACTTCCGGGGGTAAAATTTGCGAGGATAGGCCGGGCAGTTTTGTTATTCCGGTGCTGGTGGGGTCGAGCCAGTCGGCTAAACGTGTTGCCGGGGTGCTTCCCATCTGGTCCCAGCTGTACCAGACTTTCCCGAACCATGCCGGGGAAGGGTTACTGCAGGAATTCGATTCGTATCCGCCAGATAGGTCTCCCATGATCAGCTTATCCTGGTCAAATACCGGGGAACCCGATGAGCCGCCTTCCATGATGGACAGGCCGTTCGCGGTTTCGGACCAGCTTACCCTCCAGTGTGAAGGTGTACCGTTCCACCAGGTAGAAGAGATCATTGGCGACAGGTAGGTGGATATCTTTTTGATGTCTCCGGCCGGATGGTGCAGGCAAACGCCGCTGGTGGCAGGGGTATTGGTGCGGTTCCAGCCGTTGTAGTATACGCTGTAAGATGAAGGAGGCGTGCTGTTAAGCTTGACCAGTTCAAAATCCGAACCGTCGAAACCGGTCAGCGGGTCTTTGGCTTTAAGTGTGCATCCGGTCACCGTATTGCCGGAGGGGCCGTAGCTACCAACACAGGTGGAGGCCTGGTAATTAAAATAGAAGATCCACTGGTTCATATCGCCTGCGCTGGCTCCTTCCCCGCAGTGTTCCGCGGTGAGGAAATAGGGAGTGCGATCATGGTTCGTATTATTGATCAGCGATCCGGAGCACCAGTAATAGGCCCAGCCGATTTTAATGGATATTCGGGCAATGCCCTGGATCTGGTCTTCCCAGCCAGTCCCTTCTTCACATTTGACATTGATCATGCAGGGAAGTGACTGGTCGCGGTTGCCGTCAGCATTGGAAAAGCTTATAAACCGGTAGGCATAAGCCACTTCTGATATAAAAATGTCTGCTTTCTCCATGATACCGGCAGGTTCGAAATATTCCAGTGTGACCTGGTCGCCCTGGATAAATTCATTGGCGAATAAACCCGATTCTGAATTATTTTCTGACGTATAGGCTCCCAATGTTTGGGTTTTCGATTCATTATAGAGGAACAGCTTTCCGCCCTGCGGAATATGGAACCGGCTGTAATACACACCAAGCGCGAGGGCATCCGGAACGGATATTTTCAGTCGCCAGATCGTTGAACCATCTGGTAATTGCTCCTTCATGCCACTTTCAAAAAAATCGAGGTTTACTATTATGGCCACGCCCATTCGTTCCGGGCCGGGATATTGTGACTCCGCATTGAGCTGATCTTCCAGCATGATCTGATCCAGGTCGGGTTTTGGAAAATTGTGCTCGCTGATCCGGTCGGAGAGGCTGGGATGATTAAAACTGACCGGGATTCCGCCTTCGCTGACCTGAGCTAAGGATGACAAGCCGAAAGAGGTAAAAATCATTACGAAAAAGATCCTGAAAAGCGTAAAATTCTGATTCATTTTTGGAATATTTGCTATGAATAATAATTAGAAGTCAGTGAGTTTTTTAAAGGAAGCAAAGATAATTATTATCTATTTAACAGTTTAAAAAAACTAGAGTCGGGTTCTGGATTAGCCGGATTTGTTGTATATTTGAATATACCTACAATTTTAAAATCTATGGGCAAGATCGTTGTAACAGGGGCTGCCGGATTCATCGGCAGTTGCCTTGCAGGCAAGCTGAATAACAAAGGATTCACAAATATTGTCCTGGTGGATGATTTTTCCAGGCACGACAAAGCGGGAAATTATAACCGGAAGGCTTACCTGGAATTGGTTAACCGTGATGAGTTCCCGGGTTGGCTGGATCAACATTCTTTGGAAACCGATTTTGTATTTCATCTTGGAGCAAGGACAGATACCACGGAGCAGGACCGGTCGGTTTTTAACAGGCTGAACCTTGATTACTCCAAAAAGGTCTGGATTGCCTGTTCGCGGTATAATATACGCCTGATCTATGCTTCGTCGGCAGCCACTTACGGTATGGGTGAAAATGGGTATTCTGACGATCACTCACTGACCGGAAAACTTAAACCGCTGAATGCTTACGGTGATTCAAAAAATGATTTTGACAAGTGGGTTCTGCTACAGCAGGAAACTCCTCCATTCTGGGCCGGAATGAAATTCTTTAACGTATACGGGCCCAATGAATATCATAAGGGAAGGATGGCTTCGGTTATATTTCATGCTTTCAATCAAATCAGATCGACAGGCAAGGTGAAGCTTTTCCGGTCGCACAACCCGGAATTTGAAGACGGCGCACAACTCAGGGATTTTATTTTCATCAAGGATGTTGTGGATGTTTTATTTTACCTCATGATACGCGGGACATCAAGTGGAATTTACAACCTGGGTACCGGTAAAGCAAGGACATTCCTGGACCTGGCGAGGTCTGTTTTCTGCTCCATGGATATCCCGGAAAAGATTGTGTTTGTGGATACCCCGGAAGATATCCGGGATAAATACCAGTATTTTACCGAGGCGAAGATGGACAAGCTCCGTTCTGCCGGTTATGATAATCCTTTTTATTCGCTCGAGGAGGGAATTGAAGAATACGTCGTGGAATTTTTAAAGAATAACCGGTATTTCTAACCTTATGCAGACTGATCAGGGGAGTTCCTGGCTGATGTCTATAAGAAACCGCCTGATCTCTTTGAGAGATTTAATGACTTCGACATTTTTTTCCGCATCGGTTTTATGCCTCGAAAGATGCTCCCTGGCGCCCTGGATGGTGTATCCTTTTTCTTTGACCAGGTTATAGATCAGGCGAAAACTATCGATATCCTTTGGAGTGAAAACGCGATTGCCTTTTTTATTTTTCTGAGGCCTGATAATTGGGAATTCTTTCTCCCAGAAGCGGATCAACGAAGGATTTACGTTGAACATCCTGGAAACCTCGCCAATAGTGTAATATAATTTGTCAGCCATGGTTTTGCATTATTAATCCATGGTTTGGCTGGGCCTTTGTGAAAGGATCAGGATCTCTTCATATTGTTCCGGGGTAATGTCGTTGAAGAAATAATTGATCGGGTTGACCGGAACATTATTTTTCCATACTTCATAATGAAGGTGTGGGGATGTTGATTTACCCGTACTTCCGATCGTTCCGATCACCTGGCCGCGTTTCACTTCCTGGCCAACTCTGACCTTAAATGACTGCAGGTGAGCGTACATAGTTTTGTATCCGAATCCGTGATCGATCACGATCTGGTTGCCATAACCTGATTTTGAGCGGTCGGCTTCGCGCACGACCCCATCTCCTGTCGCATATATTTCAGTACCGGTGGGTGCAGAGAAGTCAACACCTTCATGGAATTTCAACACCTTATAAAACGGGTCGGTCCGGTATCCGAAATAAGACGTAAGGCGGCGGAGATCCTGGTTGCTGATTGGCTGAATGGCCGGGAGGCTGGCTAATAGTCGGTTCTTGTTGATGGCCATTTCATAGACCTCGTCGAAAGATTTGGTCTGAACGTACATCTTGGCGGCGATCTGATCCAGTTTTTGCGCCGTTCGTTTCAGGCTTTCCGAACTCCTGTAGCCATCAAGGTCTTTATAACGGTCTGTTCCCCCGATTCCTGCCTTTCTGGCTTCAGTGGGAATAGGCTCCGATTCAAAAATAACCCTGTAGATATTATCATCCCGGTCGGCCATATCGTTAAGTACCACGTCGATCTTTTCCAGCCTTTCGTTGATCAGCTTGTGCTGCAACTCATACTGCCGTAATTCGCGCCGGAGCATTCTTTCTTTGGGTGAATCGAAAAAATAGGTGCCGATGACCACAAACACCGCGGTGAAGACAACGCTGGTAGAAAGATAGGACAGCACTTTAAGGATGTAATGCCTCGCTGTCAGCCTGGCATGTTCAAAGGAAAGGGTCTTATGGTTGAATACATATTTTACTTTCTTCCCCATCAAAGTCTATTGTTTCACAGGTGTCAACGATAATTTTCCCTTTTTAATATCAGAAAGGAGCGCAAAAATAAATAAAATTAATTTTGCAGTTCAATTTTAAAGCCTCTTTTAACAATACAACATACAGAAAATTAATGAAATCATCAGAAGTCAGGAGAATATTTTTAGAATTTTTCGAATCCAAAGCGCACAAGATCGTTCCATCCGCGCCGATGGTTATCAAGAATGATCCCACCTTGATGTTCACCAATGCCGGTATGAACCAGTTTAAGGATATCTTTTTAGGGCATGCGCCGGCTAAGGAGCTCAGGATCGCCGACACCCAGAAGTGCCTCAGGGTTTCAGGCAAGCACAATGACCTGGAGGAAGTCGGGCACGACACGTATCATCACACCATGTTTGAGATGCTTGGTAACTGGTCTTTCGGTGATTATTTCAAGAAGGAAGCCATTGAATGGGCGTGGGAGTTGCTTACGAAAAAATACGGTATTCCTGAAAAGGACCTGTATGCGACGATATTTGCGGGCGACGCTGAGGATCAGTTATCGAAAGATGAGGAAGCTGCTGCCATCTGGGGAAGGATCATCCCTGCCGAGAGGCTGTTATTGGGCTCCAGGAAAGACAATTTCTGGGAGATGGGGGAGACGGGGCCGTGCGGGCCCTGTTCCGAGATCCACGTGGATATCCGCAGTGATGAGGAGAAGAGTAAAATTCCAGGCAGTAAACTGGTAAACACCGGGCACCCGCAAGTATTGGAAATTTGGAACCTGGTCTTTATCGAGTTCAACCGCCAGATGGACGGCAAACTGGTCCCGCTGCCGCAGAAACACGTCGATACCGGGATGGGATTTGAAAGGCTCACCATGGTGATCCAGGGAAAAAAATCAAATTATGATTCGGATATTTTCCAGCCGGTTATCCGGGAGATTGGAAGAATCTCCGGAAAAGAATACGGGAAAGCCGAAAAGGATGATGTGGCGATGAGAGTCATTGCCGATCACCTGCGGGCGATCTCCTTTGCCATTGCCGACGGCCAGTTGCCATCCAACACGGGAGCGGGTTATGTGATCCGCCGGATCCTGAGGAGGGCTGTGCGTTACGGATATACTTTCCTGGACCTCAGGGAACCGTTCATCCAGCACCTGGTACCGGTGCTTTCCGAGCATATGGGCGCATATTTTCCTGAACTTCGCTACCAGGAAGACCTGGTAAGGAAAGTGGTCGGAGAAGAAGAACAATCGTTCCTGCGGACCCTTTCGCAGGGGATCAGGAAATTTGAACAATATATTGCTGATAATCCCGGGAGGTCTGTTGTTGACGGAAAGTTTGCCTTTGATTTGTTTGATACGTATGGTTTTCCGATCGACCTGACCCGGGTGATGGCGACGGAGCAAGGCTGGACTGTGGATATGGAAGGGTTTCAGCAAGGGCTGGATGAACAGAAAAGCCGCTCACGCCAGGCTGCCCAGGTAGATACCCATGACTGGGTGATTGTCAGGCCGGGAACAGATGAGACGGAATTCCTGGGCTATGAGACGCTGGAGGCGGATGTTCAGGTGGTTAAATACAGAAAGGTCAAGGCGAAGGGGCAGGAATATTTCGAGATCGTGCTGAACCGTACCCCGTTTTACGCTGAGTCAGGCGGCCAGGTGGGCGACCGTGGTTACCTTGAATGCCAGGGGCAGCGGATCAATGTGGAAGATACCTATAAAGAACATGAACTGATCATCCACCGGGCAAACGAGATTTTTGATGATTTTCAGGAGAAGGTGCATGCGGTAGTTGACCTGGGCAAGAGAAAAGCCACGGAAAACAATCACAGCGCCACACACCTCATGCACGCGGCGTTGAGGACAGTTCTTGGAGATCACGTCGAACAGAAAGGCTCCCTTGTCGATGAAAATCATCTTCGTTTTGATTTTTCGCATTTTGCCAAAATGACAGAAGAAGAAATCCGGGAAGTGGAGCGTATTGTGAACCGGAAGATCCGGGAAAATATCGGCCGGAACGAGGAACGGCACGTCCCTGTTGAAGAAGCGAAGAAAAGAGGCGCAATGGCATTGTTCGGCGAAAAATACGGCGATGAGGTCAGGGTGATCACTTTTGATCCGGGATACTCCATCGAATTATGCGGGGGCACACATGTCGAGTCGACGGGGCAAATCGGCTTCTTCAAGATCATTGCCGAAGGGGCCATTGCTGCAGGCGTGAGAAGAATTGAGGCAGTCACCGGGGAACGCGCTGAAGCTTTCCTCTTTGAGCAACTGGAAACGCTGGACGAAATACGGGAATTGATCAAAAACCCGAAAGATCCGCTGAAAGGCGTTAAGACGCTGGTGGAGGAGAATAAAGAACTTCAGAAAAAGATCGAGGAACTGAACCGTTTTAAAATCGAGGGGATCAGGGCGGAGATGCTTCAGAAAGCGGAAACCGTCAATGGGATGCGTTTCATCGCCGGAAGAATAGACCTGGACGCCAAATCGGCCAAGGACCTGGCTTTTTCGCTGAATGATAACAAGGAATACCAGTTTACATTATTCATAACTACAGCCGACGACAAAGTCAACCTCACCCTGATGCTGTCGGATCAGCTTATAAAAGAACGTGGAATGCATGCCGGAAACCTGGTCAGGGAGCTTGCCAGGGAGATCAACGGGGGCGGTGGCGGTCAGCCGCATTTCGCTACAGCAGGTGGCAGCAATGTAAAAGGGGTTGATTCAGTGATTGAAAAAGCACGTGGGTTGGTCCTGGGTCTTGGGTCTTAGGTCTTAGGTCTTGGGTCTTAGGTCTTCGGTCATTTTGGCTTGTAGCTTGCGGCTTGCAGCTACTCATTGCCCGGAAAAGCGATAATGCGGTTGACAAACTGTGACAGGTCGTAATGTTCATTGAACACTTTATGCAGTTCGTGCAGGATCGGGAAGCTATTGCTCTTTTTTCTTACGGCCATCACATCGACCAGGACATTGACCGCGATTTTTCCTTCCAGGACCACTTTATCCGACATTTCCTGGGTGAAGAACCCTTTGCCGATCAATAATCCGAGCGTGCGGTTCCGGCTCAGGTCATTCAGGGCAGTAAGGGTAAAATCGCCGAAGCCGCAATATTTGAACATGGTTTTTTCGTCGCTGCCAAATTCGAGAAGAATATCCCTCATCTCTTTAAACGCCTTGGTGAGCACCAATGAGCGCAGGTTTGGCGCATCAAAGCTGGCGTCGGTGATCCCGGCGACGATGGCATAAATATTTTTGAGGATGCTCAGTATCTCGACACCTTGCATATCGGTGCTGAAATCCAGGTATATATTCGTTTTCTCGAATATTTTCTTAAAATGCCCGAAAAGATCAGGGTTGTGAGACCCGATCGTAAAAGCGGTAGGCTGGTTATTAATGATATCCCGTGCAAAGGTGGGCCCTTTCATAGCACAGACCTCATTCGGCAGGAATTCGTTCAGACAACGTGCGATGGTGCAGTTATGTTCGCCGAAACCCTTGGCCAGGTTAACGATGATGGCCTGAGGCGGGATGATGTCACGGTATGCTTTCAGATAGTGAACCGTATCCACCGAAGGGATAGCCATGAAGATGAATTCTGCCGTTTTAACCGTGTCAGTGCTTAATGTCGCCTTAAGGTCATGATGAAGTGCTATGCCGGGGAAATATTTCCTGTTGACGTGATGCTCGTTAATGGATGCAACCACTTCCTCTTCTATGGATACAAGCGTGACATCAAGGGTTGGGTTTTTCACCATGGAATTGCCCAAAGCAGTTCCGATGGCGCCGGCTCCGATAAAAACAATGTTTTGGCGGGACATTAGGGATGAGTTTTCATTCTGATGATTTACCAGGCAAAATTAAATTAAAAAAGAATCCGTTGAAAATGGAATATCATCCTGGCTTTTCCAGGTCGTAAATCCTTTTCTCCTTCCCATTTTTTGAGGCCATATAAATACTGGCATTCAGCTCAAATCCGATGAGCAGCATCAACGCCGTCAAATTGATCCAGACAATGATCATGATCAGCGAGCCCAGGGAGCCGTAAAACTTGTTGTAATTGCTGAAATTCTCGATAAATATGGTAAAGACTTTGAAGCTGACGACCGAAAGAAAGGAAGCCACGACCGAGCCGGCGGAGAAGAACGGGAAGATCCTTTTCCTGGCAGGCGCCATGTAATAAATGCTTGAAAATGCGACCAGTGAGGTCAGCAGGATTATGATCCATTGCCCGGCCTGGAGAAGGAAGAGCGTGAAATTGTCGCTGATAAATCCTTTTTCTTCCATAAAATAAAGGAAAACGGACGAAAAAGCCAGCGCGGCAGCCGAAACGATCATGTTCATCGCGAGGATGAAAACCAGTACTAGCGCCACGAGTTGTTTTTTGATGGCATTGCGCGACTCGATGGAATGGGACGACTGGTTGAAGGCGTTCATGATCGCGATGACCCCGCTGCTTGCGAAGTACAGCGATATCAGGAAGCTGATCGAGAGCAATCCGGTTTGCTGCCTGCCGACAATATCCTGGATGGTGGAGCGGATCACGACAAACGCTTCATGCGGAATGACTTCCTCGAGGGTCAGCATGATATTTTCCTCGAGATCAGGCACGGGGATGTAAGGTATGAGGGTGAACAGGAACAAAACTGCCGGCACGAAGGCGATGATGAATGAATAAGAAATTGCGTTGGCACGCAATGATATGGAACTTTTCTTCATGCCCTGCATGAAAAACAGTCCGACATCATAAAGCGCCACACCCCTGAAACCGGGCAATACTATTTTTCTGGAGAGGAGGATGAGTGGCAAAAGAATAAGTTTGAAAAGCTGGCTGACCAGGCTGCGGACCGTGCCGGTAATTTTATTGATGAGGGTGTACATGGCCTGGCTAGATCACTGCTTTCAGGCTCATATCAAGGCTTTTGATATGATGGGTCAATGCTCCGACGGAGATATAATTAACACCAGTCCTGGCATACTGCAGTATGTTGTCCGGGTTAATGCCCCCGGATGCTTCGGTCTCATATCTTCCATCGATCATCCGCACCGCAAGAGCAAGGTCTTCCACCTTGAAATTATCGAGCATGATCCGGTCCACACCGCCTGCCTCAAGAACCTGGCGCAGCTCGTCAAAGTTCCTGACTTCTATCTCAATTTTCAGATTCATTTCATGCTTTTCCAGGTATTGTCCGGTGGCTTCGATGGCCTGACTGATCCCGCCTGCAAAATCCACATGATTGTCCTTGATCATGATCATGTCGTAAAGGCCCATCCGGTGGTTTTCGCCGCCTCCCAGCCTGACCGCAGTCTTCTCCAGTTCCCTCAGGAGGGGAGTGGTTTTGCGCGTGTCGAGGATCTTTGCCCCGGTGCCCTCGATCATCTTTACCATTTTTGCTGTAGATGTGGCAATTCCGCTCATGCGCTGCATGAAGTTTAACGCCAGCCTTTCACCCGACAGGATGGACCTGGAACTTCCGGTTACATAAAAAGCTACATCGCCTGGATTCACCGGGGTCCCATCCGTTAAAACCATTTCGAAGATCAGGTCAGGATCCAGTTGCCGGTAAACCTCACGAGCAACATCGACCCCTGCCAGCACCCCGGCTTCCTTGATCAGCAGCCGTGACCTGCCTGTTGCATATTCAGGGATGGTTGACAACGAAGTGTGATCGCCATTTCCAAGATCTTCTGCCAGCGCGTTCCTGATAATTGCATTAATATCCATGGCCGGAATTCTGTTTATTATTTCTCTTCAAAATTCAATTTATGTATCCTGTAACCGGAGTCTTCCTTTTTGAGGAAAACATAGACCTGGTATTGAAGGTCACCTGAAAGGTAGGAACAGATGGCGAACACAGAGGTCTTATCCAGGTTGCCGTCCCGTATCAGTGAGAATGAATAGGGCGGTGACTTTTTGAAAAAATCTTTCATGATCATTTCTCCCTGGGAAGCGCTAAAGGTATTTTCCTGTCCCGGGAGGTTTAATTCGACGGTATTATTAAAATGAGCTGCGAGGTTTCTCGCGTCGGCAGAGCTGATAGCCTGTATGACCGGTGCAAGCACTTCACTGTTATCCTGAGATCGTGCAGCGGTAAACAGTAAGACCAACATCAACAAGGTAATGAGCCTTTTCATAGCTTAAGTTTCATGCAAATTTACCAATTTTTTAAGCGATTCACCCATGATGATCGATGCAAGTTCGCTTCAATTGATTAAATTTGTATTAAACAGCAAAAATTGATCCATGAATATCGTAATCACCGGTGCAAGTTCGGGAATAGGATTTGAGACCGCCCGAATCCTGGCGAAAGACCGAAGCCATTCCATCCTGGCCGTTTCACGAAACCGGCTGGTACTGGAGAAACTGAAACCAGGAGAGGAGGGAGGCAACATTCACATCTTTCCTTTTGATATCGTGAACGGAAATTATGAAAATGAATTGATCCCTTTCCTGACCGGTCGTTTCAGCCGTGTGGACTGCCTGGTAAATAATGCGGGGAAGCTCGTCAGCAAGCCGTTTGAGAAGCTTGAAGACCATGATTTCGATGATATTTTCAATACCAATGTCAAAGCAGTTTACCGGATGATCCGGGCCTTATTGCCTTACCTGGCTGAAAATGCGCACATCGTGAATATCGGGAGCATGGGTGGAGTCCAGGGCAGCGTTAAATTTCCCGGGTTATCGCTTTACAGTGCCAGCAAAGGTGCAGTGGCAATCCTTACGGAATGCCTGGCGCAAGAATTTATTGACCGGAAGATCAAGGTGAACTGCCTTGCCCTTGGTTCGGCCCAGACCAACATGCTGAGTGAGGCTTTTCCAGGCTTCAAATCCCCGCTGAGCGCCGCTGAAATGGCTGAATTTGTAGCTTTTTTTGCGCTGAACGGGCATCAATGGTTCAATGGCAAAGTGCTGCCGGTTGCATTGACGACGCCGTGAGTTATTACAAACCTCGCTAAATCTGATTAATTATCACATGCGAACAACACTAATTATAATCATATTCATCCTGGCAATGATCTTTCCAGCCGGAAGCAAGGCGGGGATTGTTCAGAAGATTTATGAGTTCGGAGATCCTGAAATTCAAGTCAAGGGAAAATATTCAATAATCTTCTTTGATGGCTCGAAACTATCCGGACAGCCAGGAAAGGCAAGCATTCCGTTCTACCCGGTGAAATTGCTTCTTCCCCCGGGTGAATCGGCAGTTTCCATCAGCATAAAGTATGAAAAACCGGTTACCCTTGAGGGCCATTTCATGCTTTTCCCCCAACAGGAGCCCAGGCCACTTTCTGAACCTGCTGCAGGGCAATTGAAAACCGATCCTGATTTTTATACCACCTCAAAGGAATACCCCTCAAATTACAAACCGCACCTCGAAACGCATTATTACAACGGATGCGGGATCGCCCTGTCAGCCTTCACTCCTTTGCGGTACCTTCCATCGCAAGGACGGGTGACTTATTATCAGCGGGTGATTGTAACCATAAAAACTTCGCCTGACCGCAACTCAACCGAAAGATTGAATTTTTTCTACCCTTCAGGAAAGAAAATGGCGCACCTTGGACAGCTTGTTCAGAACCCCGGCCAGGTTCATCAATATTACCCGGGGCGAGAACTAAGGACCAATGACTACGATTACCTGATCATCACACGCAATCAGTACCTTGCTGAATTTGACACGCTGATCAATTTTTACAAGCCCCGCGGGATCAGGGCTAAAGTGGTCTCCACGGAATTTATTTACGCAGATACGACAGGTGCGGACCGGCAGGAAAAGATCAGGAATTACATCAGCGGTCAATATCAGCAGTGTGGAATCGATTATGTCATGATCGGCGGGGATACGGCCATTGTGCCTTACAGGGGATTTTACTGTTATGTGCAGTCCAGCGTACCATATTCCGATTACGGGATCCCGGCGGATCTTTATTATTCTGCCCTTGACGGGAACTGGAACACGGATGGGGATGCACGGTGGGGAGAGCCAGACGAGGATGACCTGTATCCTGAAATTGCGATCGGAAGGCTGACTTTTAGCGATACGGTGGAATTGCACAACATGATCCATAAGATCATACTTTACCAGGATGATCCGGTGGGAGGGGAGTTGACGACACCTTTGCTCGCGGGTGAATACCTTTATCACGATCCTCCGACCTATGGATCAGATTATTTGAGGCTGCTTGTAGGTTACCAGACTGATAGTGGATACATTACCAATGGTATTCCGCCGGAGCATCCCAGGGATACGCTATATGACACCCCAACCTACACATGGACTGCTGCCGAGCTCAGGGCCCGTGTCAATTCCGGCCGCCCCTGGCTGCATCACGTCGGTCATGCCAATTATACAATACTGATGCACATGACCAACAATGATATTACCAACGCCAACTTTGCCCAATCCAACGGGATCAGCCACAATTACGTGGTTGTCTATACTCATGGATGCAATTGCGGGGGATTTGATAAAAATGACTGCATTGCCGAAAAGATGATCAGCATCAATAATTTCGCGGTGGCATTCGTCGGGAATTCAAGGTATGGCTGGTTCAACCAGGGGACTACTGACGGGCCTTCCCAGCACCTGCACCGGGAATTTGTGGATGCTTTGTATGCCGACAGTTTATTCCATATCGGGATGGCTCACCTGAAATCCAAATCTGAAACAGCCCCCTTCGTGGAACTCACCGGAGAATTCGAGCCCGGGGCTACCCGCTGGTGCTTTTATGATAATAATGTCCTGGGAGATCCTATGCTGGCATTGTGGACCGAAGAACCCTGGCAGGTTGACGCCGTGTTCCCGGAATTGATTCCTGTTGATGCCGCCTCCGTTTCAGTGCAAGTATCCGGTCCTGACGGCAATAGCAGGGACTTTACCTGCAGTCTTTACCGGAATGATACGTTGTTCGGTGCTGCGCTGACGGATATCAGCGGCAATGCCCTGATCCAGATAGGGGATGACCTGACGATGGGCCCGGTTTCGATGGTCGTGTCGGGCTATAATATTTTGCCTCAGTATTTTACCATACAGGTCGGTGATTGCTGGCTGGGTTGGACAAATGACTGGAACGATCCGGACAACTGGTACAGCGGCCAGGTGCCTGACGGTTCAACCTTCATCATTATCCCATCTGTTCCTGAAGGCGCTTTATTTCCAGTGAAAAACAGCGGGGCGTACCGTAATTGCAGGGCTATCCGGGTCGAACCGGGCGCCCAGTTCAAGGTTGCCTCCGGTGATACATTTTACATCGGCGGAGATTGATATTTCTGTTATCTTTGCCACGGAAAACAGGCACCAGCTAATGGCCGCGGAGATTATTATCCATCCTGGTATCATTGAACGCATTGACGATGGCAAAGTATTTGTAAAAATACTATCCGCCTCAGCATGCAGTTCCTGCCATGCCAAAGGTATCTGCAGCGTTTCCGAAGTGGAGGAAAAGATCATCGAAGCAGAGCACGACCCATCCGGAAATTATCAACCCGGTGACCAGGTCATGGTGAGTATGAGGGAATCGCTTGGACATAAGGCCGTAATAATGGGCTATGTGTTACCATTTGTCGTGTTGCTGGTGTCGATTGTGGTATTTCTGTCGTTGCTCCATCACGAAGGGCTGGCGGCATTGCTCTCAATAATGATGCTGATCCCTTACTACCTGGCTCTGTATCTATTCAGGAAAAAGTTACAGAAAGAATTCAGGTTCAGGATCGAGTAATCTGAACATAATCAGTGATCAATTGTTAATCGAACTTTAATCAATAACTATCAATGCTCAAATTCGGAACTATGAAGCTGAACCGTTATCTCTTTGTTTTAGTTGCTTTATTCCTGACAGTAGTTCTTCACAGCCAGGAATTTACTGATCAGAATACACCGCTGGTCTCTAAGGCCACTTATTTTGATGTCACTCCGCCGCTGAGGGATATGCCCATCATTTTACCCGGCGAGCGTGATCGATCCTGGAAAGATGGTATTATCCAGAATAAATCCATGGAAGATGAATTCAAAAATTTCTATGATCCAACCATTCCGGAGGATTTTGTCGATCCGGTCCTGCAGCGAAACTATCCCTCATCGCGTGAGATCCGTGGCCCGGTTCACAATTTTGACGGTGTTGGTAATGTGAACGGGGTATATCCTCCCGACACAGACGGGGATGTGGGTCTGAACCATTATTTCCAGATGATCAACCTGTCGTTCGCGATCTGGGACAAACAGGGCAATCTGCTATATGGCCCCGTGGATAACAGTACGTTATGGGATGGATTTATTGGACCATGGACCGGTACCAACGACGGAGACCCGATCGTATTATATGATGAACTGGCCGATCGCTGGATGGCATCCCAGTTCGCCATCAATACCAATAACGGCAGTTACTGGCAGCTTGTCGCCGTGTCAGCTACCTCCGATCCCCTGGGATCTTATCACCGCTACGCATTTCAGATGCCTGCATTCAATGATTACCCGAAGCTGTCAGTATGGCCCGACGCTTACTATGCCACGTTCAATATGTTCGGGAGTTACACCCGCGTGGGAGTGGCTGCTTTTGAAAGAGAAGCCATGCTGGCCGGTGATCCGGATGCCCAGATGGTCTACTTTAACCAGCCGGCCGGTACGTTCAGCATGCAGCCTGCCGATTTCGACGGTACCCCTCCTCCTGAAGGGGCTCCGTGTTATTTCGGTTACATCAGGTCATCAAATAAAAATTTCGAAGTCTATGAATTCGATGTGGATTGGACAACGCCATCCAATTCGACGTATACCGTGGTGAATGCCCTCGCTACAGCCACCTATAATTCAAACCTGAACGGAATCCCGCAGCCGGGAACAACCACAAGGCTTGATGACCTGGGGGTGATGCTCATGTTCAGGCTGCAATACAGGAATTTTGGAAGTTACCAGACACTGGTCGCCAACCATACGGTCAATGCAGGAGGGGGAAGGACAGGTGTCAGGTGGTATGAATTACGCAAGGAAACCGATAACTGGTACATTTACCAGCAGGGGACCTACGCACCGCCGGATGGTATTTACCGCTGGATGGGAAGCATTGCCATGAACGGCAACGGGGATATCGCGCTCGGATACAGTGGCGCCAACTCAAGCACTTATCCTTCCATTTATTATGTCGGCCGGAGGGCTGACGCACCGCTGGGCGAAATGAACCTTGAGGAGATCCAGATCATCGGAGGAACCAATTCGCAGTCAGGTATCTCCCGCTGGGGTGATTATTCCTGCCTCTCGGTCGATCCTTCTGATGATTCAACCTTCTGGTTCACTACCGAATACATTGGCAGCGGCTGGAAAACCAGGATCGCTTCCTTTAATTTCGGTCCGATCCTGCCTCCGGATGTGTATGCGGGAAGTGATACCATTATCTGTGAGAATGAGTCATTCTTTGCTTCAGAAGCACAGGCAATATACCAGCAGAATATAACGTGGTACAGTTCCGGTACCGGTTTCTTCCTTGATCCTAACGATATCCAGGCTGTTTACCTTCGTGGCCAGGCCGATGTGGATTCAGGCTATGTTAATCTATGGATGGTCGGTACCGGTTACCTTGAAGGCCAGGAAGCGGTGGATTCACTGACCCTGTCTTTCTCAAGGGCTGCCCGTGCCTTCGCCGGGCCTGATTCTACCATTTGCGCCGGGGAAGCGATCATGCTTTCCGGATCTGCGATCAACCAGGATTCGGTTTTGTGGAAATCAGACGGTGATGGAACCTTTGACGACACAAAGATCTTTAACGCCGTTTATACACCCGGAGCGGACGATATCTCCAAAGGATTTGCCTGGCTGCGACTTACCGCTTATGATTCCCTGCCTTGTGATAATTCACACACCGACAAAGTCAAGGTCACTATTGACCAGTGCACCGGGATCAGGGAATCGGAATTTGGTACACTTGCCATCAGTGTAGTCCCTAATCCTGCAACTTCAAAGATCAATTTTGAAATAAAAGGAATCGATAATAATCGGGAAACAGTACTTAATCTGATTAATTCACAAGGAGTTTCGGTGTTCACCATGAAGGTTCCGTCGGCACAGGGTAACTATTCCAATTCGATGGACGTCAGCCGTTTCCCTAAAGGAGTTTATTATTTCAAAGCGGGAGACCAGTTGCAGCAGGTCATTCATAAGGTCATCATTCAATAATAAACTAAAGCCGTTGGTTCAGATAGCCTCACCCCCTTCTCCCTACTGAGGGTGTAACAAAAGTCCATAACTTCCATTTTTTTCGAGACTCCGACGGGTAAATCCGTCGGTTTAAAAATTGTAACGATCTTGGAACCAACGGATTTACCCGTTGGAGTTGAAATCTACAGAATAGTTACAAGAAGGAATGTCGACACGTGTTACACTCTCATAGGGGGTGAGTTGAGAAACCGACGGCTTTAGTCGTCGGCGATGCGAAAATAAGAGGCTTGTAAGTCTTTTGTTACACCCTCTATATTTTCATTGTCTTACAGGAATGAGTTGTAATCCAAAAATTTAGAAAGTTTCTAATTAAAATCAGAAACATGTGATATTCAGAAGCTTCAACATGTAAAGTGTTGAAGCTTCTGTCGTTTATTGTTTAATTCATTGTTTTTCAGCGGAGTGTGCCTGATCGGATTTTGATCATGTATTGTTATTGTTTTCACAATTGTTTATAAATTTGCCTGACTTAAAATAAAACTGAAGGAATCAGTTGAAGATTAGGCTAATTAAAACATTTGAATAAAGTGGACAGTGTATTGATCTTTGCCGTTGTATCACTTAGCGCGATTGGGCTGATAGCCGCGGTGGTGCTTTATTTTATCGCCCAGAAATTTAAGGTGATTGAAGATCCGAGGATCAGCACCGTTGAAGAATCCCTGCCGGCAGCTAATTGCGGAGGTTGCGGTTATGCAGGCTGCAGGAATTTCGCGGAGGCGCTGGTAAAGAAAGCCGACCAGGAGCAAACGATAGAAGGGCTGAACTGCCCGGTCGGCGGATCGGATGTCATGAAGAAAGTTGCCTCCATATTAGGTCTGGAAGCGGCAGAAACCGAACCGATGATCGCGGTGGTGCGTTGCAACGGCTCACTGGCCAATGCCCCTTCAAAAGTCAGGTACGATGGACCTGCAACCTGTGCCTTTGCCCATAACCTTTTTGCAGGAACGAGCGGTTGTGCACATGGCTGCCTGGGGCTTGGAGATTGCGTTACAGCCTGCATATTTGACGCTATTCACATTGATGAGGAAACCGGGCTGCCCGTAGTGAATGATAAATGCACCGCCTGCGGGGCCTGCGTGAAAGCCTGCCCGCGCGATATCATCGAATTGAGGCCCAAGGGCAAAAAAGACCGCAGGATCTACGTCTGCTGCATAAATAAAGAAAAAGGAGGACCCGCCCGAAAAAATTGCATGGTGGCCTGTATCGGATGCGGCAAGTGTGTCGAGGTATGCCCGTTTGATGCAATTATCCTGGACAATAACCTGGCTTACATCGATTCTGACAAGTGTAAACTTTGCCGGAAATGCGTGGAGGTTTGTCCTACGCTGGCAATTCATGAAATCAATTTCCCGCCGCGTAAAGTGAAGGAAGCCGATACGCCTGAAACGGAGCCCAGACCGGTTGCGAAAAATAATAAACCGGCACAGGACAGCGTAGCCGGTACTGTTTAACCAATGAAAATAAGATCAGCATGTGTGCATTGAAAACTTTCCGTTCAGGAGGCGTTCATCCACCGGAAAATAAGCTTTCAGAGGCGAGCGCCATTGAAATATTCCCGGTTCCGCGCCAGGCTATCATCCCGGTGAACCAAAACCTGGGAGCACCGGCAATACCGCTTGTGAATAAAGGTGATATTGTTAAGGCAGGCCAGTTGATCGCAAGGGGAGAAGCTTTTATCTCCTCCAACGTCCATTCGTCAGTGTCGGGAAAGGTGCTGAAGATCGATGAAATGATCGATCAGACCGGTTTCAGGAGAAAAGCGGTGGTGATTAATACGGACGGTGACGAATGGGACCCTTCGGTTGACCGAAGCCCCGGGATAAGGACTGAAATAACACTCTCCCGCGAAGAGATCATAAAAAAGATCCACGAGATGGGCATCGTTGGAATGGGAGGGGCTACTTTTCCTTCCCATGTGAAACTGATGGTTCCCGACGGGAAGAAAGCGGAATACCTCATTATCAATGGCGTTGAATGTGAGCCCTATCTCACGGCCGACCACAGGCTGATGCTGGAACATGGCGAGGAAGTGCTGATTGGTGTAAAAATACTGATGAAAGGACTCGGTGTCGGAAAAGCCATAGTAGGGATCGAGAACAATAAGCCCGACGCCATCCGGAATATGACTGCTTTAGTGGCCAAATATCCTGATATCCGGGTGCAGGCTTTGAAAGTCAGGTACCCCCAGGGAGGTGAAAAACAATTGATCAACGCTGTGCTGGACCGTGAAGTTCCGTCAGGGAAATTACCCATCGAAGTCGGATGCGTCGTAAATAATGTCGGTACAGCTTATGCTGTCTATGAGGCCGTTCAGAAGAACAAGCCCCTTGTGGAACGTATTGTGACCGTGACCGGGAAAACGGTGAAAAAACCCTCCAATTTCCTGGTCAGGATCGGCACCCCGGTCCAGGAACTTCTGGATGCAGCCCAGGCTGACCTGGAACTGACGGGCAAAGTGGTCAGCGGGGGGCCCATGATGGGCAAAGCACTCAATGCACTGGAAGTTCCTGTTGTTAAAGGCACCTCCGGGCTGCTGCTTATCAGGGAGGATCATTCGCTCAGGGCGGAGATGAAGCCCTGCATCCGCTGTGGCCGCTGTGTCAGCGCCTGTCCCATGGGACTTGAACCTATACTGCTGGCCCAGTATTCAGCGCGGGGTATGTGGGATATGGCTGAGGACAATATGGTCATGGATTGCATGGAGTGCGGCTCATGCCATTATACCTGTCCATCGGCACGTCCGCTGCTGGATTACATCCGGGTGGGCAAGAACAAAGTCGGCCAGATTATCAGAAACAGAGGAAAAAAATAAACTATGAGCATACTTACCGTTTCAGGATCCCCTCACATCCACAGTGACCAGCCGGTCAATAAAATCATGTACGGTGTGGTGATCGCCATGATCCCGGCGATGCTGGTATCCATTTATTTTTTCGGCCTGGGTGCAGCAAAGGTCATGCTGGTATCCGTTCTGGCCTGCCTTTTCTTCGAATGGGCCATCCAGAAATACCTGATCAGGGGCCCGCTGACCATCAACGACGGATCTGCATTAGTAACCGGTATTCTGCTGGCATTCAACGTGCCCAGCAGCCTTCCGGTCTGGATGACCATCACCGGCGCATTCGTGGCCATTGCTGTTGCAAAAATGAGCTTCGGAGGACTGGGCAAGAACCCGTTCAATCCGGCACTGGTAGGACGTGTATTCCTGCTGATGTCATTCCCTGTGCAAATGACCTTATGGCCTGTGCCGAAACCCCTCTTTGGCGGAACGGCCGTGACGGATGCCATTACCGGTCCGACCACGCTGGGCATTGTAAAAGAAGGGCTTAATGCAGGAAAGACCGTTTCAGAACTTTTACCGGAAATACCGGGCTATGCCAGCGAACTGCTCGGCAACCAGGGCGGATCACTTGGCGAAGTTTCAGCAATTGCATTGTTGTTAGGCGCCGTTTTCATGTTTTATAAAAAGATCATCACATGGCATATCCCGGTTGCCTATACCCTGTCGGTGGTGATCTTTTCCGGCATCTTCTGGCTGATCAACCCGGAAAGATACCTGGATCCATTATTTCACCTTGTTACCGGCGGCATGATCCTGGGAATTTTTTATATGGCGACCGATATGGTCTCATCACCGATCAACGGAAGGGGTATGCTGATATTTGGCGCCGGCTGCGGCATACTTACCATGATCATCAGGCTCTGGGGAGGGTACCCGGAAGGGGTATCCTTCGCGATCCTTATCATGAACGCCTTCGCGCCGCTGATCAACCGGAGCGTTAAACCCCGAAGGTTTGGAGTGGTTAAAGCAGTAAAATCCTGAAGATATGGCTAAGAAAGAATCTTCATTGAAAAATATGATCGTATCGCTGGTCATGATATCGTTCCTTGCATCCCTGGCACTGGGCGGAGTCTATATTGTCACCAAGGAGCCTATCGAACTGGCGATCAAACAAAAACAGGAAAATGCGATCAGGGAGGTACTGCCTGAATTTGACACCTTGTTCAGCTATAAAATGATGCCGTCAACGGGCAAGGATTCCCTTACGGTAAATCTTGCTTACAAGGGCGACTCACTGGTCGGCACGGCTGTGGCCACCTATTCCAACCAGGGATATGATGCCACGCAGATCCAGCTTATGGTCGGTTTTCTGCCGGACGGATCAATCCAGAATATTTCCGTGGTGCAGCAGAAAGAAACACCGGGCCTCGGAACAAAAATGAATGAGCCTAAATTTAAAGACCAGTTCATAAAGAAGCAACCATCAGAATTCATGCTCAAAGTCAAAAAAGACGGAGGTGATGTTGATGCCATCACTGCGGCGACCATCAGTTCACGGGCTTTTTGTGAAGCGGTCGAACGTGCATACCGGAATTACCAGAAGGAAGGAGGAAAAAGACCATGAACCAGCTAAGTAACTTCACCAAAGGACTAATAAAAGAAAATCCCATTTTAGTTTTACTCCTGGGGATGTGCCCTACACTGGCCGTGACTACTTCCGCGATCAACGGCCTCGGGATGGGTCTGGCCACGACTTTTGTACTGGTCGGTTCCAATGTGGTGGTTTCGCTGATTAAATCCACGATTCCGGATAAAGTGCGAATCCCTTCATTCATTGTCATCATCGCGTCCTTTGTGACCATCGTTCAACTGGTGATGCAAGCTTACACCCCGTCGCTTTATGATGCGCTGGGTATTTTTATACCCCTCATCGTGGTCAATTGCATCGTTCTTGGACGCGCGGAAGCTTTCGCATCAAAAAACAATGTACTATCTTCTTTCATCGACGGCCTGGGGATGGGTCTGGGATTTACAATGGCCCTTTTTGTGCTGGGTTCCTTGCGGGAAGCCCTGGGCAATGCATCCATCCTTGGGTATAAATTCGCCGAAGGTGATGGCATCCTTGTATTCATATTGTCCCCCGGGGCTTTTCTTGCGCTTGCCTATTTTATTGCTTTAATGAACCGGATAAAAAAAACGACGTAATCCTTTTATGTTATGGAATATTTTGTGATCATAATATCGGCAATTTTTGTTTCAAACATTGTCCTTGCGCAATTTCTGGGTATTTGTCCATTTCTGGGAGTAAGCAGCAAAGTATCAACATCTGTTGGCATGAGTGCCGCTGTTGTTTTTGTGATGACTCTGGCCACCGTGGTCACCTGGCTGGTTTACAAATATATCCTGATCCCTTTTGATATCACATTTTTACAAACCATCTGCTTTATTCTTGTGATAGCTGCCCTGGTTCAAATGGTTGAAATTATCCTGAAAAAGATATCCCCTCCTCTTTATCAGGCACTTGGGATCTTTTTGCCTCTCATAACAACCAATTGTGCTGTTCTTGGTGCTGCACTTTTAGTGCATACAAAAGAATATAATTTGATAGAGAGCGTTGTATTTGCAATAGCAACCGCCATAGGATTTGGATTGGCTATTATTTTGTTTGCCGGGCTTCGTGAGCACATTGAGCTGATGGGAGCCCCGAAAGGTATGAAAGGTGTACCGATCGCGCTGGTGACAGCTGGCATTTTAGCCCTTGCATTTATGGGCTTCAGCGGCCTGGTATAATTATGGAAAACGGAAGTGTGATATATTTCCGGGATGTCCCGGTCTATCAAAAAGATACCATGGTTTTTTCAAGCGCTTCGCTTGAAGTGAAGCATGGGGAATTTGTTTACCTGATCGGTAAGACCGGGACGGGGAAGAGTTCCCTGCTTAAAGCGATGTACGCTGAATTGCCCGTTTCTGAGGGAAAGGCGGAAGTCGCAGGTTTCGACCTGATTGGCATTAAAAAGAAAGATGTCCCGCTGCTAAGACGGAAACTGGGCATCATCTTCCAGGATTTCCAGTTGCTAAGCGACAGGAATTTGGAAGAAAACCTGAAGTTTGTCCTGAAAGCAACCGGCTGGAAGAACAAAAAGGAAATGAACGATCAGATCAAGGATGTCCTGCAGAAAGTCGGACTTTCCACAAAGGGTTTTAAGCTGCCGCACCAGCTTTCAGGAGGCGAACAGCAAAGGGTGGCCATCGCGCGGTCGTTGCTGAATAATCCGGAGATAATCCTAGCCGATGAGCCCACAGGCAATCTTGACCCGGAGACTTCCCGGGGGATCATGAAATTACTGATCGAGATCAGCCAGTCGGGAAGGGCTGTCTTGATGGCCACTCATAACTACCTGCTGCTGAATGAGTTTTCTTCCCGGATCATCCGGTGCGAAGGAGGCAAAGTTCACAGTTTGTAGATCAGGTCGATCATCTTCTGACCATTGATCCCATTATCATAGAGATCTTTAAGGTGCGCGGATCGGGTTGCGATCTCCCCGGCTTCGAATTCTTTATTGAACAAATCACTTAATTTCTCCCGAAGCTCTTCCGCGGTATTTCCGGTAACGCACAAAGGCTCAAGAAAAGTCCCTTTGGTCATTGCATCATTGACCAGGCAATATCGGCCGTTGTAGAGGGTGTTCAGCAGCTTCAGCTTCAAGCCGGTCGCCTGGAAAGTCACCAGTATGTTCACCTGGGCATTACGGATCAGCTCAAACATCTTATCATCGTCGGGATTGGCAGCAATGATCACATTACTGTAAGATTCCGCCAGCTTCTTGAATTTTTCCCTTGGTTTCATTCCGGCAATGACCAGTTGGATATCTAAACCGTTAAAGACTTTCGTGATGAGGAATGAGGCAGCATACTCATTTTCAGGTACTTCAATGTTGCCGTGGTAAAGAGCATAATCGCCTTTTCCGGGTAAACCCGAGACCGAATCGTTGGCGTGAAAACTTGGCAGGTGGTAAATACTCTTTCCGGGAAAGTGCTTTTGCAGATATTCCGTATCATGTCTTGACACGGCCAGCATCAGGTCGGCATGCCGGAGGACTTTCTGGTATATCCTGAGCTTGCCGCTTGCCAATAAATAATACAGCCGGTTCTTAATATTGGGGTCGACCTTAAAAAGATTGAAATAATACCGGTGCTCGATATTGCTTTCACGGTAGATCTTGAACCGTTTCTTCAGCCTGGGATCATCCAGGTAATAACAACTGTGCAATCCTTCGAACAAGATCGGGTAATCATCCCTGAGCAGGTTATCCATGAGGATTTCCGACTTTCGGCTTGAGACGATGTATGGCGCTGTGCTGAATGCTGAGCGCAGCCCTAAGCGGCGGGGGTAATAGTATACTTGCTCACAATACTGGTTTAGTTCAAGGGAACGGTCGCGCCCGGGGTATTCGAAACAATGCAGATGAATTTTGATGCCCAGTTTATGGAGTGTCCTCAGTTTATAAAACACATCGATGACACCGCCGTAATTCGGAGGGTAAGGAATATCGAACGAAATGATATGCAGATGTTTATCTTGCATAATGCTGATATTCTGCTATCAGTGCTTTTTTTTCATTTTCCCAGCAAAGTTCGCCGGCAGCAAAGTTAAGGTTTTCTTTCCATTTTTTAATACGGGCAGCATCACGCAGCATTTCGTCAATCCTGGCAGCGATATGCTTTGGGTCATGGTTGTCAGTCAGCAATCCAACCTGGTAGGAATTGATGATATGGCTGATTTCGGGCAGGGGAGATGCCAGCACGGGCACCCTGGCCTGAATATAATCGAAGAGCTTATTCGGCAGGCTGTACCGGTAATTGATGTTGGTATCCTTGTCCAGGGTCAACCCTACTTCTGCATGCACCGTGTACTGATATAATTCATTGGAAGGCAGCCGTGGTACGAACCTGATCTTCCCGGTCAGGGATGGTCCTGACGCAAGTTTTTTAAGGTCATCGATCACATCACCGCCGCCAATGATGAGCAGCAGGCAGTGATCCAGGTAATGCATCGCCAGGATGGCTTCTTCAGCGCCTCGCTGGATATTGATCCCGGCGCCCTGCAGCAGGATGATATGCTTGTCTTCCGGCAATCCCAGCTCTTTTCGTGTTTTTTCCACCCGGTATTCACGGTAGTAAGGGACATTGCGGATAACTTTCACATCCACGCCGTACATCCGGCTGAAAATACCTGCCAGCGAGTCATTTACCGTGAACACGTGCCTGAGCCTGGGGAAAATCCATTTTTCAATTGATTTCCATAAATTCCTGACCACAGGGCGTCCGGCCAGTTCCGGTACCTCGGTGAAATGTTCATGACTGTCGTAGAACAGGGGCAGGTTTTTTATTTTGGAAATAAGATAATTAGGCAGCAAGGTGTCGAGGTCATTGGAAACCAGGATATCTGCTTTATGATAAAGCAATTGGAAGAAAAGGCGGATATTATATTCGGCATAAAATAAAGGCCCTTTTTCAAAAACCAGCTTCATCCTGCGTTGCAGGAAGGGTTTGTCATTCAAAGGCCGTGAATCCTTCTTTTTTCGTCCGATAAGACGGACCTCGAAGCCCATTTCGACAAGGGTGCGGCAGACCCGGTCAACCCGTTGATCGGTGCTCAGATCGTTGATAACCGAAACAATGACTTTTTTCAAAGTGATAAAAATCGGATTGTATTTTGAAAAACCACGAAATTAGGAATAATCAACGATATTTATATAAATTTGATGATCGCTAGCCGGTAACAACCATGGAGATTATAAGGGACTTTTCTTTACGCAGGCTGAATACGTTTGGAATAGAAGCGTTTGCCAGGGAATTCGTTGAAGTTAAAACGGATGAGGAGATGTTCGCAACGGTTTCAAACCTGAAAACGGGATCAAAGCAACATTTATTCCTCGGAGGCGGAAGCAACATTTTATTTACAGGCGATTACCCGGGCTTGGTAATAAAGGTCGCAACAAAAGGCAGAGAGATCATCAAAGAGGATGATGATTCGGTGGTCCTGAGAGTGGCCGCGGGGGAGGAGTGGGACGAACTCGTCGGATATACAGTAGAGCAAGGATGGAGCGGTCTGGAGAATCTGTCGGGTATTCCCGGTCTGGCGGGCAGCAGTCCAATCCAGAATATCGGTGCGTACGGCACAGAGCTTAAAGATCATTTTGAATCCCTGGAGGGTATCAACCTTTGCACCGGAGAAGCATTTACCTATGACGCGGAACATTGCCAGTTTGGTTACCGCGACAGCATTTTCAAGAGAGCGCTTAAAGGCAGGACGGTCATCACGCATGTTTCGTTCAGGCTTTCAAGGAAGCCCGTTTTTAACCTGACCTACACAGCGCTGAAACAAAAGCTTGACTTGCTGCCACCGGGCAAGATTACGCTTCAGAAAGTCCGCGAAGCGGTAGTGGAGATCAGGTCTTCAAAGCTCCCGGATCCCGGGACGCTGGGAAACGCGGGAAGTTTCTTTAAAAACCCGATGGTCCGCCAGGCAAAGCTGGAAGAGTTGAAGAGGGAGTTTCCAGGAATAGTCTACTTCAACCTCACCCCCCATCCCCCTCTCCATTTGGAGAGGGGGGCAGGGGGAGAGGTTGCGGGGTGTAAACTTGCTGCCGGCTGGCTCATTGAGCAATGCGGATGGAAGGGTTTCAGGGAGGGCGATGCCGGCGTGCACCGCGACCAGGCACTGGTGCTGGTGAATTACGGGCAGGCCAAGGGAATGGAACTGCTCGAACTTGCCGGCAAAATCCAGCGCTCAGTGAAAGAGAAATTTGGTGTTGTGCTGGAAAAAGAAGTCAATATAGTCTGAGGAATTTTTATATTTGATGTAAATTCGGTCTTACGGATGTTGCAGCAAACTTTTATGTGGCTATGGTATAAAAAAGAGGCGGTCATCTGGATCGGGGCTTTGATATTCCTTGCCGTCAGCAATCCTGCCTGCCACCATTACACTTTGTGCCCGCTGGATAACCTGGGATTCCACTATTGTCCCGGTTGCGGTTTGGGACGATCCATAGGTTATCTGTTCAGGCTCGACCTGAAGGCGTCGTTTTTCAGCCATCCGCTGGGAATCCCCGCAGTTGCAATGATTCTTTACAGGTCAGTTAAAATATTGATTCATTCAAAATCCTTTTATTTATCAACCTCAAATTAACGAATTATGGCTAATTTATTTCAGTATCTTCCTGAATTGCAGGGTCGTGAACTGGTTTTTGTCCAGGGACTGGTCAAGGAATTCACCGAGCCCCAGTTGATGAACTTTGCCAATATTTATCGAAGCCGCCGGAAGGACCCGCAGATCATCCTGCTTACAACACTCCTGGGTTTCGTCGCTGTTGCCGGCGTGCAGCGTTTCCTGATCGGCCAGATCGGTATGGGGATACTTTACCTGTTCACCGGCGGGCTCTGCCTGATCGGTACGATCATCGACCTGATCAATTACCAGGACCTCGCGTTCGAATATAACATGAGGCAGGCCAACGAAACAGCAATGCTGGTGAAAGGGATGAACTAAGAATTTAAGCCCTCAGGGCTCCGGTAAGTTCGGTCACTGCATTCACTCTATGCCGTTCCATATATTCTTCAATTCCCTCAAGAACTTTTACAGATACTGAAGGGTCGATGTAATTGGCAGTCCCGATCTGGATGGCCGTTGAACCGGCCAGAAGGAATTCGATGGCGTCAGTTGCGTTCATGATGCCTCCCAGGCCGATCACGGGGACTTTCACGGCTTTGAAAACATCCCATACCATGCGCAACGCGATGGGTTTGATCGAGGGCCCGGATAGTCCTCCCGTTATCGTGCCCAGGATCGGCCTGCGCGTCTCGGCATTGATGGCCATTCCCAGGAAAGTATTTACCAGCGATACGGCGTCAGCCCCGGCGTCGACCACGATCATGGCCATTTCCGAAATGCTGGTCACATTGGGGGAAAGCTTAACGATGAGCGTTCCTTTGTATACATCCCTTACAGCCCGGGTGGCTTCATATGCTGTTTTCGGATTGATCCCGAACGCCATGCCGCCGGCCTTTACATTCGGACAGGAAATATTCAGTTCTATCGCATGGATCTCATCCACCGCGTTGATCTTGGAAGCCACAGTAATATAATCGTCAATGGTCGAACCGTTTACGTTCGGGATGATATGGGTATCAAAATGTTTTATCCGCGGTAAGATAGTACTGATATAATGATCAATGCCTTTATTTTGCAAACCCACCGAATTAAGCATCCCGGAAGCGGTTTCGGCCATCCTGGGATATGGGTTTCCTTGTCGTGGTTCCAGTGTGATCCCCTTGGTGAAGATGGCACCCAGGCGGTTTACATCCATGAAATCCGTGAATTCCTCACCGTATCCATATGTTCCTGAAGCGGTCGTGACCGGGTTCTTCAGTTCTATTCCGCCGATTTTTACTTTAAGGTCTGCCATTTCAGTTCGTTGACGTTAAAAACAGGTCCATCGGTACAAACACACAGGTTTCCCTTTGTCGTGGGTGTGATGCAGCAGAGGCAGGCCCCGAAGCCGCATGCCATCATGTTTTCCAGCGAGGCCTCACATGCAATCCCTCTATCCATGGCTATTCCGGCTATAGCTTTCATCATCGGGTCAGGTCCGCAGGTGGCGATAAAATCAAAGTGCATCCTGTCGCCCTGGAAAACACTGTGTTGTGTCACAAGCCCTTTTTCTCCCATTGAGCCATCCTCCGTTGTGACCAGCACTTCCCCGTAAGTTCTGAACTGGTCGGTAAGGACGATTTCATCGGCATTCCGGGCGCCGAACAGGAAAGTGGCCTTCACGCCTTTTTCTTTCATCGCCTTGCCATAAAGGATGAACGGGGCAATCCCTGATCCTCCTCCAACTACCAGGACATGGCCGGAATCGGGCACGGTAAACGCATTTCCCAGGGGATAGATCAGGTTGAGAAGTTCCCCTTTCTTTACCTGGCCCAGCAGGCGGGTCCCTTCTCCGATTACTTTGACGAAGAAACTGATCGTGTTATTCGCCGGGTTGACATCGAAGATTGAAAAAGGCCTGCGCAGGAATACTTTTGGTGAATTCGTGATGGCGATCTCGGCAAAATTTCCCGGATGAATTTCCGGGAGTGGTCCTGGAGCCTCCAGTTCAATTACAAACGTCTTATAATTCAGCCATTTATGGTTAAGGACAACGAAATCTTCAACTTTTTTCATCGGTTATACCTGTAAGATTTCACGATTTAGTGTCCTCTTCCTGCGGCGCTGCCTGCTTCTCTTCTTCTGTGCCGGCCTCATCCGGCTTGTTTTCTTCTTCTTCCTCGTTAAAATCCGTCATGCCCTGATCCACCAAGAGGTTGTACCAGTTAATAACTTTTTTCATATCAGATACATAAACCCGCTCAGGATCATATTCCGGAATACAATCCAGGAAAAATTTCTTAATGGCCTCATTGCCGGCCATTGGTTCGGGAGCCTTCCCGCCTTCAGTCTTTGCCTGGATTTTCCTGAAAACTTTCTTTAGAGGCAAATCTTCCTCAGCCGTGGAAAAAATGCTGATCTCTTCCAGTGAGCTAACCCGTTCGTGGGCGAAAACAGGCATCCTCTTGCCATCTGTCAGGGATTCGACGATGAAGCCTGTTTTAGTTTGCGAGAGCATTTTGTAAAGACCGGGTTTTCCCGATATTGACAGTATTTTACTAAGATCCATGAAAATTATTTTTATGCAAAATTATACATTTCAGGCAAACGTCTGCAAATCGTGAAGCCGTTTGTACAGTCCGCCTGCCCTGATCAGCGTGTCATGGTTACCTGATTCCACGATTCGCCCTTTCTCCAGGACCAGGATCATGTCGGCAAACTTAATGGTTGACAAGCGGTGAGCGATGACGATCGAAGTGCGGTCCTTCATCACGGCAAGCAGGGCATCCTGCACCAGTTTCTCCGATTCGGAATCGAGCGAAGAGGTAGCTTCATCCAGGATGAGGATCGGCGGGTTCCTGAGGATGGCGCGCGCTATGCTGATGCGCTGCCGCTGGCCCCCGGAGAGTTTTGCGCCGCGATCGCCGATATTGGTATCGTATCCCTCATCCATGGCCATGATGAAATCGTGGGCATTCGCGATCCGCGCGGCTGCTGTAACTTCTTCCATGGTCACGCCGGACTTGCCGAAAACAATGTTGTTATACACGGTGTCATTGAACAGGATCGATTCCTGCGTGACAATCCCTGTCAGCGAACGGAGATCGTCGATCCGGAAATCCCTGATGTTGGTACCGTCGATGAAAATGCCCCCGTCCGTGGTATCATAGAACCGGGGCAACAGGTCGACAAACGTCGTTTTACCCCCGCCGGAAGGCCCGACGATCGCATAGATCTTCCCTTTGGGAATCTCAACATTGATGTTACTCAGCACCGCTTCGGTCTGGTAGCTGAACGATACGTCCCGGTAAGCAATTTCCTTTCTGAACTCTTCAATCCTGACGGGATTTTCTTTTTCAACGATCACCTCTTCCGCGTCGAGCACTTCAAAGATCCTGTCCGCTGAAGCGATGCCTTTCTGAATGCTGTAATATCCTGTGGAGAAGGTTTTCGCCGGAGGGATGATCTGCGAGAAGATCAGGATATAGGTTATGAAAACTGCTGCTGAAATATCCCCGGTGTCTCCCATGACAAGCCGCCCGCCGTACCATAACACAATAATGATGACAACTGAGGAGAGGAATTCACTCATCGGGGAGGAAAGATCCCTGGTCCTGAAAACTTTCACCATCAGTTTGGAATAATTCCTGTTCTGGTCCCTGAACTTTTCATCGGAGAACTTAATGGCTGTGAATGCTTTGATGATCCTTAAACCGCTGATCGTTTCCTCGACAAGCGAAAGGAGCCCGGAAAACCTTGCCTGCCCGACCCTGGATTCTTTCCTCAGGTTTCTTCCGATGATTCCGATGACATACCCGGCAACCGGCAGCAATACTGTCACGAAGACCGTAAGCTGCGGGCTCATGATCATCAGGGTGACATAATAGGCAATAATGGTGATCGGATCACGGAAAATGATCTCCAGGTAATGCATGATGGAAACATCGATTTCCTGTACGTCGTTGGTGATCCGCGACATGATGTCGCCTTTCTTTCGCTGGTTATAATATGACAGCGGAAGGATAAGTATCTTATGGTACAGTTCGTCACGAAGGTCCCTGACCGCGTGAACCCTTACCTTGGCCAGGAAGAACATGGCCAGGAAACGTGCCAGATTTCTGAAGAAAAAGGTTCCCAAAAGAAAGAGGCAGATGAAAAGAAGCGCGTCGACCTTTCCCTGTTCGATGATGATCTTGCTGATGATGTAATTCAGATAATCAATCACGGCATCCGCGTTGAAATGAAATTCCGGACGTGTTGTCACCAGTTCTTCGATACCGAACAGCAGGTTCAGGAAGGGAATGAGCATCACAAAGGTCACCAGTGAAAAAACGATGACGAGCACATTGGAGAGCACGTTTAACATGGCATATATCCAGTAAGGCTTGATATAGGCCAGGATACGAAGGAATTTTTTCATTTTACGGCTTTAATCTCTTCAGATAATGTCGATCCCGGTGTAGTTCTCCGGCGTGATATTTTTCAGTTCCGCCTTGATATTTGCCGGGATCTTCAATCCATCGATAAAATGATGAAACGTCGGCTTATCGATTTTCTTGTTTGTCCGGGTCAGCTTTTTAAGTGCCTCGTATGGATCAGGGTAATTTTCCCTTCGCAGGATGGTCTGGATCGCTTCGGCGACCACAGCCCAGTTGTCCTGCAGGTCGGCACGGATCTTTTCTTCGTTCAGGATCACTTTATCCATGCCTTTCAGGATCGATTTAACCGCGATCAGGGTATGAGCGACGGGCACCCCGATGTTCCGGATGACCGTTGAATCGGTAAGGTCACGTTGCAGGCGTGAGACCGGCAGTTTCTCCGCCAGGTGGCCGAAGATTGCGTTGGCCATGCCTAAATTGCCTTCCGCGTTCTCAAAATCGATCGGGTTAACTTTATGGGGCATGGCTGAGGAGCCGACCTCATCCTGTTTGATCTTCTGCTTGAAATAGTCCATCGAGATATAGGTCCACATATCCCGGCACAGGTCGATCAGAATGGTATTGATGCGGCGCAGGTTGTCAAACAAAGCAGCCAGGTTGTCATAATGCTCGATTTGCGTGGTGGCTTTCTGGCGGGTCAGCCCAAGATGGCTGCTGACGAACTGGTCGCCGAATGCGGCCCAGTCGATACCCGGGTAAGCGGCTTTATGGGCATTGAAATTACCGGTGGCGCCCCCGAATTTAGCATTGAACGGAACGGTTTTTAATAACGCCAGTTGTGATTTAAGCCGGTCGGCGAAAACAAAGATCTCCTTGCCCAGCCTTGTAGGAGAAGCCGGCTGGCCATGGGTGCGGGCCAGCATCGGGATGTCTTTCCACTCTTTTGCCTTGCGAACGAGCGTATCTTGCAGTTCATGGATCAGCGGCAGGATCACTTCCTGCAGTGCCAGCCTGGTGGCGTAAGGTACGGCTGTGTTGTTGATATCCTGCGAAGTCAGGCCAAAATGGACAAACTCCTTGTATTGTTTCAGTTTCAGCTTCTCGAAACGCTTTTTAACGTAGTACTCGACGGCTTTAACATCGTGGTTTGTCGTTTTTTCGATTTGTTTAACCTCGTCGGCGTCTTCAAATGTAAAATTCCGGCTGATGGCCCTCAACTCCTCGAAAAGGCCGGTGTCAAAATCTTTCAGTTGCGGAAGAGGAATTTCGCAAAGCGCGATAAAATATTCTATTTCAACAAATACGCGGTAATTGATATAGGCTGCTTCTGAAAAATAATAGGCCAGGGGCTCGACGTGCTTGCGGTACCTCCCGTCGACGGGAGATATGGCATTGGATGCTGTCAGTTCCATGATTTTAGCTTTTAAGTGTTTTACCGGGTAAATATATATACAAACCATTCGAAATGTCAATTATTTATCGGTTTTTTTTATTTTTTTTAAAGATTTCATTGATAAACAAATACAGCCAAAAGAACTATTTTCGTAAAAAAGTTATTTCTCTGACAAACATCCGTAACATACTCATCCGTTATTGGGGTTACTCTACGTTCAGACCGATGCAGGAGGAGATCATCCAGTCGGTGCTGGACGGCAAAGATACCCTGGCTTTGCTCCCTACAGGCGGGGGCAAGTCGGTATGCTTCCAGGTGCCGGCGCTGGCTATGCCCGGCGTTTGCCTGGTGATAACCCCGCTGATCGCACTGATGAAAGACCAGGTCGAGAACCTGAAACGAAAAGGGATCAAAGCCGTTGCAGTTTATTCTGGGATGCACCGGAACGAGATCCAGGTCGCATTCGACAATTGTGCTTACGGGGATATCAAGTTCCTCTACCTGTCGCCGGAGCGGCTTCAGACCGAACAATTCCGCCAGGTCCTCCGTAAATTGAAAGTTTGCCTGCTGGCAGTCGATGAGGCCCATTGCATTTCACAGTGGGGTTATGACTTCCGTCCGCCCTACCTGCAGATCGCGCTGATCAGGGAATATATACCGAAGACGCCGGTCCTGGCCCTGACAGCCACTGCCACTCCGGAAGTCATTAAGGATATTCAGAAGAACCTTCATTTTAAAGTTGAAAACGTATTCAGGAAGAGCTTTGAGCGCAAGAACCTGACTTATGTCGTGGTCAAAGAAGAAGACAGGAACGGGAGGCTGCTCAGGATACTGAAAAAAGTTCCGGGGACCGGCATTATTTATGTCAGGAACAGGAAAAGAACGGTTGAGACGGCTACTTTCCTGAAGAAGAACGGCATTAAGGCGGATTTTTACCATGCGGGGCTGGACATGCAGTCGCGCAGCCGCAAGCAGGATGCATGGATCAGGGAGGAGATCCGGATCATCGTGGCGACCAACGCGTTCGGAATGGGCATCGACAAGCCCAATGTGCGGCTGGTGGTGCATATCGATTTGCCGGACAATATCGAAGCCTATTTCCAGGAGGCCGGCAGGGGAGGCCGTGACGAAAAAAGAAGCTACGCGGTGACCCTGTACCAGCAGGCTGATCTCGACAAGTTGAGAGAGAACCTTGAGAAAGAATATCCACCCGTAGAAAAGATTAAAGAGATATACCAGTCGCTCGGAAATTATTTTCAACTTCCCGTAGGGAGTGGCAAGGACGAGAACTTTGATTTCGAGATTTATAGTTTTTGCCGGAATTACAGCTTTAATCCGGTCATTGTTTACAATGCCCTGCGGTTTCTTGAAAGGGAAGGGTACATTATGATGAATGAATCGCTGGAAACGCCATCCAGGATTCACTTTGAGGCTGACCGGGAAGGGATTTACCGGTTCCAGGTCGAGAACCCGTCTCTGGACCCGTTTCTCAAGCTCCTGCTGCGATCCTACTCAGGCATTTTCACGGAGTTTGTGCAGGTAAGCGAGGCAGAGCTTGCAAAACGTGCAGCAACCAGCGAGGCGAATGTGATCGCTGTCCTGCAGCGGCTGCAGAAAGCGGGTATCCTTACCTATGCGCAGCGGCCCGGAAAACCGCAGATCACTTACACGATCGAAAGGCTGGACCTGAAGAATCTGGTTATTTCCCCTGCAAACTACCATGAGCGGAAACGAAACGCCACCATCCGGATGCAGGCAATGGCCGGATACATCACTTCGAATGATACCTGCCGCAGCCAGATGCTGCTCAGCTATTTCGGTGAGGAGGGCGCTCCGCGCTGCGGGCGTTGCGATGTTTGCATTGAACGCAACAAGATGAACCTCAATGAGATGGAATTCAATCTGATCAGCGACAGGATCAGGGAGCTGCTTAAGGACCGGTCGCTCACCCTGGCGGAATTGGTCCATGAAGCAGGGAATTACAGTGAGAAACAAATACTAATGGTGATCCGCTGGCTTGAAGACAAAGGGAGCATTTCCCGCGACGACAGTTTAAGGTATGCCTGGCGGAAACAGTTCAGAATGAGGATATAGAAGTCATGAAATTAGACAGATCATTTTATATCCGCCCGGATGTGGTGCAGATTGCAAGGGAGCTCATCGGGAAATACCTGTTCACGGATTTTGACGGCGGGGTCACAGGAGGGATCATTATTGAGACCGAGGCTTACGAAGGGATTACCGACCGGGCCTCCCATGCTTACGGGAACCGGCGCACGGCCCGGACCGAAGTGATGTACGCCGAAGGAGGGACGGCCTATGTTTACCTGTGTTATGGCATCCATTCCTTGTTCAACATTGTGACCAACGGGACCGGTATTCCGCATGCCGTGCTGATCAGGGGAGTCCTGCCGGTCGAAGGGTTCGGGATCATGCTGGAAAGAACGGGAAAGCACAAACTGGCGCCCGGTTCGGGATCAGGCCCGGGCAAAGTGTCCAGCCTGCTGGGCATTCATTATTCCCACACCGGGACTGACCTGATGGGCAGCAAGATATGGGTGGAAGACCGGGGTCTTCTAATGCAGGAAAAAATTATCACCGGCCGGCGGATCGGTGTGGATTACGCGGGACCGGATGCTTTGTTGCCTTACCGTTTCCTGGTACAGGAAGGTGAGTTAAAATAAAAAACCGGTTTCGCCGAAACGAAACCGGTTTTTGCTTTTCCGAAAAGGAAGTTTATTTCACTGTGTTGGAAAGATCGGCGCCAGCTTTGAATCTGACAACTTTCTTTGCAGCGATTTTGATTTCTTTTCCAGTCTGCGGGTTTCTGCCCTTTCTTGCAGCCCTTTTGGCAACTGAAAATGATCCGAAACCAACGAGAGCAACCCTGTCGCCTTTCTTAAGCGCTTTCTGGGTGCTGCTGACGAAAGCCTCGAGAGCCTTCTTGGAATCAGCCTTGGTCATTCCGGTTTCTTTTGCCATTGCATCGATTAATTCTGCTTTGTTCATGTTTGTAGGTTTTTTAAATTAAACATTACATAAAACGCAACAAAATTAAGCTATACAGAAAAAAAGTCAAGGGAAAAGCCCGTAAATGCTGCAAAATGTTAATAAAACCACGCTTTTGTTAATAACTTAAGCCTGTAAAGCACCGTTAGAGTAAGGAAAGCGGATGTTTTTTATACTCTTACCCCACCTTCCAGTCAGAATTTATCCTGAATCCGCGGAGGAATTCTTCGGTCAGCATTTTCCTTTTTCCGGCCTGCTGCAGTTCCAGAATATCAATCATTCCATCGGAAGTGGCGACCAGGATTTTTGTTTTTTCGTCAGTGATAAGGCTGGAAGGAGGTAACAAAGAGGGTTCCGTTACCGGCCTGCTCCGGTAGATCTTAATAATGTGTTCTGCTCCTGCAGGATCGGTGAATGTGGTGAAGGCAGCAGGGTAGGGGCTCAGCCCCCTGATCAGGTTAAATATGGTAAGAGTGGATTTTCCCCAGTCGATCCTGCAGTCGTCCCTGAATATTTTCGGGGCCGGCTTTAACGGCACGGAAGGATCAGACAAAAGATGCTGCCCGGTCCCGGTCGTGTTGCCGGCGAGGATCGCCCGGACAGTCTTGATCACCAGCCCGGCCCCCGCTTCTTTCATGCGGTCGTGCAGTTCGCCGGCGGTCTCCTCAGGGCCGATCGCGATCTTATCCCTCAAGAGGATATCCCCGGTATCGATCTCCTGTTTGAGGAAAAACGTCGTCAGCCCGGTTTCTGTTTCACCGTTGATGATCGCATGATTGATGGGAGCGGCGCCACGGTACTGTGGCAGAAGTGACGCATGCAGGTTGAACGTACCAAGGCGCGGCATCTGCCAGACGATCTCAGGAAGCATGCGAAATGCCACCACAATGAACAGATCGGCATTCAGGGCAGACAATTCAGCTATAAACTCGGGATTCTTCAGTTTCTCAGGTTGTAATACCTTAATATTATGTTCCAGCGCGTAAAGCTTGACAGGGGAAGCCTGGATCTGACGTCCGCGACCGGCGGGCTGATCCGGTGCTGTGACCACTGCGGCAATTGTGAATCCATTCCTGACTAGAATGTCAAGCGGATCAACCGCAAATTCAGGGGTCCCGAAATAAATAATGTGGAGCGCTTCCTTCATATGGAAGCTAAATTACAAAAAGATAAGAGATCTATTTCATGCCTTTTGCCCGGGCAATATATTTATCGATTTCCCTGGCTTCCTGGCTGGTCGGAAATTTGAACTTGATCCTTTCGTAAACAGATAAGGCCTTGTCATAATCTTTCATGATCTCGTAAGCCATTCCGGCCTTCATCAGGAATAGAGGCGTGGAAAATTCATTTTCCTTTAAATCGGCCGCATCAAGGTAATAACCGGCTGCTTTGGAAGTTTCGTTCAATTCCATGTAAGCATCGCCAATTGCTCCTTTCGCCATCGGCCCGAGGATATGGTCCTTGCCCTTGAAGGATTTCAGGTAATCGATCGCTTCCTCGAAGTTTCCCAGCCTGAGGTAGCTGATGCCTGCATAATATTTTGACAGGTTAGCGCCTTTGGTCATACCGTAATCATCGATGATATCAAGGAATCCGGGGTACATGCCGTCACCGTTAAGGGCAAGCTGCAGTGAATCGGTTTCAAAATAACGTTCAGCCATGAACATCTGCTCTTTCGCTTCCTGTTCCTTCGGGGCCATGTAAAAACGCTTGAATCCAAAGAATACCAGCACCACGACAACAATAGCTCCAATAATGATGGTGAGGAGTTTTTGATTTTCTTCAATAAAACGTTCTGTTTTACTCAGCGCTTCTTCTACAGCAACTATACCACCTTCGGTTTTATCCTGTTTTTTAGCCATATACGATAACCTTATTTTGATTTAGGGTGCAAAAGTAAATCTTTTTCTTGATTTGGCAAGCCGGAATGTTTTTATTAAATTTGTTGACCAATCATTAAATAATCAAAAAACTCATAATATGGGAAAAGGTGATAAAAAAAGCAGGCGCGGAAAGATCGTCATCAAATCATTCGGCGTCAGAAGGCCGCGTAGAAAGACCACCCGGGTTGCCCCGGTCGTTGCTGTAAAAGAAGAAAAACCGGTAAAACCGGTGAAGGAGAAAGCACAGGCCAAGCCAAAAGCAGAAGCCGAAGTTCCGCAGGTTGAAGCCCCGGTCGTGGAAGTACACAAGGAAACTGAAGCAAAACCGGCAAAAAAGAAATCTGCCCCGAAAGCAAAAACAACTCCCAAAAAGGAAGTAAATCCTGAATGAAACAACAAGAGGCTGCTCAGACTTTAAGCCAGCCTCTTGGTTTTTATTTGATGTCTTCTACTTTGACCAATTTTTTGAACACCTTGCCTCTTTCCTCGAAGTTTTTAAACTGATCATAGGAAGCCGCGGCAGGCGATAACAGGCAAATCTTTCCTTTACAGGTCACTTCAAGTGCCTTCTCGCATGCTATTGTCAGATTATCTGTCCAGAATAGGTTCTTATCCGGCTTTCCGGCAGCTTTAAATCCTTCCAGCATGCGTCTACCCGCTTGTCCGGTAAAAATAAAATTAATCACCCCGGATTGCTCAAGGAAATCGATGAGCCCGGAATAATCAAGCATCCTGTCGTATCCTCCAAGTATAAGCGTATCTGTCGCAGGCAGCGCTTTTACCGCGGCTATGGTCGCCTCAGGAATCGTGGCAATGGAATCATTGTAGAAATGTATACCCCTGTATTCCCCCACATATTCCAGCCGGTGCTCCAATCCCTGGAAAGTGGCCAGCCCCTGCCGGATGTGATCATCGGAAGCCCCGGCCAGACGTGCCGCCAGCAGTGCAGCCATCATATTCATCAGGTTATGGTCGCCTTTCAGAGGAAAATGATCCGTCGATTCAACGAACACCGATTCCCGCCCCTCCTGGCTTAGGATGATCTGATTGCCGGAAATGTAACATCCGTTCTTTACTTTCAAACCTGACGAAAACGAATAGTACGCTCTCTTCGCGTTTATTTGCCTTATCCTGACTGTAATGCCGGGGATATCTTCATTGAAGATGAAAATGTCGTCATCGAGTTGTCCTGATAAAATTCGCATCTTGGCGCTGTAGTAAGCTTCCAGTGAAGGGTAGCGGTCGAGGTGCTCCGGGAACAGGTTCAGCAGGACCGAGATCCGTGGCGCCAGCATGGTATCTTCCAGTTGATGCGACGACATCTCAAAAACGATACGGTCTTTGGGATTGACATTATCCAGGTAATCAAATGGGGGCCGGCCGATATTTCCGACCAGGGCGGCGGGAATACCGGCAGTATCGAGCAAATGGTAAATGAGGCTCGAGGTGGTGCTTTTCCCTTTTGTGCCTGTCACGCCAATGATCTGCCGGTGGTAAGCCTGCAGGACCAGTTGGGTCTGTGAAGTGATTAAAGTGCCCGGCGCCGGCTGAACATCTGCGGGAAGCCCTACGCCCGGGCTTTTGATGATCAGTTGATAGTGCTTCAGTGAGTCCAGGTAATTTTCACCCAGGTGAAGCGTAAGTCCCTGTCCGGTAAGCAAATCAGCTGCTCTGGCATGCAGATCCGGGTCCCGGTCGGCTATGCTTACCGGATGTTCCGGGAAATGTTTTTTTAAGAAACGGAAGGTCGACTGTCCTTCCCGCCCGAAACCAAGCAGCAGTGTTTTCCTTTCTTTGAGCAGCGGAGATAGCAGGTCGGTCATTGAATGGCTTCCTTCAACAGGTTCATATATTTTGCAGGAACGAAATGATCGCCCTCTATATTTCTCATCACCGCATTAAAATTTATTGCAGACAGTGTGCTGCTGCCCATTTGTTCCCTGTGTTTCGCGATCAGGCAGGGAAGATTGCCCGGCTCGTACATCCCGGCGCTTAGTTCGAGGGCCAGGTTGACCTCATCTGTGGTGCCAATGCATTCAAATGGTTTCGTTTCCCTGGTGCCGGTAAGCTCTTCCAGAATTACAGCCAGGGAAGGGTCATCGAGCAGGTTCCTTCCAAAGATGGCTGACAGTTTATCCGGGGAGAGAAACGGGGAAAGAATGATAAAGGTGAAGAGGCATTTTGGGCACTTTCCACACCATGAGCCCGTCTTGCTTCCTGCGTTGCAGCTCCTGAAATGCCGGTGATACTGCGGCATTTGCGAGAACAGCCCGGCGATCTGAAGCTCCGATAACGGGCGCAGCAGGCTGAAATAATTGAATTCTTCTGAGATGAACTGCCTGACATAATCCCTGAAATCAGCTTCAAACGAGAGGGATTTGGAATACTGGTGGTTGATGGAAGTGCCCGGGACGGTGGCTTCATTGGCGCTGGATTCATTCGAAAGAACGATTTCGCTCCTGCCTGTCAGATAGGCAGCCAGCAGCCCGTAAAAAGCCAGCAGTGCTGAAAAGGGCGTATGCCCGTTCAGGAATCCTTCCCGGTTCAGCCTGAGCAGTTCCGGGTGGATTTCCCTGGAAATTTCCACCGATACTCCGGGGTCTTTCCCTGAAGCACTGATGACATTGCGTGTCGTCTCACCGGGATTGATAACCATGGGCAGCCAGTTCAGTCCTGTCCGGTTCAGTAGTCCCATCGTTACTGCAGAATCCTTTCCTCCGCCTACGGGAATGAGGCTGCCGCCTTTCATCTCCGGGAAAACCGGGCCGGCTGCGGAATCCCCTTCTATGAGAACTGTCATGAACTGATCGGGTGCAATATCGATCGAATTCAGGTAGAAGAATTCTCCCAGCCCCTGGTAATAAACGTTTTTCCAGAACCCAACCTGTGCTTCCGTCATGTTGAAAGGCCTGATAATGAGTTTTTCAGGGCATGCCGCTTTCCAGTAGCTGATCAGTTCGATCACGCCGGTATGGAAAACAAGGCAATCCATCACCGAAGATGACAAACTGTCAATTGGTCGAAAAATTTCCGATTTGTAAGGAATGCTTATGCGTGGTTCAAACCTGTACTTTCCGGAAAGTGAGAAGGAATAGGTTATTTCAAGCTTATCCTCCTCAATTTTCCAGGCATAACTGTCATAGGAAAAGTAGCTGAATTGCTTCCTTAGATCAAGAAACTTTGAAAAGTTATCCGTCCTGTTCATCAGGCTGGTATTATTTTTGTAATTTTAGATTTCAAAAGTAATCAATTCGGGTGCATCCCGTAACGGTGCCTTCAAAATGAAAGATATTCACGAACTGCTGAAAATAAAGACCAATAACATCAAACCGGCCAGGGGTAAGATCCTTATTTCCGAGCCTTTCCTGCTGGATTATTTTTTCAAGCGGTCGGTCATTCTTTTAGCAGAGCATAATGAAGAAGGTACGTTTGGTGTCATCGTGAATAAACCGATCAAGGCAAGGTTCAATGAGGTGGTGAAAGATTTTCCGGATTTCAATTCGAAGATATACCTCGGTGGGCCGGTGCAGGGTGACAGCCTTTTCTTCATCCACACCCTTGGCGAGCAGGTGGAAAACAGCATGGAGATCATTCCGGGAATTTACTGGGGTGGCGATATTGAAAGGATCCGTGAAATGATCGGCCTTTCCATGATAAAACCATCACAGATCAGGTTCTTCATAGGATATTCCGGCTGGTCACCGAATCAACTGGAAGAGGAACTGGAGCGAAACTCATGGGTGGTGTCCAGCCTCACAGCCGATGACCTTCTGAAAATTACCCCTTCGATGATGTGGAACCGCGCACTGCGCAGGCTGGGCGCAGATTATGCCCACTGGGTCAAGTTTCCCGACGATCCAACCGATAACTGACCAGGCTGATGCGAGCCGGCTTTCAAATCATCTTCTTTTTGATTATGTTCGGGGGGTGGAACCTTCACGCCCAGGTTAATACCGATGACCTGCAGCAAGGCATGGAGAATTTTACATCGGGAAATTACGAGGAAGCCCTGGAATACCTTAACCGTGCCGTCACCCGGGATAAAACCCTGTCGCCTGATATGTTATGCAAGGCTTACTATTACCGAGGCCTGACTTACCTGAGGATACACCGTGAGGTTCTTGCCGGTGATGATCAATCCAGGCAAAAACAATACAAGGATGCTATACTTTTATCATACAAAGATTTTAAATCAAGCCTTGGATACGATAATGGAACCCAATGGCAGCAGATCGACCTGGAGATAAAGAATCTGCACCATCCTTTACTCCAGGAAGGCCTTATTTCCCTGAACGAATATAACCATCTGGCTGGAAAGGGCATTGCTGCCAACGAATTACTCGACAGGGCCGGACACTATCTCCTGGCAGCCCGTGAGATCAGGGAAACCTACCTTGTTTCCGACCTTCTCGGACAGGTATATCTTCATAAAGGGATGTACAGCGAAGCCGAATCATACTTTCTTAAATCCGAGAAGCTTTACACGGATAAATTGCCGGCGGAGCCTGACTTCCTGATGGCCTATGTTTTTTACCGCCTGGCCGTCATTCATAAACCGGAAAATGTAAGGAATTCGTTGCAGGATATTCAGCGCGGTGTAAAGCTCATTGAAAGCGAACATGCGCGCTTTGATACGATCCGTGTCAAATTGTCACCCGAAAGAGTAGGGCAGATGGAGAACCAGTACCGGCAGGCCATGCGGGATCTGCGTGACCTGAAACTGGACCTTTACCTGGACGATAATGACCTTTATGTAGAAGCTGTCCATGCTTTCGAGCAGGAACTCAGTACCAGTCCTGATGATACCCGGCTGCTGACCGGTTATGCTTCGTTGCTTGAACAGACTGACCGCGAAAAAGCCATTACAGTGTACCTGAAAATCCTCAGCCTGGATCCCCAGCAGTCCATAGCCCTATTCAACCTGGGCGCGCTGTATTATTCCAAAGGCAAAGAGTTACTTGAAACCGCCGGTAAAACGGCAGATGACCAGCAATATCAAATCCTTTTGAACGGGGCGACGGACAATTTTAAACTATCCAGGGATTATTTCGAAATGGCCCTGGCCGGCGACCCCGGTTCCCTTGAAACGGTACAGGCACTGAAAACCATTGCTTATATCCTGGATGATAAAGAGGATTATCTCAGGTACCAGGAAATGGAAAGCCGCATGAAGGAGTGAAGAGACTGATTTAAAAGTCCATTACTTTTCCATATTTTTCGAAACTCCGACGGGTAAATTCGTCGGTTCCGACAACCTCACCCCCTTTACCCCCTGCCCCCTATTTCCCCTCTCCAATTTGGAGAGGGGGACAGGGGGTGAGGTTAAACCAACGGCTTTAGTCGTTGGAGTCCCGAAAAAAAACAGGAACCAACGGATTTACCCGTTGGAGTTGGAATCTTCAGAATGGTTACCTGATGGAATACAGACATTGATACAGCCTTTTTAACGGAAGCCTTATAAATACCTTATTATTAACATCTAATATATAATTATCTATATTTGTCGTCTTAAATCATAATGATGAAACAGGCACTGTTATCCATAATGGCTTTGGCGTTAATCCCGGGATTTGCCCAGTTGCCCGAATTCGAATGGGCCAGCCAGTGCGGGAACCCGCCGAATACAACCGAAACCCGGTCGAGTCTTGCTGCATGCCCCGACGGCACCTTCTACATGTCGGGTGAATTCAGGGATACGGCCCAGTTTGGCAATAAATCACTGGTTTCCGCTGGAGGCACCGATGTGTTCCTGGTGCGGCATTCCGAAACCGGTGAACCGGCTTGGACGGCCCGGATCGGAGGGACAAATGACGAATACATACATGAAGTCAGATGCGATGAGGAGGGTAATGCGGTCGTTGCCGGTTATTTTTACGGGAATACGCAGATTGGCCCCGATACGTATGCTTCTTATGGCAGCCAGGACCTTTTCGTGGCCAAAATAAGCCCCGCGGGGAACTTTCTCTGGTCATTCAGGGCAGGCGGACCAATGGCCGATTTTATAACGGCCCTCGCACTGGACGATGAGCAGAACATCATCATTTCCGGTTATTTTTATGATCAAATCTTATTTGGCGACACGACACTGGTGAATGCGCAGGCATCCGACATTTTCACGGCCCGCTTATCGGCTGACGGCGACCTTTTATGGGTTGTTGCCGCAGGAGGCTCTTCAAGTGATCAGGTTTATTCTGCCGATTGCGACACCGACGGAAATGTTCTGATTGCCGGTTCCTACTATTATAATTTCACCATTGGTGATACTACGCTCACAACGGATAATCCGGTCGGCGTTTTCGTGGCCAGGTTTCTTGCCGACGGACAACTCGACCATGTTTTCCAGCTCAACGGGACCTATCTGACACCTGAAATCAATGTGATTGCGGCTCCTTCCGGGAATTTCTACATTGCCGGTAATTTCAGCGAAACGATCACTTTCGGGGCTAAAATCTTTACGGCGGGCGAATTTAACCAGGATATTTATATTGCAAGGTACGACGCTACCATGAAGCTTGCATGGGCGCGCCATGCCCACAGTTTCAGCAGCGACCAGGTTGTCGATATTGAAACCGATAGTTACGGCAACCTTTTCCTGGCCGGTCATTACCTGGATTCAATTCATTTTGATGAAGTCGTGCTGCCGTATACGCTTTGTTGCGGATCAAGGGAGATATTTATCGTAAGCTACAATGCTTCGGGCAGTATCCTCTGGGGGGAACAGATCTCGGGGACCCGTGCAAACATCCACTCCATCAGCCTGAACCAGCAGGATGAACTGCTTTTATCCGGCCTTTTCACTGAAGAGATGATCCTCGGCAACCTCAGCCTGAGCAATTTCGACGGATTTAGAAATTATTACACCTGTCTTCGTACAGCGACTTACACTGCAACGGACGATAACGGGCTTATTCCGGATCTCCGGGTATTTCCCAACCCGGTCAGGGATCAATTGCGGATCACAGGCCCGGGTATGGAAAAATCTTATAATTTCTTCATCTGCAGCCAATCAGGCATGATGGTCATGAGCGGAAGGCTGGAGGAAAATGGACTTCTCGAGACAGCTTCCCTTTCACCGGGGGCCTATATCCTTCAATTATCGGGAATGAACGGTAAACAGTTCAGGTCCTGTATGTTCATCCGTCAGTGACGTCAACCTTTTATTTCTGCTTATTAACCCGGACGAGCCATTCGTAAACTGGATGAGAACCGGTTTCATCAGGTTTTTATTTTTGTAAATAATTTTAAACTAAGAAAGAGATGAAACCAAAACAATTACCGATGATGCTTGTTCTTTCGGCATTCGTATTGATGATACTGGCCGGATGTGAGCAACCACAACCTAAAGTTATGAAAGCTAAACAGATACCTTTAGAAGATTTTTTTAAGAATCCTGATAAAACCGGGTACCAGATCAGCCCCGGAGGAACTTATTATTCATACAAAGCTCCGTACCAGGACCGGATGAATATTTTCGTGCAAAAGATCGGTGCGGATTCAGCCATGAGGCTCACCTCCGAAACGGACCGCGACATTATGGGCTATTTCTGGCCGAATGATTACCAGGTTCTTTACCTGAAAGACCAGAGCGGTGATGAGAATTTCAGGCTGTACGGCGTAAATGTCGATGGTACAAACCCGATCGCTTATACTGATTTTGAAGGCGTGCGAACCGAGATCATCGATGACCTGCCTGAATATCCAGAATACGTGATCATTGGCCTGAACAAACGGAATCCCCAGGTTTTTGATCCGTACCGGCTGAACCTGAAGACCGGCGACATGGAAATGCTGGCTGAAAACCCAGGCAACATCCAGGGCTGGATCTTCGATCATGAAGGGAAATTGCGCGCTGCCACAGCCATTGTGGATGGCATAAACACCCAGTTGCTTTACCGTGAAACGGAGAAAGACGAATTTGTGCCGGTACTGACCACCAGCTTCAAGGAAACGGTGGCGCCCATGTTCTTTACCTTTGACAATAAAAACGTATATGCCATTTCAAACCTGGGCAGGGATAAAACCGCCGCCGTGGTGTTCGATATCAAAAACGGCAAAGAACTGGAGGTTCTCTATGAAAACCAGGAATATGACGTCGAGAATATTGCCTATTCAAGGAAAAGAAAGGTCATCACAGCGGCCAATTATTTTTCCGACAAGCGGAACAGGCATTTCTTTGACGAGGAATCCCGCCAGGTGGTGGAACGGATACAGAAAGAGCTGGGGCAGTATGAAATTGCCATAACGGCAATTACCGACGAAGAAGACAAGATGATCGTGAGAACATACAGCGATAAATCCCTTGGGGCTTATTACATTTATGACCGTCCGAACGATAAACTTTCCAAAATTACGGATGTAAGCCCCTGGCTGGATGAAAAGGAGATGGCCGACATGCTTCCCGTGACATACCAGTCGCGTGACGGGCTCACGATCCATGGCTACCTTACGCTGCCCAAAGGCTACACAATGGAAACGGCAAAGAACCTGCCCGTGATCGTCAACCCGCACGGAGGCCCCTGGGCCAGGGACTACTGGGGATTCAACCCGGAGATACAATTCCTTGCCAACCGCGGCTATGCCGTGTTCCAGATGAATTTCCGCGGCTCGACAGGCTACGGCAGGAAGCACTGGGAAGCTTCCTTCAAGAAGTGGGGACTGGAAATGCAGGATGATATCACGGACGGCACGAAATGGCTTATCGAAAAAGGCATTGCCGATCCCGAGCGGCTGGTGATATACGGAGCAAGCTATGGCGGATACGCCACCTTGCAGGGCATCGTGAAAGAGCCTGATCTGTACACGGCTGCAGTTGATTACGTAGGCGTTTCCAACTTGTTCACCTTTATGCAAACCATTCCGCCATATTGGGAACCTTACCTGCAGATGATGTACGAAATGGTCGGCAATCCTGCCACCGACAGTCTCCAGATGGCCGCTACATCACCCGCGCTCAACGCCGACAAGATCAGCACCCCGTTGTTCATCGCCCAGGGTGCCAATGACCCGAGGGTGAACAAAGCCGAATCCGACCAGATGGTCGAAGCCCTTAAAGCCCGCAACATCGTGGTGGAATACATGGTGAAGGACAACGAAGGCCACGGGTTCTACAACCAGGAGAACCGGTTTGACTTCTACCGCGCGATGGAGAAGTTTCTGGCAGAGAATCTATAACACTCCAACCAACCTCACCCCCTTTACCCCCTGCCCCCTGTTCCCCCCTCTCCAAATTGGAGAGGGGGCCAGGGGGTGAGGTTGAGGAGAGTCAGGGGCCAGGGGGTGAGGTTGAGGAGAGTTAGGGGGCCAGGGGGTGAGGTCATATTGAGATTTTTATATTAATTTTATCCTCAAATCTCAATAATATGAAAAAAATCTATCTCCTCCTTATTCTCCTGATCCCGTTCACCTTGATCTCTTTAAACGCATTCCCGCAATGCGAGCCGATGACGCCGGAGGAATGCCCCGATCCCGAAAACAATGGCCAGGTATGTCCTGACTCACTCGAAATGGCTTTCCTGAGCCAGTTTTACAGCCAGGTGGCCACTATTAAGCCTCCTGCTGTTTATTATGTCCCTCCTGACAGCACCCAGGTCAACCTTCACCATGTTAAGCTAATGGGAGTCGGAGGACTGCCTGAAGGGCTCGCCTGGCAAAGCAACACACCCGACAGTATATTCAATGCCGGGGAATACTACTGCGTTATCATGGAGGGATACCCGCAATCAGCAGGTGTTTATCCCCTGAAAATCACGGTGGATGTGTACGTGATAATTTTTAATACCCCTGTGAAAGTGGCCACCGTAGTGGATTCAACCTCCCTGAGCATTCAGGTGGTCGATGATTCAGGTGCTGAAGAAGAAAATAATCTATTGGTACAGGAGCTTCAAAATATTCCCAATCCGTTTAAAAGCGAAACCCGCCTCACTTTTTATTCCGGATCGAAGCAGTCAGTCACCTTTACTGTTTATTCACCTGACGGAAGGGTCTGCCATAAAAGAGAGATCCTTACCGAAAGGGGCGAAAATACTGTCCTGTTCAACGGCGAATCGTTGTTGCCCGGCTTGTATTTCTATTCCCTGAATTCTCCTGCCTGGCAACACACCGGCAGGATGATCAGAACGGATCATTGAAAGTTCCCGGTCAAAATATTATAGTTCTCCGCGTGAATCTCACAACTGCTTTATTCTCGAGCAGTTCCATGAGATCTGTAATCTTCATTTTATTTCTCCTGTTCTCTTTTACTATATTTTCTCAACAGGCAGAAATTAAAGGGCAGGTTGTTGATGCTACAGACTATTCCCCGCTGCCCGGGGTCAATATTGTCCTGGACAGTATCAACGGAGCCGCCACAAATGAGGAAGGCCGCTACAGGCTCGAGGTGCAACCGGGTGAACATACGATCGCCTTCAGGTATATAGGATATAAAATTAACTATCAGCAAATCAGCATAAAGGCAGGCGAGTCGGTCATACTGGATATTAAGCTTCAGCCATTGCTTGTTCAACTTAATACTGCTGTTGTGTCCGCTTCGCGCTATGAACAGCGCTTGTCGGATGTGACCGTTTCCATGGAAGTGCTCAAGCCGGAGTTTATCCGGCAGCAGAATGTTTTCCAGCTGGATGAAGCCCTGCGGCTGCTTCCCGGAGTGGATGTCATGGACGGACAGGCCAACATCCGCGGTGGCGGCGGCTATTCCTACGGTGCCGGCAGCCGGGTGATGATGCTGGTGGATGACTTGCCGATGCTTACCGGCGATGTGAACGACGTCAAATGGAATTTTATTCCCGTCGAGCTGACAGGCCAGGTGGAAGTGATCAAAGGAGCTTCTTCTGCTTTGTATGGTTCTTCGGCACTGAATGGCGTGATCAATATGCGAACGGCGACGCCGGGTGAAACCCCTGAAACCAATGTAAATGTCAGTGCCGGTTTTTATACTGATCCGGCCCGCGAAGAATTAAGCTGGTGGTGGGACGGGGTCCCGTTTTTCGGAGGGATCAAAGTGAGTCACCTGCGAAAGGCCGGTCCGTTTGACATTACTCTAGGCATCAATGGTTTTGCGGATGAAGGGTACAGGACGGATAATTACCAGCGTTATGGCCGCTTTACCGGGAGCATGAGATACAATTCTCCACGGATCAAAGGGCTCAGCACGGGGCTCCGCACCAGCATTCATTTTCAAAAATCTTCCGACTTTCTTCTCTGGACCGACGCCGATTCAGGGGCCTTTATCCAGAATGAAGCGTCTGTTTCGTCCACCGATGCCTTCCGTTTCAATGCTGATCCTTATGTTATTTATTTTGATAAAAACAAAGGAAAACACAACCTGTTAACCCGTTATTTCACGGTGAACAACAGCTTTCCGGATGATCCCGGTAAAAATAACGGATCCGATTATTTATATGGGGAATACCAGTACCAGAGGGCTTTCAGGGAGAAGACGCACCTGGCCGCCGGGATTGTTTCATCTTACACCATCGGAACTTCTTCTCTCTACGGTGACCACACCGGGTCGACCTTTGCGCTGTATGCCCAGGCCGACCGGCGTTTCCTGGAAAAGCTGTCTGCCAGCCTGGGCTTAAGATGGGAATACTACAGGCTGGATTCCGACGCCGGCTCCAAACCGGTGATCCGCGCCGGGATCAACTACGAAGCGGCCAGGAACACTTACCTGAGGGCCTCTTTCGGCCAGGGTTACCGCTATCCCTCGATGGCTGAAAAATATACGGCCACCAGCGTGGGCAGCCTGAACATCTTCCCGAACCCGGGCTTGGAGCCTGAATCGGGCTGGAGCGCGGAAGCAGGTATCCGAAAAGGGTTTAGTTTTGGCCAGTGGCAAGGCTTTGCCGACCTGGCAGGATTCTGGACCGAGTACCAGGACATGATGGAATTCACTTTCGGGATCTACCTTTCCGACAGCAACCAGGTACCAACACTGGATAATCTCGGGTTCAAGTCACTCAACACCGGGGCGGCGCACATCGCGGGAATCGATCTCTCGGTGGAAGGCAATGGCAGGATAGGCAAAGTGCTGATGACCTGTTTCGCAGGCTACACCTGGATGGACCCGGTTGATCTTTCGTCAGACACGCTGGAGAATGATATTTTGAAATACCGGTACAAGCACTCGGTAAAGGCGGATGCAGGGCTGGTCTTCGGACAGTTCAATACCGGCCTGACGCTGGTTTACCAGAGTTTCATGGAGCGGATCGACGCGGCGTTCGAGGAAGCCATCCTTGGCCAGGAGATCTTTCCCGGGTTAAAGGAATACCGCCAGGAGAATGACCAGGGCGCCGTGGTCCTGGATTTCAGGTTCGGCTGGCAGGCCACGCCCTCCTCCTCAATAAGCCTTTTCGTTAAAAATATCTTTAACAAAGAATACATGGGCAGGCCGGGTGACATTCAGCCGCCTAGAAATATCAGCCTGCAATACGTGCTTAAGCTTAACTGAACGCCTAATTTATAACCAGGATGTCGGAACCCATGTGTTTCCCGTCTTTACTGCTGTAACGCACCAGGTAGGTCCCCTCCGAAATATCCTTGAGTGAGATCGTATGTTCACCGGGTTCGATCGTTAGTTCAGTGACCAACTGCCCCGATACCGTAAAGATAGATACCATCAATTCTTCTTTTCCGGGGATCATAACCTGGAAACTGCCATTGTTCGGATTCGGATAAATAAGGTTGGTGTTGGCTTTCATTTCATCCATGCCAACCGATTCATTACCTGCGATCATGATCTCATCGACGCCCCAGCGACGGGGATCACCGCTGCTGAGGTACTGGAATGCAAGATGCACGTTGGAGCCGTTAATGGCCACCAGCGGCACATCGCCGGATGAGGTCCAGGTATCCTGGGCCGGAGGTTTAATGAAACTCAGCTCGGTCCAGGTGGCCAGTGTGGGATCGCCGCCAGTATAGTCGGTTGAATATTTTAACATTAACTCTGCATCGGTGCCGCCATATTTCCAAATTGTGAAGAATTCTAGTGCTTCATTTTCATATGCGTCAAGGTTAAGTGCAGGAGAAATAAGCCAGTCGTTGCTGGGCGCATCTTCATCGTAGCCGTTCATCTGGGTGAAGAAGGTGGTCGAATAGGCGCCGCCGTAGTTCACCACCTCCCAGTCCTTATCACTTGCCACGCTGAGCATCGTCCAGGCACCGAATGAATTGGATTCAAAGCCTTCGTAATGAACCATCGGGGATGTGGTTTTTGTAACTGAAGGTGCGGTTCCGTCGGTTTTGTAATTGATGTTGACACCACCGTTTGTATAAGGATAAATTTCGAAGAAATATTCGGTGTCACCATTCAACGGATAAAAGAAGGAGGTCTGCGTGCCAAAGGTTACGTTCATTGCACCCTTTCCATCCGAATAATCATCATCGTTTACAACGGGGACCCCATCCACCGGAGGAGCGATATTGTCTTCATCTGAGAGGAAAACCACGTAGCCCGAAGGAAGCTGGTCCCCGCTTGTGTCAGCCCATGTCATGGTGATAGAGTTCTTATGGACGCTGCCGGTAAAGGCAGTGGGATAATTTGAAGGTTCGGGAAGGGGCCCGCCTCCCAGGTCCTGGTTATTGTTAAGCTGTCCTGGTGTTGCAGCGGCAGGAGGCAGCCAGAAGAAATCGCCATAACCCGATCCGGAGCCAGAAAGCTGGAGCGACTCACCTGCCGCCGTGGTGTTTGTTTCGGAGACGCCTATGTCGACGGAGGTCTGGCCTGAAGCGGGGCCGTCAGAAGCAAGAAAGGCGCCTTCGTAGCTTAACCACTGGCCTCCGATAAGGGTGCCCTGGTAGCTCAGCGCCATCCCGTCAGGCGCACCGTTCTGGATGGAAAGTCCGTTGGCTGTGTAATTGTACCAGTAAAATGTATACCCGTTGGAGGTCATCCCGGTCGTGAACAGGTCAAGTGTCTTGTTATCATAGCTTGTACCGTCGTTTCCATTGTATAATACAACTTCGAAATCGGCCAGGTTATAGCTGCCTGCGTTTTGGATCACCACTTCGATCAGTTCATCGGCATCGGTGCCGCTGTTGTCGTAATGGATTTCGTTGATCCAGGCGTTCTGGGCTGTAACTGTGTAAGATAGCAGCGCGGTGAACATCACTGCCATGCTGAGGGTTGTGTAGAGTTTTTTCATGATGATGAATTTTTGCAAAAACCAAAGATACCAAATAACGATCAATTATTGATGGATATTTTGAAATGCCTGATCCCGCCAGGGGGAATGAGCTTGCTTTCAGAAATCTCCGTAAACCCGTCCGGATCACAAGTTATTGCAGTTTTTACGGAACTTTCCCAAAGCGGCTCTTCTTCTTTCGATCCGCCGTTGTACAGCGTAACTAGGATATTCTTTCCCTGTTCGGTGGGTTTAAGCGCAGTGATAATCAGATCGTTATTTTGAAGACTTAAGAGAGGTTCCTTCGATTTCTGCCACCCGCCTCCTTTGCGGCTCAGCAGTGGCTGCCGTATTCCGATCGCCTGTTTTTCAGCATTAACGGCGTTAAAACCTTCATGCGGACTTATTACATAATACATACTACATTTTCCTTCCTGCGCAGCAGCATAGTTCGTTTCCCAGTAATTGTTCATCACGTAAGAATAGAAAGTTTGCGATGGGGGCAGCGAATCGATCCATCCGGTGACGATCTCATCCATAGTTAGTTTTCCAACTTCAAACAACGGGACATCCGGACAGATGACCGTCACACCGCCGTTTTCATTGGCGATGTCGATCCAGTGTTCCAAAGCCAGGAAGTTTTTATTGGAACCGGGCGCCTGGTCGGCTTCGGGGCGGCAATGACCATGAGCGAGGTCATAACGCATCGTTCCCCCGGGAATATTGAACGGGAACGCAAAATGCACAGCCTCAGGAGTGTAGACCTTTTCCCGGTCCAGGGTGTTGATGATCTCCACCTGTTCCAGGTCATCGATGATCCTGATCATAGTTGAAAAGCTTTTGCATCCCAGCGCCTCGTAATCCAGTTTTACCGAAGTCAGCAACGGTCCGCTTTCAACCAAAGTGACATCGAGTAACCTGGCTTTCAGTGGATTGTCGGGCATGCGTCCGTCGACGTAAAGGTACGCGTTGATCCCGTAGGGGTTGTTTTTATCTACCAGTTCTTTCCCGGTTCTTTTGACGACCAGCGAAGAAACAGATCCGGTTTGAGGATCGATGGAAAGGATGAAGCGACCGGTTTCAATCTGGTCGGATTGCTCGATTGTTCTATTGTTCAATTGTTTTATGGCATTGGCAGGTGAGGATTTTATTTTGAAGATTTTGGAAGCGAGAGGAGGGATGTCGTTTGCCAGGAAAGCAATGTTGCTGGTTGACAATTGCTGGGTTGGCATGATCGTACCTGCTTCATCCATTACCTGGATTTCCTCTCCGGTGGCGCTGCCGGCAATGGTGATCAGGCCGCTGCGTTCCCAGCCGCAGGTGTTGATCACCTCGATGGCGTCGGCGGCGGGGCCGCCGAGCGCTTTGCTGATCAGCGCGTCGAAGAGCAGCTTCCTGCTCTGCTTCTCGGCTTCTGTGGCAAAAGACTTTTTTATCTCCCACTGCTGCAGAGTAAAAGGCACCTCGGGCTCACTGATCGAGTTCCAGCTTCCCCAGGTGTGCTCGTCGAACAAAAGCACGTTACGCCAGGCGGCCCTGGCATCGTTTTCGGGATAGCCGGCCGGATTGTACATGGCCCAAAGGGATTGTGCCTGGACCAACCGGCTGGCGTTGCTGCGGTTCTGTATGGTCTCCCGGGCGGTGGAATACGCGCCGTCTTCCCAGTAGCAGGTTATGTCGCCCGAAACTTCCGGGAGCGTATTTCCATACTTGTTTTCAAAGATCGAGAATGCTTCATCTACTGTAGAAATGACGATCCGTGGCGTCACGTATTTCTCGTTCCAATCCTTTACCGCCAGCGGCAACATTTCGTCGACCGGACCGTTGTCGGAGCCGATATTATAGCGCAGCATCACCTCTTCGTAAGGATAACTTTGATCCGACAGCTTCTTCAGGTAGCCGAAAACAAGGTCTTCCTGCAAGCGCTTGTGGATGGCACTGTAAGCCAGCCCGGTATGGAACAGGGAATAGCCTTCGCCATGGACCCAGGAGAGCACTTTTTCTTCCCCGGAAGGGGAGACCCAGTAGAACGGCTTGTCGCCCCAGGCTTCGATGATATCACCGATCCGGTGGCCACGGTTGGTGCCCAATGATAGGTATTTTACGCCACTGTTTGCCAGTGCCGGTACCAGCGCCCACGACCAGCCAGGGATGTCGGTGATCATGGCCGTGGTCAAAGGCACGCCGCACTCGCGCGAGATCCGTCGGCCCGCTTCCAGCAGTCGGTCGAGCTCCTCCGGGCCGCACAGCGAAATCAGCTCGTTGGCGAAGAGGCCGTTCAGCTCGACCGTGCCTGCCTTAACGGCTTCCTGCAGGGCCAGTTTCTGTTCCGGGCCTGCCTTTTCGTACCACGATTCCACGGCCCACATCACCTCCGTGCAATATTTCAGTTGCGAGCCGGCAGGAAAGTCTTTTGTCGCATCGCCCAGTTCCAGCGCCTTCTCCAGGTTCTCCCACTGCATTCGTTCCACTTCGTCCTGAACGTGGGTGTATCCAATATCGTTGTGCGAGTGGTGCAGCAGGTAGATGGTGCGCGGCGTGACCGGGCTGATCGTGAAGGCGGTGTCCGCAATGACTTCTTTACCCGCTTTCACGATGAAATCGTAGCCTGTTTCCCGGGTGATCTGCGGCACGGGCAGGTAGAGCACGTTATATCCGAAATTCAGCTCCCGGGTCAGCTTGCGGCCCGCAACGCTGATCTTAGCTTCGATGGGATCGGCATAGCGGATGATCTCAGCCCGCAGCACCTGGGAGTTGCCTTTTTCTCCTTTCATCACCGCCTGTTCGGGTATCAGCCTAACCTTGTCGGAGGTTTCGTACCGGAACACCATGAACCAGGTCCGGGAGCCGGCGCTTTCGCCGACTACTTTGAACCGCACCGGTTTTCCCGCTTCGAGCATGGACGAGGGCAGGTTGCAGTAAAGGTAGCCCATGAAATCCCCGTATTTATCGACTTCTTTGGCTTTGAACACCAGGCTGGAACCTTCGGGCCCGGGCCAGGTAAGGATTTTATTAATCGTATCGAGAGGGGAGGAGATGGTGAACATTTCGCGGTCGTTGACGAAGACTTTCCACGAGTGCGGGTCGGAGGGGTTGACGTCGATGCCGGCGAGAAGGAGAAGAGGGGAGGAGGAGACCTGGAGACCTGGAGAAGAGGAGATTAGGGAGGTTTCCCATTCGATGAAACGGGTGGAATCTTCTGATCTTACCAGCAGCGAGACGGTGGCGTCGGGCTGGGGAGCGTGGTAGGAGAGGTCCTCGCCCGAGATCCTGGTGTGATAACCGGGAATATATGACTGGGGAAAAGCCGTGAAGATCAGGAATGAAAAGAATACTATGGCGGGGATTCTCATAATGTTGAATGTTGAATGTTGAATGTTGAATTCGGGATGATTATTCAATTCAGAAAACTCTAATTCGAATCAAACTTAATAAAAGATTCCCGCATTCTACATTTAACCTTCAACATTCAACATTTTTCAAGTATTTTTGCACGATATTTGTTACATCATCCATCAGTTCTTTGTCAAATAACTCAAAACTCAACTCACAACTCAAAAACTCAAAAACTCAAACTCAGAACTAAAAACTAAAAACTAGTTCTCGGGGCTGCCCGGTTTTGACAGCAGGTTTGTGGTTGTGTAAGCACGTCGAGCCTTGCAGATACGCTCGTAAATATCATCTGCAAAACAATAACTGGCGAAACAAACTTCGCTCTCGCTGCCTAATCACGCAAGTGTTTGTGGCTTCATCCCGGGACAAGGTTTCGGGACGGGACGTTCTGCCGGCGGAGAAGCCTGATTCCAACCGGACCGCAGGGCGCTCGCAATTTCGGGCTGGTCATGACGAAGCTCCGGCGTCGTGACGAGATAAAGGAGATAAGGGCTGGCCTTGGGTGCCGTTTTCCGAACCAGCCCCGACAATCAACAAGCGGATAAGCGTGTAGAAAGCACCTCTGCTATCTGTCTGGACGAGGGTTCGACTCCCTCCAGCTCCACTTCCTAGTTTTGAGTGTTGAGTTTTTAGTTTTGAGGTTGAGTTATTGAGTTCTTGAGTTGGGAGTGTTGTTTTATTTTGTAAAGGATTCAGTGAACAGTAGTTTTCGGTCAATCGTTCTCAATCATATCGAAAATCGACCATCGAAAATCGACAATCGACAATCCTTTCCTCCATCCCAGCCATCCCGACCCTTCCCGATCTGCGGCCCCCTCTCGGCCCCCGGCCCCCTCCCGGCCTCCCCCATTCGGGGGAGGAGCAATCCTCCCAAACCCGCAGGGTTTGAACGTGAATAGCAGTGCACCACGCGGAAAAAGTTTGGCTGTGCCGGTTCATTTCTTGACAATCACGCCAGCTTTCAATAAGGGCTCGAACATGTTGGCAGCGCCTCCATGCTCTATTATTTTTCCATTTAAAATACGATCGACATTGACACCCGTAAAGGTTATGGGTTTTCCGGTCGGTTTCATGCCTAACCATTCATCCATGAATGTTCCTGTAACAGAATAGCTGGTCACTACCCATTCACCTTCAGCTATTTGATTCTCTATTGTCAGGATCAGATCCGGGAAGACCCTCCTTACCCCGAGGATGTGATCTATCGCTCCTTGTATGCCGATCTGGTAGCGTTCACCTTCATATACTTCTGTATAGTCTTCCGAAATGAATTCACGGATTGGAGACACATCGCCGGTGTTCTCAATACGTTCTACATATTGCCGAATAATAGTTTTGTTATCGTTTTGTTCCATATAAGTAATGCCAAATTCCATCCGCCTGGGCGGACCAAGCACCAAATTCCAAACAAATTCAAAAATACAAAATCAAAAAATCAAAAAATGAAAAATCAAATCGACCATCGAGAATCGAAAATCAAATGTTCCATCGTCCATCGTCCATCGTACATGAAAAATTGTCCAACTTCCTCCCGGGATGTTCTTCTACTAGGATGGAGCAGGCTTGCAGCGACAGGGTGACCTGTCATTGGATTCGGTGCTTCAACCCGATGTAGACGGCTGTGCAGGTTCTTTCCGCTGCCGTGCCATGCAAAGCCAGGCCATGGGAGCATAAGGATAGTTAGTCCGGAAGAGCACTGACCGCAACTCCACGATTTCCAGGTAAGGCTCGATAGCTTCGATGACTTCCAATGCTGTCCGGCGCGGTGGGCCTGTTTCCCGCGGGGCGCCTTCCGTGCTGCCGATCAGGCTGGCCCAGATCCCGTCCGGCGCTAAAGCACGGCTCACCTGGGCGGCAAATTGCTTGCGTTCGCTATCATCGTGAAAGCTGTGAAAGCACCCCCGGTCATACACGAAATCATACTTCTGCGTAAAATGCCCATCCTTGAGAAAATCCATTACGGCAAAATCACATGACAGTGGCTGGCCATCCTTCTTTTGGTTTGCTATTTCGATGGCTTCCGGGGAAATATCCACGCCCAGCACGCTGAATCCCTGCCTGGCCAGCCAGAGGGCATTGGTGCCTGTTCCGCAACCGATCTCCAGCGCCCTGCCAGGAGTAACGGTCCCAGAGCCTACCAATTTTAAAAGGTTATCATCCGGCTCCTGGATGTCCCAGGGCAGATTACCTTCTTTGTACCGATCATTCCATTCCTGTGATGTCATATAGATGCTCCTTCTATATCTCTGTTATAAATCCCGATTCTCTTAAAAAGTTTATATCATACAACGAAACAAAGTACATCCTGAATGGTTCATCGGTCGGCGATCGGCGGTAGAATAGACAATGGACAATCCGATCCCGGTTCCTCAATTCCGGGTGCCAGATTTCCTTCCTCAATTTGTGTGAGCACACTTAAACCATTATGATCTTGAAAATCATAACCATGAATACAGATGTCGCCTTCAAAACTGTACAAAAAGGATGATTTATTTGAAAATCATCAAAATTTAAACTTACCAGCAAGATCAGGCAGGGTTTTCAGGAATTAAGATTTTCCTTTTTTAAAAACGCATGGAACCTGTTGAACAGATTCCTTCGGTTTTTTATCAAATATTCGATTCCCGCGAATAATCCTGTCACTAATAGGAGGAAGCCGATTATGGTTAACAGGAATTCGAACCCGCCATCGGCAACGCCAGCTTTTGCAAATGCCTGACAGGAAAGTCCTAAAAAGAGAACCTGCCAGATTATTATTACCTTGTTCATTTCACCGGGTATTAATCAAATGTAAAGGTACATAATATTTTCGGCGATCGCATTTGATTTTCAGCTTTTTAATAACATATAACTTGTTACCTATCAGAACACCAACGAACTAAGTTCCCGCCCCCTCCCGACCGTCCGGCCCCCTCCCGGCCTCCCCCATGCGGGGGAGGTGTGTTCCCCCCAAACCCGCAGGGTTTGAACTTGAATAGCAGTGCAACGCGCGGCAGATGGCCTCCTGCAACGATACCAACCCTGAAAGGGTTGAATTTTTTCGTAATTGCCGTTCCGCCCCCTCCCAGCCTCTCCGCCAAAGGCGGAGGAGGAGAATCATTTCCCCAACATATTGCCTGCGGCAGCCACCGAAAAAATTTAATGTCGCTCGTGCCATGACTGGTGTTGTTTTAAGATTGAGAATCACCCCCAGAAGCAGCCTAACTTGTCTTCTTTTACAATAGAAAGAAATTCCTGGATAGTCTTTACAAACATTTTCGGCTCGTATCCGTGCCATTTCATATCGCTTGGCATCCAGAAGATTTTCCAGCGTTTTTTTGTATGAATAAAAGTTGTTTTGGCAATGGGAGATTCATGATAGATCTCCGGTTTATCCCATCTGGGCCTGATCTCAAAGATATAAACACTCTGGTCTTCGATTCTATATCCAATATCCAGTTCATGCCTGATCTTTTCTTCCGGGCGGTTTTCTTCAATCCAGTTTTCCATCGCCTCGATGATCTCAGCGGATTGCATAATATCCAGTGCCATGGTTTCTGCTTTTTATTATTCCGGGTTAAAAGTAAGCTTTTCTCATTTCTTCCTGTTTTTGATCACCCAATCTCTTATAAACTTTCTAGCATACTCACGATTCCAATAAGCCATAATGATAACTCTCATCGGTAACCTGATCAAAATAGATCAGTTAAACCCCTCCGGGGTATTTTATTCATTCTGACAACCCGCCGGCAACAGTAATAAATGCCCTTCGGGCAAGGAGGGCGGTGGTTGGCGGTCGTCAGTTGTCGGTCGTCGGTCGTAAGTTGCCAGTCAGATCCCGGCACCTCAATCCAAGTTCCTTTGTTCTCGTTACCTCTTTTGAGTTCGGTGAAAAGGGTTTTGAGAGGAGCGGAGGGGTGAGTTTTAGTGGTTAATAACTTGATAGTATCTTTTAAAATCAATTTCCAGTTCTAAAATTCTATTATTATCTTTGCATTAATTCGGTTAACCGAAGGTGGAAGGACGAAAGAGCCTTTGCCCCGTTCGCGGGGTTTTTTATTGATCATTTCTTAAGGAAGCAATTTTAGCCCATAACCCATTATTTTACTTCCACCTTTATAAATCTTAGGTTTAATGACTTCAATGATTTGTTCATTAAAAGTTTCCCTTCCATCATCCTTTAATTTAAAAACCTTCAAAGCATATCGATAAAGCGGGTAAGCCAATAAATCAGCGATTTGTAAACCGGAAACATTGGCGGATTTTGCTTTAATCTTCAACTCCTTGCTGGTGATCGTCTCGTCGATATCTTCATGTTTTATCCACTCAGTGCCTTGACTGGTTATTTCGGACAAACAAGGCCACCTATTTCGGTGTAAACTAGGCCAGTGATTCCGGACGAAAGTAGGCCACTATTTCAAAGGGCAACATGAGGGTAAAAATATTAATTTTTTTCTATTGATTTTCTTCTTAGCGATTCTCCTTTAATTTCAAAACGGTGTGCAGAACCTGACAATCTGTCCATAATCGCATCGGCCAGAGTCGGTTCATTAATATACTGGTGCCATTTGCTCACCGGTAACTGAGAAGTTATAACCGTAATTTTTCATTCTTTAGGCACAGCATTAAACACATTGAGTAGTTCACG